>CAZRKC010000005.1:0-103428 GCA_964600665.1 uncultured Candidatus Sumerlaeota bacterium
CCCAGCCATAGCTCTTTAATGAATTGTTGTGTCCACCTTTGGTGACTCAGTTCATTCATCGGCCTTCTCCTTTCATAGTTGAAATGCATATTTCAGGAAGCGATAATATTATCTTAATAGGCTAGCCAACATTTGGCAAACATTTTTTGAAATATCAAGGAAGCCTTCATCGTTATCATAAAGTCTATGACACTGAGAATATTCTGCTCGAGCAAATACAATTGGAATTTAAAATTATTCGATATTAGTTGGGCCGGGAGAATTGCATATAGGACTCTTGCATAAGGTTTATTGACTTCACACTGCATCGAAGCGATCTTTTGTTTCTTGTTGCGGTAAAACCTCGTTTAGTTTACTCGAGGGAAACCGAACTCAATCAATCGAGTCCGATACGGTTTCAATAACATCATTGTTGATATGAATACTAATGTGCGAAGAAGAATACCCATCATCTCGATGGAAGCAATTCCTGCAAAGCATTATAGTTATCTCAGTCTCCTCGCATTAACCGCGTCGGGGTTCATCGTGTGCCATCTTTTTTAGACATATTCTGGACTTTCCAATTGACAAAACAAAGGAACCGATACCCCCATTTTGGGAATGATCCCGGTGAGTGCCATCTGTAAGAATATTCCGTAAAACGTAACTATGTCGATGCCAAGAAAAAATCCCTTTGGAATGACATCCTGTGTTGCCCGCGTTTCTGATTTATATGAGCATCGGAAATTGGCACTTGACCGGATGATGGATATATACTATAATAAGCCTTGCTTGTATAAACACAATACCGTCGCGGGGTGGAGCAGTCCGGTAGCTCGTCGGGCTCATAACCCGGAGGCCGCAGGTTCAAATCCTGCCCCCGCAACCAAGACTTTTTGGCGGCGTAGCTCAGGTGGCTAGAGCATTCGGTTCATACCCGAAGTGTCACTGGTTCAAATCCAGTCGCCGCTACCATATTTTGGGCCATTAGCTCAGTTGGTAGAGCACCTGACTCTTAATCAGGGTGTCCCGGGTTCGAGTCCCTGATGGCCCACCAATAAAAACTAGTAACGGCGCGGGTTTGCGCCGTTTTTGTTTTACACATCTATTTCAGAAAAATCATTTTCTGACATTTTCTTGCGAAGCTACTTATAGTAGGCAAAGGTTTTTACACCCCTTTGCCTGCAGAAATAAAAATTATCTAACATTGCTCTAAGTGCTTCTGTCGCTTATTATGATTGCAGTAAATTCAGGAAATTATACAATTTGTTTGACATCTTTTGTCAGCGGTCATACAACAATCTGTAAAGGAGAATCTGGCGTACACATGCCAAGCGAAACGAAGTGCTCGGAAAATTCGACGATAAACCTTTTAAGCAGGAAGCATAATTGACTCATAAACAGGATTTAATAAGAAACTGGCCGGATTTACGGCCAGTTTCTTGTGTAAACTTCCATCAGGCTGTTGATCAACCTTTATTCTTCGATCGATGAAGTCTTTAAGATGAAATTATTTTGTACTAAATCATTTTGTCAACAGAATTCAACACCCGATCAAGAATGGCCATCGCTTCCTTCAGCTCTTCTTCTTTAATGATCAGCGGAGGGGCCACAATCAGCATGTTTTCATGGCTGTAAGTGGAGAACCCTTCTTTTGTAAGCATGCCCAGAATCTTCGGCATAATCTTTTCCGGATCTTTGCCGTAAGGAACGAGGGGTTCTTTTGTTTCTTTATCTTTGACCAGTTCTACTGCCGAGAAAAGACCAATGTAACGTACGTCTCCCACTGAAGCGTGTTTGGTCTTAAGATCTTCCAGAAGACCTCCCAGCACTTTGCCCATTTCCCGGGATCGTTCGATCAGGTTTTCTTCTTTGTACACATCGAGCGTTGCGACCGCCGTGGCACAACCCATTGGATGCCCATTATAAGTCAGGCCGCAATACATGACATGATCATCAAAGTAAGCCGCAATTTCTTTGGAGACCATGGTGCCGCCCAGTGGCAAATACCCACAGGTGGAGCCTTTAGCGAATGTGATGATATCCGGTTTCACACCCCAGTGATTGACGGCAAACCATTCACCGGTCCGGCCAAAGCCGGCCATGACTTCGTCGCATACCATGATAATGCCAAATTCGTCGCAGAGGTCCCGAACGCCTTTCAGGTAACCTTCCGGCGGAATAATGACTCCGTTACTTCCGGTAACTGTTTCCAGGAAGATCGCCGCGATCAGGTGGGGTCCTTCGTACAGAATTTGCTCTCTCAGCTGTCCTATATAGTATTGAGTAGCTTCAGCATCGTTTTTAAACGCAATGGGAGCACGGTAAACGTACGGATCAAAGAACTTCACAAAACCTGGGATCCCCGGTTCACTGGCAAAGCGGCGCGGTTCGCCTGTCAGGTTTGCTGACCCGTATGTGGCGCCATGATAGGAACGGTATCTGGAAAACACTTTATTGCGCCCTGTATACATCCGGGCCATTTTAATGGCATTTTCATTGGCTTCTGTACCGGCATTGGTAAAAAAGACTTTCCCCATATTGTCAGGTGCTATTTCGATCAGCTTTCTGGCGGCTTCGGATTTTGCTTCAAAGGCAAATCCGGGACCCATAAAGGCCATTTGATCCGCCTGATCTTTGATGGCCTGGATGACTTTTTTATGACCATGCCCAATGTTCATGTTTACCAGTTGACTGGACATGTCAAAATATCGATTCCCTTCATCGTCCCAAAAATAAATGCCTTCTGCTTTTGTGACAACCATTGGATTTAGTCTTCCTTGGGCGCACCAGGAATGAAGATTGTACTTCAGTGAATTTTCTTTGATTTGTTTAGAACCCTTCATAAATGTCATCCTCCTTTACTTATTCAAAACATCGACAAACAGCTCTCATCTTTTACAGCTTCTTGATTCTATTGTACCATAAAACACCTTATCTCCATTTCCGGTTGCTCCAAATTGAGCAGAATTCGTTATTTCATCTTTCATTCTTTCCTTGCTGCATTCAAACATGCTGCACCCTATCTTTTATGGTGTGAACCACAAATTATGCAAACCATCTGTGATCAACTGTTTCCAGCCAGTTTCTCAGCGTGTTGTTCTCTAACAAAAACAGTTTTTCCGTCAATATAGGTCCTGTCCACTTTCACTTCCTTGATTCTTTCCGCTTCCGTTTCCAGAATATTTTCTGAGAGAACTGCTAAATCAGCTAATTTCCCTGCTTCTATGCTGCCTTTTATCTTCTCCTCAAAACTCAAATAAGCACCGTTGTATGTGTACATTTTTATGGCTTCCAACAGGCTGATCTTTTGATTTTCTCCGACTGTTTCGCCGGTCTTGCCGTCTTTTCTTGTCACAGCACCATAAATGCCAAACATAGGATTATGCTTAATCACCGGTGCATCCGAACCAATAGCGGCCGTTATACCCTTTTCCAGATAAGTCTTTAAGGGATACATATACTTAACCCGGTCGCCGTAATACTTAAGATAGTCGGTTCCATTCAGTTCGATAAACCCCGGGTTGGGTGTCACCACAATACCCAGCGCCCTGATTCTTTCAATTAGCTCCGGGTTAGGAAGCCCGCAATGTTCAATCCGATGTCTGTGGTCATCCCTCGGGTTCTTTTTGAGCGCCTTTTCAATGGCGTTCACCATGATTTCTATCGCCAGATCTCCCTGAGCATGCGCAGTCACCTGAAATCCCGCACCGTGGATCCGGTCAACAAACTCATCCACTTCTTCCTGCTGCCATACCAGGATTCCTTTCAGTTCAGGATCATGACTGTATGGTTCTTTTGTGGCAGCCGATGGTCCACTGCTACTGCCGTCCAGCATGATCTTTGCCGGGCCTATGGAAAATTTCTCATTTCCAAATCCGGAAGTGATTCCAGCGGCAACAAAGTGTTCAATTAGAGTTTTTCCCTGTTCTTTCCCTGCCAGATCAAAAATCATCGGATAAATCCGCACGTTGATCAAGCCATCTCTTGAAGCTTTTTCCATCGCTTTCATAATGTTTCCTTCAGATCCGGCATCATGAACTGATGTAATTCCATGACTTACCATAAGCTCATCAGAAGCTTTCAACGCCAGCAATACTTCCTCTTCTGAGAAATGCACTTTTCGACCCATGTACATATGGGCATCTTCTTTTAAGAGTCCTGTCAACTCACTGTTTTCAACAATCACTTCTCCCGGCGCGAAATCTTTAGGCCTTATTTTCCCTTCTTCAAGGGCAAGACTGTTGTAAACGCCCATATGAGCACAGGCTCTTGTGCATCTCACCGGGTTATCAGGAGCAACCTGGTCAAAATCCTCTTTTGTCGGATGCCTTTGGTCTGTCAGTTTATTATGATCATAGCCGGATAAGGATATCCACTCGCCAGATTTTTTGATTTTTACCGCTTCTCTGATCAGGGATTTAATTTCCTCGATCGAAGACACTTTATCAGATGTCACATCAATGATCGGACCCTGTTTCATCCCATAAAGAGCAAAATGGAGATGGCTGTCAATAAACCCGGGAATCATGCTTCTCCCCTTTAAGTCCACCATTTCAGTGTCTCGATCTTGAAAAGCTTTGACACCTTCCCTGTTTCCTGCATAAACAATTCGGTTTTCTTTCACCGCAACCGCTTCAAGAATATCGTTATGCATGTTCGAGGTAATGATAGGGCCATTGAAAAATATGATATCCGCCTTTATTTCCATGTTTAATCCCCCCAGTGTTTCTCCCGCCATTTCAGCCTTTATTGAATATGGATACAGAAAACCGTCGTAACCGCAGTGCATAGTCTTAATATGATTCATTTTAATCTTGTTTACTGAGGCGCTTTCAAAGTTGAGTTCATTTCCAATCATCTCAAAAATTCCATTGTTTTTGTGTTCTCTAGCATTAGGAAAAATCCTGCGTTTGAGGTGAGATTCATAGCTTTAATTCGATTTTATTAATCATAAGCCATCTCCCTTACAACGTTTCTGTTTGTTGCTCGGGATTTCCGTTTTGCGGTTACTGGTAAAGCTCCATCTGCAAAGATATCATTGAATAAGATTAACACTGTTAGCAGAAAGTTTGTCTATACATAGAGTAGGTCAGGATACGAAGATGCCTGGGGTGCTGTGGATACAGTATTTTACGTTTGGGGTCGTGTGTGGTATGGCTACACTTAGATGGACAGAAAAATTAGATTCGTGCTATCATTAACAGAGCTGAGAGGAATGATAAGCACGAACGACAAAACAGAAAGAAGAACCCATAGTGAAGAGTTTAAGCAGCAGATTGCTCAACTGTGCAACTTTGATAAGTCTAAAGCTGAAATCTGCCGGGAATATGGTTTGGCTCATAGCCTCCTGGACCGATGGATCAAGCGGATTAATGCCACAGGATCGACCCGGGAAAGGGATAATAAAACACCGGAAGAAATCGAACTGCTCAAATTGTGAAAAGAGAACAAACAACTGAAGATGGATGTTTCATACGGATCGGGGCGGTGAATACAACAACATGATCCTTGATGAGGGTCTGGATACATTCCATTTTCACAGAAAAGGGCTATACTAGATAAAATAAAACACAACTGAACGCAACTATTAAGCCCAGCAAAGCCTTACAGAATAAAGGTTAGAGAAACTCACGACAACTGAATTAAACTAGATGTTATGACCCTATTTCTGACTTGTAATCAGATTTTGTCGCCCATTCGTCGCCCGTTTTTGTGAAAATATATGTATTTTCATGATATTGAATCAAGGAACTAATGCGTGAACAATAAGTATATCAATACTCTGTGCTTATCCTTGTGGTCACATGTATGAAGCGTTACTCAACTCTTAATCAGGGTGTCCCGGGTTCGAGTCCCTGATGGCCCACCAACAGAAAACGGTAACAGCGCGCGTACGCGCCGTTTTTATGTTTCTCCGAATTATCAAATGGGTAAGATTATCGGCCAATCGTCACCCAAATTTTTGAGAGGCTCTTTTGAGTACCAAAATTGCATCAAAACGGCCCGCAACTTACCTCTGCCTACCTGGAATAGCATGGGTATAATTTTCTGCAGTTGTAGTTGATTTTTCATGCTTTAATCACTCCTGAACGACAGTAATTTCCTCACCGAGCATAAGCTTTAGTGAGTGAAGCATTGGTATGCCGCAGGTCATGAAAACGCAGATCCGAATGGTTATCTTTTAGAGCTAAAAATGAAATCGGCTTGAGAGATTTGAAGGATTTACTGGTGATCCGTCAACCAAATAGAAGATATATCCATAGTCTTGCAACGCGCCCTTCAATTTTTAGGTGATTCTCTGTTTGCTCGATTTTCATTCTTTTGAACATATTTATAACAGAATCGAGGAGAGCACCCCGTCTATGTCCGTCCGGTCTTCGGGTATTTGGTGATAAATCCTTTACCGACGATTCTCTGCAGTTGTCTTCTTACATTCAGTGTTCGTCCCGGAAAACCCACATCCACCCATTGCCGCTCTTTCCTAACATTGAACTTGGTACAATTATCGGGGGCACTCCACTTTCGACGTAATTTCTGCTCCCATGAGCCGGACGCACACCCATATGAGCATGAAATCATTAGATTATCTTCAGTCATGAATTGCAATAGCACTTTTTTGAAATCTACGTTAGAATAAGGGTAGACAACCGGCTACACTCCTTTTCGGTTTGCTCAATACTTACCATACGCGGATCCGCCGATGATTTCCCCTTTCACTTCTTTGAACTTAAATGTATTGCCTAGAATTCATGTTGGGATTATTAATCCTTACTTCGAAAGTGTTTATGATTCTATCACATGGATTTGATTCAATAACTACGCAATCTATTATCAGAGAAGAATCTTCGTTGCTGATAAAGGAGGTGCAGTATGGGAAAAATGGTCGCAAAGATCTTGATAATCGATGATAATGAGGAAAATTCCAATAGATTAGAGCTGCTGATAAAAGATGCCTTCCCTGATACTGCCGTTTGCAAAGCTCTAATTGGAGAGCAAGGGCTTGAGCTTGCAGCAGCAGAAGCCCCTGATGTGATTTTTCTTGACATTAATATGCATGGAATGGATGGATTCGAGGTGTGCACGCAGCTCAAAGCAAACAAAGTGCTAAGTGACACACCTGTGGTTTTTGTTGCTAACCCTAGAGAAGATAAGGAGAATTATATCCAGGCCTTAGAATGCGGTGCGGACGCAGTTCTATTAAAACCCATTGAAAAAATGCAGATAACTACTCAAATTCGGGCTATGCTTAAAATCAGAGCTACAAATATCAAAATGCGCGATGAAAAGCAAGTACTCGCTGCATTGATTGAAGAAAAGACCAAGGATCTTAAGAATTCAAATAACTTGACTCAACAGTTATTTGAGGGATTGATGCTAGAGGGTGCGTTGATAGAAGCAATATTTGAAAGCAGACCAGGGTTTTTGTATGTTTATGATGAGAACGGAAAGATGATTAAGTGGAGTAAAAAACATGAAACAATGACAGGATATTCAACAAAGGAACTATCCCAAATGACCCTTGAGAAATGGTTTGATCAAAAAGAATTAGTTAGGGTCAAAGCTGCGGTTCGTGACGTTTTTGAAAAAGGGTACTGTGAAGTGGAAGCTCAGATGACCTTAAAGAACGGTAATAAGATGATGACCCGCTCAAGTGGAGTCCCACTCATTATTGATGGTCATAAGTATTTTGTCGGGATTGGTATTGATATTACAGAACAAGAACAAGCTCAACAGTCGCTCTTGGAATCCCAGGCCATCCTGAAAGCAGCATTCGATAACAGCCTTGAAGGAATAGCAATTGCAGACGCTCCGGACGGTAAACTACGATACGTCAACAAATCCGGTCTTCTTGATAGAGAGAAATCAAGGGAAGAGATTGTAAACAATACCGATATCCACAATTATGTCGATAACTGGGGTATGTTGCATTTAAATGGCAACCCATTTGCTGAAGAAGAAGTCCCTTTGGCTAGAGCAATTCTCTATGGCGAACCCTGTAGTGCGGAGTTTATGATTCGGAAAGATGATTATGAAGACCGATATATACTGACACATGCGACGCCTATAACGGATTCAAATAATAACATTAACGCCGGTATTGCAATTTTTCTTGATATTACCGAACGTAAGAAAAAAGAAGTACAGCTTAAGCAGAGTATGGATGATTTATTGGAATCACAGCGAATTGCTCAATTAGGTACATGGAGGCTGGATCTGGATACAAATCAGATTGTTTGGTCGGATGAACTTCGCAGAATGTATGGGTTGGATCCAACAATTCCAACTCCCCCTTTTTTAGAACATTTGAAGTTATTCACTCCGGGAAGTTGGGATAAACTATCGACATCACTTGAACGAATAAAAGATACCGGAATTCCTTCCGAGCATGAACTAGAGTTTGTGAATAAAGACGGATCGAATGAATGGGTATGGACACGGGTCGAGGCTGTAAAGGAAAAGAACGGAAAGATTACTGGTCTATGGGGAGTAGTCCAGAATATTACCGAGCGTAAGAAATATGAAAATACTTTGCTTTATTTAAACAATCATGATCATCTTACTGGACTATACAATAGAAAATTTTTCGAAGAAGAGTTAAGGAAACTAGATACAATAGAGAATCTTCCATTATCTATTATTATGTTCGATATCAATGGATTGAAGCTGGCCAATGATTCGTTTGGATACGCTTCGGGGGACATGCTTCTTAAAAAAGCAGCAGTAATACTCAAAAATGTATGTCGAGAGAAAGATCTTATTGCTAGAATCGGAGGAGACGAGTTTATTGTTCTTTTACCAAGGACATCGGAGGCTGAGAGCATAAAAATTGCAAACCAAGTTAAAGAACAAGCATCTAAAGAAATAGTTTCAAATTTTGAGTTGTCCATTTCCTACGGATATGACACGAAAACAACGGATAAACAATCAATTGTCGAGACCATCGCAAATTCTGAAAATTATATGTATCGACGCAAGTTATATGCGCATTCAAGTACGAGAAGCAAAACGATAAACCTTATCATGAATGCATTATTCGAGAAAAGCCATCGAGAGGCGGCACATTCGAATAGAGTGGGCAACATTTGTATGGCTATTGCTTCTAAAATGAATATGGACAAGGATAGTGTTAATCAGATGAAAGCCGCTGGGCTGATTCATGATATTGGTAAAATCGGCATAGATGAAAAAATACTGAATAAGCGGGGGTTTTTAACCATCAATGAAAGAATGGAGATTGAAAGACATCCCGAGATAGGTTGGAGAATATTGAGTTCAACAGACGAGTTTTCAGAGCTAGCTCAATTTGTTCTTAAACATCATGAGAAGTGGGATGGCAGTGGATATCCGAATGGACTCAAAGGCGAAGCAATACAGTTTGAAGCGAGGATAATTAGTGTTGCTGACGCCTACGATGCTATGACCAGCGCAAGAAGTTACCGTAAAGGGCTAAGCAAAGAGGAAGCAATAATAGAACTAATGAGATGTTCCGGAACACAATTTGACCCAAATATTGTTAATGTATTTGTGAATCAAGTAATATCAGCCTTATAGACATTTCAGGAAAGAGGCGACTCAAGTCATATTATGGGCACTTTCCTCGACAAGCAGTTTCATCAAGTAAGTACGCAATGAAATATGCTGCGAAATTCTCTTCACAATACCGGAGGTTTACAGGTCTCTTTCCGGGTGTTATGTTTCCTACCGGACATGAATAGATCAAACAGGGTGCCTTGTGATACCTACAACCATTTCGTTAGAGACTAATCAGAATTGTGGGAAATGATAGTATTTGGTTATTATTTTTTCACTTGCTCCGTTTCGGGTTTCTGGATCTACTTTCCATTCTTCGTCCTGTCCAATGAACAATGCGGTAGAAGACGATTAGCAGAAGTTTCGTGGGGAAGATGAGGATTACCTGCTCTCGGCGACGGATTTCATGATTCTCCTGTTTAATACCTTTGACAGTATGAAGTCGTTTCCTTATTTCAGGTGGAGCATCAAGAAAGCTGATGTATCGGCAAATGTTGCATCCAGCAAATTTTTAATTGCTTCTATGCTGTCCCCGATGGAACCAATTTTACTGTTAGAATGCGCTGTTTGCTTTGAGTAATAGTGAAATATCCTACCCAATTTCACTCTATATGATTAAACCTCGAATACGGTTTACAAATAATCCAAACAAACAGGTAATTAACAAAATGAGTAAAATATCCTTTCACAAACACAGTAGGTGTATCTGTCTCACAATGGATATAATGGTCTTGATTGAATAATACTATTGGGGAGAGTACAACGGAAGAACAAAATCTGGGAGTTTTCTTACGCAAAAAACAAGAGTCTACCGTAAGCGAAGTGAGCTTGCAGTAGACTTTTTTTGTGTTGATAACTATTCAGGAATGATATCAGAGAGCAAATTATAGAGGCAAAGAGCGACTTCATCGACAGAAACAGTGGAATTATCGTTGATCCACCACAACATTGTGCCGGCTATCGCATTTGCGTAATACGCGGAAAGGATAGGAAGCGGCCCAACCAATTCGATCCCCTGTTTTTCGTTCGCGATCAGGGTATCGGAAATGAATTCAGAAAAGAACTTCAGGAACATCTGATACAGCTCCGAATTATTTTCCGAATCAAGAATATTACGATATGTATTTTTTCGTGCCTTGATAATGCTGAATGCTCCGCCGATGGTCTCTTTCGCGTCATTTTCATGCATGGCTTTCTCAAGTTGTTTTCGCTCGTCCTGTAGAAAAAACATTAACAGCTGATACTTATCATCGAAGTGGAGATAAAACGTTGAACGGCTGACCATAGCATTCTGACATATATCATTCACAGTGATTCTTTGAAAGCTTTTCCTCTCAAGCAGCTTCTGCATTGTTTCAACCAATGCTTTGTGTGTTTTAGTTATACGGATATCTTGCTGCGTGTGATCCATGGCTTCACCGCCCCGCTTGATTATTCGCCTGATGCCTTTATTCTACTTTAGCATGCCTCAAAATTCAAGTGCATCATATCGCAGCAGGATGCACGGGTCGAATGATTGAGAAGCGACTTCTGATCTGCACAATCTGACTCCAAGTGTACATTAATGGACATTTTCGGTATCTTTGTAGCTAGCTTGAGTGAAACAGAATTGTTATCATGTGAACAAAGCGAAGAATAAGACTTTCGATTGCGGAGGTGAGCAGGTTGGAGAAACACAATAATAATGGATTATTAATGGATGAGATCAATCGAATGGAGCAAGAATTAATTCGAATGGAAATGGAACTTAACGATTATTATTGCGAAGCAGGCAAAACCATCTTAGAAAAAGCGGAACAGGAAGAGCGGAAGATTAATAATCTGGTGGAGTGTATTATTGAAACTCGAAGAAAACTAGTGAATGCCAAAGATGAGAAATTTTGCCCCGAGTGCGAAGAGCATACCGATCAGGGCAGTAATTATTGCAAACGCTGTGGATATAATTATCAAAACAAAGTTAAAGATGAGGAAGTGTAAAAGATGAATCAGAATCAAAATCAGGTAAGTCAAGAGAATACTCCGGGTAAAGGTCCAAATTTCATTAATATGATGGTCGTCATGTTTTTAATTACTTTCGCCATGAACTTTGCGCTAAGCATCTTGACGGTCAACAATCAAACACAGATTACTTATACTCAATTTGTGAAACTTGTCGAAAGCGAAAGTGTTGCTGCTGTTCAAATTATTGACTCAGAACTTCAGATTGTTTTAAAGGAGAATGCAGAACGTGCGACTATAGATGAGATTCTTGCAAATGGAACAAACAACATGCAACCCGAATGGTTATTCAAGCAGACAACATATTATACAGGCCTTATTGAAGACGCGGATTTATTAAGCTTACTGGATACTTATCATGTCGAAGTATCCAAACCAATCATCCACACATCGCCTATGCTGACATTTATCAGCAACTGGATATTCCCGATTATTATCATGTACTTCTTATACTCGCTAACCGCAAATAGTCTGTCCAAGCGCATGAACAACACTAACGAAAGTTGGGGCAGCGCCTTAATGAACGGCATGACAGGAAACGTCGGCAAATCAAAAGCCAAACTGTTTAATTTGGAAAATGGCACGGGGGTTTCTTTCCGAGATGTGGCTGGTCAGGATGAGGCAAAAGAGAGCCTTGCCGAAATGGTGGACTATCTCCATAATCCTGAAAAATACAAAAAAATCGGTGCAAAGCAGCCCAAAGGTGCATTGTTGGTTGGGCCACCGGGAACCGGGAAGACTTTGCTCGCCAAGGCGGTTGCGGGTGAAGCAGGAGTCCCATTCTATTCCTTGTCCGGATCAGAATTTGTCGAAATGTTTGCGGGTGTTGGCGCAAGCCGCGTGCGTGATCTGTTTGGACAGGCGGCTAACAATACTCCCTGTATCGTATTCATTGATGAAATTGATGCTATCGGGAAAAAGCGTGATATGCAGATCAGTAGCAACGATGAAAGGGAACAAACACTCAATCAACTGCTTGCTGAAATGGACGGCTTTGATTCAAGCAAAGGCATTTTGGTGTTAGCTGCTACCAACCGACCTGAAATTTTGGATCAAGCACTACTCCGCCCTGGTCGATTTGATCGTCGAGTGGTGGTTGATAAGCCTGACCTGCCTGGTCGTGAAGCAATCCTGAAGGTTCATGCGGACAAGGTGGCCATCAGTCCAGATGCAGACCTTCACTCGATTGCGCTGATCACAAGTGGTGCGACAGGTGCAGATTTAGCCAACATGGTAAACGAGGCCGCTTTGCGAGCTGTCAAAATGGGCAGGGAAATCGTTATTCAAGAGGATTTGATTGAATCAGTGGAAGTGGTTATTGCGGGTAAAGAAAAGAAAGAACGTGTCCTGAATTGCAAAGAGCGCGAAATGGTTGCGTTTCACGAGGTTGGACACGCACTGGTTTCTACACTCCAGAAAAACGCAACGCCGGTTCAGAAAATCACGATTGTACCTCGCACTATGGGTTCACTTGGATATACGATGAGCATACCGGAGGATGACCGTTATTTGTTGACCAAAGATGAATTGATCGCTCAAATCAATACCCTATTGGGAGGACGTGCGGCCGAAATCGTTCAGTTCAGTACCAGTACGACTGGCGCGTCAAACGATATCGAACGGGCGACAAATCTAGCTCGCAGAATGGTGACTCAGTATGGTATGAGTGATGAGTTTGGCTCTATGGGGTTGGAATCGACAGAAAGTCAATATCTTGACGGACGCAGGGTCGCTACTTGTTCTGAACAGACCAACACAGCGGTCGATGAAGAGGTTCGTCAGATCATTGAAGACTGTCAGAAGTCAGCTATCGAGCTCCTCCAGCATAACCGAGAGTCTTTGGTTAAGATATCACGATATCTTTTAGAAAAAGAGAATATTACAGGTGATGAGTTCATGAAGGTTCTTGGAGAGGCAAAAACAGCAGCCTGATCCACGAAGAGGCGTCCAATCGCAGATGGAAAAACCATGACCAGCTTATGCCGTTTAAGTTTGCACCTTGGAATTGTACGGGTTCGATTTAGGCAATTCATATCTGAAATGATCTTGAGTTTTGTGGAACTTCGAAGAGATGTTGGATCAAACCGTCGCATGAATCAAAGTACAGTCTCAATTTCTGCTGGGTATACCAAATGGCGAATGTTCACGAAACAGGAAAAGATGAAAGAGTTGCTCCAGGGGAGTATGCCTCGATTAGTGGATAACAAAAGAAACAGTATTAAATAATGTTCCTGATGGTCTTGGATTGTATCGGAAAGTGTGAATGCATTCAGATCTGCAAAACGTGCAATCAATGAGCATTTCCAAAAACAAGATTGGGTTAAAAACAGACTAATTGTAAATCAATAAGTTTGAGGAATGCTGAAAGGAGAAATAATGGCAAATATACTCGATTATCTAGAATGGCGTGGTGATTTATCGTTCACGGGAGATGGTTTTAATGAGGTTGATAATTTGATATTATCCAATTTATCATATCTAAGATTAGATGGTATTGTCTCGCATGAAGCCGATGGAAGAGGAATGACATTATCTCAATTAGCTGACCATTTATCAATAAGTCAAGTGAAACCTTCTGAGTATGTAAGTTATTACTATCCGGAAAGGATAGCTGAATTGCTTGCTAAAGCGGCAAAGACAAATCGTTTTCAAAACATAAAATTATCTGGGTATGTCAACCAAGTGGATTATGAAATTTCAAAACAATTTTCGGCAATTGTGTTTTCAATGGAAGGTAATGAACATTTTATCGCTTTTAGAGGCACAGATAACACGCTTGCTGGTTGGAAAGAAAATTTTCATATGAGTTTTATGGATGAAGTGTTAGCACAAAAGCAATCAATATCTTATGTTAGGAACATTGCTTCAATGTATAAAGGCAATTTCTATCTGGGAGGTCATTCTAAAGGGGGTAATCTTGCTGTCTATGCCGCAGTACGATCGAACAGTGAGATTAGAGATAGAATTATTAATGTCTATAACAATGATGGACCCGGATTCCAAACGAGCATTATTCAAAGTGAAGAGTACCTTAGCATGCTCAATAGAATTCATACGTTCATTCCTAAAGCCTCTGTGATTGGGATGTTATTCGAACACGGCGAAGAGTATAAGGTAGTTGATAGTAGTGGTATTGGGATAATACAACATGATGCCTTTTTATGGCAAGTTAAGGGTTCAAGTTTTGTATATGAAAAGCGATTAAACAAAAATAGTGTTAATGTTGATAACACCATAAGATCATGGCTTAATAGAATTTCTGCAAAACAGCGAGAAGATTTTTTTGATGCACTCTTTGAAATCATACACGTAACAGGAGTGCAAACATTTAGTGAGTTATCGCAAGAGAAGCTGAAAGCAATTGACGCAATGATGAATAAATACCGAAGCATGGATCCAGAAACTCAATTAGTCTTAAAGGATACACTTGCAATATTATTGGATGAAGGGCAGAAAACACTTAGAAAATCCGTAGGTCAAGATATCAATTATGAACTCTTGAAGATTAAACAAAGAAAGTGACAAAGACACCTTTAACATTTATGTAGAATAAACAAAATGAATGAATTAATTTTCAGAGGCATATTATGGTGACCGAAAGCATTGATTGCTTATCTACATAAATAAATTCTCAAGAACATGAGTTGTCGTAAATCAGTTTTTTGCTGATACATTCATGCGAATGCAAGCTGTGATCGAATTCGTTGTCATCTCGAGCTACTTGGAGTGTGGGGTTTTGATAACAGGGGGATAAAGGTGAGTGGGCAAAAAGATCGTTAAGATAGCCATGTATGATGTTTGAGGCTAAAACTTGAGTCTAGAGTAAGAGTCTCTCACTCTACGGGATTACGGCCACGGAAGCGATTTTGACCGAAACGATTACATTGAATGGAGGTGATACAGATGTAAATGAGATGGAACATGCCAAATCAACAACGCTGCTGTGTGACTTGAAGGCGCTGAATATCAACCGTTGATGGAATTAATCGAACCTAAAACAAGGTAAACTGTTTGCTTGGCTGATTGAGTCTTCATCGTGAGTTAATTGGCCCTTTAGGGGAAACATTTATCCAGAGTCCTGCGTCCACCCGCGATGCAGATATACATCCTCTTATTCAGGCGGCGGCGAAAGCAATCAAACAATATGCATCAGCCATCCATCCGGCACTGCATGTTACAGTTGATGAATATTTGCTGATTTGGGTGAATACTTTTAAGGAATATTGGATGGTAGTTTACAAACAAAATTTTAATAAAAAATGGAGGTAATAATAATGAAAAAAGAAGATTTGAATGTAAAAATTGATAACATGAACGAACGTATCTCTGCTATGAAACAAACCACAGGAGCTGTGATAGATCAGACGGGTGAAGTCGTGAAAGAGCATCTCAGTATTGCTAAAGGGAACGTCACTGCGGCCAGAGAGAATATGCGTCTGGCATCTGAAAAAGGAAAGAGCAAGATTAACGCGACACTTTTGCAGATGCAGTCAAATATCGATAAAATCAAGGAAGACGCAGAGGCTGCAAAAGCGGCCCATGATCAAAAAAGAGAGCTCTCAGCAGTTGAAAAAGCAGAGAGTACCGCAGCGGACATGATTGACTTGACGGCGTATACCGCAGACGAAACAGCCTACGCCGTTATCCAGGCGATCCATCTCAGAAAGCAGTACTCAGAGAAGTACGATAAGTAAGGAGCAAATAACAGCTGATAAAATATTCGCAATATATACCCAAAAAAACATTATGCAACTCATACCAGTAATTACAGAACACCTCGGAAATCCACACAGCATCAGGAATTCCGAGGTGTTTTGTTTGTGATTTTTTACATTGAAAATATTTAATAACGACCTTCCCCTCCCTTTCCCTGAGAAAATGTTTGATGTTGTTGATAGAATGAGTAAAGGATTGATAAGTAATCAGGGGTAACATATATTAAGGTATTAGAATGCACAAAGAATTATTGTTAGCAACTAAAAGGAATGGAAACAATATCTTCAAGGAGATGCCATGATAGGCGACACCATTTTGGGCTTTTCTGGGTTTACGGAAACATGCACGGGGATGCGGGGTTATATCCATATACTGTGATGTGGACTGTGGATAGTCACGATTGGTGGAAGAAACCCAAGGCACAAAAGTGACGACAAATTATCTAATCCGTAGGGTACTGGACAATGCATCTGAGGGTGGAATAATCTTTATGCACGTTGGTGGGTATCACACAATAGAAGCGTTGCCGTCAATTATTGATGGTTTGCACAAGCGAGTATATACATTGACACGGATATGCCCTGTTGCCCAAAGCCGACGACATCCTCCGCTGTGCGGTGATTAAGGGAGACATCATATACGGCATCTCAACCAGAAATGGTGTCACCTGGCGGCACTTATTAATGAAATAATCCAAAGTGATTTGACAAAATGAGCATTCGACTTAAGGTAGATAAAGTAGCCGATTTTTCAGAAACTGTTCTTGAACTTAAGTTAACTTGTAACCAGAGGCTAGATTTTCGATTTAAGTCATATTGACTTATAAATTGCTAACCATTTGCTAACGGATTGCTCCGTGCTTGGCAGAAAAGAGTGGATGCAGTAATCAGCTCGATCAATGTAACCTTTGCAGAATAGTCAATCATGGGATTATAATGACTTGTATTTAACACTTAAAAGCGGACTCTTAAACAGTCTGCGGAGCTTGTTAAAGATGTACTTCTATTATGGATTTGACTTATTATGAAGACGAGCCGTTGGGAGAAGGGTTGTCTTCATATCCACTATTTGTATCATAAGTCAAAACGGTTGTATCTACCGTGACAGAGACTCTAATAGTACCCTGATTGCTAATATCTAGTTGGATGAATAATTATCGGTTGCAGGCAAAAAATGATTGTGGTTGGATGAAATTGCTAATGGCGAATGAAATGTATCGGTGAATCAACCATGTACTTTAAATTCAGTATTTGATAGGAGGATAATATGAAAGTAGATTTCGACTCAACCTTAGACCACAGGCGTAATGGATCCAGGCGATGGAAACAACCAGAAGGAAGAACTGACATCATCGGCATGGGAACAGCTGACATGGATTATACTTGCACCCCCATTATTAAAGAACGAATGGCGAAGATTCTGGAGGATAATACATATAATTATCGACACACCCCTGACGCCTATTATGAATCGGTACTCGGCTTTTTCAAAAGGAGCTATAACTTAGATGCTAGCAAAGAGTGGCTCACAGATGTGCCTGGAACTTTGGCATCTATCCGTATGCTCTTGGACTGCTTCACTGAAAAAAATGACAATGTAATTCTGCAAAGTCCATATTTTTCACCATTAAAACTTATCATAGAGAGAACGGGATGCAAATTTATATCGAATCCGATGATACTAAAAGGTGAAAGGTATGAAGTTGATTTTGAAGATTTCGAGATGAAAATTAAAAAGTATAAACCTGCCGTGTTTTTATTAGTTAATCCTCAAAATCCAGTCGGACGTGTTTTCAGTAAAGAAGAATTAGAAAGGTTCGTTGATATATGCTATGAAAACGATGTCTTGATAATTTCTGACGAAGTTCATTTTCTAATTACCTTCGATGGGGTAAAGCATATTCCGATCCTGGCATTAAACGATAAAGCCAAAGAAATCTCCATACAAGTTTTCAGCATGAGCAAAGGGTTCAATATGATGAGCCTTCCACATGCCATGCAGTTTATAGCAAATGATGCCTTGATGAGAAAATGGTATGACTACTACTATGCGTTTGAGTTTTTCTACGGTTCAAACCTTTTTAGCATAGCCGCTGTTACAGGCGCCACAAGCCCTGAAGCACAGGTTTGGCTGAATGAGGCGACATTATACATAAAAGAAAATATCGATATATTCATGAATTACATCAAAGAACGAAACATACCATTAAAACCGATAAAACCTGAAGCAAGTTATATTATCTGGGTTGATTGCAGGGAATCAGGTATTGATGCTGAGAAACTCAGCAAAGTATTTCTAGAAGATGCTGGGATATCTCTCAATAATGGATTGGATCATGGAGAAGACGGTCGAGGGTTTGTCAGAATCAATCTTGCCGTAACCAGAACAGTACTTATGGAAGCATTGACACGAATAGAATCATTATTTGTAAAATTAACCTGATATATAATATCAGTCAACTTTTAGGGTTCGTTAAGGAGTATTGACAGTCTAGCATGAGCAAACCGACCGAAAAACAACTATTGGACAGGCCAAGTTATCTTATCAGCACGATTTCTTCAAATCCAGAACAAAAAGACTCGTGCATCCATCAGTTAATCTGTTTTTATACTTAAGGGGATATAGATCTGGACGCAATTTAATAAGTGGCTCTCAAAAGATCGCAATAAGATTTCATCCCCCTATTGGCACTTGTTATTGTGAAATCATATATGTATTTCATAGCCCCATGGAGTGCATGAATGCACGAAAATCATGCGTCCAATTCGTTACACTCATTCCAAAGTCAGGTGGCATACCTCATCTTCAACTCTGAATCAAGATCTCCAAAGTTTAAGCCCTGATTACCCCAGCAAAAAAGCTAAGACGCGTATTCGCGTCTTATTGGGTTATGCAAACAATTTTGCCAGCATTTCGTTAACATCGCTTCTTTCCAACGCTATTCAGGAGAACATGATAACTGTAACTTATCAGGTATCCATCGGTCTGATCAATAACCATTAAGCCAGTCAGATCTAAGTAACATTATCTTGGTTTGCAAAAGCATTTAATGAATCATGTGATGCATGTTTGCTCTCTCTTCGCTGATTCACTCTCCGAAAGTGAAAAGGTCATGTAACTGCATATACATCATATATGGTCGAAATATTTTGTTCCCATCGGGCCTTCTTCCAGATTGGAAACGGTCGTTTATGTGGCACACTCCTGATTAGAAAATCCATTGTATACATACAATTTTGAAGGGCGGACGTGCAAACAGCCAATACACTTCTCAACTTGAAGAAGAGAACCATATCAGCTGTTGCGTTAGGGGTTATTCTGTGAGATATCGCAAATACTACCACACTCTTTACAACAACTTCTTACTGAATCACATACATTCCGCTTCGCTTGGTTTCTTAACCAATTTCCTTCTGAATGGATCAAGATGATCTCTCGGTTTCTTCAACTGGTACAGTAACTAGATTAATATCTTCTATTTGATTGACCATATCAGGACCTTTTGTGAGTATCGCTGCAAGAAACACGACCACCAGGTAGAGTCCAACTATTTGCATGACAACCATGATCAATTCCTCCAAACGGCAATAATCTGCTTCTAATGAGTGTTGGATTATTAGTATCACACCTCTTTGATTATCGTACCACTGAATTTGCTAATACATCCATTAGCAATCCGAGTACCTAAATCGAGAAAGTGACTTCTCAAATCAGTGCTAATTCTCCATCAATGAGAGGGATACTAGGAGTGGATGCCCCCACTCCTAGTATGGCCTCCGTTATTGAAAGTGCACAAAACTATCGTGCACTGATAGTTATGAACTGCTGAGATTAAACACATGGCTACTTCACCAGATAGGATATCTTCGCATTGACCCGGAACTTAACGATTTTGCTGTCATTGACAATAGCTTGCTGATTTTCTATATAAATGCTTTGAATATTGCTGAATTTTACGGAAGCTTCCTTTACTGCCTCTTGCGCTGCTGACTCCCAACTGTCGCTGGACTCTGCAATCACTTCAATAATGTGGACCATAGCCATAATCATCCCCCTTTCCCTTGCATTTTCATCCATAAATTATCCTGCATACATGCGCACTTCATGTCATGGTTGACTTCATGATCTTTCTTGCAGTTATCAAAAAGAATCATGCAATCAAAGTGATCTAAACAACTTTTTTGCCTTGGATTACTCTGATCAGCACCACGATCACGGCCAAGACCAGGAGAATATGGATGAATCCTCCCAAAGTATTGGCTGAAACCATTCCTAGCAACCAGAGTACAAATAGGATTACTGCAATTGTCCACAGCATTTTTGATCACCCCTTTCGGCCATGATTTTCATTCTATTCGATTAATGTATGCGCTCAATTTTCTTTATCGTCTGAATCGATTATAAATGCTTCCCACTTAATGTAAGCACTTTGGGTAGGCTCACCAATTGCTGTAGTTGTGAAACTAACGAATACCTCTGGAATTTGATTACTCAAATCACCATAGTAATACTCCATTGAATACACATTGTCCATGCCCAAATCCGGACCATTGTCTGGTACTCCCAGTATGTCAATGATCTCCTGCAAACCCATACCAACGCGAACCCCCATGAATTCATAGCCAGAATAAAGCACCATGCTGACAACAATATCATCCACGAGGTCTGTGGGTGAATACACTTCCATAATCCCTTGATCACTTATAAATAGCATAACGTTGCAAGGGCCAAACCAATCATTATAACCTTCTTCTTGAGGGGTTCCCATGATCGTACGGACTTCACCAAAAGACTTGCCCAACAATGTCATGATGGGATCAAGTTCGTGTACCGCCATTGCGTTGTTTTTATTGGAAGGATTTACTGATACCCCTTCAGCTTCAGCATCTGGAGCAAATGCTACGCGCACTGCTGTAAAAAGTACTATCAGACATATTGCGATAGCAATGACTGCGGTCTTATTACGAGAATGCATAAAAGGAGATAGATATGTCAGCCGTTTCATTGTGCGTCGCCCCTACTTAATCAACTGTGTATAGAAATACCTTCAATTGAATACTATCAAACTGTATGCGTACAAAACTATTAGCACATTTACAAGAAAATCCATAATGCCTTTTAGGAGAACGTAAAAATAAAACCGCCGAGAGCGAGCCAAACCCATTAGTTAGTATGGTTTTAGCTTTTTCATCGATGATTTTATAATTGAAATGATGCGCTTATTTTACTTATGCACCGTATACATAAATTAAGGGGCTGTACAATCAAACCATTTGAGAAGACCAAGTCATGAAAAAGACAACACACCTGCACCCTGAATCCGAATCTATGTGTTCTGTGAATCATTACTCTGTAAAGTTTCAGTTGCGATGTAAGCATAATCATCCAGGGTCACTATCACTGCTTTTTGCCTCCATCGACATCAGTTCTAATGCAATCCGTCGGCCAAACCTGATTGAGTAAACTAATTCACCAATGATAATCGTGTCTCTACATGTTTATCGTGTCAATTCTGCTTCAATCAAAACTCCATCACAAGAGGATATTCCCAAGATCCTCAATCTCACCAACAGATATTTTCTTGAGAATATTCTCTTTGTGTTTATCCACCGTTTTCGGACTTATTTTTAACGCTTCAGCAATGTGTTGCCGTTCAACTTTCTTAACCATCAGCATAAATACATCTTTTTCTCGATTAGTTAAAGTATTAAAGATACCCAGTAATTTGATTGGTGTGATATCCTCGAAAACAGAAAAAACCTGGTCTGCTTTTTCTCCCCCCGTAAACGAGTATGGGACTGCATCGATGCGAATCCATTTGTAATGATCCGTTTTTACTGTTCTTACTCCCATCACGACGTTCTGGACACTCTTGTTCGTGGAAAAAGCAATTCGAGAGGGGTGTTCTTTATGCGGGAATGGGGTTCCATCCTCTCTAATCGAGTCGATTAACGAACTGGAGTAAGCAACAGCTGCACCTTCATTAAAATGTATGTTCAAAATTTCCTTTGCAGCGGAGTTGGCATAAAGTATTGTATCGTCCGCCTGCAGACAAATAATGCCTTGCCGAATAGTATTATATAAGACCTCAAGTTCAATCTCTCTTTGTTTCAATGCTTGTTCCAGTCTTTTCTGTTCAGTCTGGTCGAATACTGCCATGAGGCATTTATCTTTGAATTCGGAACAAGCGGCTTCAATATATAGATAGATCATTCTTCTGTTTGGATCATATACGCGTACCTCAATCTTTTCTGTTTTATCGCTGCTAAAAACAGACTCGAAGAATTCCCCAAAAATTACACGATCATGGGCTTCAACTAAAGAATAAAAGTTAACATTTTCTAAATACGATCGGTCGCGCCCAACGATCTGTGCGCCTCGTAAATTCATGCGTTTAATAATACCTTGATGGTCTAAGGTGAAGTATCCCACAGGCGCATTATCATAGAGCTCAATATATTGACGAAGGGATTTATCCAGGTCTCGATGGATTTGATTCAGTTCTTCATTTTGCATCTCCAGTTCGACCTGATGAACCTCAAGTTCATGGACAAGTTGCTGCACATCCGCCAGTGTGGCTGAAAGACTTGGTGTTGGTTGCCCCATTTTAACTTTTTTTTCAGCGTTTTGACGCAATTCCTTATTGACCGAAGTCTTTCTTCTCATCTGTAACACTCCTTCCTGTACGATTTGAACCAACGCTGCTCAGCATCTAAATCAGTCACAAAGCGTTGAGATGATTATGATTTCTAAGTGATTTGTTGATCTCCCTCACTTTGAAATTTTCGAAGCGAATCCTCCAATACCTTATATTCAGTAATGTCGAAGAATGTAATCGTCACACCGGTCATGATATTCTCAACAGTCCGATATGGCATGATACGAACCCTATACCACAAATTATTCCCGGTGTGGATTTGCTTTTCGATTGAAATCCCCTTCGCGAGGACTCCTTCGATGTCGTTGGATAACATAGGATACTCCAACTGTGAGACGATGTCAAAGATTGGTCGGCCCACATCCTCGGGAATTAATCTAAATACCAATGCAGTTTGCGGTGTGAATCGACGAATCCTGAGGTCTTTGTCCAAGAATAGCGTCGCGATGTTCGTGCTATCGAGTAAATTTTTCATGTCATTATTCGCTTCTGTCAATTCGCCAACCTTCATTCGCAACTCATCATTGACAGTCTGTAATTCCTCATTCAAAGACTGTAACTCCTCTTTAGAGGTCGTCATTTCTTCAGTCGTGGACTGCAGTTCCTCATTAAAAGACTGTAATTCCTCATAAGCTGCATTGTATTCTTCATAGGCTGATTGTACTTCACCGTAAAGGGTTGCTAATTCTTGACGTGCTCTTCTCAACTCATTCTCTGACTCAAAGGTTCGTTGTGAGTTAGTGGAAGTCGTTTTGTCAGTACTCGGATTCTTTGCCTTTGGAATCAAACGAGTATTCGTAAATACTATCATGACCAGACCTTGTAATGATTCTGGTTCTTTTAGCGGATAGATGATGAGATCCAAAGCTTCTTTACCTTCGTTGATACCGAGCACCACATTCTTTGCAATTACGCTGATCCCCTTTAGTATCGCCTTATGAAAGTTTGTATAAAGTTTATGATACAAGCCTTTATGTACCATGGCAAATATATTCCAATTAGCTTTCCCTGCAGCAGGCTCCAGATATCTCCCAGTCTTACCTTTTGTATATAAAATATCACCTTTGCTATTCACTAATACAGCCGCAGGAGCATATTTCTCCAGAATAATCCGATCTGCCAATACTTCCAGACTTTCGGCTGCCTTGTATAGTTTTTGCGGTGAACTGGGTTTGCTTTCTGTTAATTTTCTTGGCAACGGATACGCTTGTAATCGTAGGGCACGATCAGATCTCGCGGAGATGAGTTTTCGGTAAATATGTGCTTTAATATCAATTATCTCAAATATTTCACTATCCATATCAATCGTCTCAGCATTTCCAAGCACTAGGATGCCTTCTGGATTCAGAGAGAAATGGAATACCCCCAACAACCTTTTCTGTAATTCACTTCTGAGATAAATAAAAAGATT
Source organism: uncultured Candidatus Sumerlaeota bacterium (assembly GCA_964600665.1). Lineage (GTDB taxonomy): Bacteria > Bacillota > SLNR01 > SLNR01 > SLNR01 > CAZRKC01. The sequence continues at coordinate 24,297 of CAZRKC010000005.1, forward strand.
GCGGCAGCAAATAATGTCAATTTTTGTGAAGGGAGGGTCCATTGAGACATTTTGCGAAGCAAAAACAATCTTACTCCGGATGTTCATATGGACCCTGTATCCGAATTCATCTTCAACAAAATATTTTTTCAACCGATCTTCAGAAACATCAGCTTGGATGCTCGATGGATATATCCCTTTTCGCCCGATGGCAAGCGCATCAATATTCGGGTCTGATGCAAAGATCTGAAATGAAACATCCTTGTCAAGTAGCTCCATTGCTTCTTGGATAATTATCCCAAGAGAGTATGCTTCTTCTCCAGTTGAACACCCGACAACCCATGCCCTGATCACTTTTTTCGAATCATGTTTGGCGATTAGATCCGGCAGGATCTTTTCTTTCAAAGCGTCCCATGTTTCTGGGTCTCTGAAAAAACTCGTCACACCAATCAGAATCTCCTTGTAAAGTAATTGAATTTCTTGAGGATTATCCCGTAAAAACCGCACGTATTTCTCCAAACTGTCTATACGATGTAAAGACATGCGACGTTCCACTCTTCGATGAATCGCTGTTTCCTTATAATGCGAGAAATCGTGACCCGTCTCTGTATGCAACAAGATGATAAATTCCTGATATGCTGCTTTGTCTAGGCCTGCCTCGTTCTGGTTAGGAAATGTCATGCGACCATGCTTATCCCACCAGGCAAGAATTCTTGAAGGTAAATTCTCAACTAAGTCTACTTCATCGGCCACACCTGCGTGGATCGCACTATTTGGCATACCATTAAACTTTGCTTGCAAAGGATCCTGAACAAAAGCTGCCCCACCTTTTTCCTTAATGCTCTTAAGCCCGAGGGTACCATCTGATCCCATGCCTGAAAGGATTACCCCGATACCATAATTCTTCTGATCTGCAGCGATGGATTGAAATAGAAAGTCGATGGGAAGTCGTAGCCCTCGAGGAACTGATGGTTCGAAGAGATGGAGTCGTCCATGAAAAAGTTGTAAATCCTTGTTCGGGGGAATAATATACACATTGTCGGGCATGACCACAACATCCTCGTTGACCTGTTGAACGGTCATCGTGGTCACTGGAGTCAGTAACTCAACCAACATACCTTCACGGGTTGGGTCTAAATGCTGAACAACGATGCAGGTCATCCCGCTTTTTTCTGGTACATTTTCTAAAAATATCTTTAAGGCTTCTAATCCGCCCGCAGAAGCGCCGATCCCGACGATGGGTTTGCCAATCCCAGATGAAGCAGTATCCAGTTCATTTTGCAACCTGTCAGAAGATCCATCAGCATTCAACTCATGATTTTGGCGTGTCATGGACACCATCCCCTTTACCCATCAATCAAAGAACCCAGCGATATTTATGAATATGCACTTTTTCTAGAAAATGTAGTCAAATCCTTTTTTTACTTGGTAAGTACATTGACCTCCGTCGAATGTCATAAGCTGCTAATAGCAATAATTAAGATAACGGTTCTTTCAGAAACATTTTTAAGGCAAACCCTGTTTGTGATCATCCATCTGGGGACCACTGATTTTTGGTGAAAGGATATAATTATTGTTATAAAAAAATATGGGATTTGATGCAGAAATTCTTTCTCGTTTGCGTATGACACAATTGCAGATTTCATCATCAAAATGTCAAAACCGCTGACGATTAACCAGCGGTTTTTTATTATCCTAACTGCATTCAATCAGATTATTCCTTTGAAAAATACTCGCCGATCATCGCTGACCATATACCTTTGGTATCTTCGACTCAACCATCTAAACAAGGCGACTATTATTAAACAGCGAAGACAACTTCCACCAATTCACATTTTCATATAATCACACTTACAGCCATCAATGCCTCCCTGATGACCGTTTTTGCAGTGATGATCATTGTACTCGATAAAGTCTGGTCCTATAACAAGATTGTGCCCTCTCCCGAGAAAACCTGATTTAATCAAAATGGCTCTCGATAAACAGTCATCTCATGTTGATATGTAATTAACCTGCAGATAATTTCTTCTTTGCAAGGATTGGATACCGTTCAACGGTGGATTCAACGATTCTCCCCAAAAAATCCGCCTGACTGTACCCCTTTTGCTTTGCCATATGGCCCATATAACCATAATGTGCAGTTTTATTCATCTTCGTTCCTGGCATAACCAGTCCGGGGAAGGTATTCACCTCTAAGAAGTATGGAATGTTATTTTCATCTAAAATCATATCGACACGCCCGAAATCCGCGATCTTGAGCTCCTTATACGCGGTGAGTGCTGCCTTTTCAATTACGGCTTCCACTTCTGGATCGATAACCATCGGGCAAGTCAGGATTTCCTGGTCTAGCATTTTATGTTCATATGTATTGGTTTTTCCAAACCGATATCCAATCTCAAGGATCGGAAGTGTTTCAAGCCTGTCATTGCCTAAAATCCCGATTGTTAATTCTCTACCCTTAATATACTCCTCGATTAATGCCGGTTGCCTGACTTTTTCAGTTATTTTTTTGACAATATTGATCAATGCGCCCTCTGACTCCACGATATTGCTATCATCGATGCCGCCACTTCCTCGGCCATTGATTGGTTTAACAAAGAGTGGATAGTTCAATTCCATTTTAGGCATGTAATTCGCATCATTGACCACCGCAAAATTTGGCGTGATAACTCCATAGTAAGCGGCGATGATTTTCCTGAATGCTTTATCGCTTTCCACAGTGACCAAGCTGGATCCGGAGAATGGAATATGAAATGTTTCCAAAAATCCGATCTCAGCTGAACTGGATGCATTGAAAACCATATCAATTTTCGTTTTAATGATCTCTCGGTACGTTTTTTGAGGATCGTTCGTCCATTCGATGATCGCCGCATCGTACCCCGCTTCTTTCAACCCTTCATAGTGTACAGAAGCCTCGTCGTACGAGTCATCCTTAAGCCAATCGTTAGTAACCAGTTTTTGATGTTCGATATTCCGGTTTTTTCTCCACATTACACCAACCTTCATCACAGTGACCCCCTCTTTCAATAATTGCTGTGTGATCGTTATTGGCTTGATCACCAACAGCATCGAAAATTAATCTAAACAGTTCGAATCTATTCGTTTTCATAAAACCATTCATCTGTGGATTCTGAACCAAAAATTGTTGAATCCCACGCACCTGTACCAACTCATGTGCGAGCATCGTGCTAACCTGGAGTGTTTGACAGCATGGTGATGACATCAGATTTCTGTTTATAAACTTACAGAAACATTCCCCATTGATAGATGTGGGAATGGAAATCACCTTCATTGTTTAGCTAAATAATTGACAAAGGAAGTGTATCAATACCACTGCTCTACCTTAATCACCTTGAGTTGTTCAAGTTAACAAGTATCCTTTTAGCTTGGTCCATTTAATCGCAGAGATATCAAAATATGCATTGAAATTTTCCATTGATTATTTCGTGTCCCTTCCAACTGGTTTCCATCAACATTTCTTCTCATATGTCGGGTTTGTTTCACCCTTTCTTGATGTGGGCACACTAACAAACGGTATCATTCTTGATGCGCAGGTTGCTATTAGCATCCTCACCAAATGGTTTGCACCTCCTGATATACACATCTATCTTAACCAGGAATTCTTGTGCCCTTTATCAGCCGGAATGGACAGTCATCGGGCTCTGAACTCATGCATGCATACTTTCAATTGATCATAACCTTCAATTTGTAATCCGCCGATTCACGCTGATACTGACCGGAGTCTTTCCTGTGTAAATGATAACCGCTGTGCGCTGGTATCATCATTGCCAGAGGGTGAATCTCAAAGACCAATAAGGCGGCTTTCAAGATGAAGTTATTTGGCAAACAATTATGCATGCAATTTTCGATTCGATTATCGGAATCTGTTGTCTTCCTCATGTATAATAAGTACATACACATCTCACGGACAAATCATCTCGCTTATCTAGCCAAATTGTGTGTACACTACTGAAATGGAGGGATCGTCGTTATGGCTTATCGTGAAAATAACAAAAACGCGTGGGAAGAAGCATTCCGTCATCGAAAAAAGGGCTGGGGAGATGATCTTGTTACACGAATCAAGGCTGAACCTTATGCTTTTCTGGACAATGATCTGATTGCAGCGATGGCTGCCCACGATCTCTCAGGCAAAACTATCGCCCAGTTTTGCTGCAATAATGGCAGAGAGTTACTATCCCTTGTCAAATCAGGCGCGAAATCAGGCGTTGGATTTGATATCGCCGAGAACATGATTTCCTACGCGAATCAGGTGGCTCAAGAACTGCAGCTTAACTGTTCATTTTTCGCCACGGATATTCTGGCCATTGACGACAATTACCATGATTCATTTGACTACATTTTTATTACCATCGGGGCACTGACTTGGTTCCAGGATCTCCGGGCATTTTTTCATGTTGCTGCTCGATGCTTAAAACCAGGCGGATTTTTGATGATCCATGAAATGCATCCGTTTACCAATATGCTCGCGATGCCTGGTGAGGATGAATATGATATTTCCTCCCCCGCAAACCTGATTCATTCCTATTTCAGGTCCAATCCCTGGATTGAAACAGGGGGGATGGATTACATGAGTGACCCAGAACACGATTATCATGAGACATTCACCAGCTTTTCACATACGTTTGCAGAAATCATAAACGCAATTACGTCAAATCATGTTCAAGTAATAGATTTAAAAGAGTTCGATCACGATTTGTCCGGATCGTTCAAGGAACTGGAGGGGCAAGGTATTCCGTTGTCATATATTTTGGTTGCCAAGAAATCGATGGATTTGACCAGTATGATAGACGTGCATGACGATTCTGAAATTCATCGCTGATGCAGCAGCAACTCACCTGCGTCCATCAATAAATCATGCCCCATGACGATTATTTAATTCGCTACTGGTTGATTTCTGTGAGACCTGGCTTGGGAAATCTATGGTTGCATAAATTATCATCGTTTACCATTTTATCGATACTTGTTCCCACTTTCATATGTGTGATTATCAAAGAAAATTTTCACACTTTGACCATTTTCAGAAGGAACACGAATGAAATGAGAGAAAATCTGTTTTGACTACAAGTACTCGAATAGAATAAAATATATGTATGTATCCTGAATCGAAATTCGCGATGTAAAGCATGTGCACTGGAGGGATCATATGCGATATGATGCATTGATTGTGGGTGGCGGAATGGCCGGGCTAACTGCAGCCGCATATCTGTCGAGCTCGGGATCCAAAGTTGCAGTCATTGAAAAAGAAGATAAGCTCGGCGGTCTGGTGAATTCATTTAATTTCAATGGATTCACTTTTGACGGTGGAATCCGCGCCATTGAGAATTCTGGGATCATCATGCCCATGCTGCGCCAGCTGGGCATTGAAGTCGAGTTTGTCAAAAATCACGTCTCCATTGGAATCGAAGATGATATCGTCCGGCTCACCTCAGAGGATAGTCTGGAAGATTATCGAGATCTATTGATCAGGCAATTTCCAGATCATATTTCCGACGTCGAAAGGATCATTGCAGAGATCCGCCGGGTGATGGACTATATGGATGTGTTATACGGCATCGATAATCCGCTGTTCCTTGATATGAAAAAGGACCGGGAATATCTGCTCAAAACAATCCTTCCCTGGGTTTTTAAATATATATTTACCATCAATAAAATTCAACGCCTCAATGCGCCTATCGACCAGTACATGAAAACGTTTACGCAAAACCCGATTCTAATCGATATGATCGCCCAACATTTTTTTGCCGAAACACCTGCTTTCTTTGCGCTAAGTTATTTCAGCCTGTATCTTGACTATCAATACCCCAAAGGCGGCACGGGCATGCTAGCGAAAAAGATGGAGGAATTTGTTCTTGCCCATGGTGCCGAAATTTTCACCAGTACAGAAGTGTGCTATGTGGATCCGGAGAATCATATCGTAACCGATATTCAAGGCCAATCGTATGCGTATAAAAAATTGATCTGGGCGGCAGATTTAAAGCGATTCTACCGGATGCTGGACATCAGCGCGATTTCCAGTGGAAAAACTCAAGACATCGTGTCAAAACAAAAAACCAACGTCATGGACAAAGTTGGCGGAGATTCCATCCTCACTTTGTATTTGACATTGGATATGGACAAATCATATTTTGAGGACATATGCAGCCCTCATTTCTTCTATACGCCAAAGAAGCAAGGTCTGCACCAGTGCGCTTTGAGTCTGTTGAAAAACTCGGATGTCGGTGATCATACTTTTACCGACGATCCGCTTTCAATCATGGAATGGGTCCAGAGATATTTAGATCTCACCACTTATGAAATTTCCTTCCCGGTTATGCGAAATGAACAGCTTGCCCCTGCTGGGAAAACAGGTGTAATCATATCAACACTGTTCGATTACTCACTGGTAAAACACATCTTGGAACTGGGTCTTTATGAGGACTTCAAAGATCAAAGTAAAAATATGATCATCGATCTGCTGGACAGCACCGTATTCCCCGGGATCAAATACAACGTCATCGACCAGTTTGTTTCAACCCCATTAACGATTGAAACCAGAACCGGTAGTTCCGAGGGAGCAATTACCGGCTGGGCTTTTACTAACCCCACGATTCCAGTCATCAATAAGTTGACAAAAATCGCCCAATCGATTCTGACACCAGTACCCGATGTATTTCAGGCTGGTCAATGGTCATACAGCCCATCAGGCTTGCCAATTTCGGTCCTCACTGGTAAACTGGCTGCAGACAAAGTTCTCAAAGAATTGAAGTAACCGATTCATTTATCCAGCCCGGTCATGCGCATCGTCAAATCATATACTTGTTTACCTAACTTTCGGTCTCGCGCATGCTTGGCCGGTTTTTCTTCAACTGTTAAGTGATAAAATTTTCCACTGACGCCCTCCATTTCCGGATCTGCTGCCAGATAGTAGATTGCCTCTCCCGAAATCACTGGATCTCGCAGGAACTTTGCCGTCACATATTTTGAAAATGTACGATACAACCAACCGTTATTGTTCCCGATGTTTGTCCTGACATCCCCTGGATGCATGGCATTGATGGTGACTCCTGTCCCGCGAAGTTCTTCATCCATTTCCCAAACTGTCAGCAATTGCGCAGTCTTGGATGCGCCATATCCCTTCAGCCCCCCGTACCTGCGCTTCTTCCAATCGATATCATCCAAGCGGAGTCCGTTGAATCGATGACCCTCGGAATTGACCTGGATGATGCGTGCAGGTGCACAGGCAAGCAATCGATCCCATAGCAGCTTTGTAAACAGAAATGAGGCCAAATGGTTGACACAAAAAACAGTCTCGAAACCTTCCGTTGTGTGAGTGCATACTGTCGAATGCATTCCGGCACAGTTAATGAGGACATCGATCCGAGGACACAGTTCAAGCACTTCCTTTGCCGCCTGACGAACATCATCAAGGCTGGTGAAATCGGCAATCACCACATCGACGTCCACTCCCCAGCGGCTGATCACTTCTGTCTGGGTCGCTTCTGCTTTGGTTGGATTTCGCGCCACCATGACCAGATGCGCCCCGCCTTGGGCAAGCCTATGCAAAGCTTCGAGTCCGACTCCCGATGTTGCTCCGGTAATGACACAGGTTTTACCTTTCATGGATGCTTCGCTTCTTTTTTGCTTTTCATTTCGGTTCTTCAGAAAAATCAGTTCATCCGGTAGCTGGAATGGTTTCATGTTCGACTCCTTCTCAACCAAAGAATTTGGTCATAAACCATCGATATATGTTCTTGAATCCAGGTATTCCGTTATATATATCTCCCCAAAGATCATAGTAGTCACGCTGTTCGATGATGCGTCCATCTTCATGCAATGTCAACCGAGTACACCCAAAAATGGGCGTGCTGGGCGAACGCCTGAAAGACATCGTCATCTTCCAATCCATCATAATGGTATTTTCATCCGCCACCACATTAATAATGTCCATTTTCAACTCTTTGCATCGCCTCGTCAGCCGGTTGCACATGGCAATGAAGTTCTCGATTCCCTCTATCCGTTGAATGGAATCTTGAAAAACGATCTGCGGATGATAGTAAGAGAAGATATGTGACCAGTCCGGTTTCCCTTTGGTGTTGTAGGTCTTGGACCACAATACCAGCACTGATTGGGCTGTTAACGGCACCATCTGATCATCACCGAGTATATTGATTTTTTCAACATTCATATGGATCCCACCTCGTTATCATTTTCGGCTCCAAATGACGGTAGCCAAACCACCATCCTGTCGTCATATTCCGTTGGCTGCTTAATCCGGTAACTTCGGCGTCACTTTGATCACTTGATCGTCATTGTTCTTCGGTACGCCTCTCCCATCCCGATTGTTGGTAAGGATATACAAATCATTACCAGATTGGCAAACTGCACGCAAACGACCCCATTCTGTAAACATGACGGATTCTCTTAAATATTGACCGTCAGAATCAAAATCCACCCGCACTACGCGATTACCTCTCAGCCCTGCGACAAACATGGATGTTTCTAAAATCTGTTCAGCGCTGAAAAAACTCATTCCCGACGGTGCGACTGTATAGTCCGGATAGCACAACAATGACTGCTCGTAAATCTTTCCGGTACTCGTGCATGTTTCCAACGGCCACCCATAATTCTTCCCGGGTAAGATCTGGTTGATTTCATCTTGCCGATTCGGGCCGTGTTCGCTGGCATAGAGCTGGTTATTGACTGGGTTCCATGCCAATCCTTGCGGGTTGCGGTGTCCGTAGGAATAAACGCGATTCCCCGGAAAGGGATTATCACTGGGTATCGTCCCATCCGATTCGATGCGCAGGATCTTGCCTGCCAAAGAGTCCAAGTTCTGCGCAGACTCAGGATCCGCAGCATCTCCAGTTGTAATGTAGAGCATTTTATCCGGTCCGAAACGGATCCGGCCACCATTGTGGATCCTCGCGCCAGGGATGCGATCCAGAATAACCTCCTCTGCTGCAAGGGTGTCTTCTGCCATCGTAAACCGGGATACCTTATTAAAAACACTGCTTCCGGATTGATAGGTATAGTAAAGATATACGTATCCATTGCTGGAGAATTCGGGGTCCAATGTCAACCCTAACAATCCCCCTTCACCAACGGCATGGACCCCTTGAATGCGGGTTAATCGCTGGGATCCGGATTGGGGATCCATGACCATTACTTGTCCTGCCCGAAGGGTCACGACAATTCTTTTATCAGGAAGTACCGCTAAGTCCCAGGGTACAGACACATTCTCAATGATGGTGTTAACATCGTATTCTATGGTTGTGATCGAGACCTTATCAGTGTTCTGAGGTGGAGGTGTCACGGTGGGTGTCGGCTCATGACCCCCATCCGGCTTGAAGATCGTTCGGGTCAATATCCAGTTGATGCCTCCTCCTTGCCAGAGTATGCCGATCAACAGAAGCACCAGCACTACCGGCAGCCACTTTCTGTTCATGCGCTCACTCCCTTCCAGATCACATATTTCCCTTTGGTAAATCATACGTAAAACGTAAGGGGATACATTTCCTCAAGGATTCATGAAACGGACCTCATTTACCTTATCTTTTTCAAGGACCCAGCATACCAACGGATGGATGATTTGGTTCAAATGCCCATCAGTTCCATTGAACGAATCAGGCACCGATTTGTGTCGGCAGCATCACCATCGATGTGAATGCCTGTCTCTCCCACAATCCTTTTGCAGTTTCCCTTGTGGCCACCATCACCGATCTCATTGGAAGATTGATTGCTCAGTTCATCAGCCAGATAACTTCTGGGCGAGAGAAAGCAGATATTGCCCCTGTTGGGTGGCCGCTTTCCCTGTATCCGTCAAACCATGAATGAATCGACGTGGGATACCGCCAATCCCGGCCATGGCACCGATCAGTGCCCCTGTCAAAGTTGCCCGGGCCATGTTATTACCGCTGCTGTTAACGGCTGTCAGGACGCCGTTTTCAAAATTATCACTGTTCTTCAAAGCATAGTAGTATGCACATGGTATCAAACTGTTCACATGGCAGTTTTGACCAAAGAACAACGGTGCAAAGCGGTCGTCAACGACCTGTAGGAGATGACTTTTTTTCACATACTGCATCATATTCTTAAACCCCTGGATATCATCAAAGCTATTCACCATTTTACCAATGACCCCCAACCGGTCAAACAGCGCGATGTTGTAATTTTCGTACTGTTCAAGCGGCACTCCATTGATGATTCCATGAACTGTCATGATATACATGAGTTGCATGGTAATAAATGCACGATCGGTATACCAAAGATGCAAAAAATCATACGCTTTGTAGAATAATGCTTCCGGATCCTGATAAAGCGCTGCCAGGATCACTCCCCATTGTGCCCCTTCACTGGTGGAAGTCATACTCACGCCACTTTCGTGGTGCCACCAGCGTCCATTCTTCTTCCCTCGATTAAACCAATAGTCGAAATTATGCCGAACTTCCTCACTGGTGTACCGGCCAGAAAAACATTTTATTCCGTCTTTGGCGCCAATAAATGTTCCTTGCTCCAAGTTGACACCTTTATGGGCATTATACACATCAATGTCCGTCTCAAAAGCAGCCTCTGGTAACAGAACGGACTCGAAAAACCAAGTGACGCGCTTGATATAATCTTGAAGATCAAATAACGCTGCCCCTGAGCCTGTCGACTTCCCGCAGGCAGCTGATTCCAGCATGATCTGCAACAACTGGCCAGACTGGGAACTCATCCCCGCCCTTACACCCCTTCGATATCGATAGGCGGCAATCATTTCGAAAGCCCCGCCTGCATCAATGGCTTTTGGATCCACATAATCATCCACCCATGCGCCATAATCTCGCCAGAGTTCATCATAATCATATATCCAATGGCATCCCAGGCCCAGTGCATCCCCGATAAATGCCCCCATGATTGCTCCTTGCGCCCGTTCGGCTGCCGGTATGTCTGAAGGATAAAATATGGTTCGATCCCCCTGTCGGTAAATCTCCTGCAACTCAGTCAAGGTCCGAAACAAGCGAATCACCTCCCGCTTAAAATTAGCCCGCTGTATGATGTGTGCTTTAATACCAATAATGAAATGTATAGAAAATAGAATTCGATTTAATGGTTGATACTCCTTTTCCCGTACCCTTTTGGTTGACATGAATTGCCTCTGCGGGTCGGAAAAGGGGGTTACGCATTTCATTTATGAATGCTGTACAAAAAATTTTCTAAGCGAACCAAGTCCGGCAGGATTCAAAATTCTGATAGAGAATATGGTCATAAAACAAGGAGGTGTGTCTATGGAGAATCCAAAACATGATTGGGAGCTCGATGCAAAAGAACCTCACGAGTATCATTTCTGTGAAGTAACCCGCGGTCGGGAATTCTTGCTCAGGCTGACCACCGGAGCAGATCCCTTGCTTGCCATCCGTCAGTTTGCCATCGATAATGATATTAAATTTGGCAAGGTCCATGCTGCCTTTATGGGAGCTTTCCAACCGGCGATCTATGATAAATGGGTACCCAATGTTCATGATCCTAAGGACTGGCATCAGGAAGTATCCGCTACAGTATCAAACTTGAACATGCTCCTGGCCATTGGTGGGATGATCAGTCAGCGCAAAAAAGAAGACGGTTCTGAAGAAACCTTTGTGGCAATGCATTTTGTTTCCGGAGGAGCCTGGGACTGCGATACATTCGGTGGACATCTTGAAGAAGGCACCCGTGTCAAAGGAGTCATGTGTTGTTTTGTCACTGAAATACTGGATGTTGAGGTTCAATACCAAGCCAATTTACGACCCGGATATAAGTATCCGGAAAACTTCTACATCAGCACCAAAAAGTAAATAAACAAGATGGCCATCGCCTGAGGCGATGGCCATTTAAATTTTGCTGCTCTATGCGACTCAGATACAGGAAAGCAGATAATCGGTGTCCATTACCAGTATCGCTCAGTTTGGCCGTCATAGTATCGGTTCAAATCAAACGGACTGAATATTCCTCGGTCTGTTACGACCCCGCTCACTAAATGGGGGGGGGTGATATCAAAAGCAGGATAATACCCTTTCACACCATCCAATGTATTCTTGATTCCACGACACTCCAGTACTTCTGCTGGGTTGCGCTCCTCAATCTTAACATCATGAATGGACTTGTGGGCTTCGTCCGGGATGCCCGTGACAAAATACGGAATTCCAAAATGGTTGGCGACGATGGCGATTTGGAATGTGCCGACTTTATTGACCACATGCCCATCCATGGTGATGGAATCAGCCGCAGATGTAAAGAGATCGATCTTTTTCGTTTGCATCGTAAAGGCAGGCATGTTATCGGTGATCACCGTCACATCAAAGCCCATATCATAGGCCACTGATGAAGTTAAGCGAGCACCCTGTAAATAGGGCCGGGTTTCCGGACAAAACAGTTTGATATCTTTGCCACGCTGCCGCGTTTCCCGCAGCATCATGCCAACGATGGTTTCCCCGAAACACTGGGTCATGATCTTGCCATGATCGGGAAACATATCCACCAGGTATTTAGCAACTTCACCAATCTTTGCATAGCGCCGGTTCATGGATTCAACGGTATGATCCCGGATTTCTTCATCCAATGCCTTCCCGGCAGCCAATGCAGACTCAGCCCTTTTTAAACAACCGTCCACGATCAACTTCATCCGATTCACCGTGGTCGGGCGAGCATGGGAGAGACGATATGCCGCCTCTTTCAAGTATTCCATTTGTTGTTCTGCTCCCAGAAGCCGGCACTCATAGGCAGCCAATGCCATCCCCATACTAGCAGCCGTGTAAGGGCCTGCACTTTGCGTTACCATGTCCGCGATCGCCTGGGCCACGTCCTGATGCCGATCACATGTCACAAACTCGATTCGAGTGGGATAGATGCGCCGGTCCAGAATGCGAACCGATCCTTGATCGTACCACGCTACATTTTCATATTGCAGCATAAAAGCTAATCCGTAATCTTCCCGATTCATTTTTATCACCTCATCAAGATATAATGGCGTCCTTGCGATTTAAACGATTCCGTTGAATGCAGACACTGCTTTTTGATCCATATCGGCAACTGTCTGCCATTGCACTTCATATATTATACCACATCTGTCACGATTTCATGATCAATTCTGAACTCATCCCCATATCCGGCAAAACTGTTTTTCTGTGCACTCGTGTCCAGGTCAGCATTATGGTAAGATGGTCATAACGAGATCCCAACAAAGGATGGTTACTTCCATGAATATACTGCTTATCCGCCCTAAACGGATCAAACAATCCATCACTTTAGGCGAATTTATGTTCAGTGAACCCTTGGGTCTGGAGATGGTCAAATCAATCTGGGGGGTAAAACATCAGGTCCATATCCTGGACCTGATGATCGATGATATCTCCATCCACCGGGCAATAGAGACCTACCAGCCCCATGTGGTAGGGATCACTTCCTTGTGTATTGATGTTCCTTCTGTCCGAGCCTTGGCTCAGCAGGTCAAAAAAATTGATCCTGCTATCATCGTCGTGGTCGGAGGTACTCAAGCTTATCTGGACCCGGATGCGTTTTTTGTGGACGCTGTGGATCATGTTTTCCAGCACACCACCCAGGCGAATCTGGAAATGATAGGGGATTATCTCCAAGCGCACACGATTCCTCCCCGGATCGATGGGGTCTTCAGTCAAGCTCATGGCTTCGTCAATACCTGTTCATCAGCATGTAACGAATATATGATCCCGGATCGATCGGCCACAGCAACCTACCGTCCGAATTATTCGTATTTTGGTTATCGCCCTGCTGCCATCATGGCCACATCCACAGGGTGCTCTGCCCACTGCGGCTTTTGTCTGCGCTGGCGAATCGAAGGACCTGTTGAGACATATTTCCCCATGGATTCTGTCCGGGATGATCTGCTGTCTATTCAAGAACCTTATGTGATGCTCTATGATAACGACTTCATTCACAACGGTGAGCGCCTCAGTGCCTTTTGCGATATGTTGGAGCACTATCAGATTCGCAAGACATTCATCTGTTATGCCAGTGTCGATAGTATTCTCAAAAATGAAACACCCCTGCGCCGGTTTGCATCCTTGGGTCTGCAGGTGGTGCTGGTCGGATATGAAACATTCAGTAATGTCGAGCTGGCTGCCTATGCCAAACCGTCCCGATCTGAAGACAATCTGATTGCCAGCCGTCTGCTGCGATCACTGGGTTTGAATGTCTGGGCGTCATTCATTGTGCACCCGGATTGGACCCATGAGGATTTTGCCCGCCTGCGTCGCTTCATCCGTCAGCTGAGACCTGAGATTTCCACTTTTTCTCCCTTGACACCCTTCTATCATCTTCCAATGTACGCAGCGTATCGTGATCGGCTGCTGGCCACCAAAGAGGACTATGAAGCCTGGAGTTTTGGTCAGGTCACGATCATGCCTTCCCGCCTCAGCTTGCGCAGCTTCTATATGGAGTTGTTGAAAACTCATGTCCTGATCAACTTTAATTTAAATAACGGCTGGTACATCGTCCGTCATTTTGGCTGGTCGACACTCCTGCGGATGCTCAAAGGATCATATTCACTGTTGCGTCAATATCTGACCCTGATGCGCGATGCCCCACATCTGGAGAACCGGCATGGCAACCATGATTCTGCCCAAGGGAATTGAGTCGATCTGATCAGACATGCATTTGACGTTTGATTGAATAGCCTATTCCAGATGGGTGATGGTAGTTCCAGGCAGTTTTTCAGCAATGAGCTCTGCAACGATGGTGCGGTGGCAGTCTTTTGCATGGACTTCACTGCAAAGCAAACAGATTTTCCTTTCATGGCCATGGGTTTTCACAAACCCATCAATCGCCCCCCGTCTGTTCATGGAATCTATTAAACGATCACGAAATTCATGCCAAGTGATGTTCCCAGCGCGAAAATCGTCCATGGTCCGCTTATCTGGCGCAAGCTGAAGATCGTGTACATACCGGCACCCGCAAAGTTTATCCAGGAAGTACTCCAGATCATGACCTTTACTAAAACCAGCCAGTTGGGAACTGTTGTTCAGACGGATGTCCACCAAAATGTCGGCTTGACTTTGACAGATTGCTTCAAAAAAAGTCTTTGCGCTTTTTTGCGTAAACCCAATTGTGAAAATCTCCATTCGATTCACCCTTTCTGCATGGGAGTTCAAACCTGCTTGTCCGCCTTGATTCAAAAATTCCTATCCAGTGGTCTGATGGATGGTCAATTTTAAGAATGCGAGAATGTCAGCGGCTTCTTCAACCGCTTTACTGGTGGGCTTCCCAGCACCATGGCCGGCGCGAGTCTCGATGCGAGTCATCACAATCTGCCCGGGTAAAGCCTTGTCTTGCATCGTTGCCGCAAATTTGAAGGTGTGGGCAGGGACCACCCGGTCATCTCGATCCGCAGTCAAAACCATCAATGGTGGGTATACTTCACCAGATTTGACATTATGCAGGGGTGAGTAATGATAGAGAAATTGAAAATGTTCCGGGTTTTCTTGGGCGTTGCCATACTCTCCCGTCCAGTACCTTCCCACGGTAAATCGATGATACCGCAGCATATCAATGACAGGAACTCGGCAAACAACCGCACCGTATAGAGTAGGATCTTGAAGCATGCATGCCGCCACGAGAAGGCCGCCGTTACTGCCTCCCATTATTGCCAGCGAATTTGGATCTGTAATACGCGCTTGGATCAGCCAGCGCGCAGCCGACTTGAAATCATCGAAAACATTTTGTTTTCGATCCAGCATGCCGGCCCGATGCCAATCCTCACCATATTCTGCACCGCCGCGAAGGCAGGCTGATGCAAAAACACCCCCTTGCTCCATCCATGCAAGATGCATTGGATGAAAGAACGGCGTCATGTTGATGGAAAAACCCCCGTATCCATACAGGATCGCAGGCTGAGGCGTTGATGTCGTCCGGCCCCTCAACCCACTGATGAACATGGGAATTTGTGTGCCATCCACCGATGCGTAGAACACCCGCTCAGTCAAATATGCATTCGGGTCAAAGGGCAACCCAATCTTCCAGGCTGGCTGCCAAGATCCGGTATCAGGTTCCAGATGATAGACCGCCGGTGGGTGAGTAAACGATTGGTATTCAAAGTACAGACCTTGCCCGTTGCGGTTTCCCCGGATACCCGTCACACTTCCAAATCCCGGCATCAGCACGGGATGCGTTTCTTGACCGGGAATGGACATGCACTCAAGTTGATGCGCACCATCGTGTAATTTGACCAACACCAGCCAATCACCGCTGACAGCAGCTGTTTCAATAGCATCATCTGCTTCCGCCACGATGACTTGCCAATGGACGGGATGGGGTTTGGAAATATCCACCGCGACAACTTTTTTCTTTGGTGCTGTATGCGTCGTCAAAAAATAGAAAACTTCACCGCGACTGGTGATCAGCTCATAACTGGCATCTGCTTCATCCAGGAGTCGGATGACAGGCCCGTCAAGAGTCAGATCTTTAAAGTAGAATCGGTTTTCTGGATCAGTACCGTGCCATACACTCATGACCAGATAACGCCCATCATCCGTAACCTCGACATCAAATCCCAATTCTTTTTCATCCGGCCGCTCATAAATCAAGATATCGTCTGCCTGGTTCGTGCCAAGGTGATGATAGAAAACTTTCTGATGATAGCTCTGCTGATCCGGCGGAACGGTATTCGGGTCAGGGAAACGACTGTAATAGAACCCCGACCCATCAGCAGTCCAGGCTACCTTCGTAAATTTACAATGATTGATCCGATCAGGACATTCAACCTGACGATCCACATCCAGAATCCGGATCTGTTGCCAATCACTGCCCCCATCCGCCAGTAACAGGGCTAGGAAACGACCGTCTGATGAAGGGAAAAAGTCGCTCAGTGCGATGGTCCCGTCCTCCCGGAGCAGATTCGGGTCAAAGAGTGTCTCCGTTTGACTGAAGCCCTGTAAGCAAAGGACTGGTTGTTCCTGGATACCCTCGTTTCTCAAAAAGAACAACCGCTCTCCCATCTGCTTTGGCAGAGAGTATCGAGGAAAATCCCATAACTGATTCAGGCGATTTCTGTCATTTGATCTTTCCGGAGCATGAGCCAAGAATTGTTCACAATGCTCCTTTTGGACATCGATCCATTTTCGGGTATCTGGGTCATCCGAATCTTCCAGCCATCTGAAGGGATCGGCAACCCAAACACCATGGAAGTCCTCTTCGATGAAGTCTTTTCGTATATGCGACATGATAACCCCGCCTTTCGATCTCTGCTGGTTTCCCCCTCAATCGACTGCCTCTTCGGGATGATTCGCTCAAAGACTGCACTATATCACTGCCTTCCATGACAGCTGGGTCAATACTCTCTGGTTCATTGAAGAAAAGGAAACGGCACACCCTCAGGTGGCCGTTATCCGGTTCCGTCTCTTACATCAAAAACTAATCACCCTCTGGTGCTAGCACCTTATCTCCACATCGCACTCTGTCTTCCACCTTGATTGCAACCTGTTGCCCAATGTCGGCCATTTCAAGATTCTGATGATCGATCTGCAATGAGCCTACCTCTTGCTCAAACTCGGTTGTATGCCCTCGGAACACCACTCGGTCGCTAACATGCAGAGGCTTCATCAGCTCGACCACGGCCACGGAAATCTTGTCGTAGAAATGGATCACTTTACCAATCTCCATTCTGCTCCCCCTCTCCGTATGTTGCCTTGATACCTACCGATTGGATCGTAATTTCATTATACCCTGCTATCTGTCATCTGACAACTCATGGCATTTTGACGCCAATTTAGTCCAATTCATAGATCGCAGCAAACGGATCATGATTGCAGTCTGAGATCCAGACGTATTCAATATAATCTGCAACATATTGGGCTGCCTCAAATCCGTGGAGATCCCGGATAAAGTCCAAGGTCATATCGATCCCCGCAGAAACACCGGAGGATGTGTAAAAGCGACCATCTTTCACCCAGCGGGCATGTTTCACCCAGTTTACATCCGGGCCAAAACCAGTGGTCCAAGTAAATAGCATTTTGTTGGTGGTTGCCCGACGTCCGTCGAGTAAACCTGTTTTTGCCAATAACCCGGATCCAGTGCAAACAGTCAGCACATATTGAGCTTTTTCAACCATCGAGGCCAATTGCCGGATGTATTCCGGATTTTGCGTGAGATAGCTGGTTCCACCTCCAGGGATGAACAGCACAAACGTATCCTCCATCTCAGAAAAAGGCCGCGTCATCACTTGCGCGTTGTGCTTGCTGGTTACTAATCCGCCTTCCAAAGAGTAATATTCCAGATGATAGATGTCCTCCATTGTACCGATAACTTCCACAGGACCAAACACATCAAGTGTTTCAAATTCATTGAAAAGGATAACGTTAAAATTTCGCACTCGCATTCTCCTTTCTCACGAAATCCCCATTCGATTCAGCAGCACCTTCCATACAAACATCAAAAACCCTAGAATCCCCGGATACAGCACATAAAGGAAAACACGCTCGCCGATGCTCAAAGCCGCCGTTGCCCGGACAAAGCCAAATTCACCGGCGGACTGCAAATAGGTGTACCAGGTCGCCATGCCCACGCGCATAGCCAATAGGTTCATCCCGATGGCTAATAACAAAATCGACCAACCCATCAAATAATATCGAATCATACCCTCACTCCCGCTGAAAAACATCCTGAAGATGCCGGTCAAATATTCACGGTGGGTGGCTGATCGCGGCTGTACGAAAGCCACTCCCCATTCTCAATGATGCTTTCTTTGGCCAGCTCCCGGTAGACAGTTTCCCAAGGCACCCCATGGGTATCCAGCAAGACTTTTGCCCGATGCAACCGTGCGATCATCTTCTCATGGTCCGTGATTTTGCGTCCTAAAGATAATTTACCGTAATAATTGGCAAGAAACAAGGTTACAGATGAGATCAGTCCTAACATGATTTTGAATGTCCCTCTGACCGTCAAATCCTGCTCTACATGCATCATCAGGATCGCGCGAAGGGGTGATGCGACTGGAATCACCATTTGCATAATCGGCTTATACCAACTCTCCATGACCACCACCACCAAAAATATGGTCAAAGCAGCCCCCATCATGATCCTTGTGATGCGATTATTGAGACCATCCTTTTTCCAGTCCTTCGCCAAGGCCTGCTTGTGGTAAACGGACTGCCCATCGATCCAATACCCTCGAATCTGCTGCGGATCCATAGCCGTTTCTTTTTCAGAACCTGCCACAGCAGCAGAAACAGCCTGGCGAATCCAGGCGTTGGCCTGTTCATGGGGCCAGGCAAGATAGTCGCAAACAGCATCAGGGATTCCGGTAAGGGACAGATAAAACTGATTTCGCAGAATTTCGGCCAGCACCCGATACTCTAAATATTTGCGGTGGTATTGCCCCCGAGCTGATCTGAAATAGACGGATCCTGCCAATAGAAGGATCCCGCCATAGACGATCAGAAAAACATCCGCCTCCATTTCATCGTACATCAGAAAAGAGACCACCAGTAACACGCCGAGAAACGATAGCACCAACATAGTTTTTAAATAACGATTCCGGAATGATACCGACAAGGTATCTGCAGCACGGAAAACATCCAGAATGCGCGATACCCGGGGACCTGCTTTGGTTAAGGTTTGATGGTCAATAATATCTGCAGGTGGCAGATCTGGTACCTTCTGTGCATCATGATTAAACTCATCGGTCATTTGCAAACTTTTTCTCAAAACACCAGGTGAGTTTTCCAATATCCGTACTGATCCCGCTTGAACGGAGGAATCATCCCCTGCCCGCGGCGTCATCAACTGAATCACGGCTCCATCTGCCATGCCCCGAAACAACGAGCAGGAGGCACTGTATGAACGATTTAACATAAAATCGACGACTTCGGCGGTTCCACATCCACCCGCCAATGGGGCATTGCCATCCCAGCAAGCTAATAGGACATGGCTTTGAGTCGCCAGATAGATACCTGCCTGACGATAGTGATAATTCCGGGTGATGTCCATGGCAGATTCCATATCCTCAGCCACCCGGATTTCTGCAGCATTGGCCATGAGATACCGAAAACACTGAAGCGCTTCCCCTTGAAAGTCCAACTCATATTCGGGTACCGGCATGGGAAGAACGGCAATTAATGGAATGCCCAGCTCCAATGCAACTTCAGCGCAAAGCTGGTCACACCCCTCTGCCAGACTATTGAGCATCACCAACGTAGAATGAGGCTGCTTGGTTTGCAAATCAGTTAAAACGGCCTTTGCAGCACCCTTCAGTACGGGTATATCCTCCGTCCTCATGTTCCGATGACCCGTAACCCCAATAATGATGGGTATCTTCATGTCGGTTCCTCCACTACTGACCCACACGGACCCGGGACGCTTGCAGCAGATCTGCAAACTCTGTATGCATTTGCCCGATCCATGCGCTGCCATTTTCCGTAATAATGACTGCCTGCTTACCATCAACACTAAATCCCATATCTTTAATTGGGCTGCCCTTACCATCCAACTCAAATAATATCCCTCCACTGACAGTGGAGACCACAGTTGCACTTGTACCATCATCATGCAAAGCCATTAATTTCGTGCTATCCGGAGAGATTTCCAATCTGTGGATGGTATTGCCCAAAGTCAGCGCAAAGCGCAACTGCCCCTGCTCCAAGTCAAATATCATGACACGTCCATCACGACCACCGCTGGCCATGATGGTTTCTGTAAAAAGGATATCGTTTACAACTTGATAATGCTCCGCAATGCCGTAAGCAGGGGTTTGGGCAGTGCTGAGATCCCAAACTTCAATGAACCCGTCCCCGTGAGCTAGAGCGGCATAGCGACTGTTTGGTGCCGTAAATATCCGGGACTGCCCCGGCGGGACCTGCGTACCCGGGTCGTGTAAAGAAATCAGATGAGATTTCTCCTCAGGAATCGGGGTAAAACGCTCAACGCGATACAAGTTCCCGCTGTATTCATCCAAGCGTTGCACACTGGCACCCAAGGGGGTCGCATACCCGCCAAACCCTCCATCATACAAGGAGAAGAGGATGGTTGCTCCTGATGGATCAAACACAGCACCCTGAACTTCCATGTCACCAAAGTCATGCAGCACATTACCGTTACGCGCATCCAAAAGCACTGCGTATAAATGCCGGGCGAGAAGGCTGCTTCCATCCGGAGAAAATTCCACGGCATAAATCTGATTTGGGTAAGGGTCGTTGTAGATCCAGTTGATTTCTCCCGACATCGGGTCCAACATAACTATTCGCGTCTCCTCCACATATACCAACTGTTTTGAATCCGGGCTGATGCGGAGGCTATAAACGGCGGCTGCGTCCGTCACTGGTGTCCGGGTGATCAATTGACCGCTACTGGCATCCCAGACCGCCACAAACGGCCCTAAGCCAGCTGCGATCCATTTCCCATCGGGAGAGAATGTCAGACGATTGGCAGTGCTTCCGTCTGGGTTTTCCAACTCCCGCCGGGTATCGGTTTTTAAATCATAGAGCCACAAATCTTCAGCCATGCTGCTGCTAAAAGCCACTTGATCGGCAGAAGGATTCAGCGCGATTCCGGTGTCTGTAAACACCCGGCCATCCATATCCAGTACATTCGTTTCCTTATTTTTCTGCAAATCCCATACGATCAAATGTTCATTTTCATACACGAGGAGTTGATCAGGGCCCCCCAGAAACCCGACACACCCGATGGTCCATGCATATTCATCCTCCCGGAGATACTGTCCAATCAAATCCCCCGTATCGCAATCCCATACCGCAATTCGATTTTCCCACCCGCAGAACGTATAAAACCGGCTGCTGTCCGGAGAAAATCCCACTGCGGTCAGAGATTCACGATGATTACCCACCGTTCGCAGAATCTCACCGGAGTAAGCATCCATGAGTGCGGCTGCATTCTGGTTGATGATTCCTAATACCCATTTCCCGTCAGGAGAGTAGGTCAGCTGCCCCATACGCATGCCCTTATTCTTGATCACTGAAACCTGACGAAATTCTTCGCTGTACAAACCCATCTCCAACGCATCCTGAATCTCCGTTTGGTACTGATGCACAATCATCTCTCCCGCTTCCTGTGCCTGAAGGGCATGGACCAGGCCGCCCAGCTTATCATCAGCGGAGGATGCCAGCACCGACTTTTCCAGCCACAGCATCAATTCATTCTCAACAGCCCGATTCCGCTGATAGGCAATGATTCGATTTTGGGTGACGGCATAGATCGCAAAAGCCGTGACTAATGTGACCACTGCAGCACTGAATGCGACTAGGGTTTGCAGCCGTTGCTCTCTTGCCCGCTGCCTTAAATCATCAAATCCAACTCCAAGCATCGGTGCCAGAATCCGTAATTTCTCAATGTTCAGTTTCCGTTTCATCCCCGATAGATCAGGGGCTCTGACATCTGCTGCCAGGGGCTCTCGCTCCGTTAAAATACCGTCGATGTCCACAAATCGGATTTGCTGAGGAAATGATTCATCCGGTTCACCACGGACTAAGAGGGTCAGAATTCGATCTCGCCTGCCCATGGCGATAAACGCATCCACCTCTTTCATACACCATTTTGATTTTGGCAGATCCGGGGAGCAGATAACAATCAACCATTTACTATCTCTGAGGGCACTTTCGATGTCAGAACCCAAATCTCCGGAAGTCGGCAATTCGTCCTGATCTCGGAATACTTTCCCCATTCGCTTCTTTCCCACTTGTTTGGCAATTGCGCCTGGAATTTTGAATTGTTCGATCTGCCGATGCAGCGTTTTGGCGATGTCAGCATCCGGTGATTGATGGCGGTAACTGATAAATGCCTCGTATCGATACTGATTATCCAACATGGGACCTCCTTTCGATGCTCTGAAAGCGGTCATTTGGGCACATGAAGGTAAGAAATCAACGAAGACCAGTTATGAGCTATGCAAATTGCATGAGAAAGGTTTCGATAGAACTGTAAAATAATCCTTTAATCTTTCCCAGGCGCTCCTTTGCTCAATAATACTTCTTATTCCGAGGCGATGATTTGATTGAATCCATTTCAGACTTGATAGGAGTCTAACCCATTCGTATGGAATATATGAATTATGACCGCTATACCTTTGTATCCACTTCAGGAGGGTTGCACCATGCAAATCCACCATACACTATGCCGGATGTGTGATGACCGCTGTGGAATCGATGTATGCATTGACAACGGTTTAATCACCTCGATCTCAGGGCAACCGGAACATCCGTGGAATAACGGGAAAATTTGTATCAAAGGGCAGTACGGCGGGCAAGCCGTTCAATCTCCGGAACGAGTGTTGACCCCAATGAAGCGAATCGGGCAAACATGGCACGAAATTTCTCTGAATACTGCCTTGGATGAAATCGCTGCGAAAATTCAAACCATCCAATCCCATAACGGTGATGCAGCTGTAGGGGTATGGAAAGGCGAAGCCCTGGGCTTTGCACAGCAGGAAAATCTGGCTCGGCGCTTTACCCATGCCATTGGTACACCCAATTACTTTTCTAATGATACTGCCTGCTTCTGTTCACGATACATGGGATTTGCATCTACCTATGGCTGTGAACTGTTCGGTGATTTCGAATTCTCAAAAATCATGTTGATTTGGGGCGCCAACCCGCCGTTTACCCACCCGTTTATTTTTGAGCGGATGATGAAAGCAAAAGCCAAGGGTGCCTGTTTGATCGTCGTGGATCCTGTCAAAAATGAGATTGCCCGGCTCGCTGACATCCATGCCATGCCGTGGCCTGGCACTGACGGTGCACTGGCGTGGGGTCTGATTCACCAGATGTTTGAACGAAACGTTGCGGATCTTGAGTTTCTCAGAAATAACACCACGGGGTGGGAGGCTGTGCAGTCCTATGCGACTCGTTTTACTCCAGAAGAAACCCAGCGGTTGACGGGGGTCGACGCGTCCATGTTGGCTGCAATTGCGGCTGTGATCCAAACTGCGCCAAATCGAACCGCCATTTATGTCGGCAATGGTTTAGAGCATCATCGAAACGGGATGGAAAACATCCGGACGATTGGATTTCTCCCTGCCATAACCGGCGCAGTGGATACCAAGGGGGGAAACCGGATTTATGAAAGCCCTCCTATACCACGACTGACCTTATACGATGAGCGACCGTTGCGTTCACTTTCCCCCATCGGTGCTCAGGAATTTCCCCTACTGTATCGGTATGTACGTCAGTGCCATAATATTCGCGGCCTTCAAGCAATGGTAACCGGGAATCCATATCCTTTACGTGGCTTGATTATGACTGCAGCCAATCCTGCTTTGACCAATCCGGATTCTCACCAGACACGTCGGGCCTTAGCAGGTTTAGATCTGCTGGTGGTACGGGATCTATTCATGACGGCGACCGCGCAGCTTGCTCATTACTTTCTCCCTGCCGCCTCCTTTTTCGAACGCAGTGAACTAGTCAGCCACGGAATTTGCAATCAACTGGGAATCACACGCAAGTTACTGTCATATCAAGACTGCCAGGATGAATACCAGTTCTGGCATGATCTAGCGCATCGTCTCAACGCAGGGGACTATTTCCCTTGGGATACTGAAGAAGATTTGAACGCATGGTTGTTATCCGAAACGGAATGGACGCCGGAATTCCTCCTTTCCCGCCCGGAAGGGGTGACTTTCAAACCCGTTGCCTATGAGAAATGGCGCAACCAGCCTTTTGCCACATCCTCAGGCAAGATCTGCTTCATTAGTCAGGAGCACATAAACCTTGGGTTTCCTGGCTTGCCTGAGTATACACAGAATCAACCTCACCTTGCTGATGAAGAATTTCTATTGATCAGCGGCGCGAGACGGCGACTTTTCAATCACAGTCGAAATCACCAGATTCCGGAGTTTCGACAAGCAGATCCTGAGGCATTTCTAACGATACGCGCAGATGATGCCCAATATCTTAACATTTCCAACGGCGAATGGGTACTCGTCACGGGTCCTGTGGGAACCCTCAGGATCCGAGCTTTGGTCTGTGCGAATGATTCAATGCGTGAAAGAGTGGTCACGATCCCCCACGCCTGGGAAGCAGCAAATGTGAATCAAATTATCCCCGATGATGTCCTCGACCCCTTATCCGGATTTCCTGTGTTGAAAGCCGTTTCAATTCGAATCGAGGGAACGGGTACGATGGGGGCCGAGAATTTCCATCTGCTGTCTGACTGTTGACATCAAATCATTGGGCTTTTGCAATGCCTTTATATAAGATCGGCGCAGGGCTGTTTCAAAATTACCGCGCTTCGCAAGCAAACCTGCCTCAACCGTCCGTTTCACCACCAATTTGTTTGGAGGGATCAGAAATCGAAACTTACGATGTGATTGTGATCGGAGCAGGGTTATCGGGCTTAACTGCTGCCAGCTTAATGGTAAAAGGGGGTCTGCATGTAGCCGTTGTTGATGTCAATGATCACCCAGGAGGCTCTTGCGGCGCTTTCAAACGTGGGGAGGCCACTTTCGACCAGGGCTCTGCTATGCTGTTCGGGTTTGGTCAGCACGGGTTTAATGCCCATCGATTTGTGTTCAACTGCTTGGAAGAGCCCATTGATATGATCAAACATGATCTTCTTTATTGCGTCAATTTTAATGGTCACCGCATTCGGTTCTGGCCGGACGTTGACCAGTTTGTGGATGAACTGTCACAGGTTTTTCCATCAGAAGCGCCCAATATCCGTCGCTTTTATTCCGATTTATCTCATATGTACCATCATGTGATCGTGGAAAATCCAGCCTATACCTCTCCAGATGAAACTGACCCCAAAACTGCGCTGGGCAGCCTAATCCGCCATCCCATTTCATATGCCCGTTTTATCGGGTACCTAAACCGAAGTGCCAAATGGCTCCTGGAGAAATATTTTCGTGACCCTGAAATTTTCAAGTTTTATGATAAACTTACCTCCACTTATTGCTACACCAATCTGGAAGAGTCTCCGGCTGTTTTAGCTGCAGTCATGTTCGTGGACAATCATATCGGTGGAAGTTACTATCCTGCAGGCTCCACCATGTTTTTACCGGGTAAATTGGAAAAAGTCATTGAAGAAAATGGCGGCGAAATGTTCCATCGAACCCAGGTTGTGCAAATCCTGTTTAATCAAGGGAAGCCATCCGGTGTTCTGCTGGATACCGGAGAAACGCTGTCTGCAACTGAAATTGTTTACTCCGGCACCATGCAAAATTTATATATGCATCTGATTGATCCCATGTATGTCTCAGAGAGTAAGCTTGCCTGGGTCAAAAATCTCGTCATGACATATCCCAGCATCGTTCTTTACGCTTTAGTAGACCGGGCTGTTATTCCTGAAGATACAGCCCCTGTGGAAATGCTGGCAGAAAATCCTGACCAGCTGGATGAGAGCGAAATTACGGTATATATGTTTAGTATTGATGACCGGACCCTCTGTCCGGGTGATTGTCATACTGTGATTGCCATCGGGCCTTCACTTCGTGAATGGGACGCATACCAATCCCCCGGATATCAGCAGCAGAAAGAAGATGAAACACAACGACTGATTGGCGTGTTGGATCGACGTTTTCCCGGTTTTCAGCGTGGTATTCGTCATGCCGAAGTCGCGACACCAAAAACCATTGAACGGTATACTTTAAAGCCCAACGGGGCAGTTGCCGGGCCAAAACAGATGATTGGCCAGCATATGTTTCATCGCCAACATATTCGTACCGAATGGGATTCATTATTCTGTTGCGGTGAAGCCACTGTCATGGGGACGGGAACGCCCGCTGTGACCACTTCCGGGATCAGTGCCGCCAACGCGGTCCTGAAAAAACACAAACAACCTCCTTTCTCCTACCATGAGCACATGAAAGACTATGTGTCCTTTGTAAAGAAACCAGTGACCTTACATGATTTGTACAGCCGGGACACAGATGAGGTGGCAACCATCCGAAAACAAGCAGCGCATTGTCAGATTTGTGAACACCCAACCTGTTCGGATCACTTCTTCATTGCGGGTGTGATGCGACGAGTGATGGTCGGAAATCTCCACGGCGCCCGCATTGCGATACAGAAAATGAAACTGCCTCTGGACATTCATGCGAGAATGGACCTTCTAAAAGAATGTGAACACCGCTGTATTCAACAAATCAGAACAGGTGAACCTGTTGCCATAGCAGAAGTGTTTTCGTTTCTGCTTAACCGATGACATGAGCTGGCCATGCTTCACTCAGTCAGGGCAGTCACCAGATTTGCAGCCTTAAATAGAGGTCTGAATACGGTTTTTGCTCCGTTTGGTGGCCGGGAATTGTTATTTGGATAGTTTTTCCGTATATTTATTCCTAAATGAAGGAATTCATGAAACGAGCAAGAATAAACGAAACATTACGTGGGAGCTTGTGCTATTACATGATCCCGCCGATCATATGAATCTGATTCCGCCTCTCCCTTGGTCTGTCCATTAGCACCGGTGGGAGAGTTTATCGACTTGAAAGGAGGTCTCTGGAATGGATAACGGAACTTACACCGGCCAATCCAAGGACGGACTACCCCATGGAACTGGACGGATGGTTTTCACAAACGGTACGACCTATGAAGGGGAGTGGCGTTACGGTGAAAAGCACGGAAATGGATCTCTGATTCGCGAGGATGGTTATCGGTTTACCGGTGAATGGCGAAATGGCCAGCCGCATGGCAAAGGGATTGAAATCACCCCGACTGGTGATCAGTACGATGGGGACTGGCGGGATGGCCAGTGGCATGGTACGGGCACCTTGATCAAGACTGACGGTTATCAGTATGAGGGAGCCTGGCGATTTGGCAAACCGTACGGTGAAGGGAAAGAGGTCACAGCCATCGGCGATACTTACGAAGGGGAATGGAAAGATGGTGAATGGCATGGGTACGGTGTCCTCACCCGGGTGACCGGCTATCAATATGATGGCGAATGGAAGGATGGTCAACCCCATGGGCGGGGTGAAGAGAAAAAGTCAGATAGAAGCTGTTATGACGGCGAATGGAAAGATGGCGAGTGGTTCGGTAAAGGAACCCTCACGAAAAGTGATGGTTATCAATATGAAGGTGAATGGCATTTTGGGCAGCCTCACGGAATCGGCATCGAAACCAATGCCGAAGGAGAACGCTACGAGGGTGAATGGGTACATGGCGAAAAAACCGGCTATGGCACGCTGACCCGGGTCGATGGATACCGTTATGAAGGATACTTTAGCGCAGGACGACCCAATGGTGAAGGATCGGAACGAAACTCGGACGGGAGCCAATATCAAGGACAATGGGAAGATGGCATTCGCAATGGTATCGGGGCTTTCACCCGACCGGATGGGTATAAATATGAAGGAGAATGGAAAGACGGCGTTTATCATGGAACGGGTAAAGAGATATTAGCCGACGGTGGCCGATTCTCCGGAACATGGAAAAATGGGCTCAAGGACGGACTCGGTGTCCTTATTCATGCTAGCGGACTCCGAGAGGAAGGGGAATGGATCAACGGGGAATTCCAAAAGCCCCAACTTGACGATACTCCCCCGGAACCAAGTCCCGAGTCCGAGAAGGAAACGAATAAAGACGAGGTCCGTACAATGGGTAATACCTATGAAATTCTGCGGAAACTTGCTACTTATCTGATGTCCGGTGAGGACACCGAGAAAGAAAAATCGGAACCTTTCGATTTTGGCATCGGTAAACCAGTCCAAGGTAGAGATTATTCATTGGTAATTCCTGATGGGTATCATGCGGAGATGGATCTGGATGGTAAAGAGATGATCATCTGTGCCAATCATGTTGGCAAAACCTACGCGGATTCACCCTTGCATATCCAGATTGGCCGTGCTCGATTACCGGAAGGGTATACTCCACCTGATACTTTCACGAATGTGATGACGAAGGTCAGTGAATCCCTTGTTGCAGACGGATTTGGAGATCGACGCATTGAAACCGAAATTGTACAGGGTGCTCCCGCTGTAATCACTTTTACATCGGGCTTTGGAATCGGTAACATCAATCATGTCGCGATTTACCATGGACACGAATATTTTCAGATGCGAATCACATTTAATCGTTTCTACAAAAACACAGATGATATTACCCGAATGATTCTGCGATCATTTAAAGTCCAGTCTGTGTCTGAGCAGCCCACTACCCGGACTGGGTCCCAAGTATAAATGAAGCAGCTCTGTTCCAGAGTATCCGGAACAGAGCTTTATTTTTTTTGACCCATATACCGATCCCAGATAATCCCATGCAAAATGTCTGCTTCGCTGGTCGTCATGGCAGACCAACCCCCGCGCTCAAGTATCCGGTACAGAATCGCTGCTCCCGCCAAAATGAGATCTGCCCGCTCGGGTTGTAAACCTGGCAGTTGTTTACGTTGGTTAATGGGTAGTCTATATAAATGATCGACAACATCGCTCATTTCCTGACGCGTCATATTGTACCCATGGATCACACCGGGATCATACTTTTCCAATTTCAAATGAATTGCGGCCAGAGTCGTCGCCGTACCCCCCACACCCACCAGTACCGGATACAATCGTGGATTTAAAAGAGCTGATTGGGAATCCAATAACCCGTCAACAGCAGCCATCATCGTGGTATATTCACCCGGGTCAACCGGGTCTTGGTGCAGAAAAGACTCTGTCATTCGTACTGCACCTGCATTGATACTGGATAAATGTCTGATCCCTTGCTGATCGCCACCGATGAGTTCGGTGCTGCCCCCGCCAACATCTGCCACTAACAGCGGCCCGCGCATGGCCAACCCTCTACTCGTCCCCAGAAAAGTCAGTGCGGCCTCTTCTTCACCTGCAATGATCCGGAGTCGAATCTTTGTCTGAGATGATACCCGAGTCAAAAAGGCCTCGCGATTGTCAGAATCCCGAATGGCACTGGTCCCAACGGCAAGGATCTCGTCTGCACCCAGGCGCAAAGCACGTTCTTCATATGATTTGAGTACCAACATCGTTTGATCCATTCGCGCATTGCTCAAGCGTCTGGTTTCGTTCACCCCTTCACCTAAACGGGTGATGACCAAATCTTGAGCTAACGTTGTGCAGTTGGTTCCTTCTGTCTCTGCAACTAACAATCGTGTGGAAATCGTACCGATATCAATTGCTGCGACTATCGTCATGATCAAACCTCCAAAAAAAAGCATTCTCTCGTCGAGAATGCCTGTTTTTTCACTCTGCTTCAGGCTTTTTGGGCCCGCCGCGTCCGCCACGTTTTGCTTCCGTGTTCTTTTTCACATCCAGTTGTCGTTCCTCACTGTCTTTGAGGAATTTAGACATCCGATCCTCGAAACTCATCTGAGGTTTCTTCGGGTATTCACGCTCTCGAGACGGGCTTTTTGGCGGTTGGGTTTGCTTGATGGACAGCCCAATCTTACCTTTCCCGTCAATGCTGATGATTTTGACCTGGACTTTGTCCTTTTCCTTCAGATACTCCTTGATGTCTTTGACATATGCATCCGCAATTTCAGAAATGTGAACCAGGCCGACTTGCTTGTCTGGTAGTTCCACAAATGCACCGAAATTGGTGATGCCTGTCACTGTACCTTCTACAATACTTCCTAAAACAACCGCCATTTCGAAACAATTCCTCCCTAAAGTATGAAATCTTGCTCATACACCATATTACAGTACAAATCCAGCACCGTCAAGCATTTGCTTTCCTGGGCTCGATCAGTCCTCCACATCCACAATCGGCGCATCCTTATCCAGTACTGTTACTTCGCTTTGAGTGTCCGACGGAATCGTGATATACGGTATCTCACCCGGCCGGATCAAACCCAGTTTTTCCCGGGCGATCTGCTCAATATATGCATCAGTGCTCATGTAATCAATCTGCTCATTTAACTCATTCTGCGTGGATTGAGCTGAAGCAATCTCCTGGCTAACCCGGGAAATATTCCGTTCAAACTCCATTAATCGAATTTGCTGGGTTATCAGGATGACGACGGCATAGATGACAAACACGACTAAACACACAGCCATCGGCCTCGCCCGCCAACGGCGGATTCGAGGTTCTTTTTTGGCTGCCTCAGCAGGTCGTGTCGGTGCTTCTACATTCATGTATTGACTGAGGTCATATGTTTTCGCCTGGCGCCGTCTCTTTTGCATGTCATCCACCTTCACGATGATTTCTGATTGAATGGGAAAATATGATAATACGTTGTCAGTAGTTATTCTTCCTTGCTACGGCAGTTCCTGCACCTTTAGGAAAAAAATACCCAAAAACATGTGAAATCACCAGTCAGCAGTTTCATCGGAGCCTTTCTCGATGATTTCTCTGATAATTTGATACATACTGACAGCCTCGCTTGCCCGCATATTTTCTGCAACCACCAGAATTTCAACTTCCAGTGTCTTTCTTCCAAATCCGATGGTCAGTCGATCACCAACCTTCACATCGCTACCAGCTTTACCCGGCCTTCCGTTGATTTCGATCCGTCCTTTATCGCATACTTCCTTTGCGATCGTGCGTCGCTTAATGATACGGCTAACCTTGAGAAACTTATCCAGTCGCATATGCATCACTCCCCTTGATGTTTTGCTTCATTCCACCACCGGTCCATCTCTTCAAGTGTCATATCTGTCAATTTGGAACCAGCCTGCGCCGCCATTTTTTCGATGTATGCAAAGCGCCGCTTAAATTTCTCACATGTCTGCAATAGGGCTGTTTCGGGTTCAATGTCGGCGAATCTAGCAACATTGACCAGTGCAAAAAGCAAATCCCCCACTTCCTCTGCCATCTTGTTTTTCGAAGCTTGCCCTTTTGCTTCCATGAATTCTGCAATCTCTTCGGAAACCTTCTCAATTGCGCCATCAATGGTATCCCAATCAAATCCGACTTTTGCTGCCTTAGCCTGTAATTTATATGCCTTCATTAATGCAGGAAAGTGTTTAGGTACTCCATCGAGCAGTGAAAGTCGTATCTTCTGGCCGCCTTCTTCTGATTTGATTCGGTCCCAGTTAGACAAAACCTGGGCACTGTTTTTCACCTGAAGATCTGCGAAAACATGAGGGTGACGGCGGATCATTTTCTCAACAATGCTGCGGACAACATCATCCATTGAGAAAGTGCCGAATTCGTAGCCTATCTGGGCGTGAAAGACGATCTGAAGCAGCACATCCCCCAGTTCATCCGCTAATCGAGCCGGATCCTTGCTGTCAATCGCCTCGATAACTTCGTATGCCTCCTCGATCAAATACGGTTTCAGCGTTTCATGGGTCTGTTCCTTATCCCAGGGGCAACCCCCGTCTCCTCGCAGTGTTTCCATGATTTGAATCAACCGGGACATTTGCGTGTCAGCCCGATCGATCCCCGGAGTAACTGCTGGTAGATAGATGCTGGTCAGATGATCAAAATGCTCCTGATGATCCAATTCATAAAGAGGTACAGAAATGATGCACTGTGAACCGGTAATCCCGGCTGATTTGACGATGGATACGAATGTATCATCAGGGTATACTTCCTGTAGGGTCAATTTGACGCGACTGGCAATCAATCGATCATAGATCTGCATAATGATTGTTGCATCGGCCGGGATCAGATGATCTGGAAGAAGGCGGACTGCATCCAAGATAAGCAATCCATCCGCTGGATCAATTTCCAAAGCGGTCAACATGCTATCGAGAAAACTGGTGCCACTGATGACCACCATGGCCAGTTGATGTATTCCAGTCTCAGCTGCCAGTAAGCGGACGGTTGTCTCGCCAACCCACGGGTGACCCGGTACAGCATAAACAATCGATTCTGCCTGGGTTGCTCTTTGCAGCAGCGTGTCTACAATCTTTCGATACACATGATCAAAACATGCTTCCTGCTCATAAATGTAATCCAGTGTCTCAAATTGTATATTCTTTTCCTGGAGGTATGAAACTGTCGGATGTCGGCCCGTTCGCAGAATGACCGGCAACCCTCCGCTAAGGATCTCGTAAGCACCCAGCGTTAACTCTTTCCAGTCTCCTGCGCCGAGACCGACAACATAGATGGTTCCTGCCATGGCTACCTCCCTAAGAGTTTGATTTTTATCAGGAAATGAACGAAACGGCTTTCTGCGATACTGAGCTGTTCCATATCGTCTCTGTTGACCGCTCTCGACCCCAGAAGGATCAGAACATAAACAGCCACGCCAATGCCCACAGCAGCCAGTGTAGCACCCGCTGTCAGCATTCGTATGGAACCGTTCATCCTACCAACCATGAGGGCGTACATCAAACGATACGAGCAGACTGCAGCAATACTCATGACGCAAACTGCCATGACCGGCCATCCCAAGTCTCTTCTCCGGTCTATTGTAAAATGCAAATGCTTGCGTGTATGCAAAATATTCAATGTTGCAGCAGTCATAAATCCAGCAGTGGTTGCTAGTGCAGCTCCATTCACACCGAATACTGCAATCCCCGTCAGACAATATGTCAGCATCCCTTTGACTCCGGCACCATACATCAGATTCCTGACCGGGATCCCTGTCATGCCCTGTCCTTGTAAAATCCCGGAAGTTGTTTGCTGAAGGCAGAGGAAAACGATACCGGCTGACATCGCCATTAAGGGCCAAGCCGCATCCGGTTGGTTATAGAGCATGAGGGATATGGGTTCTGCTAAGATAAATAAACCCACAGCAGCTGGTAGTGCGATCAGCCAGGTCATTCGCATTCCAACATATGCTCTGATTTGGGCTGTGTGGTGATCATGCATTGCGATGGCTTCGGATATTGCCGGTACCAGGGAAGCCGCCACCGCGACCGTAAAAATAGTCGGCAAGTTGATCAAGGGTGTCGCCATACCGGTCAATTGACCAAATAAGGCTGTTGCCTGATGGATTGTCAGACCTGATGCTTGTAGTCGACTAGGCACAATCAGTGTGTCTAATGCCTGCATCACCGGCATCACCAATCCACCCAGAGAAATCGGTATCACTAATTGAGTTATTCGGGTCGCGATCTTCAGGGAAGAGTCCATGTCCACCTCACGGTTTTCATGGGCGCCAGTCTTATTCTTAAGCCAAAAAAACATGATTAACAGGATCATGATCCCTGCCGCAGCTCCGGTAACGGCTCCAAATGTGGCCCCGGCCGCGGCATATTCGATCCCCCTGGGCATTAACATGACTGCCAGTATAAAAACGGTCATTACCCTGACGAACTGTTCGATGACTTTGGAAATAGCCGTCGGCAGCATGTTTTGCTGCCCTTGGAAATATCCCATGAAAGCAGCCATGGTAAATACTAAAAAAATGGCCGGGGAGATGGCGATAATAGAAAAATATGCCCGGGGATCTTTCAAAATATGATTTGCAATGAAAGGAGCTGTCGCAAACAGACTAATCGATATACAAGCACCTGCACCCATCAATAACAGCAACGCCGTACGAAAAATCCGAAATGCACTTTCCGGCTGGTTCTGCGCATATTTCTCAGCCACCAGCTTGGATATGGCCACGGGAATACCTGCCGTGGAAATGGCCAAGATCGCAGTATAAATCGGATAAGCCATCTGGTAGAGACCGATGCCCTCATCTCCAAGATATCCGGCTAACGGGACTCTGTATACAGCGCCCATAATTCGGCTGATGATCCCCGCAGCGGTCAAGATGACTGCCCCACGGATGAATTTGCTGCTTTGGCCCATTTAAATCGTCCCTTCGTCAGTCAATAATTCCAATATTCCTCATTATACCACTTAATGGATTGCTTTTCGAGGAAGATCTGGGATTGATTCAAGGTGTTTCAATCAAATAGATGCTTGTCAAACCATGCTGGAGATGTGATGGTATATCCTTTCTTTTGATAAAGAGCCAACGCTGCGCCATTGTCATGGCCTGTCACTCCTGCCACATAATGAATCGACTGCGATCTCAGCCAGTCCTCCAATGCATCTAGGATAGCCTGCGCAACACCTTTGTTTCGATGCTGAGTCGGCACGTATAATTCATTCAGCCAAAAATAATCCCCACCGGATTCGATTCCGGACCCGATATTGCCGAAGGCGAGTCCGATTGGTCGATCCTCCTCCCATGCGACCGTAAATACACCTCTGCTACCTTCTTTTTGGGCATTATCGATGGACGCAATGATTTCTGCAGTGGATCGGAAAGTCTCAATGCGTTCCATCTGCGCATGTAGGATTTCGATAACCCTCAAGTCCGGCTGCAGTGGATGTTGGGCTGTGTGAACAGTCACATTCATATCTCCCACTCCTTATCATTTTCACTCTTTCGCCTTGCTAAATCCCAATTCTCAATACTTTTCCTGAGAATAACCTGTCTCCCCTGGAAATCGATCAAACCTGCTTCTGCCATGGCCTTCATTTCTCTTGATAATGAAGTCCGGGCAACACCAAAGTATTCAGCCAGGTCTTTTTTTGATAATGACAGTTCAATTGACATGCTTTTCTGAATCACAGCCTGAGCGGATAAATATTGCATCAGCATATCGCGAATGGAAGTCCGGCTCATGGATTTGATCCTTCCTGTCAGGATGGATGTCTTGTCAGAAATCGATTTTAGAAAGTCATGGAGGAATGATGCACTGGACATACATATATTCAGCACCAAATCACGCTCCAGACTTAGGATTCGGACTGATGACTTGGAAAAAATATTCATTGGGTAATATGGGTGAGACGAAAACATCAGATTCCCTCCGATATCATCCCCGCCTGTAAAAAGACTGATTGTCAAAACATTTCCCTTTTCATCAATCCTTTGGACTGCGACTTCCCCATCTAAGATAACATCCCAGGTCAGACATGGCTCGCCTTCCTGATAGACCAATGCCCCTTTAGGAAAGTGACGGAAACGATATCCCCCCTTGGCAAACCAATTCTGCAACAGGGATTCTGGAATATCTCGGAATAAAGGAGAAGGTAAGTGATAAAGCCGATGATCCATCCAGTTAACCTCCTAAGTGTTACATATGTAACAGACAGGAACGATCAAAGCGGATATACTAAGGATGCTTTGCACTAGGTAATTCAAGGAGGTAAACTAATGGATCCCCTGACCCGCGTAATGTGGTTGATTGCTTGTTTGGGATTGGCATGGTCTTTATTCAAGGATCGCACCCGGACGACACGTTCGATTCGAATGGCTGGTGGCATGATGAAACATTTAGTCCCCCAGATCATTTCCATTTTGTTTGCCATTGGCTTTCTTTTAGCATGGATCCCCCCGGATACGATCCGCACCACCTTAGGTAATGCTAATGAAGGAGTGGCAGTGGCCATTGCTGCACTTTTCGGTAGCATCACACTGATACCAGCCTTTGTCGCGTTTCCTTTGGTTGGATCGCTGGTGCATGCAGGGGCCAGCATCGTCCCAGGGGTCGCCTTCCTAACCACTTTGACCATGGTGGGTATTGCAACCTTTCCACTGGAGAAAACTGCTTTTGGTACCCGCTTTGCATTAGTCCGCAATGGACTTAGTTTCGTATTTGCGATCATCATCGCCCTTGTGATGGGGGTGATTCTGTGACAACACGACTCCGAAGTAACATATTCCCCATTATTATCGGATTGATTTACTTAACCACGACTCTTGTGAATTCTGACTTGTTCGTTAAGTCCCTGTCCGGGACCTGGTTCTTTATCAAAGAAATGGTATTTGTCATGCCCGTCATTTTAATCCTCACTGCACTTGTCGATGCCTGGGTTCCCAGAGAAGCCATCCTGCGAGGCTTTGGAGAACACGCCGGCATTAAAGGCACCATCTTGTCCTTTGCATTGGGTTCTTTTTCCGCCGGCCCTGTATATGCTGCCTTTCCAGTATGTCAGATGTTACTCAGTAAAGGCGCCAGTCTTAGTAATGTGGTGATTGTCCTGAGTGCATGGGCTGTCATCAAAGTTCCCATGTTAGCCAATGAAGCAAAATTCTTAGGGCTCTCTTTTATGTCAGTTCGCTGGGTGCTGACCGTGATCGCTATTATCGCCATGGCTGGAATCGTTGGGAAAATTGTGCCAAAAGGTTCTGTGCCATCACTTTCGCGTATATCACACAAACCTTGGGAAATTAATTCCGCTGTCTGTATGGGCTGTGGTCTTTGTGCCACCATGGCTCCCGAAGCATATACGATGGTCGCAGGAAAAGCAACGCGTATGAAGGATCATCCGCTTAATGAATCCGATACCCTGGCTGCGTCCAGTTGTCCGGTTGGCGCTATTTGGACTGAATAAGATATAAGCGACCCCGGGGAATCAATCCCCGGGGTCGATTGTTACTCGGTGATCACAATTTCAGACGCTTCCCAAATTTGATCCACATAATCTTCAAAGAAGTCTTCCTGTGCCCATGAAAGCAGCATCTTTTGCACTTCTTCTTTCGCTTCCTCATAGGTCTTTTTAGTTTGCGGACGTGTATCGGTCAATTTGATGATATGATACCCAAATTCTGTTTGCACAACTTCACTTAAATCCCCCACTTCCAACGCAAACGCTGCGTCTTCAAAGGGCTCTACCATATCCCCGTAAGTGAAGAACCCCAAGTCCCCTCCGCTATTTTTGTTGGCAGAATCTGTCGAATATTGCGCTGCCATAGCCGCAAAATCAGCTCCATCCTTCAGCTGCTGGAGAATCTGCGCAGCCAGTGCTGCATCCGCCACCAAGATATGGCTAGCGCGCACAGACTCTTCACTGGTAAACTCCTCGGGATTGGAATCATAATATGCACGAACCTCAGATTCACTGATGGTAATATCTTTTGTTAATAGATCGATGAGATTCCCAACACGGGTCAGCGTGGCGATAAGGCTTTTGAAATCATCCAGTTTTAGTCCAGCTTTGCGTAGTTCGGTATTCATGGTAACCTCTCCCCCGTAACTGGAGGTCAGCATGGTTGTAAAACTGGAAAATTGCTCATCTAATTCTGCGTCATCCAAGACGACCTCTTTTTTAACCGCTTCCTGGATCAATAGCCGTTCTTCAATCAACTGGTTCAGCATTTCCTCACCGTAGGTGTCTCGATCAATGGCCATCTGATAAATGAATCCCAAAATTGCCAGCCGATCGGTCAGGTCCGACTCGAATATTTCTTCGCCGTTAACTGTTGCCAGAATAACCGGATCCGCTGGTTTATTGCACCCGGTCAAGATCAGCGCCATCATCAAGATGATGACCAGGACTGTCCCCCATCGTATTCTACACATTCAAATTGTCCCCCTTTAATTTAGCGTTCCAGGCACGTATTAAATTTCACAAGAAACTCTTTCAACAATGCCAGCATCTCCGTTTGCTTCAGATCGCCCACGCTGATGAAGATTTGCGGGGGCGTGGATGCCATCAGGGTAATCCGTTTCCGATAGTGGCGGATCACATTACCTGCGCATTCTTGGTTATAGTGACTCATTCTGGAAAGTTTAAGCACGACACGCTCTTTTTCCTGCACCATCGCAATAATTTTCGCATCTTTCGCTAAAAGTTTCAAGCGAACGATCTCGATGAGATGAAAAACGGTATCAGGAATATCTCCGAACCGGTCACCAATTTCATCCAAAATATCCTGTATGTCCGATTCGTTTTGACAAGTGGCGATTTTTTTATATATATCGATTTTTTGTCTACTATCGGAAATATAGGAATCTGTCAGAAAAGCATCGACGCGCAAGTCGATGACCGGCTCTTGATTCACTTTTACCGGGGTGCCTCTAGCTTCCTGAACTGCTTCCTCAAGTAGCTGACAATACAACTCAAATCCAACCGCAGACAAATGACCACTTTGTTCAGAGCCCAATAGATTTCCAGCCCCCCGGATTTCTAGATCCCGCATTGAAATTTTAAACCCAGAGCCAAACTCAGTGAATTCTCGAATTGCCTGCAGACGTTTTTCTGCTATCTCTGTCAACACCTTATCTTTTTTAAACAGGAAGTAAGCATATCCTTGACGATTGGACCGGCCCACTCGTCCCCGAAGTTGATAGAGTTGTGACAAGCCAAATCGATCAGCATGATCGACAATAATGGTGTTAACATTGGGAATGTCCAGGCCAGTTTCCACAATTGTGGTGCAGACCAGAATATCATAGTCCCCCTGAATAAAATCAATCATCGTCTTTTCAAGTCGATCTTCTTTCATCTGCCCGTGTCCAACCGCTATCGCTGCATCCGGGATGAGCTCTCGCAATCTTTGCGCAACCCTTTCAATGGAGCGCACGGTATTATGGATAAAATATACCTGCCCACCGCGATCCAACTCGCGAATGATGGCATCTTTAAGCAGAACTTCATCATATTCCAATACAAATGTCTGGACCGGTAGTCTGTCTTCCGGTGGTTCTGTGATCGTGCTCATATCCCGTATTCCTGAAAGCGCCATGTGCAATGTACGAGGTATGGGGGTTGCAGTTAAAGTCAGAACATCCACTTGCTGCCGAAGCTCCTTTAGCCTTTCCTTATGCACCACACCAAACCGTTGCTCTTCATCCACGATCAAAAGACCAAGATCCGAAAAATGAATATCGTCCTGTAAAATTCGATGAGTTCCGATGACAATGTCGACTGTACCGTTACTCAATCCCTTCAGTGTCATCTGCGTATCTTTCGGTGAAACAAAGCGGCTTAGCATCGCAATGCGGATGGGATACCCCGCAAAGCGTGAGGAAAATGTGTGAAAATGCTGTTGAGCTAGCACTGTCGTCGGCACTAATACACCGACTTGCTTTCCATCCATGACGGCTTTAAAGGCGGCACGGATAGCAACCTCGGTTTTACCGTAGCCCACATCACCGCAAAGCAATCGATCCATGGGGCGCTGACTTTCCATATCCTGCTTGACTTCTTCAACTGTCCTTAACTGATCATCGGTCTCTTCGTACGGGAATTTGTCTTCAAATTCATTCTGCCAGACCGTATCTTTTGAGAAAGAAAATCCAGGAATCGATTCGCGGTGCGCATACAGTACCAGTAATTTGTCAGCCATATCCGCAACTGCTGCTTTAACAACATTTTTTGCTTTGGTCCATTCACCACCCCCCAGGCGGTTAAGCCTGGGCTCTTGACCCTGTGGTCCTACATATCGTTGAACAAGCCCCATCTGTTCAACAGAGACATAGAGTCGATCCTCACCGTGGTATTGGATCTGGAGATAATCTTTCTGTATTTGATCCACTTGCATGGTTTTCATACCCAAAAAACGCCCAATACCGTGATTGATATGAACGACATACTCACCAACGGCAAGATCTTTCCAGTGTAATGATGATGTGGGAGGCCTTTTTTTTGGTCGCCGCTGGCGTTTGCCGGTAAATAGAACCTCACCTTCAGTAACGACTGCCAATCCAAGTTCGGGCAACTCATATCCCTGATCCAACTGGCTAACCGTTACCACCATGTGGCCTCGTTGGGGCACGCCCATTAAGACAGGTTCTTCACGGACCAGAAACCCTTGGTCTTTCAGGATCAAAGACAAATTTCGGGCTCGTTCCAGAGTATGCACTCCAATGATTACCCGATAGTGATTTTTCTGAAATACCTTCAGTTCATTGGTGATGGTCTCGATGTTTCCCTGAAACGGGTACAAGGGCCGGGACGAAATACTCAGAAGCTCATCCGGAGCAGCACCTGGTATTTGCCTTAACAACGATGACCATAACCATGCGTGGTAGGCATCCAAGGTCTTCACCCATTCAGCGTATGGGACATATGCACCCCATTGACCTGGAAGTGCGCGGCCATTTTCCAAGGCGATCCGATAAGTCTCTTGCAGGATTTGCTCAGCACCTTCAGAAGCTTCTCGAACTCTTGCTGGCTCATCGATCATCACCATGGTATCTTTCGGTAAATAATCAAGTAAAGTCGCTGATTCTGGGTAGAAATATGGTAAAAATGCACTGGCGCGATCAAGTTCGATTCCAGCGGTGACTTTTTCGATCAAACTGCAGATTTTAGCTCTCAGTTCGTTTTTCTGCCTGACTTCACGAATCCGTCGAATCTGATGAGCCATTTCTTCTTCCATCTTCTGAATCCCAAGTGTTCGCGCTTCATCGTCCAGAATCAGTTCTGAAGCTGGAGTCACTAGCACAGAATCCATATTCTGAATCGATCGTTGACTGATCGAATCAAAACTGCGAATGCTATCAACGGCATCACCGAAAAACTCGATACGAACAGGATTCGCTTCCCCATCCGGAAATATATCCAAAATTCCACCGCGAAGACTAAACTGTCCTTTCCCTTCCACCATGTCCGACCGTTCATACCCCATATTCACCAGCTCAGCCAAAACTTGATCCAAAGGATATTGATCCCCCAGATCTATAACCAATTGCGCATCATTGAATACTTTAACCGGCACTAAGCGAGTCATCAGTGATCTCGCAGTGGCGATAATGATCAGATTATCCCCTCTGGCCAGTCCATTCAACACCGAAAGACGCTGGCTTAGAACTTCACGGCTTTGTGCAAGAATGTCAAACCCCATAACTTCATAACCCGGATACAAGATTCGCTCATGTTCTGGTAAAAACTCAGCCAACGCTGACATGACTTTATGTGCCTGCATGGAGTCGGCGGTGATAATTAATTGGGGTTGCCCAGTCATCTTCCGGATTCCCGCATAAAAAAACGCTTTCTGTGACCCAAAAGGTCCTGTGACATACTGCTTCCCAGGCTTTTGTTTCATAAACTGCAATATACGTTGAAATTCAGATGATTCTTCCAAAATTGGCAAAAGCTTCTCCATATAATCCTGGCCCCTTTTCCACAGGCAAGAGGGCTCTGGGGAAATCCCCCCCCACAGCCCAAACCATGTTCATGAGTTGTACTTTTCATTATAACTTCTTTGGGAAATATCCGTCAAGCAAATAGGGCGGCTATGCCGCCCCATTCATTCGCTTTCTTTGTTGTCAATGTCGGTTGTCAAATCCCTGCGATTATACCGTCCCATGGTGCGCTCGATTCCAGTGTAGAGCAGTGCATACAAAGCTTCTGCCGTTTCAGCGATCACACGATCCAAGATTGCCATCTCGCTTTTATCAAATGGTTCCAGCACATAATCG
Organism: uncultured Candidatus Sumerlaeota bacterium; assembly: GCA_964600665.1. Taxonomy (GTDB): domain Bacteria; phylum Bacillota; class SLNR01; order SLNR01; family SLNR01; genus CAZRKC01. The sequence continues at coordinate 66,205 of CAZRKC010000005.1, forward strand.
GCTGGGTCCATATTTTGAAGTGGCCGCCCGATTCCGATTCGTATTCTCGGAAAAGCTTCTGTGCCCAAAACGGCAGTAATGCTTTTCATCCCATTATGCCCGGCAGCATTGCCCTGCTGGCGAATGCGAATCTGCCCTAATGGTAAATCCATGTCATCATGAATCACAAACACCTGTTGCGGCGTCAGATCTAAATCCCGTACCGCCCTGATCACCGCTCGCCCACTGAGATTCATATATGTCTGGGGTTTCATCAACATCACATTTTCTCCTGCAACCCGTGCACGTCCAGTCAACGCTTCATATTTCCACTGGTCGATTTTGACCCGTCGTTCACCGGCAAATAAGTCCACCGCCATAAAGCCAACATTGTGACGGGTGCCAGCATACTGAAGTCCGGGATTCCCCAGCCCAACGATCAGTTTCATTTAAATCATACCTCGATTCCGATCTAATTCTACTCCTCATCGTCCTTCTTCACCAATGGGGGTTCATCCGTATCCGCAGTTTCGACTACTGGCGCTTCCTCAACTGCCTTTGGTGCTGAGATGGACATAATAATGGTATCGAGTGGATCAAGGATCCGCACTCCCTCAATTTCCGGTAAATCTGCAACTGTCAAATGGCTGCCAATACCCATGGCACTAATATCAACCACGTATGTTTCCGGTATTTTGCCAGGTAAAGATTCAACTTCAATTTCTCTCAACTGTTGTTGGAGCAAGCCACCCTCTATAACGCCCACTGCTTCTCCGTGGTGATGAACTTGCACTTTGGTAATAATGGTTTCATCCAAGCGCACATGGACAAAGTCAGCATGCAGAATTTCTCCACTCATCGGGTTTCGTTGCATATCTTTGAGCATGGCAATAACGGTCTCTTTCCCATCATCCTTGTGAATAATCAAATCCAGCAGAGCATTCATTCCGCCGCTGCTGATAGCCTTCCGGAATGCTTTTTGATCCATCTGAATTGGGATGCTGGTATCACCCCGACTATAAAATATGGCTGGGATATACCCCTCACGTCTTAGTTTTCGGGTTGAGATTTTGGTATCTCTACTAAATACAGGTAGTTCAACTCGTTCCATTTCCCTATTCCTCCTTTTACTGCTATTTCTGTCCCATCACGATTGGTTTGCTTAGCTGAACAGAATACTGACAGAGAGGTCGTCATGTACTCTGCGGATGGTGTCTGCCAAAAGTGGTGCAACAGATAGACAAGTGATTTTATCGATCATCTGGTGGTCGGCTAAGGGAATTGTATTGGTGACAACTACTTCCGTGATGGAGGATTCGGCGATTCGCTCTATGGCTTTCCCGGAAAACACCGGGTGCGTGCAGCATGCGTAGACAGACTTGGCCCCTCGCTCCAGAAGTGCTTCAGCTCCCATAACCAACGTCCCGGCTGTATCAATCATATCATCGATGACAATGATATTCTTATCCCGGACTTTTCCGATAATGTTCATAACTTCTGCGACATTGGGTTCGGGTCGCCGTTTATCTACGATAGCAATCGGTACCTGCATCCGTTCTGCAAAATCCCGGGCTCGGGTAACTCCCCCTAAGTCGGGTGAAACGACCACCACATCTTCCAGTCCTTTTTCAATAAAATAGTCTGCTAATATGGGGACGCCTGACAGATGATCCACGGGGATATCGAAGAATCCTTGGATCTGACCTGCATGAAGGTCCATGGTCAAAATTCGGTTCGCACCAGCACTTGTCAATAAATTTGCGACTAATTTTGCAGAAATGGGTTCTCGCGGACGGGTTTTCCGGTCTTGTCTGGCGTAGCCATAAAATGGAATCACCGCCGTGATTCGATCCGCAGATGCCCGACGGAAAGCATCAATCATAATCAATATCTCCACCAATGAGTCATTAACCGGACAACATGTTGGTTGAACCACGAAAATATCCGCACCACGAACACTTTCTGTGATATTGACATATATCTCGCCATTGCTGAACCTACCGACACTGATTTCTCCCAACTGCATGCCTAGATGCTTAACAATTTCCTCTGCCAGTTTGGGATTCGCGTTCCCGGTAAATACTTTCAACTCTTTCCCTTTGTCTGGTGACATCCTTATTCTCCTTCCCCTCAGCGCCAGAAGATTGAATGATTAGTCGTTACGTTTGCCTCTTCTCCGTGCAACCCAACCCAACAAATTTTCTTGTCGGGCACGCGCAATTCCTAACGCTCCTGCAGGCACCTCCTTGGTGATAGTGGATCCAGCGGCTACATATGCCCCTTTTCTCACAACCACAGGTGCAACCAGATTGGCGTTGCAACCAATGAATGCCTCATCTTCTACAATGGCAGTATGTTTTTCTTTACTGTCGTAATTGACGAAAATCGTGCCGGCACCAATATTCACATTTTCACCAATGATGCCATCGCCAACATAACTGAGGTGAGGAACTTTACTGTGGCTTCCAATGACCGATTTTTTGACTTCCACGAAGGTGCCCACTTTCCCGCCTTCTTGAATGACGGTATCAGGCCGCACGTATGCAAAAGGGCCGATATTGACATGGTCTGAGATCATACTGTCCAGGACCACTGAGTTTTCCACTGTAACGCCGCGACCAATCCGGGAGTTGGAGATCCGCACATTGGGTCCGATCATGCTATCCTCTTTGATATGCGTCTTTCCCTGCAACATGGTATTGGGTCGAAGCACCACATCGGGCTCCAGTGTAACACTTGCTTCGATATATGTACTGGATGGATCGATCATGGTGACGCCCTCTTGCATCCAATGCCGATGAATTTTCTGTTGCATAACAAACTCCGCCTGGGCTAATTGGATCCGGGAATTGATGCCCTCGATTTCATCCGGATCATCCGTCATCACCGATCCCACCTGGCATCCCTTCTCTTTGAGAATACCGATGACATCGGTAAGGTAAAACTCTTTCTGTTGGTTATCACCTTTGACTTCCCGCAATGCATCCCATAAAAGATGACTTTTGAAGCAATATATTCCCGTGTTGATTTCCTGGATCATCTTCTCTTCTGAGCTGGCATCACGGTCTTCAACAATTTTTAAGACATCGCCTGCTTGGGAGCGAACAATATGCCCGTAGCCTTTGGGGTCTTTCACGATGGCAGTCAGGACAGACACATCGTGATTTCTGATTCGATGTTCTTCCATCAGTGATTGCAAAGTTTCATGGGTCAACACCGGAGTGTCTCCATACAGAACCAGGATGTCCCCTTGATAGTCTTTCAAAATTTCATGGGCACACATGACCGCATGGCCAGTACCTTTTTGCTCATCCTGATATGCATATTCCCATTCCGGACCGGCGGCTTTTTTAACCATTTCGGCCATATACCCAACAACCAGGATCGCCCGACGTGCGCCCAATTCCTTCACAGTCCGGCAAACATGTCGGATCATTGGCTCGCCACATACGGGGTGGACGACTTTCGGTCGTTTGGATTTCATTCGCGTACCCTTGCCAGCAGCGAGTATCACTGCGACCATCTCATTCATCCGATACCCTCCCACTCGATTGTTATACCAACCTATTCTATTTTGGGAAGGGGATTCCTCCCGAGATAGATCGTCGGACTGGAAACAAATCAGAAAAACAAATAATGGAGCATAAGCCCCATTAATGTCGATTTGCAATTAATTGCTTCAGTCCTGCTCGTTATATGCCTTTAGTACTGCTGCCTGAATCATTTCTCTTGCCAGACTGGTGATGGGGTGTGCGACATCGCGGAATTCGCCTTCTGGTGTTTTACGACTTGGCATGGCAACGAACAAACCATTCTGGCCTTCAATGACTCTTACATCATGTACAACAAACTCACCATCAAAAGTAATAGACGCCACCGCACGCATTTTACCTTCCGTCTGGACTTTCCTGAGACGAACGTCGGTTATATTCATATTGTCACCACCTTCCGCCTGTATCCACTGGCTATTCAGGATGCGATGAAATCAGACGAGAGCGACCGCTTCCACTTCCACAGCAGCACTCTTCGGTAGCTGTGCTACAGCAATGGTCGCCCTGGCAGGGGGATTTTCTGAGAAATATTTGCCATACACTTCATTCACAGCAGCAAAATTCCCCATGTCAGTAAGAAATATCGTTGTTTTAACCACTTTGTCGAAAGAAGATCCGGCTGCTTCAAGAATTGCACCCACATTCTCCATGACCTGTTCGGTCATAGCCTTAATGTCTCCGGTAACCATCTCTCCGGTTTCAGGAATCAGGGGAATCTGACCTGATACATAAACGAATCCTCCTGCCTTGATGCCCTGTGAGTATGGGCCGATCGCTGCAGGGGCTTTCTTTGTAAGAACGGCTTCTCGATTCATGAAAGAACCTCCTCAGAATTTATTAATGATACGACTGCAAATCGCCAAGTAATTCTCCTTTTACACACAAATTCCTGCTCAGCTGTTACCGGATCTTACCCTTTCACCCAGGGACTTGGTGCCAGATAAATCTTTTTGTTGGTTTCATCCACTTTCTCCAGCATTGCCATAGACACATAATCCGTAACCAGCTTCTCTGCCGGCTCCGATGTCTCCACCATCACCCCAATTCCAATTACCTGGGCCTTGAACTCACTCATCAGATCGATCATCCCCCGGGTGGTTCCACCTGCCTTCATGAAGTCATCGATAATCAACACATTGGCCCCCTCCGGCAATGCTCGTTTTGCCAATGTCATACTTTGCATCCGACGGGACGAACCGGACACATAATTAATGCTCACCGAAGAACCCTCTGTGACTTTCGCATCACGCCGAATGATCACCAACGGTACATGAAATGCATGTGCGGTCATCATGGCAAGCGGGATTCCCTTTGTTTCTACTGTGATTACATAGTCCGGGTGAAGATGGGAAAACCGAGTGGCAAAGATTTCCCCCACTTCTTTGGCAAAGTGAGGAGAGAAGACCAGATCGGTCATGTAGATAAAACCACCAGGCAATATCCGATCCGGGGTTGCGAGCTTTTCACACATTTTTTCAATGAATGTGCGGGTCTCCCCAGGTGATTTATGCGGTATGTATTTTACTCCTCCCGAAGCACCTGGATACGTTTCAATGGTACCCATGCCAAAGCGGCCTAGGGATTGACGAATGATTGTAATATCCTCGCTAACCGTTGATTTTGCTACCTGAAAAAAATCAGTGAAATGATTCAATGAAAACAATTTATGAGGTTGGTCTAATAGTATTTTGGTCATCGCAATCACGCGTTCCCCGCGGCGCAGTTTATCCATCGTCCCACCTCCATGAAATTACACGATTCCCGAATGTTCGTGTATAATATTCCAATAACATTCACCTTTTTACTTTCGCCGCACGTCTGGGTATTCCTGCAAAAAAAGAAAAAGTGCTTTTCAGCACTTAATTTTTCAAATAATCCCTTACCAAATCCAAGTCCTCCGGTTTATCCACGTCGACACCAATCTCTGCGTATTCGGAAATGATGGCTTTTCCGCGGATTCCCAGAATCTCAGAAACCCGACGCTCTGCATCTGCTATCAGGAGGGATTTCGTCAAAAATCGATATATGAAACTAGCTCCCAATATTCGCGCTAACTGGAATGGTTTTTTACGCATGGCAATAAATTGTTGGGCTTTAGGTAACGCTGCTAAGGCTGCCTTGGTGTTGGTTAGAAAAACATTGCCCCCGGTGAATGTCCCTTCCTTCATGGTAATGTATGTTCGATGAACACCGGGAAAACGATTTTCACTGGTTTCGCGTGAATTGATCGGGTAGTAAAAATCGGCTTCCAGCTTGCGGCATTGGGAAATGAAATCCTGTAATGCGTCCCTTGTGATCAATGGAATATCCGAAGTTAAAATCAATATTTGCTCTTCATTTTGCAAATGATGCAGCCCTTTGCTAACATTGTCCATGATGGTTCCTTCTGACTGGATCACTTCAACATCTTGGTATCGATCCTTCAATTCCTGAATCGGCCCCACGATTACAATCTTGTTGATCTCTGCTGTATCTCTTAAGGTCTCTATGATATAGTCCAGAATATATTTGCCATTGATTTCGATAAGTGCCTCGTTGACTGCAGGACTGACTTCCTGTAATGCACCATCATTCGGAGCTCCCGCTAAAATTAAACTGCATAGCATGGGTGATTCACTTCCTGTCTGTCTAATGATAGGCAAATATTTTCGACCTCGTTAATAAATTTCCTGCCCACAGTGAAAAAATACAGTTTCAAATGCAGACCCCGGGAAGGTGACCGCTTTTTGGAACAGAAGATCTGCTTGCATTTTGGTGTCAGTGACCGCCACTAATGTCGGCCCGCTTCCTGACATCATCGCGCACAAACATCCAGTCCTTTCAAGCATTGATTTATATTCACGCAAATGCGGGTGCATCTTAAATGTGACTTCCTCCAACACATTTCCCATCCCATCAGCAACAAGTTTCAAGTTGCCCGTATGGATCCCTTCCAGAACACGGGATGTATCGGGCCGGCTTTCTACTTCCTTCAGGACCAGCTGATGATATATTTGTGCAGTTGATACTGAGAAAATTGGCTTAAACAAGACGAGATACCCGTCCGGCATGCTCTTCAGTGGGGTCAGAATTTCCCCTCTGCCTTCTGCCAGTGCAGTTCCACCCTCCATGCAAAATGGCACATCCGAGCCGAGAGCAACTGCGATTTGATGCAGGTCTGCCGCAGGCACATTGAGCTCCGAAAGTTGATTGATTCCTTTTAATACACCCGCTGCATTGGTACTGCCACCTGCCAGACCGGCAGAAACCGGAATCCGTTTTTCAAGAATGATTTCAAACTGGGGCTGAATACCTGCAAAGTTACATATCGCTTCCATAGCCTGGAATGCAAGGTTTCGTCTATCCGTGGGAAGATGGGCATTGGTAACCCGAAAAATCGGGCCGCGTTGATTTTTACGAATTCGAATCCGATCAGCGAGCCCGATTGACTGCATAACCGAGATGATGTCATGATACCCATCATCCCGTCTGCCAACCACATCCAAAGTCAGATTAATTTTTGCATGACTTTCCACAGTAATCTGCCGCATATGCATCTCCTCCACATGATGTCAATGCGATTATACATGTTTCGGGTGATAGTTGTCTATAAGTGCATATCACCAATTATTGGTCAAAATAAAAAAACCAGGACAAGTCCTGGTCTTAGTGTCTGGGATCTATTTCGGTGAATATTCGATTCTTGTCTCCGCGTTATCCCTGCACACAACTAATTCAACTGTTTCGGTGAGTAGATCGGTATAGCTATACGACACCCGTCGCTTTGTATCTGAGCACTCGTTAATCATAACCACGAAAATATTCGGGTATGTTTTTTCCAAGATACCTTCACGTTCAATGGTCCGTTTACGACCTTTGTTGGCTTTGATCTTAATTTTTTCGCCAATGAACGAATCCAAGTCTTTTCTAATGCCAGCCAGAATAGTATTTGCAGCCATATCTACCGCACCCTTTCCGATTAACAGATTGATTATACCACACAGCTGGCCTCGTGTCAAATTAAAAATATAATTTTATAGGATAATATTCGGTTTGTCAATACAGAATTTTCAAGAAATTGAGGGGTGAGGAAAATTAAAGATAAGTGAAGATAATTGGATGTGAGTCTATGATACCATGGGGTTCAACCGATTTCTTGTTCACGATACGCATCCGGCCCTCTCCCAAAAATTAAAACCGGCAGGATTGCTCCTTCCGGTTCTCTTCTACTTTGTGTACTTGTCAGCGACTTTGGACGCCCCGTAGGAATCGGGTTTAATGATCGGAGAAAACCCGCTGCCCGCCACCATGCCCACCACTTCTCGAATCAGATCCCGGGTATTGCCGTCTCGACCCACATCCAGGTGAATCTCCACGTCCAGATTGTTGAAACGATCGTCAAGCCCATTGGCGGCCAATTTTGCGGCAAGCCGACCTGCAGTGTCCAAGCTGAGTGATGCCTCATAAAATATTTTTTGCCTTAAACTGTGGATATGCTGAAGTCGTTGCCGATGATAGAAATAACGGGCTCCTTTTCCGATTCGATGGATGATGACTGCCACAACAAAGACAAACTCGTCTTCTCTTAAATGTGAATCCGTGCCCACAATAAGTTTATAGGACATATCGGTTTCCATTCCAATGTATTTCATGATTTCCAGAAACATTTCGTCAAAAGTAACCGGGCCCACGGAGGGACTGATAAATTCCTTTTCAGACATGGGTTCCACCCCCATTATTCCTTACGATGGATGTTGATTGCATTTGCAATTTGCCCAAATTCCTCGATGCTAATGGTCTCACCTCGACGGTGGGGGTCGATACCCAAGGAAAGCAATAATCGTCGTAATGTCTCCCCATCCAGGTCAGCCAATCTCGGACTGATTTTCAAGTTATTGAAAAGTGTTTTTCTGCGCTGCTGAAATGAATCTTTAACCACCGAGAAAAAAAGCGATTCATCGTTTACCTGGACCCGGGGCGATTGTCTTGGCGTCAGTTTTAGGACGGCTGAATCCACTTTTGGGGCAGGGATGAAGGAGCTAGGGGGCACGAAACCAATCAATTCGGTCTGCAAAGCATATTGGACGGCCACTGAAAGCGACCCGTATTCTTTCCCACCCGGTGCGGCATTGATTCGCTGAGCCACCTCTTTTTGCATCATGATTACAGCATGATCCCAGCTGGATTTCTCTTCTACAAGCTTCAAAATGATCGGAGTGGTAATGTAGTAAGGCAGATTTGCCACAATGCAGCGTTGTCGAAATTGACATCCATCAATCAGCAAATCAGTCAGGCTGACTTTTAGAAAATCGCCATGAATCACTGAAACATTTTCATAGCTTAACATGGTGTGAGTGAGAATTTGAACCATTTGCAAATCAATCTCCACGGCTACCACTTTCCCGGCGGATTCAGCCAGTGCTTGCGTCAGCGTGCCGATACCCGGTCCAATCTCGATAGCAATGTCTTCTCTGCTGAGTGCGGCGCTTTCCATGATCATTTCAAGAACTTGATGATTGATCAAAAAGTTCTGCCCCAGCCCCTTTTTGGGACGAAGACCATATTTTCTGAGAATTGCACGTGTTGCTGACGCATCGATCAGGCGTCTATCCAATAGATTCATTCCTTTCTCATTCCCAAATATGAAAGCAGCAGGGATATCCCTGCTGTTTATTTGCCTATCACGTATACCCGAACGCGCCTTCGCCCTACTGCCCAGGCTTCTGCAGATGTATCGAAGCATAAATCGATCCGATATCCTTTAATGGCACCTCCGACATCCGCTGCTAAGGCAAAGCCGTACCCTTCCACATATAAGCGCGTCCGAAGAGGGATCACTCGCGGGTCCACCGCGACAATTCCTTTGGTCGCAACCATCCCGATAGCGGTATACCCATCTGACCAGGAAGGGTCTGCCCAATATCCAGTGGCGACCATATCTATTGCTTTCGTGTAGCGGAAAGTGACTCCGCCTCGGGTCATGGTGCCCCCGGTCCCGACTGCAATAATATGGTTCCGCGCTGCGGCGATGGTGCGGCTGTGGATCAATCGCGTTGTTGTCTTGACTCCATCTTCATACGTAATCAAATAGGTCCTTTGAATCCGACCATCCAGGCCTGCCTGCAGGATTCGGGTTTTCCCAATGTTTAATGACCCGTCATTCTTATAAATTGTCTTATATCCGATTATGTCTTCAACAGTCTGAATCTCTTCTTCGACTCGCGTGATCACAATTTTCATCCCTGCCGACAGGGCAGTCTTCATTTCAGGCTCCACCCGGTCCTTTTCTGCCAGTGCGATATCAGCCTCCAAAAGCGCTCCCTCTACGGTTGCTGCAACGACCCAAAAGTCGACTTCCTGCCCATCCACTTTAATCTGAATGGGTACTGCTCTTTCGACTTTGATGACCATACCATGGGTCAGATACATATCAATGGGCGGCGTAACCTGGTCATGCTCACCGAGTTCCACTCTATGTTTGTCCAAAAAAGCACCGACTGTCCCCGAATAAGCCACCGCTGCAAAATTTTGACCATCAACTGAGACTGCAATTTGCTTACGTGTCCCAATGATTCCGAACAATGCCATGATCACCAACACATAAATCATTGCTATCAGGGGTCCTTTACGGTCAGACGACATAAAACCACCTCCGATCAAAATACCCGGCTTCTACGATGAATATATTCCAATGAAGTCATTATAGCACACGAAAAACAGTTTCGCATTCCATATATTCCCATATATCAGGCCGCTAGCTTTTGTGATTTGCCCAAAACGCCATCACCTCTAGAAGGCTGGCCACTCCGCTACGTGCGCCCATGCTCTCAACCGACCGGGCAGCCGCAGCAGTTGCAAATGAGGCTGCCTTTGATATTTCCCCCCATTGCTCAAGACCGTAAAGGAAGGAAGCACCAAAGGTGTCTCCGGCGCCGGTCACATCGATGACCTTAACCGGTAGACCAGGGATTACTTTTTTACCTTGGCTAGAATAGACAGCACAGCCATTAGCCCCTTTTGTGATCACAATCATTTCCATACCTGCCGAGAGAAGCGTATCTGCAGCCCGTTCCTCCTCAAGACCCTTTGCTTGATGTTTGAACCCAATCTCATTGAAGATACCAACATCTATCAGGGGGATATACTCAAAGTCTTCATCTGCAATCCCGTCCACATCCAAATCAAAAATAATTCGCACCCCTTTTTGTCGCAGGTGTTTCAAAATATCCAACGCCTGAAAACTGCCGCAAATCAGCGGCTTGAACTCGACTAGATTGGTATAGATCGCCGCTGCATTTTGCAGTGCGTGCAAAGTAATCTGCGGAATTGGAAACCGTTGAATCCCGAGGGTCGGAATCAATACGGTATGCTCATTCTCTGTGATAAAAACCATGGTTTTTGCATCAGGCAATGTCGGTTCAAACACGATATGCTGAACTTCAACTTTTTGCCTTTTCAGCTCTGTAATTAAACGCTGTGAAATATCACCCGGGTTCAACATCCCAAGAAACTGAGCTTGCCCACCGTATCCGGCATAAACACAAGCAGCGTTTGCAATCATACCCCCGTGTTGTGCAAGAAGGGGCTGTACGATAATTTTCTCCTTGATTGCCGGCCAGTAGGGGGCTTGGTAATACTCATCCAAAGCGACATCGCCAATGAAGAATACCGGCTGAGATGCTACTGTCATGAGGCTATCCCTCCCAAATTATCATACATATCCAAATTGGATGTCACATGTCATTATCCTGCCCGTTCTATAGAGGAGTTCTTTCTGATGAGACGAACTTAAAAAACGGGGGTGACTGCATGGCATATCTGATTTGTGGACCAACCATTCTCAATGACATCATCGATGATGATCGTAGGGTGAACGGCGTGCTGGGAGGATCAGTATACTGTTTAGCCGGCATACGGTGCTGGACGGAAGACTGTCTCTATATCAGTCATGTTGGCCCGGACTTCAATCATTATTACGGATCTTGGTTCCAACAAAACCATCTGTCAAAAGATGGACTCATGATGGATCTGCCTCATACCCATTACAGTACTTTGCAATATGCCCCGAATGGTACTTATACAGAATATCCAAAATACGGTGCAGCATATGAAGCAATGGTCTACCCCATCAGCCGCCTCATGGCTCCTCAAATAGCACGGTTTTGCGGACCTGATACTCAAGGCATCTACATCGAAGCCAATGAAGATGAAACCCTTTGGCATGAATTATCCGTCATTCGTCAACATACCCGGGGAATCGTCATGTGGGAAATTCCCACCCAATCAGCAGTCGACCCTATGCGGAAAAGCAAAACACTTCAGATCATTCAAAATGTCGATGTATTCTCCATCAACGTACCGGAAGCGATGGCTCTATACGGATGTTCCGATTTTAATGACCTTATCCGTGTTTTAGCAGTTCAAACAACCCCTTGTTATCTACGGGCAGGCGAGTCAGGTTCATATTGGATTGCCAACGGTTTAGCCACATTTGCGCCCAGCATGGTCATCGGACCGGTTGTTGACCCCACCGGTTGCGGTAATGCGTCCACGGCTGCCGCCCTGTTTGCTTTTGTGGAAGGTTGGGATCCTGAACTGATTCCCAGAGCAGGCAATATCGCTGCGGCTTTCAATTTACTTCAATACGGCCCTTATCCCGATCTGGGACCTGAGACTCGACAAAAAGCAAAATCGCTGCTGGATAGTTGCCGGTAGCCACCAAAGTCACTTAAACTTAGCTGAAATGGAGGTCATATCATCATGATGCCCGCTGCTTCTTTTTTAGAACTGTTTTCTGACTCGAAACCGATTCTTGGGATGATTCATTTGAAGGGAGAGACCCCCGCTGAAAAACTGTCTCTGGCCAAATGGGAAATTGACGTCATGCTCCAGCATGGTATCGATGCGATTATCGTCGAGAACTACTTTGGAACCCCGGAGGATATGGAATCAGTTTTGTCATACATTGTTCAGGAACGGCCACACATGATATACGGAGTCAACGTGCTTGACGATGATGCACGTGGATTTGCGATGGCACGCCAATACCGTGCCCGTTTCATTCAACTTGATTCAGTGGCGGGTCATTTACTCCCGGGGGATGATCCGGCTTTCGCTGGTTTTATCCGTATGGAGCGAAATCGAACCCCTGCCTTCGTTCTGGGTGGTGTGCGATTTAAATATCAGCCTTACCTATCAGGTCGTTCCTTAAAAGAAGACCTGATATTTGGCCTAGAACGAAGTGACGCAATCGTGGTAACCGGAGATGCCACTGGCCAGGCCACGGATGTCGAGAAAATTCGGGTGTTTCGGGAACATCTCGGTCCCTTTCCCCTCATTGTCGGTGCCGGACTGACAGCAGACAATTGCCGAGAGCGACTTTCTTTGGCAGACGGAGGCATCATCGGCAGTTATCTGAAGAACACGCATAAGGATGATGGCATTGTTTCACCGGAGCATGTCGGGCGATTCATGGATGAGGTACGAAAGATGCGGACTGCCTGACCCTTGCGATATCACTCCTTTGAAAGCGTTTACACGATTACTTCATCTTCGCACAGATATGTATCCATTGACCATGATAATCTGACCGGCATGATCACTGCGGAAACCAAACGGATGGCACCTTTCTGTCAGGTGCCATCCGTTACGTCGGTTTAATTCGTAGCGATGATTTTCATCATGACGGAGTGATGCCTAATACAGACAGGGTGTTGGCCGTCGTGATGTTCCCAAAATCCTCTGGATCCATGCCTTTAAGTGCAGCAATTTTTTCAGCGACTAGTCGGACATAGGCTGGCTCATTTCGCTTCCCTCGATATGGTTCGGGCGCTAAATAAGGGCAGTCAGTTTCAACTAGAAGCCGGTCCATGGGAATATATCGAGCAACTTCCTGCAATTTTGGAGCATTGCGAAACGTGACCGGACCAGCTATCGAGATATAAAATCCCATGTCCATACATAATTTTGCAGTTTCTTTACTGCCGGAGAAACAATGCATGATTCCGCCGTTGATCCCGGCATTCTCTTCTTGCATGATGCGAAGAATGTCTCCGTGGGCATCTCTGTCATGAATCACGACGGGCTTCTTCCATTTCCGAGCCGTAACGATCTGACGACGAAAGACATCCTGCTGAACACTCCTGGGGGAGAGATCCCGATAGTAATCCAAACCAATCTCACCGACCCCCCTGACTTTGGGATGAGCCAAAAGGGATTCGATAATTCTGAAATCCTCCTCGTTTGCCTCATGAGCATCGTGGGGATGCACCCCGATGACAGCCCAGATATCTGGATATTTTTCTGCCAGCGCGACTGATAATCGGGATGACTCACCATCATAACCAATATTGACAATGCCGATCAGACCATTTTCCCGTGCCCTTTGGATCACAGCTTCCTGATCATGTTGAAACTTTGACGAGTTTAAATGCGCATGACTGTCAAACAGTCTCATAGATACCCTCCTGTTTCTTCTGGTTATGTAAGGCGATAACCAGACTGAATATCTCTGTCCGTTGTGGCTAAAGTGAGGAATGAATCATCTTCGTGGGACGCTGCCAGCAGCATCCCCTTTGATTCAAGTCCAAAGATTTTAGCTGCTTTAAGATTGACCAGCACAATGATCCGTTTGCCAATTAAGTCCTCGGGTTTGTAAAAATCTGCAATCCCGGACACGATCTGCCGCTTCTCTTCGCCGATTTCTACTTCCAGCCTCAGCAGCTTTTCAGCCTTCGGAACCCTTTCAGCGTGAACAACTTTTGCTACCCTAAGGTCCATACGCCTGAAATCATCAATCGTAACCATCTGATTATCGTTTGGCACAGGATCCGTTTGCTTAACTTCAACTTTCTTTTCTTCTTTTGTTGTATCGATTCGAGGGAATAAAGGCTCGCCCTTCTGGACTAATGTCCCTGCTGGCAAAGCGCCCCATGTCTGAATGCTTTCCCATGTTATCAGGTCTTCTTGCCCAACGATTCCCAGTTGCCGCCTCATTTTCAATGGGCTCAATGGCAGATGGGGGGTGAGTAACACGGTGACCACCCGTAGTGCTTCCGCTAAATTGTACAGGACCGTACCCAGTCGCGGTCTTTGCGCCTCATCTCGGGCCAAGATCCACGGGGTCGTTTCATCGATATACTTGTTTGCACGACCAATGAGCTTCCAAATTGCAGTTAACGCTGTGCTAAACTCGAGCCGGTCCATGGTTGCATCTACTTCAACAATGGTATCGGCTGCCAATTGTTTCAGTTCTTGGTCAATCGGTTCATCTCCGGCTGCTTCAGGAATGACACCACCAAAATATCGTTCCACCATCGCCACTGTTCGACTAAGCAGATTTCCTAAATCATTCGCCAAGTCAGCATTGATCCGGTTAATCAACGCATCTTCGGAATAATAGCCATCTGAGCCGAAAGCAACTTCGCGAAGGAGATAATAACGAACTGCATCGACTCCGTATTTCTCAATTAATACCACGGGATCGATCACATTGCCTTTTGACTTGGACATCTTTCCACCCTCAAGGACCAACCAACCATGCCCGAATACCTTTTTAGGAAGCTCAATACCGGCAGCCATCAGGATGATCGGCCAGATGATGGTATGAAACCGGACGATTTCCTTGCCCACCAGATGCACGTCTGCAGGCCAGTAATGGTTGAACTTTTCGGGATCTGATTCGTAACCTGCAGCGGTAATGTAGTTTGTGAGGGCATCGAACCAAACATACACGATATGTTTATTATCAAATGACACCGGAATCCCCCAATCAAATGTCGTACGGGATACACATAAATCCTCCAGTCCGGAATTAATGAAACTGACCATCTCATTCCGACGAGAAACCGGCTGGATAAATTCCGGGTTGTCTTCGATATACTTCAGTAATCGATCCGCATATTTTGACATCCGGAAGAAATAACTCTCTTCTTTGACCCACTCCGTGGGGCGGCCGCAATCAGGGCAGGCATTGCCATCACCTAATTGGCGATCAGCCCAAAACGCTTCACACTGAACACAGTACCATCCGGAATAGTAGTCTTTGTAAATGTCACCTTGCTCAAATATCTTGCGAAAAATGCTTTGAACCACTTTCTCGTGGCGGTGCTCAGTCGTCCTGATGAAATCGTCATGAGAAATATACAGCCTGTCCCATAAATACTTGATCTGTGCAACAATCTCATCCACAAACTCAATCGGTTCCTTCCCTGCATCCCGTGCTTTGCGCTGAATTTTCTGTCCATGCTCATCCGTCCCAGTCAGAAACAGAACATCGTAGCCCGTTAATCGTTTATGCCGAGAGATTGCATCAGCAGCCACAGTTGTATATGCATGACCGATATGCAGGTTACTGCTGGGATAATAAATCGGGGTTGTGATGTAGAACTTTTTTTGATCCATATGATCTCCTCCTTCATATCTGCTTGCAGAAAATAAAAATCCTCTCACCCATTAGGGGCGAGAGGAATATCCTTCGCGTTACCACCCTTTTCATGACAGTCTCACAACTGGCATCTTGAAGGTACAGAGCAATGCTCGATACCCCGGTACGTTAACGGGTACCATTGGGTCTCCCCCCGGCGCAGCTTACTGATCTTGCCTTTCAGCCTGCGGCTCCTGAGCCATCTTCATCGCATTGCTCCAGATCCGGCTTTCACCTGTTCCCGGCTCTCTGTACCTGGGCTTTCTGCGAGTACTCGCCTCGTTCATTGCCTTTTCTTACAATATTGTTATTTCTCTACAATATACCAGAGCGTCTATTCTTTGTCAATATCAGGCCACCTTACTTTTTCTCTTCATATATCAACCCAAATGGCGTCTCTTTAGCTGCCAGGCGCCCTCCATCCACCATTCGGGCCAGGCGTTTACCCAAAGTGTCCATATCCCAACCATCGCTGGATTGTCCAAGAACGGAAAGTATCGTGATCCACTGATTAGGGTAAATCGGGAGATAGCGCTGAATCTGTTGATATAGAATTTCCTCTTCATCACGGATCATGGATTCCAGTTCATCAAAAGGATTCTCTCGATGCGGCGTCATGGTTCTGGCTCCACGAATCCTGACAGACAGTGTCCGTCCCCAGATAGCTGATGACACATAGCAGTCACCGGAAGGGAGAAAAGGTAAACTACGGGCTTCTTCACGACTAATATCCGTTTCCTGAATGATCGTATCAATATCAGATGCTCGGACCGTCCGGAAAATACACTTTGTATTCAACTGAGCCGTGACCGTTTCATCTAATAGTGCAGGCCGTTGACTGGCCAGGATGAGGAAAACGCCATATTTACGGCCTTCCTGAGCAATTTCCTTAATAACTGATTTTGAAGGTGATTCATACGCTTTTGGTGCGAAGTGATGAACCTCATCGGTAGCAATTACAAAGGGAGGGAAAAACTCCCCTCGATCTTGCCGGAACTGAGCATCTTTATAATCCCGTCGTTGCCGATATAGATTGCTGATTACATAAGAAGCAAAGACTTGCATGATCCATATTGGCCCTTGGATTACGACTAGTTGTCCTGCCTTGACGCCACTTTCCACAGGTTTGATGTCGCGATTGAATATCCCGGCTTGGTAAAGCCGCCGTAAACGCCACGCCAGCCCTCTAATCGAGGGGAGGGGGAGAGAACTATACTGTTCATATAATTCTCGACATTCCTCTAAACGGATTCGATCGTCATCTGCGCCGCTTTTCAATTGCCGTTCAATCCCCGATTTACCTAAATCCAAGGCTTCTGCCAGGAGATCGACCCTGCGACTGAATGTATGATATGAGTCCGCCTTTTTGTGCAGTGTTTCTACACCATTGGCCATGGAATCAGACAACCCACCTTGACTGGCTGCCCCCAAAAGATTGATTAAATCCCGTGTGCTCAAATGAGTGAACTGAACACCGATGTCGCGTCCGATGGTGTATGATACATACCGGCGGGAATAATCAGTCGCGTAAGATTTGGGAATGTTTGGCACTTGCGATGAGAAATCCATTTCGAAATGGGGGTCAAAAGCAATCACTGGCACATTAAGTTTCATGAGCTCTTCCAAATAGACGCGGAGTGCAAAGGATTTCCCTGATCCGGACCCCCCGAATATACCCACATGCGGATATTGCTGAAACTGCCGCGGATCCAGAATGAACGGGACACCATCTTGAGGTAAGAAATCCCCATCCCGGAAAGGAAGGGCCACATTCAAGAGTTCATGAGGCATCGTCACACTCACGTCTTCACTGCTTTTAATGGTCCCCAGCACCAAACCGCGGTCTGGATTCGCGCCTATTAACAGTCCACGTACCTCTTCAAAATCGGGTAACCGGACTTCGGATCCGGTCCTAACCGGGTATGGTGCCTCTGTTAGGAGCCGGGCTTTTGCAATATTCATTTCATCTTCCTCGATATTGTACCCGATCGCTCTCAGTGATTGGATCACACCGGCATCGACAAAACCCTGCTGAGTCGATAGGGGGATGAAACGATTAAAAGACCGTGTCTCTATAACTGTGGCAATAGGGAATCTGAGTTCTTCATCGTTGATAACCAAAAACTCATTGATGCGGAATTTTCGATGTTTGGATGCGATCCAGATTTCTAGTTGGTTGGTTTCGCCCACTATTTGCACGTAAATCCCCTCCTATGCCTCAATAGTTCCGATTTCCCCGTTTTGGTGAAAATAACCACCTGCGTATTCCGGGATCAATGTAAGCATCTAATATCCCGTCCATCAAGGCATCTGTAATCCGAACCTCCCGATCCGCCATATCCAATAAAAATGGAATGCCTCGCCCTCCTTCTGGGGTGAATGTATACAGAAAATCTGCGATGAGTTGGGTGTGTGCGATTTGTTCTTCCGGTATATCCAGGCCAATAACCTGTGGATCCCTGGTCAAGCGTAAAAAGCAGGTTCTCAAGCCTTTTTTGATGTTTTTTGATTTGACTTCAAGCATCTCTCCAGGATCGATCACACCAAACAAGATCGCCCGGTCATAAAGGTCCTGCATAGGGACGGGGAGTTGATCTGCTAAAATCTCACTAATTCCATGGGTCGCTATCTCTTCAATGACGCCCACAATCAAAACATGCTTATCGATGGCCGATTTTAATAATCCATCCCACACGTCACCGCATTCAATCCGGTACCGAATCAAAGGACCGTCCATTAAGATCAACCTTGGTGAAAATTGTTCAATTGCTTCTAGCGCAACCTGCACTTCCATTGCCGCGAGTTTGCTTCGCCGAAACTGGATATCAGCCAAAGCCGGCGGCCTTCCGTCCAATAACTCTGTGTCCAGTTTCATCAGCATAGGAGTATGGACATCTCCCAGTAAGATCCGCTCTCTGCTTCGGCTATCCAAGGCTATTGCCTGTAATAATGCCAGATAATGTGGATACTCGCTTCCAATTTCATTGATGGATCCATCAACAGCCGTGACGGATGCCTGATTGAAAGCTGTATTCAGCTGTTCATGATCGAGCCTCTTCAGGGATGTGAATTCCCCAACTTGCGCAGTAATGAGATCACGAATGCGTCCTTTGGACAAATTATTACGAAATTCTTGCTTTTTCGACAATTGACGGCCAACATCCATTATTTTCAATTTAAGGTCATCACTGAAGGGCATGTTCAAACCATTTCACCTCTTCTCATACAAATCCTTAAACCATAAGGGTTTCAGTGAATATATCCCGGCGATCATATAAAAAATTCTTACGATTCAGCCTTTTTTTCGTTCTTGGTGTTGACTAATTCTGTCATATTTGGTATAGTTTATTTAGGCGGTTTATGTCGAATTTTGTAGAATGCGGAGGGGTAAA
The DNA here is from genome assembly GCA_964600665.1 of uncultured Candidatus Sumerlaeota bacterium. Lineage (GTDB taxonomy): Bacteria > Bacillota > SLNR01 > SLNR01 > SLNR01 > CAZRKC01. Next base: position 85,530 of record CAZRKC010000005.1, read on the forward strand.
AAATGAAGTCAACAGGCATCGTAAGAAAGGTCGACGAATTAGGTCGGGTGGTTATTCCCATTGAATTACGGAGAACCATGGGCATCGAAGAGAAAGACGCGCTGGAAATCTATGTGGACGGGGATAAAATCATCCTTCGGAAATATGAACCGGCTTGTGTCTTCTGCGGTAATGCAGACGATATCGAGAATTATCGTGGTAAAAATGTTTGCCGTACCTGCATGACCAATATCTCCGAGAAGTTCATCTGATCCGCCTCAAAAAGTCGTAGAAAAAGGCACTATGTGCCTTTTTTTATTTTCGTCCAAATTCGTCCCGGATTTCATCAAGCAAAGCCGGCTCTGCCTTGATATCCACAACTGTCATGGCCATTGCAAGGGCTGCATCCATCAGCGCTTTCTCACCCTGAGAAGATACGGTCGCTTCAGCAAATTCTCTTGTATGCGCTGACAGTTGATCGGCTCCGATGGCAATGGAAGGATGAATCGTGGGTACGATTTGGCTCACATTCCCCACATCGGTCGAACCTCCTCGTTGTGTTGGCTTCAAATACTCCACCGGATACCCAAGTTCCTGCAGATGCTTCGCAAATAGTGATCCCATGACTGCGTTATTATTCATCGCCTCGAACAACGGTTCGTAATGATGAAAATCCACAGTGGCACCAGATGCCATGGCTGCTCCACGCGCACAGGCTTTTACTTTTTCGATGACCATCTCCAGATAGTCGCTGTCTGCAGCACGAAGACTGAATCGAGCAACTGCCTTTTCAGGAACGATATTGGGCACTGCACCTCCATATGTAATGATTCCAGGCATCCGCACATCGTCCCGCATTTGAACCCTCAGCATCCGCATGGCCATATACGCTTCCACCAATGCATCCAGCGCGTTGATCCCGTCTTGCGGTGCTGCTGCTGCATGCGCTGGCCGGCCATTGAAAGTGATTTCGAGAGGATGCGATGCAAGTGAGCTACCCCCGACGGCTGACCGATGGGATGGATGAACAGACATAGCAATGTCGATCCCCCAGAATGCCCCCTGATTTGTCATCTGAATCTTTCCACCAATCGTCTCCTCTGCCGGTGTTCCGAAAACAACGACCTGACCGCCACTTCCTGCCAGACTTTCCTTCAGTGCAAGGGCGGTCCCGATACATGATGCAGCAATGATATTATGGCCGCATCCATGGCCGATATCAGGTAATGCGTCATACTCTGCTAATAGGCCAACAGAAAGGCCATCTCCTCCGAGGGAACACTCTGCCCGAAATGCAGTCGGGAGACCAGCGATCCCCGCCGTGACACAAAACCCTTCATCTGCTAAAATTGCCATCAGTTTTGCAGATGCCAGATGCTCGTTTTCTCCAGTCTCAGGGTGCTCATATAACCATCGATTCAAATCCAGTAACATCGGCTCATGTTTAGTCAAAGCTTTTTGGATCGCTGCAATCACAATATTCTTAACCAAATTCAGGACCTCCCTCTGCGTAGTACCATGCCCGGTCGATTCCCAGTGATGATCCCGTTTTCAACGACAGATTCTCCGTTGACCATAACGGTCGTTATCCCAGCGCTTTTTTGCTGTGGGAACTGGTAGGTTGCCTGGTCCTTGATTTTATCCGGATCAAACAGAACTAGATCCGCATAAAACCCGGGGGCAATCAGCCCCCGCTGAAAAATTCCTAACCTTTTTGCCGGCAGCCATGTCATTTTGTTAATGGCATTTTCCAAAGAGATCGTATGCTTCCCTCGAACATATTCGGAAATAACTCGGGGAAACGTCCCATAATTTCGAGGGTGTGGCTTTCCTGCAGCTAACTTCCCATCAAATGTGAGCGCACTGCCATCACTTCCGATCATCACGGTCGGATGTTGGATCACTTGGCAAATATCTTCTTCACACATAGAAAAAATGATCACACTGGCTGTCCCCCGTGATTTCCGAATAATCTCCAAGACTGTTTCGGGTACGCTGCACCCCATTTCTTCAGCAATCGATGCCAAACTCTTTCCATCCCATGCCATGTCGGTTCCCAGACCAACTTTTGCAATCACCACGTTTTCCCAGGCAGTTGGCCTTTCCGGAGGTCCCCCGAGGCTGGACAAAATCTGCTGGCGTTGCTCTTGATTGCTAATGCGCTCTAAAAGTCTGTCAAGACCTCCCTCATGCACCCATCGGGGAAGGAAGGTTTGGAGAACCGTATTAGTGGCATCATACGGATACACATCTGCAGTCACATCCAGCCCTTCTGAACGTGCTGCGTCGATGAGGGCGAGTGTTACGTTGACTTTGCCCCAATTTTGCCGGCCAACCGCCTTATGATGGGATATATGCACTGGGACATGACTGGCTCTTCCGATTTGAATCGCTTCACGTACACCTTCAACCAAAGTAGATCCTTCACCGCGAACATGGCTTGCATAGAATCCACCATAAGGCCTCAGCCTCTTGGCTAAAGCAATCAGCTCATCCGTTTCGGCATAAAACCCTGGCGGGTATATCAGACCAGTGGATAGTCCAAATGCGCCGTCTTCTAAAGCACCCTCCAGCAATTCTGCCATTTTGCCGAGTTCCTCTGTGTCAGGCTGTCGATTGTCTCCCCCCAATACCGAGCGACGAATGATACCATGTCCAGCAAGCATCCCAACATTGAGCGCAGGCTTTCTGCTGGCCAACGTGTCCAGGTACTCTGAAGCGCGACGCCATGTCAGAGGGACCTCATATCCAGCTAAATGTTTTTCCATCGTATAGACTCCTGATGCTGCGATGGGAGCCAGTGAATTTCCACAATTACCAATGATTTCGGTGGTGACACCCTGGCAAATTTTACTTTCAGCTTGAGGATTCACCAAAAGAGTCGTATCCGAATGAGAATGTATGTCGATGAATCCGGGGGCTAGAACCTGCCCTTCTGCATCAAGCCGTTTTGATGCCTGATTATCGATGATCTGACCGACTTCAATGATCCGGCCGTTTAAGACAGTCACATTCCCCCAAAAAACAGGGCGAGATGAACCATCTGCAATGCGTGCGTTCTCAATAATCAGGTCCACCATTTGGTTTATCCTCCTGATTTGATTTTGATTGAGACTGACCACGATCAATCAAACGGTTGTATAAATCCCGGCGTGATACTCCCGTTTCTACAGCCGCGAACCGCGCTGCGTCTTTGAGTGTCATACCATCAAGAATCTTTTGCTTGGCTAGTGCGTACGCATCCGTTCGATTTGCCTGCTCAGTAATCTTTTCCTGCCCGGATACATCTGCACCATGAATAACCAGTACAAACTCACCACGAGGTTTTACCGTCGTATAGAAGACCACCATTTCACCCACTGTGCCTCGCCGAATCTCTTCAAAGTGTTTTGTCAACTCCCTGGCGACCGCCATCATTCTGTTTTCCCCCATGTGATCACGCATCTCCAGCAGCGTTGCTAACAGCCTGTGAGGCGCTTCATAAAGCACAATCGTTCGGGTTTCTTGGGACAGAAATTTTAGTTGATCGATTCGATCTTTCTTCTTTCGCGGTAAAAACCCCTCAAAAACAAATCGATCACAAGGAAGCCCAGACAAAACCAAACCCAGTAAAAAAGCTGAAGGACCCGGTATCGCTGTTACCCCATATCCTCCACTGATGGCAACCCTCACCAAATCAGCCCCAGGGTCTGAGATACCTGGCATTCCCGCGTCCGAAACCAGTACCACCTGCTTACCCTCAGACAAAAAAGACAGTATTTGCTGCTCGCGTTCTTTTTCATTATGCTGATGATAGCTCACCATTGGTTTTTTAATTTGATAATGATTCAGAAGCTGTATAGTCCTGCGGGTGTCTTCGGCTGCAATTATATCACATGCTTTCAATGTTTCCAGTGCACGGTGGCTGATATCCCCAAGATTGCCGATGGGAGTAGCGCATAAAATCAATGTCCCATGTTTCTCTTCTTGGTTATTCATCCGGATTCACCCCCATTGGAATGTCGAAATAGATGGAGCGAACTTCCTGGGTATATTCTCCGTCCGATTGGTAGACATAAAGGGGTTTTTCTGTCATCATGCCCGGTTTCCCGTCTTTGACTCCTTCCACAAGCACCATATTGGGTTCACTGTTCAATTTCGGATAAACCAAACGAAACCGTTTGGGCTCGATACGGTAGTGCCGCATCAAACAAAAGATATCCACCAACCTCTGCGGTTTATGAACAAGTGCGACCCGACCTCTGGAGCGAACGATCTGGCTGGCGGAATTAATAACATCCTCAAGGCTGCACAAAACTTCGTGACGGGCAGCTGCAATTTCCGGAGTCTGATTTTGAATGCCGGTTCCTGTCGGCATATAAGGTGGATTGGATGTGACCAGATCAAATCTGGAGGAGCTGAAAATCCGGCAAGCGTTCCGCAAATCACCTGAATGGATGGTAATCTTCCCCTCAAGCCCGTTTAGTTTGACGCTGCGTGAAGCCATATCTGCCATATTGTCTTGGATTTCCAAACCATCAATCCGAACTGATGGAAACCGCATGCTAATCAAAAGCGGAATCACGCCTGTTCCGGTACCTAAATCGCAGACTACATCATTTTGCCGCACATCGGCAAAATGGGCTAGCAAAACTGCGTCCATGGAAAAGCAGAACCCTTGTGGGTTCTGGATAATACGCAATCGCTGGTCGACTAAATAGTCGATGCGTTCGCCTGTTTTCAGCATGAGAGCCTCATCCAAACAATCAGATTTCTCTGCGCTGAATGAATCCTGATTTTTATTCTCTGCCGCCATCACTTTTTTCATCCACTTCTTCCACCGGAAATTCTCTTTGGCTGCCATTTTCAAATTTTACAAGAACCGCCCCTTTTGCTGGTATGGTCTTGACCACGATGCCTTCCCCCTCCATGGTCACGACTGTGCTCCCCACTGCAGGCAGACGATCTCGATCTTTACTCTTACTGTAACTTTCAGATTCATATTTGAGGCAACACATGAGTCGCCCACACAAGCCGGATATTTTAGCCGGATTCAAGGAGAGGTTCTGTTCTTTCGCCATTCGTATCGATACTGGTTGAAACTCCCCTAAAAAAGTGCTGCAACATAACATGCGACCGCAAGATCCAATTCCACCCAGCATTTTCGCCTCATCCCGGACTCCGATTTGCCTCAGTTCGATGCGGGTACGGAATACTGCAGCTAAATCTTTAACCAATTCCCGAAAATCCACCCGCCCATCTGCAGTGAAATAGAAGATGACTTTGCTCCCATCAAATGTATATTCAACACTAACCAACTTCATATCCAGATTATGGGCATCAATTTTTTTAAGACAAAGATCGAAAGCTTCCCGTTCCTTCTGAATATTTTCCTGAATCTTCTCCATATCTTTTTGGGTTGCCTTCCGCAGTACTTTCTTCAAAGGCTGGACGATATCGTTTTCCGAAACCATTTTTTCACCTACCACGACTTGACCGAACTCGATGCCTCTGGCGGTCTCAACAATAACAGAATCCCCTGCACACAATGTGATTTGCTCTGGGTCAAAATAGTAGATTTTACCTGCTTCTTTAAACCGAACTCCGACGACTTTTACCATATGTATCCTCCTCTTGGCGGATCAAATTCTCCAGTTCAGACATCGTCTGCTGTATCACGAGGCCTGTATTGATATTATTATCTAGTAAACGATGGGCATTGTCTAATTTTTCGAGAAATATGATTAATCGATATTCACTCCATTGCCGGCTTGCATCACGGTATGTATCCACTAAATCCGGATGGTATAGGTATTCGATGTGCTGGGTCATTTTCCAGATCAGGATATCTCGGATGATGGTGCTCCACAACCGCAATCGCTCTGGGACATCTTGTGCCTTCTCGTATCCCCGAATCAATGTGACTACATCTTTATATGTGCCTAACCGTATTTTGTCAAAATCATCCAGGACTGTCTTTCTCCTTTCTTGAAAACCACTGCTTTCCGCCATATCGCGTGCCCTGCCGGGCAACCCTTCTGAAAGACTGGCTATCAAGGCAGCATCTGCAGCCGTCACCCCGATATCTTGAACCAACATTTGCTCGATTAACGCTTTCGGTAATGCCCGAAACGGGATAATTTGACACCTGGATCGAATTGTCGGGAGAAGTTGTTCCAGATTGGATGTCAACAAGACAATCAGCCCATATGCGGGGGGTTCTTCCAAAACTTTGAGCAAACTGTTGGCTGCTTCCAACGTCATTCGATCCGCATCAGTGATGATAAATGCCTTTCGCCCCCCTTCAACCGGGCGAGACTGCATCTCTTTTCGTAACGTTCGGATCTGATCAATTCGTACATTGGCTCCATCCGGGCGCAGGATCTGCACATCAGGATGCGTCCCATCCGCAATTCGTCGTCTAAGAAGGGGCGTATCGAGGATGTCCATGGCGAGAATGATGAAATCAATCGCAGTCGCCTCTTTGCCTACTCCAGCCGGTCCTTCAAAAAGGTAGGCATGGGATACCCGCTGATCACGAATCACTCGATCCAATAACCGGTGAGCAATCATCTGTCCCTTTACCGCAAGATCCATAAGGTCCACTCCGAATCAGATTTTCTCAAACTGAGCCACTTCCAACACAAATAATGTCGCTCCACCAATGGTTACTTCTGTGGGAATCGGTAAAAATGAATCACTACCCAGCCCCACTGGAATGACAGGAGTCGTCACTTGGGTGCGGGAATGACACGTTTCTTTGATGATTTCTAGCACTTGATTGACTTTTTCATCCTCAATCCCGATCAAAAGCGTTGTATTCCCTCCTCCGAGGAAACCACCGGTACTGGCGAGTTTTGTGGACCGGAATTCCTTTTTTGTTAATTCCATTACCAGTTTGCCAACATCTTTATCTTGTACGATTGCAACGATTAATTTCATTGTTCAGATCTCCTTTCGAAGGCTTGCTGCAAATATTGGTCTACGATAACAATCGTCTTCGCGAACACCTCTTCTATTGTACCACTTGCGTCAATAATATGTATTCGATCCGGATCTATCTTTGCTAACGCGAGAAAACCATTCCGCACCCGTCGATGAAAATCCAGATTTTTTTGTTCCATCCGATCTCGTTGCGCTCCTTTTTGGTCTTCACGGGTGGTCACACGATTCAATCCTGAACCTGGATCGAAATCAAATACCAATGTTAAGTTCGGTTTGAGATTGCAGGACGCAATCTCATTTAGCATTGCCAATACGGCCATGTCCATTCCCCCACCATGGCCTTGATAAGCAAGTGTTGAATCAGCAAAGCGGCTGCACAGGACGGTTTTTCCGGCATTTAAGGCCGGGAGAATCACTTCCCCCACATGCTGTGCCCGGGCAGCTTCGTATAAAAATACCTCTGTCAGTGGTATCATTTCCAAATTGTTTGCATTCAACAAGATGTTGCGAATCTGCTCTCCGATTCGGGTTCCTCCCGGTTCATGGGATAGCACGACGTCGATACCTTTTTCGATCAGATATTGGTGCAGAAGCTTAATCTGGGTGCTTTTCCCTGACCCATCGACGCCTTCAATCGTGATAAATCGACCCTTCATATGCGAGACCTCTCTGACTGGGAGCACCTATATATCCGGCCCAACGATCACCACGCGCCGGTTAGGTTCTTTCCCGATACTTTTTGTCTTTAGCCCCCGCCGCTCAGCCAGCATGTGTTGTAACCGCCGAACAGCTGCGTTCTGAGGTTGCAACTCCACTGGTGACCGTTCTGCCGCTACCCTAAATATTGCATCCTCCGCATCCTGGAGGGGGTCAGGAGCACTGGATCCCCTCTTCTTATAATCTGGACCCATGACTGATTCAAGAAAACGTTCGATACTTGAAACAGAATTACCTTTTATGACATAGACTGGTATACCATGATTCTCAGCCTCTTGCAATCGACTTGGCATTTTTCGCTGTTGTGACTTAATGGTCAGCAGCACATCTGCATCTTCAAGATTCTTCACAATCGTGACTGGCGCATGCATGTTACGGATTGAACGCTCTAAATGATCTCGGCTAATCGCGAACGGAAATACTTTATACCCCTTTTCGCGCGGAAGGGGGTTCTCCTCCCAATCATCCTCATGATCGACCCGTTCGATGTCCGGTATCATCGGCATGACCGCCGGGACGACAATCGTTTTTCCTTCTGCGTCGCGATGACGAATCTCAGGGCGAGGTTCATAACCGCGTAAGATCATATCCACAACTTCAGCCAGGTTTTGATGGATGACCAAGCTTTCCTTATCTCGGATTTCGATCAAAACATCGAAAGTAGGCGGACCTTTCCTTTCAAGCACTGTTTTTTGAGTCCTGCGTCGTTTCGCCTGTTCATCCCCTAAAGTGACAGCTTGAATCCCACCGAGCAGATCGGACAATGTGGGGTTCTTAAGTAAATTGTCCATGGTGTTACCATGAGCGGTTCCAATCAACTGCACGCCACGCTCTGCAATGGTGCGAGCTGCCAGTGCCTCAGGTTCAGTGCCAATTTCGTCGACGATGATCACTTCCGGCATGTGATTTTCCACCGCTTCAATCATGACGGCATGCTGCATTTCCGGGGTTGACACCTGCATTCGCCTCGCGCCACCGATTCCCGGATGTGGTATATCCCCGTCACCGGCAATTTCATTGGATGTATCGACTATTACGACTCGTTTGTGAAACTCATCGGCCAGCACCCGAGCGATTTCGCGAAGCAGGGTTGTTTTGCCAACACCGGGCTTTCCTAAAAGCAGAAGATTTTCTCCGCTTTCAATGACATCGCGGATAATATCGATGGTGCCATAAACCGCCCGCCCAATCCGAAATGTGAGACCAATTATTTCCCCTCTACGATTGCGAATTGCCGAAATTCGGTGTAAAGTTCCTTCTAAGCCTGCGCGATTATCCCCGCTAAAGCTGCTCAGTCGAGAGATCACATGACTGATTTCGTTTTTGCTGATTGGTTCCTCACGGAGCATGACCAGTTCGTCAGCATAACGAGCTTCAGGCGCTCTGCCCAGATCCATGACGATTTCCACCAGAGTATCAGTCTTATCCCGAATGATCAATGCTTTTTGCAAATCGGTGGGCAACACATCAAGTAGTTGGTTCATGTTGTCCGTCACCCGTACCTGTCCGTACATGTCAGTCACCTCTTTTGGATTCAGTGGCAAACACTTCGATCTCGATATCCCACTCTCTTTCCTGCATTGCGGATACCCATGCTGACTGAATGGTCTCTCCCGGATAGATGATCCATGTATCTGGTTTGACCAATACAGTCCGGCGTGCAACTTGACACCCGATTGCCTCATGCAAAGGTACGCGAACAGTTGATGGGTGATCCCATCCGCATTTAATGCTGACACATCCTTCGGTCATGGGAGGAATCGTCGGCCATCGATCGTGTGTCGTTGTGATCGAACGAATGAAATTGACGAAGTTTTCAGGGATCAGCCGCTCTTTACCTACTGAGAAACGCGCAATGACAGTATGTCTGCTTTGATCTGTTTTCAGTCCGCCAAATACAGGTGGTATCTTGTTGATGAAAAATCCAGGATCAGCAGTCACACCAAATGCCAGTGGGTCCCAGAAATCGATGGCAGATAAATATTGGATATGATCGACCCCTTGTTTGTCCAGCAGCTCTCTGGCAAAGCCGTATGATGCCATGATGTCTTTCAAACGCTCAGTCCCACATTGCCAAAGCTCCGCACGGATATCATCCAAAGCGCTCATGATCAGATAGGACGGACTGGTGCTTTGCACCATTGATAATGCAGTCATCACTCTGACATCATTGATTAAATCCCCCTGCGTGTGCAACATGGCTCCTTGCACAGGTCCCAATGCAATACTGCTGAAACCGTGAATCACCGCATCAGCGCCACACATCAATGCGGGACGAGGCCCTTTTCTCAACAAACATAGATACGGGATATCCGTTTCATCAACAATCAATGGAATTCGTTTTGTCCGCAAGAAAGAAGCTATCGCCGATACATCCGGTATATACCCACTGCGGGTTACTCCAGACAAAACGACGCATTGCACATTCAGATGCTGATCCAGAGCATCCATGATTGTCTCGATACGGGTTCCTTTGCTGATATATCCGGTATGGTCTGTTTCTGGAGGAAGTAAAACTGGTTGAAATCCCGCCAGTTGCATCGCTTTCCAAGCCGATAGCGATATCGTTCGGTCCATCAGTACAATCCCGTCCTTGTCGATGCACCCCTGTAATGCAGCGTAGAATCCTGGCAATGTCCCATTGACCAGAAAATGTGTAGCGCGAGCTCCGAATAACTCAGAGGCAAGGGATTGCGCTTCAGCAATGGGTCCTTCGGGCTGGTGAAGATTGTCCAGTCCATCGACTTCAGTTAGATCTTTCTCAAGTAGCCCTTGCGTTAAAACTGTTGCCAGCTGGCGTTCCATGCCCTTCCCTTGCTTATGTCCCGGCGTGTGAAACGGGATCACTTGATCATCGACATATTGTCTGATTGCGTCTGTCAAAGGCTTTCGACCTTGGTCCCCCATGACTGGCAGCCCTCCTCCTTGAATACTTCAGGATTCGCCGAATGTTTCACTATTTCCTGTTTAAAAAGAAGGACCGCAGTCGCGGCCCTTCGTTTAAATTTCTCCACATCGTTTTAATAGTTTATTCCAATCTTTGTCCACTTGATCTTGAAACGCCTGAATAATAGCAGCATTCTCAGGTTTGAAGAGGTGTTTAAAACGTCCTTGCATCTGCAGCCAATCCGTAATCGGTCGTTTCTCTTTCGGTCGATATGTCAATTTCCATTCGCCATCGACGACTTCGAATAAAGGCCAATAGCATGTTTCGACTGCGACTCGAGCCAGCTCAATACCTAGGTCAGTTTCATATCGCCAACCTCTCGGGCATGGAGCCATGACATTCAAAAAAGCCGGGCCTTCAGCCGCCATCCCCTTTTTTGCTTTATTGTGCAGATCCTGCCAGTGACTGGGTGATGCTTGTGCGACATATGGAATATTGTGTGCAGCAACAATCGCAGTCAGATCTTTCCTGTTTTGCTTCTTTCCAGCCTGTGCTTTGCCGACTGGACTGGTGGTGGTATCTGCACCCAGTGGTGTCGCACTGGAACGCTGAATTCCAGTGTTCATGTATGCTTCATTATCGTAGCAAACATACATGAAATGATGACCCCGCTCAAGTGCCCCAGATAAAGACTGGAAACCAATATCGAATGTTCCGCCATCCCCACCAAAAGTCACAAACTTGATATTTTTGTCAGCGGGTATTTTCCCTTGTTTCTTCATGGCGCGGTATGCTGTTTCGACGCCACTAACAGTCGCAGATGCGTTTTCAAATGCGTTATGAATATATGGTATCTTCCATGCTGAGTAGGGAAATATCGTTGTTGATACTTCCAGACAGCCTGTTGCACATCCAACGATCACAGGATCATCGGCTGCAGACAGAACCTGTCGAACAACCACGGGTGCAACACATCCTGCACACATGCGATGGCCATTGCTCAGCAGCTCTTCCTTGCAGGATAATTCTTTCAAAGTTGCCATGGGTACACCTCCTATTCTCTCACGCCGAGGTAGTTGAGGAGTTTTCCGGGTTTACCGGCGGCTGCTTTTTCCATGTCGGCAATAACCGAACAGATATCGGCTACATCAACATCCCGGCCTCCTAAACCGTAGATATAGCTGTAAATAGGCGGACGATTGACGCTTTCATACATCGCCGACCGGACTTCATTAAACACGGGTCCGCCAAATGCATTGAATGAATCCGAGCGATCCATGATTGCAACCGCTTTCAGATGTTTTAGCGCTTCCAAAATCTCTTCATATGGAAAAGGTCTGAAAACCCGCAATTTCAGCATGCCGGCTTTGATTCCTTTTTCACGCATGACATCAACCGCATCTTTGCTGGTTCCGGCTGTAGAGCCTAATACCACCAATGCGATTTCTGCATCTTCCAGGCGATAAGTTTCGAAGTAATCGTATTTTCGGCCGGTCAATGCCTCATATTCTTTTGCAATAGCTGCAATCACTTCTTTGGCATTTATCATGCCTTCAGCTTGCTGTCGTTTATGTTCAAAATAATAATCATATAGATCCAATGGACCCACAGTAATTGGATTATCCGTGTCCAAAAGGACCGTGGTTGGATCGAATTCGCCGATAAATTTCTTAACACTGGCGTCATTCAGTGTTTCCAGTGTGTCCAGAGAGTGACTGATGATAAATCCGTCCATCATCACCATTACTGGCAGTAAAACATCTTTATGTTCCGCAATCCGAACTGCCTGAATCATATTGTCATATGCTTCCTGAGCAGTTTCGGAGAACAAATGAATCCAGCCTGCATCCCTTGCACCCATACTGTCACTGTGGTCACAGTGAATATTGATTGGTCCGCTCAACGCCCGATTAACCACTGGCATAACGATCGGCAATCGGTTTGAAGCAGCAATGTAAAGCACTTCCCACATTAAGGCAAGCCCGTTGGCAGAGGTTGCAGTCATTGCCCTCACACCTGCTGCAGATGCCCCAACTGTTGCGCTCATCGCGCTGTGCTCACTTTCAACAGTAATATATTCTGTTTTCACCAATCCTTCGGCGACAAAGGATGAAAAGGTCTGAACAATCTCCGTCTGCGGGGTTATCGGGTATGCTGCCACTACATCCGGATCGATTTGTTTCATCGCCAGGGCAACAGCCTCGTTACCGGTTAACGCCACTTTCTTCGCCATTCCTTTTCTCCCCTTCCTTATGATGCTTCATCTTCCTTAACCATCTTGATTGCCTTGATTTTTTCGGGACATTCTTTGGCACAGATACCGCATCCTTTACAATGCTTCAGATCAATGCCCACTACTTTGCCGTCCTTGACAATGATGGCGCTATCTGGGCAATACACCCAACACAACAGGCAGTGGATGCATTTATCTTCATCTCTGACAGGTCGATATGAGCGCCAGTCTCCGGTTTCGTAATCCTCCGCATTGCCAGCATCCCTGATGACACCTGCTTGAGGTACTTCTTTCCAACCTGGTGCTTTTTGATTACTCATTCGCCTTTCACCTCCAGGTATGCTCGTTCGATAGCCTTGAGGTTGCCTGCGATTACTTCCGGTTTACTCCGGAACTTTTCTTCCAATTGTAGCTTTGTTACCGCCATGAAGGAATCAAAAGGCAGGATTTCAGTTACTTTCATCAAGGCTCCCATCATAGGGGTATTGGGAATTGGTCGGCCAATCGTTTCAAGGGAGATTTGATTGGCATCAATGGTATAGACCTTCTTCCCCTCCAGATTCAAATACTTACGCATGTCTGCTGGAGACATCGGAGTATTGATTAGGATAATTCCGTCCTCCGGTAATCCGTCGGCAACATCAACTTTCCCGATTAAGGTTGAATCCAGCACAACAACAATCTGAGGTCGGCTGACATGGCACCGCATTCGGATGGGTGCACTGCTGATCCGGTTAAATGACAATACCGGTGCGCCCATTCTTTCAGGGCCGTATTCCGGAAATGCCTGAATGTACATACCGGCATCAGCTGCAGCCTCTGCAAGCAACATGGCAGCCGTCTTGGCTCCCTGGCCTCCTCTGCCATGCCACCTTACTTCAATCAGTTTTTCCACAACGTATCCTCCTCTCTTGCTAAAATTACTTATATATGATAGCTCCTTCCGGGGCGAATCACCAAGAATTATGCCGCTTATGGCCAGTTCTCCTTCAATTTTCCATTTATACAAATGGTAGGATGGGAAAATGCCAAAATGAATATACCACAATTGCCATACAAATACAATACATCCTCAAAATTTGCAATATTCAAACCACAATTGTATTTGTAACAGCTGCTCATCAAAATCAGCGCGTGGTCTGGTTTCCCACGCGCTGATCAGCAGACTAAATATCTCGCCGTCCCTCCATGGCTTTCGACAGGGTGACTTCATCCGCATACTCTAAATCTCCCCCCACCGGGATGCCTTTTGCGATCCGGGTTACTCGGATTCCAAGTGGTTTCAATAGCCGCGCAATGTACATGGCAGTCGCTTCCCCCTCCACATTGGGATTGGTGGCCAAAATGACCTCCGCGACGGTACCATCTTTCAAACGCTCTAACAGTTCGCGGATGCGGATGTCATTTGGTCCAATCCCATCCATTGGGGAAATGACCCCGTGAAGAATGTGATAGGTCCCCTTATAATCTCTGGTTCTTTCCATAGCCACCAAATCCCTTGGATTTTCAATGACGCATATCGTCGTATGATCTCTGTGATTGTCAGAGCAGATTGCGCATGGGTTTATATCCGTGACATTGCCGCATACTTCACACCGGCGGGTTTTTGTCTTTGCGGCCATCATCGCATCAGAGAGCTCCCGCACTTCATCCTCTGGCATGGATAGCAAATGAAAAGTGAGTCGCTGTGCGGTTTTAGGTCCAATTCCCGGTAACATCGCTAATTTATCAATCAGTCTGGCAATAGGGTCTGAATAGTGCTGCATGACGATCCTCCCGCGATCAAAATACTCCAGGCAGTTTCATCCCACCTGTGAGTTTACCCATTTCAGCAGACACCATGTCTTGTGCTTTTCGAAGCGCTTCATTAACTGCAGCCAATACTAAATCTTCAAGGAGTTCCGGTTCGTTCGGGTCGATTACCGTGACATCGATTTTGATTTCCTTCACTTCATGCTGCCCATTAGCAACGACTCTCACAACACCCCCGCCTGAAGTTGCTTCCACGGTCCGCTGTGATAATTCTTCTTGCATTTTTGCCATATCCGCCTGCATTTTTTGTAATTGCTTCATCATTTTTTGCATATCGCCAAATCCTCCAGCCATTCAACTTCCTCCTTTATAAATCGAAAAGTTGTCCTCCAAACAAATCCAGCACCTCTTCAACTTTTTCATCGCTTTCCTGTTGTCCACCTTGATGCTGCTCACTCCTGATGGCTCCCCCGGCACCCGATGTGTCCTCGACTGCCAGACGACCAACAATTTGGACCGGGCTCTCCCACGCTTCTTTCAACATGGTCTCCAATGTTAATCGATTCTCTCTTTTTTCGACTTGCTCTTTATGAACAGCAAATTTAAATTCCAGCACTAACTGCCCTGCCTCAAAACTTATCGGTTTACCTTCCATCAAAAGTGAATAAAGAGGTCGACTTTTTTTCTTAACGCGCTCCATAAAATCAGGCCAATTCTTGCAGACACCTTTAATATCTTGCGGCGGGCGACTCATGATGTTTTCTGAGGCGATGGGTATGTCTGTCTGCCCCTTCTCTAAATATTGGACTGACTCATCTGAATCGCCGCAGATTATTACTGGGGTCGGATCCACCGCTTTGATTCCGCGACTTTTTTCTTTCAATAGAGCAAACTCTTCCTCTAATGCTTCCATCCGCTCTTCGATGCTTTCCGCTTTGACCTTTCGACTGACACTCATCAACCTCAGAAGTGCAATCTCGACTGCAATTCGAGGCTGAACAGCCCAGCGCAGATCACTGTCTGCCATGTTGAGTTGCTCGATGATTCGAATCAGTGACTTTTCTGTATATTTCGTGCTTTGTTCCCGAAGCCGGCTAATCCCCAATTCGGAGATTCCAAGCATCTCTTCCGGTTCGGAGGTTGTCTTGATCAGCAACAGACTGCGAAAATGCAGACAAATCGATCGAAGAAACTCCCTCGGGTCTTTACCGCTGCTAATCACATCATTGATAATTTGCAGCATATCGCCAGTTGCTTCCTTACGTACCGCTTCTGCGATGAGTATCGCAATATCTTCGCTAATCGTTCCTAAAATCGCAAGTACATCTTTTTCTGAAATTGTACCTTCACCATATGCAGCAGCCTGCTCTAGCAGACCCAAAGCATCCCGTAGCGCTCCTTCAGCATACCGTGCAATCACCATCAGCGCACTGTCGCTTGCGCTGATCTGATGAGACTCGGCTACCTGACGCAATCGTTGCGTGATTTCACGTGTTGACAGACGGTGAAAATTGAATCGCTGACACCGTGACAGAATCGTCGCAGGTAATTTGTGCGGTTCTGTTGTAGCAAGTAAGAATATGACATGTGCCGGCGGTTCTTCCAGCGTCTTAAGCAATGCATTAAACGCCTCTGTTGTCAGCATATGTACTTCATCGATAATGTATACTTTATATTTCCCTTCTGCTGGCAGATATCTCACTTTGTCTTTCAAATCTCTGATTTCGTCAATCCCTCGATTGGAAGCTGCATCAATCTCCAGCACATCAATGAGAACCCCATCCATGATGCGCACACAATTAATGCATACATTGCATGGTTCTGAGGCAGGACCGTTTAGACAGTTAATCGTCTTTGCGAAAAGCTTTGCTATACTTGTTTTTCCCGTTCCTCTAGGACCGCTGAAGAGATACGCATGGGCAGTTTTTCCTGAGGCCAGCGCATTTTGAAGCGTCCTGACGATATGGGACTGTCCCACCACATCTTGAAATAGCTGGGGACGCCATTCACGGTAAAACGCCTGGTAACTCATACTTACACCTCACTTGCTATATGCTTTGTCCATAGATTCTGTACTATCTGTGTGTTTCCCTGCGATGGGCATAAGAAAAGATGGCTGCGCCATCTTTTCTTAACAAATATTGGCCGTGCCCTGCCTTTGACATACCCTTCCAGGCGTTACTTCAGCAGTTAGCTCAAACCAGGCATACCCACGGCACATGAAATTGCCTATTTACCGCTGCTCCCTTCCGGGCCTGACGGGGTTCATAAGTTTTCATTGCGCAGGACCCGATCGTCGTCGCCACTTACTCAAGCCGGACCCTAAAAGGACAGGCCGCATGACAGGCGTTCAACCCTGCTATAGCGGATTGCAGGTACAGGGCACCGCTAACTCCCCATCTAGCACGACCAAGATGATGATAAATTATGGCGGAGAGAGAGGGATTCGAACCCTCGGTACAGTTTCCCGCACACACGCTTTCCAGGCGTGCCTCTTCAGCCTCTCGAGCATCTCTCCGCAATCATGTTTTCAATGTTGTTTTCAACTATATTTAAGCTGTGTGGCGGAGAGAGTGGGATTTGAACCCACGAGGCAAGCTCTTCACCCACCTACTCGCTTTCGAGGCGAGCGCTTTCAACCCCTCAGCCATCTCTCCGGGCTCTCGTTACGTTTTTTTTGGAAGAAGTCATGAATAACCTTCCGGCACTCAGATTCTAATACCCCACTTGTCACTTCCAGCTGATGATTGAGTGATTCGTGGGCGACAATATTCAAAATAGAACCTGCAGCTCCTGCCTTCTCGTCTGGTGCTCCAAATACAAGTCGTTTCAACCTCGCCAAAACTAATGCGCCTGCGCACATACTGCAAGGTTCAATCGTCACATAAATGGTGGCATCAGTTAATCGCCATGCGCCAATGTGCTTTGCTGCCTGCCGTATTGCAACCATTTCTGCATGGGCAGTCGGGTCTTTTTCTGTCTCTCGGAGATTATGCCCACGACCGATAATTTGATCATTCAGAACGATGACCGCACCGATCGGAACTTCGTCGAGGACTTCGGCTTTGTGGGCCTCGCTGAGCGCCTCCCGCATAAAAAAATCGTCCATCACCAATCTATTCACCTCGTGCCTGACAGTCAATGGCGCCCCCGGAGAGAATCGAACTCCCGACGCAGGGCTTAGGACGCCCTCGCTCTGTCCACTGAGCTACGGGGGCAATAATGGCGCGCCCGGCAGGATTCGAACCTGCGACCTCCAGATTCGTAGTCTGTTACTCTATCCAACTGAGCTACGGGCGCGTGGTTTATATGGCGGAGAGAGAGGGATTCGAACCCTCGATACAGGTTTTTGCCCGTATAATCGCTTAGCAGGCGATCGCCTTCGACCTACTCGGCCATCTCTCCAC
>CAZRKC010000006.1:0-98246 GCA_964600665.1 uncultured Candidatus Sumerlaeota bacterium
CAACCGTCAAAGTCGGCCTTCACTACCTCGTAAAAGCAATGAATCAAAAGCATTAGCATGTATTGAACAAAGCGAGATCTCTGATTGAATAAATGAAGAAATGGAACGATAGGGAACGACTCCAAAAATATCCCTTTTGATGCAATCAGTCCAATTTGCTCTTCAATCTATCCTTTTCCTTTACCGATTGTAGATGATTTCCCAGCTTTCGCTATCCATGTGGGTGTCTTACCCAATCGGGTGGATTGTCTTTCGGTTGTGTCTCGCATTCTGTCCTTGTACGGACTATTCATGCAATCCAACTTTCTTTTAGCTAAGGAACATGTACTGCAATGTTCAATGTGTTGCTAATGCAATTTGAGGGTTTCACTGATCAAGACCACATTTACTTACGCAATCCTCCTAGTATAATAGAGTTAGTTGGAAACATGGCACTCCAACTACGGTTTACTTTTCATCCCGCATGACATGTGGGGTAATGAACTCGTACAGATTGAGAACGTAGTAGCTCACCTTGAAGCTTAGCTTCGTAAGAATGACTTACGCCTCATCTTTACGGGTGGTGCACGAATGAGCTGGCTGGGGTTTGGCCCCGTAAATCTAAGAAGGTTGTGTTCCCGTAAAATCATGTGGAAAACCTCGATCTGTAACGGCATTGAAAGGTTTGGTACGATCATGTTTTTTGTAGGCATCGACGTAGCCAAAAGCAAGCACGATATTCCCGTTTTGGATAACAACGGTGATGTATTGTTTGCTCTTCCCAATGTACCCAATACACCGGCTGGAGCTGCACATTCTCTCAAAGAGCTAGAGAAACATGGTATACCTGTCGCAGACTGCATGGTTGGAATGGAAGCAACCGAGCATTGCTGGCTTGCTTTCTATTCGTTTCTCATTGACTATGATTTTGATATCAAGGTGATTAACCCGATCGTGACCGATGGTTATCGGAATATGCTGGTTCGTAAAGTCAAAAACGACAGCATTGATTCTCAAATTATTGCTAAGGTCCTCATGCTGGGCGCATACCAGGAATCTCCGGTTGCTGACGGAGAGATGGTGGCTTTGCGACAGTTATGCCGTTTCAGAGCTTATGAGGTGGATTCCTGTTCCGATTTAAAACGAAAAGCCATTGCTCAACTGGATCAGATTTTCCCTGAATTTGCTTCGCTTTTTCTGACACCTTTGGTGTAACAGCTCTAGAAATCCTTATTAATTACACCACTCCTGAGGAATTGAGCCAGATCAGCACCACCAGGTTGAGTAACTTGCTAGCGGAGGTCAGTAGAGTAGCAAGCCAAAGGCCGAAGAATAAAAAGTTATTGCCAGCACCTCTCTAGGTATTACAATTGTGGCAGATGCCTTTGCTTTTCAGCTAAAGCAGATCCTAAAACAAATAGAGTTTATTGAAGGTCAGGTTGCTGATATAGATAGCCAAATTGCTGACTACATGGAACGATCAGCTTCCTATATAACCACCATTCCTGGTGTCGGTTCCGTGTTGGGGGTCGTCATCGTCAGCGAAATAGGTGATGTTACAAGGTTCTCATCCCCATCAAAACTGGTGGCCTATGCCGGCCTGGATGCTTCTGTCAAGCAGTCAGGTGATTTTGAGGGATCCCAAATGCATATATCTAAACGTGGATCTCCTTACCTAAGGCGCGCACTCTTTAAAGCTGCTACCGTTGCCTCCTGCCATGATTCTGCCCTTCTGCCTATTACCAGAAGCTTAAAGCACGTGGGAAGCATCACACAGCGTGGCCGTTGGTGCAGTCGCCAGAAAGCTGACCTATATCATTCATGCAGTCATGACTGAAAAGCGACTTGCGTTGCATCTATTAACACCCTCAATTGCATAAACCAAAATTTTACAACCCAATACTCGGATTGAACATCATTAGCTAATACCAAACGACCAATTTCATGTAAGAATTCAAATAGAAATATGAAGAAATCTATTAACGATTAATAAGAGATTCATGCTACCCATAAATATCCTAAAAAAGCTGTTCCACCACATTGTTGCACGAACTCAAATTATGATTATTGTTGAGGGGCAAGTAGTAATTCCAACTTGACTAAACATGCCATATCAATAATTAAACCCATGAGTTGACTACTCTCTTTGATACCAATGGAAACATCAATTATTGAAGAGACTATCGACGACAATAAAGCAGTGAACATGAAAAGGAGTGACCGAAGTAGAAAAAAATTCTTATACTGATAGTTTGTTTGTTTAGCATTTATGTACAGTTCTTACAAAGTTTCAGCTAAGAATTAAGAGAAGAAGCCATTATATAGGAGATAAATGACGTAAAATTAGATAGCATTACTTACTAATTAATGAATAGAGTATAAATAAAATAGTAACGGAATCCAAGTCAGACACTTGAAGAAGATGCACATTATTGTGCTCAACAGACCCTGTTAGTGCATTAAAGAAATGTGTACCATTTCCAGTTGCGGGGCAAGCAAGAGGCTGTATTGTTGCACTTTTTATGCCATTTATAGATCAAGAATCCCTGCACGAAATGAACATACTACTCACCATTGTTGTATTACGCAATCTATTGATCGAAGATTCGCTTTATATGCTCCGATTTTTCATCTACCTAAGTTCTTATGTAACCAATGTAACTAGAAGAAACCGTTGATCTTTGCTAATCTTCACGAACACCCCATCTGATTCAAGCCATTGATTTGTAGAAAAACGACAACTCCGAAAAATCAGCACTACAGTATTCTAGTATTCTATTTCAAGAAATCCTAAATTCAACGGTAATCTCTTTTAAACACATATCCAGAACAACTAATAATGTAATTCAGGCACATTTTGCTATTTCGTCAGAGTGACCCTAATATTGCGCAAACCAATTAATTACCATAAATGTCTTGGATATGAATATCTGATATCCCCCCGCGGAATAATCGTCAATCCAGCACACTTAGCATTATTGTATCTTTTACTTCACAATCAAACTGTCACCGTTAATTATCCCTTCTCGGTGAACTGTTCGTCTTACAACCTCTGTTTTATGATTCATTTTGCTTTGAAGTGATCCATCTACCATGAAAAAGGTTATCCATTCTCAAAGGCATATACACTCATTACAGGAAAGCCTCCGTCGTTGAAGCATCTCCAGAATGACAAAGTAATTAGTTGACAAGATCCGAGTAGTCAGTCGCCGCTCTACCCCCATTTGTATCATTTGGGAATGCAGGCCAGACTTCAATGTACGCCGGAACAAGATCAGATTGCGTTGGAATTGCAGTTGAGTCATTCTCAGCTTGCCATATTAACACTGCACCCTTAATTATCCTGATATTAGAGTCATGCGCCCTATTAGCAGCATTAGTTCTTACAGCTCCGTATATCGGAATTGCAATCGCTATTAAAATACCAATGATTATTAGTACAGTCAATAGTTCAATTAAAGTGAAGCCATTACAGTTCATTGGACTATTTGATTTTGACATAGGATCACCCCTTCGAGAAAAACTTCAGCAAATGATGTTAACTACTTGATAATCCTCATATCCTCTGGTGAAGCATTTCATTAAGGCATGATAAAACTCGCATTCACAAGATGGTGCTTAGCAATCTTTTGTGCGTTGAACTAGCCTCAAGGCTATTTCCTTTATCTTCGATGCAATTTCTGGGGTCTAGAAATTATTTCCAGAACAAATCCCAGGCAATTTTGACAGTGAACAACACATCCAGCTTAAGTGTTCCGAAAACTCATTTTTGACTATCCGAAGATTGATATCTAACTGATCTCATATCGTAAAATATTTGCCGAGGAATTTACCCACTAATTCGGACTTGACTTGACTGATTAAGTCCGTATAATGGTGTAAAAAGAAAGAGCATATAAAAGCGGGCCAAAATGCTCGTCCTCGGTTAGAATATTAGTACCACCCAACACCTAACTGAGGAGATGAACATAATGGCTCAATTAGATATTGCACTCGATACT
The DNA here is from genome assembly GCA_964600665.1 of uncultured Candidatus Sumerlaeota bacterium. Classification (GTDB taxonomy): domain Bacteria; phylum Bacillota; class SLNR01; order SLNR01; family SLNR01; genus CAZRKC01. The sequence continues at coordinate 3,981 of CAZRKC010000006.1, forward strand.
TAACTTTTTCACGGACTTTTTACAAAAGGGAATCGGGACGATGCATTCTCCAAGATACTGAAGGCGATTCTCAATCAGGTCTTGCTCGCACAGTCCTCCGAGCAGCTGGGAGCAGAGCCCTATGAAGATGGATGTCTACTATGATTCAATAGCTGTCTAGGAAGGCCACATGTAGCATGAACCGCATTTTATTCCAGGGTCTTCTTGAGAGAGACTCTGCCGGCATGGATACGGGCAGTAATGGCAGCATTATTGTGAATGACAGTGCTTCGAAGTCGTCGAGGCATAAAATGATTGTATCTTTGAAGAATGCTCAGCCGAACTACCGAGGAATTTACACACTGATTCGGACTTAACTTAAGAAAACCATAAGTGCATTAGTTTATCGATTATGAATAGACACATAAATCATAATGTAGCAATAGCTTATTATCTTAAAGACGGGGTCGGTTAATATAACCGACCCCGTCTTTAATTCAGGAAATCAAATGCTAATTAAGTGCTTATGGGGCGGTAACAAGATCCGTGTAGTCAGTCGCAGCTCTACCGCCATCTGTATCATTGGGGAATGTAGGCCAGACTTCAATGTACGTCGGAACAAGATTAGCTTGCGTTGGAATTGCAGTTGAATCATTCTCAGCCTGCCACATCAAAACTGCACCCTTAATTATCCTGATATTAGAATCATGTGCCCTATTAGCAGCATTAGTTCTTACCGCTCCGTAAATCGGAATTGCAATTGCTACTAAAATACCAATGATAACCACAACAACCATCAATTCAACTAATGTGAACCCTTTGCTATTCTTTTTCAGAAATCTGTACATAATATTTCCTCCTTATTGTTTATTGTCACTTCGCATTTCTGTTATACCCAATCATCGGACTTCTTAGACATCCCCCCTTAAAGATTCATCATACAAAAACAAAAAACTCTCTTAGATTGCTAAAAGAGTTGAATCGCACAAATGACTGCGTTCTGTATTTCCTCTTTCGGCAACCCGGCCGCCTTAGTCGGATTTGACTTTAGGCCCGTTGGCTTTGCGTCTCATATTTTCATATGATTTGCCTTTTCGAATAAGTTACGAATACGATGATTCTACACGTTTTTGCAAATTCCTTCTTTTCTTCGAAAATTTTGAATATTATCAAACACTTCTCATTTACACCATAAAGGTAAATCGATTGCACTTTTCCTTCGATAAAATTTTTATCTTCTGCGCACTATACGATCACCCTCATGATTTCCTCCAAAGAGGTCAATCCATCTTTCACTTTCATCAATCCGTCGATACGAAGGGTTACCATTCCTTCAGAGATAGCTGCTTCCTTAATCACAGCAGCAGACTGCCTTTGGAGCGTCAGCCTCTGAATCTGGTCCGAATTGACCAGTAGCTCATAAACCCCTTTACGACCTCGATAACCGGTCTTGCTGCACTGGATACAACCACCTGGTCGATACAATGTCACCTTATCTTCCCCTTCATTTAACGGAAAATCAGGCACGCTGGCTAAAATTTCTTCCCGACTTAACACATATTTTTCCCGACAGTTCTTACAAAGCAATCGCACTAATCGCTGAGCCAATACCCCCACCAATGATGACGCCGTCAGATACGGCTCAATCCCCATATCCCCCAAACGCGATATCGCTCCGGATGCATCATTGGTATGCAATGTTGACAGCACCAAATGACCCGTCAAGGAAGATTCCACCGCAATCCGCGCAGTCTCATGGTCACGAATCTCACCAATCATGATAATATCCGGATCGTTTCTCAGGATGGAACGCAAACCCGACGCAAATGTCAGTCCTGCTTTTGGATTCACTTGTACCTGATTGATTCCATCCATACGATATTCAATGGGGTCTTCCACGGTAATAATGTGTTTCTCAACTGAATTTAATTCCGCGAGAGATGCATATAAGGATGTGGTTTTCCCGCTCCCAGTGGGACCGGTGACCAGAATAAACCCATAGGGCAAATGAAGCAATTTCTCAAGTTTATCCAATTGCGAAGCAGGCAGCCCTAACTGTGTCAAAGTAATCAAGCTGGCATAGCGATCCAGCAATCGCAAGGTCATTTTCTCGCCGTACGCAGACGGCAAAGAAGCTACACGGACATCGATGGTCTTATCCTCCACTCGCATGGTGACACGACCATCCTGGGGAATCCTGCGCTCAGCAATGTCCATATTCGCCAAGACTTTAATCCGGGAAATCAGTGATGGATGCAGACGCCGTGGCGGTGTCATCACTTGATGCAACACACCATCGATACGAAGCCGGATCCGCATGTTTTTCTCTTGCGCCTCGATATGGATATCACTGGCTCCAGCTGCAACCGCCTGATTGAAAATCACATTGGCCAATTGCACTGCCGGTCTTTCTGCAGCTTCATCTGTAGAAACATACTGCCCTTCCTCATCGGATTGGTCTGCACTATCGACGCTGCGTGTCCGGTTTAAAAATGACTGTAGTGCTGCCTGAAAATCGCTGTCAATAGATATAACCGGTTTGATATCATACCCGGTCATGATGCGCATATCGTCAATGGCAATGATATCCGTCGGATGGGCCATTGCCACCACCAAACGGCCATTCTCAAAGGCAAGGGGAAATGCCTGGTACCGCCGGGCAGTCTCCGGTTCGATCAATGATTGAGCCAGATCATCCGTAGGATAATGTTCAAGGTTAACATACTCGACTCCCGCCTGACGTGCCAAGGCCCGGGTCACCGCTTCTTCACTGGTAAACCCGAGGTCCACCAGAATCTGCCCTAATAAACCCCGGGCGTTTTTACTCTCCCGATGCCTTTGAAGGGCAGATTCCAGCTGCTCTCTAGAGATATCGCCGCTATCCAGCAGATACTTACCTAACAAACTTCCGGGTCCTGCACTTAAATTGCCGAATTCCTCCATGGGAAGCACCTCGCTGATGGGTTATTGTGATTGCAGGAAAAAGGCGCGCCCCGTGATCTCAACCCGAATCTGTGGAAATAAGTCAGTCCCTTGTCCGATACGAACATTCTCCACATTGATGAGCCTGCTCCCGTTTCGCAGAGTATTCAATAAAGATAATAGCTCGGTATAACGACCTTCAAAAGTGAGGGTCAATGGCATTTCAACATACTTTTCTGTAACGACTCGACTCTGAAATCGCACCTGAACCAAACGAATACCGGCAAATTTGGCTGCACTTTGCAAATAAATCAACAGTTGATCTTCTGCTGGTTCTGATGGTATCAGTTTCTCCATATAAGCCAACTGTGCTCGCAGTTCTACCTCATTGGCCTTTAAAGCCTGTAGATGCGCCAGTTTTGCCTGCGCAGCAGCAATTGCTTGCTTTTCAGCCGCCACCGCAGCCCGAGCATCTTGCAGCTTGCCATACTGGCTATAAACTGCCAACCCCATCAAACCGATCAAAATGACGATTCCAACAGCAATCAGCACTTCTCTTAAATTTAGACCTCGCCGTTCATTCATTCTAGACACCTCCCTGATCTAGAGGTGATCGTTCTGGTTCTGGTTTTGCGACCGCCTTGACTTCAAACTGGTATAGAACCCGGTTATCAATCACCGTTTCAGCTGAGAATTGAGTTCTGATATTCTCAATCTTATCCCACTTTTTCAACGATTCCACCCAAGCCGCCACCAACTGATGATTAGGAGAAAGCCCTCTTGCAGTGATTTCCCTAACATCCCCTACTTGCGTTGCTGTAAAATCAGTCAACCAAATCTCAGCCGGTAGATTCATGCTAACATCCGCAAGAATTGAACTCCAGTTGGGAAGGGTACCCATGGCTTGTTTCCCCAAAGCATCCAACTGTTTGATGGTGGCTTCCATCACCTCGTATTCTCTCAATGCTGCGATTTGCAGCTCCAGATTCTGACGCTGCGTTTTAAGGGTCTGAAGCTCACGATTCGTGTTCATAGTCAATGCCAGCATAAGCAGAAACACCGCTGCAAACACGGCAACCACTGCAACACCGATCTTTACATAGTTGTCACGGACCATCAGTGTTTGCTGTCTCTTTTTTAGTTCAGGCGGTAATAAACTGATTCTGATCATTTTCACCCCTCCAGACCGCGCAGTGCCAGGCTCATACAGACGGAATAATCTGCCGCTTCCTGTACGATCGCGTCTTCAAAATGACTGGCAATACCCGCGTTTTCTATGGGATCTATCAATTCCACCGGCATACCAATGGCCATACTGAGACTATCCGCTAAACCCCGCAGTCGTGATCCTCGCCCACTCAAATACACACGCCCCACTTTATAAGCAGATTGCATGCCATGGAAATAGTTGATAGATGAACGCAATTCGTTGGTCAAGCTGTCCAACCAGGGTTTCAATTCTTCATCCCCCGTATATGTGCACTCCAGGATATCAGCAATTTCACAATTCTTAACTTTTGCAATATCCTTGAACTGCACCGGCAACAGACGTACCAGCCGGGGATTTCCTTCTGCATTGATCATAAATCCGGTTTGCCCGTATGCCATATCCACCACCGCAACGGTCTCACGAAAGGCCTTCGGTGGTAATACCCGGGACAGGACCAGTGTGGATACATCAATATCTTTCAATTTCCATCCTGTTGCAGAAAATGTGCTGACAAAAAGACCGATCATTTCTTTTCGAGCTGCAACCAGAAGCACTTCCAATTGCTCTGCTTCATCTTTACTGATAATGGCATAATCCAAAACCGCACTACTGAGCGGCAACGGCAAAAAATCCTGGGCTTGCATCCGGATCATCTGATCCTGTTTTGCTTCATCCACTTTCGGGAAATTGGCAAACCGGACCAGAACCCCTTGATTGGATACACCTAACAATACATCAGAACTGGCGATACCGCTCGCCTTTTTTAATTCAGCCAGAGCATTTTTTACTTGTTCCGGATCCACGATCTGCCCGTCTGTGACACTGCCTTCCGGCAGGGGAATCTTACCCCAGGCAATCACCCGCGGAGTGCCTGTCTCACCTGTCATTTCCACTGCCCGGATCTCGCGGCTGTCCATCTCCAACCCCACAACCGCCTTCTTCCCAAATAAAGCCATCGATCCTCAGCTCCTTTACTGCAGGCTTTTTACTCGCCTGATACCATGACCCATATCACAATTCCCTATGAACACTGTTCGCCCAAAATGCGCAGGCTTTTCCCCAATACCCGGGAAACCTGCCGCTGAGATATACCCAGATCATCTGCTACCTGCTGCTGGGTATAGTCCTGATAGAAAATCAGGTACAAAACTCGCTGCTGCAGTCGGTTCAACCTTGCCATCGCCTGATGCAGGGTAATCTTGTCTTCGATGGGTAACTGAAAACTCACATATCGTTGGTTGCGCACCAGCGCCTGGTCCAGATCATCCAGGGGGATCCTCCCAGCTTGCATGACGAAGGCTAAACCTTCCTCCTTGATGTTTGCAGCTTTGGCTACTTCGGCTAAAGTTGGGGCTTCTCCACTTTTGCGAATCATGTCATCTGTGATTTTTAACACCCGATGTTGTAAATCAATCATCCAGGGAGGCCGGTAAAATGCTTTTTCCTTCCGAATTTCATGACGGATCCCCCCGAGAATACAGTGGGCTGCGTATGTAGAAAACAAGACGCCCCGGTTCGGGTCAAATCGTTCCAACGCCTTTAATAATCCTTCATACCCGGCCTGAACCAGATCATCACAGTCGTAACCGAAGGCATATTGATGCACAAAATAATGCACCAGTCGTGTCGCATGGGAGAAGACATTTTCCAGATTCTCTTCCGAAGGACAGGCTTTATATGCCAGCACCGCTAATTCCAATTCAGGATTTTTGACCGTCTTTTGCTCGTTGGTCATCTTTATCACATCCATTTTTGGCTGGTTACTGCCCGATCTGTGTAACCGCACTGAAGATCGGCAGATACAAGGATACCAGCATGATCCCCACCACAACACCCACCACCACCAACAAGATCGGTTCCAGCAATGCCGAAAGCCCTTTGGTGATCGTGGCTACTTCATCTTCATAGAATTCAGCAATCTTGTTCAGCAGACTGGGTAATGCACCAGTCTCTTCACCAATGGCGACCATTTGTACCACCATAGGCGGAAATATCTCACTCTCCCGCAGCGGTATCGAAATGTTCTTGCCATCATGGATCTTTTCGGATACCACTTTGATGGCATCCTGTACCTTGATGCTCCCTGATGTAGAGCCGGATGCATCCAATGCCTGCATTACCGGTATCCCCCCAGAGATCAAAGTGGCAAAGGTTCGGGAAAATCGGGCGATGGTCGCCTTATGAATCAACGGCCCAAATACCGGAATATCAAATTTAATCATATCCCAGCGCCGTTTTCCAGTGGGACTTCGTAAGAAGGCACGAATCCCTATGACCACAACAACGATGATGCTCAAATGAATATACCAGTAATTCCGTAACGAATTGGACCAGTTAACGATAACCTGGGTTAAAAACGGCAGTTTTGCGCCCTCAGGGAAGAATCCCATGAAGACCGGCACCATAAAGAACAGCATGGCGGTCAGCAAAATCACCGCAAACCCCATGACCACCGATGGATAAAATGTTGCCGCTTTGATATTATCCCGTAGTGCCTTATCTTTTTGCAACTGATCCGACAGCCGGTTCAGGGTTGAACCTAACGTACCCCCCACTTCCCCAGCTTTAATCATCCCCACATACAAATCATTAAAGATTTTTGGATGTGCGCGGATGGATTCGGTCAGACTCATCCCGCCTTCTACACTGTTGGCTATTTGGCTGACCGCTTTGGACATCATTTTATTGGTGATTTGCTCACTTAAAGTGTTCAATGCCCGAGTTAGGGGCACACCTGCATCTAGCATGGCTGCCAACTGGCGGCTGAACAATGATAACTCCCCGATGCCGACACCTTGCCTCATTTGAAAAAGGGTACTGAAAGTGGAGCCTCGTACTTCCCGAAGCTGCACGACCCGAAAACCCATTCCCCGAAGCTTATCAACGGCCTCTGCTTCCATATTGGCTTCTACATTCCCGGTGACGATTTCACCGGCTCGATTCATAACCTCGTACGCAAAGAGTGCCAAGCGGGTTCACCTCCCGAAGCCTGGTGCAAAACAGATTAATACGAACCGTATCCGCCACTCCGGGGCGATTCACCGAAATTCTGGCGCTCCAGCAGTCGCTGGAATTCGACCCGGTCCACACATCGTTCAAATGCAACTTCTCTAGATATCTTCCCGGCCAGGCATAATCGGGCCAATGCCATATCCATAGTCTGCATGCCTTGATTCTGTCCGGTCTGGATTGCCGTATACAACTGATGGACCTGACCTTCCCGAATCAGATTCCGGACTGCCGCTGACTCATTCATATACTCCACCGCCACCACCCGACCATTCCCCTCCACATTGGGAAGGATCTGCTGGGAAATGACACCTCGGAGGGAGTCTGCCAATTGCTGCCGTACCTGCTCACGCTGGTGTTCTGCGAACACATCCACCACCCGGTGGATGGTCAAAGGGGCCGTTTGGGTATGCAAAGTAGAGATGACCAGATGCCCGGTCTCAGCTGCCGTCAGAGCGATATGGATACTCTCCAGATCCCGCATCTCCCCGATTAGAATAACATCCGGGTCGTGTCGCAGAACATGCCGCAAGGCATTCCCAAATGACTGGGTATCCACACCCACTTCCCGCTGTCGAATCGTGGATTTTTTGTTGCTGTGCATAAATTCGATGGGATCTTCCACGGTGACAATGTTGACATTTCGTTCTTCATTAATGACGTTAATCATAGCCGCCATGGTCGTCGACTTGCCACTACCCGTGGGTCCTGTCACCAGGATCAATCCGCGACTTAAAAAACAGAGTTTACGAATATCCGCCGGCAACCCCAATGATTCCAGTTTGGGAATCTCATAGGGGATGGCCCGCAATGCCGCAGATAGACTGTTCCGCTGATACATGACATTGCCGCGATACCGGGAAATTCCCGGTATCGAATGGGAGAAATCCAACTCCCACTCATCTTTTAATTTTTGCATATGATAGTCTTTGACAATTTGACGTAATAGATCTTCCACATTTTCTGTGGATAACCGGGGATAATCCAATGCCACCAGTTCCCCATAAATTCGAGCCATGGGTGCTGAGCCGGCTGTCAAATGCAAGTCTGACGCCTTATTCTCCACAATCTGCCGCAACATTGCATCCATGGTCACCGGATACGCTGATTTTCCCTGCATGATGCTGGTATCACTCAAAGTCATCATCTCCCTGTGCAAACAACATCAGGTAATTATACACCGCCCACAGACTGGATCAACTCGAGCATATCCGCGATTACTTTGATATTGTCCGGAGTTTCCTCCACCCAAAGATATCCATCAATGATCACCATCTTGGACGCAAACTTATTACTAAATGCATAGTTCAACCGACTCATGAGAACGGTTAAATCAGCTTCTTCACCCTGAGCTAGCGGCATCCGAATCGCAGTCGCCGATGTGGCACTGGAATCGATACTTTCCAAAGCGGCTTTCACCGGTGCAGCCAGATTGGCCGGCACCACGATGACCAGGTTTTTACTGAATTCGGGGTAATTCAAAGTGATGATCTGAATGCCCTGGAATCCAAACTGAACCAGTCGATCGGAAGCATATTGGGCTGATACATTCTGCAAAGTATGAGACACCAATGTTGCCTGCTGACCCGGGATATCCACTTCATCCACCAACATGGCCACTTTATAAACCGCTTGCGGGGTCCCCTGGATCCAGAGGATCTGCGGGTTCGCTGTCATGGATATTTGCTGCAGCGGTATCCCCAGACTGGAAATAATACCCTTCAAGGTGTCCGCCGTGATGTATTGTAAATTAAAGCGGGTAATGACCATTTGTTTGTAAAAGTCCGTTTGTAGCCGTTCCAGTTTGCCCACAATGATCAGATTACCGTCCTTGATGTAACTCAAAGAGTAAGTCTGAACAAAGAGTTCCAATGCCCGTATAGGTGAAACATTTTCGATTTTGAAGGTTACCCGAATGGGTTCATCAATATACAGAATCTGAACACACAATTTCATGGAAATAGCCGTCAACACATCTCGTATATCCGCATTGACGACATCAATACTGATATTGCCGGTGGCAAGTCCCGGAGGACAAGGATTAACAGGCTCTCCGCCTTTGCCCCAGTCGTCATCATCAGTGGCATCCAGTGCGTTCACTTCGCCATTGGTGGGGATCTTCAATTCCTGTCCGGCAACAATCACATTGGCATTAGACAGATTATTAGCCGCCACAATGGCTTCTTTTGTGACATTGTATTTCTTGGCTATGGTCGAGAGGTATTCGCCATACTGGACCTTATGAATGATATAGTCTCCCTCAGCAAACGCGGAACTCAAGAGAACCAGGCTCTGGAGAGAGAGTATAATGATCATGAGGCCAATCAGCCATGCTCTCTTCGATCCTTTGACTCGTTGGACCATCATTTACCACCTCTATCCTGTATTGGCCGTGGACCTATCGGTCCGCCAGCTGTAAAGTCATGTCATTGTCCTCGTATTGAAGATCAACCGATTTTTCCGCGATGCTGATGACTTTCCAGTAATCTGCGATTCGTTCGCCGCGTTTTAGCACATACGCTGTACCACCGGCTTCAATGATGCAGAGATGATTGCCGTCACCGCTTAATACCAACCCGACCAGCTTCATGGGTCCTGAGAAGGGATCTGCTCCGCTGCTCTCAAAGGGATCCTGATAGGTTCGGACTGTCTGCGGGAGGACGGTGGTATTCTCGTTGCTACCGCTGGCTTCTGCAATGGCCATACTGTTATTGTCAACCGGCGCTTTTCCCCCGATCATACCCATCGCAAACCCGGCCACTAATGCCAAAACCAGAACACCGGCCACAGCGGCAGCGATCTTCAGTTTATGATTCAGAAACGGTAGCTTCTTGCTTTTGTGTTCACTGCCCTTAATATCCGCCAACACCAACACTCCTTTCCATGAAAAGCTGCAAAATTCGACCTGTTGATCTCATCTCACTGACATGCCCGTTCATCTGTGTTTTCATATGTTCGATACGATCACCACCCGATCCATCCAAGATAAATTTGTAAAATCCGATGACCCCAAAGAATCGCCATCATGATCCCCAGGGATAAAAAGGGTCCAAAAGGGATAAAATCTTTTCGTTTGCGAATCCCGGTGGCAATCAGCGTAACACCAACCACTGATCCGGCAAGGACACTGATAAACAGAGCAATCGCCGTCATGGCCGGTCCCAGGATAAAACCTGCAGCCGCCAGAAGTTTGATATCTCCGCCCCCCATGCCACCCTTGCTTAACACAGCCGCCACCAACAGGATACCGCCACCCAAAAGCCCCCCAGCCAGAGCCTGCCACCACAGAACCGGCGGCGCAACGATCTGCCAAAACAATCCCCACAGAAAAATCGTCAGGACTAACCCATCCGGAATGATCTGATGATCCAGGTCAATAAAGGCCACCACCACGATGAGGCTGAACAAGACAGCGATTTTGATGAAACCAGCCGCGGTACCAGTATTGACCCAGGCGACGGCAAACAGCACGCCCGTTAGAAGTTCCACTGCCGGGTAACGTGCCGAAATGGGACCGCCGCAGTAAGCGCACTTCCCGCCCAGCCGCAACCAGCTGACAATGGGAACCAAGTCCAGAGCCGAAAGCCGGGTGTTGCAGCGAGGACAATGGGACGGTGGATAAACGATGGACTCTCCAGCCGGTATACGGTATATACATACATTCAAGAATGATCCCGTCACCAGACCGAACAGAAAGGCAATCACCGTCATACCGTGTACCCCACTTTCTTGGGAAAAACTTGCTTTTCAACCATCGTCTCCACAAAACCAGTGACAGCAGGTATTTGAAGCAGTAAATACTTCTACCAGAAAAAGTCATATCCTTCTGCCAATTTAAATAAATTCAACATATTCACCAAATCCTGCAAATATTTCTGGGATCGTGCGCTGGCGGGTATATTTTCACTCTTCACTTTCGGCTGCCGGCAGGGATTTTCTCTGCCCTGACGAAAATACCCGTCAAACAATGTAATCGGAGACAGCAAAGCCCGGTTTCTTCACCGGACTGGTATTATCGCTCCCCGTACCGGGTTGATCACCCACGATCCGAGAAAACCCGAAGCATGCGGTACTGCCAAACCCTGCACCTATTTATTTTCCGTATCCTTGTTTAGACGTCAGGACGATTGTATACTGGTTTTAAAGCTTTGTCAATAAATATGTCTGAATTATTAGAAATTTTCCAATAATTCGAGAGAGGTGAAATCATGGTCACTTTTTTGGATGTGGTCAAAGCCAGAAACAATATTTTCCCGTATGTTAAACCCACGCCATTGGAGCATTCCCTGCGACTCAGCCAGATGCTAGGGTGCGATGTGTATCTCAAACTGGAAAACTTCCGGGAGCTACGCTCATTTAAAGTCCGGGGTGCCACCAACTTTATCGTATCCCGCCTCCCGGAATGCCAGGCCCACGGTGTGGTGGCCGCATCCGGCGGCAGTCACGCCCTGGGTGTTGCATATGCCGCTCGTGCCAATGGGATCCCGGCGACCATCGTGATGACGGAACGGGCACCAAAAAATCTGCAGCACATTGTGGCCAGTTACGGAGCGACTGTGGAAGTCAGCGGTCAAGTCTACGATGATGCCTCCCGCCGTGCCAAAGACATATCCGCCCAGACCGGCGCCCTCCTCATCGATTCATTCAATGACCCGTATATCATTGCTGGACAAGGGACCATCGCCTTGGAAATCATGGAGAATCTGCCCGATGTCAATGCAGTAATTTGCCCGGTGGGGGGCGGCGGCTTGCTGGCCGGCGTATCCCTGGCCATCAAATCCACCACTCCGGGCTGTAAAATATTCGGGGTAGAACCGGAGACAGCGAACGCTATGTACCGATCATTTGAAGCCGGCCACCTGGTGGAAGTGGAAAACCCCCACAGCATTGCCGACAAGCTTGTTACCCGCAGTACCGGACAGCTGGTGTTTGACCTTGCCCGAATACACACGGATCAGGTTTTTTGTGTCAGCGACCTGCAGATCCAGGAAGCCGTCTTTATGCTCCTCAATGATGCCGGCCTCTTAATTGAAGGAGCTGGGGCCGCACCCTTGGCGTTACTCAACAGCCACCAGACTGATTTATCGGGAAAGAAGGTCGTCTTGATTCTTACAGGTGGGAATATCGATCCGGCCGTTTTAAAGTCCATCCTCCAGCAATCTGGATGTTGACCGGGATGAAGTTCGCATCCGATAAAAGCGAGCACATCTGGTGCCGTAAACGATATCGCTTTCTGCCACCAGTCATCACAACTAACAACAAGAATAATCCCTGATTATCTACCCAATATCGTCTTCAAAACATCCTTCTCGCAACACTCTGTGGATGTCTGCATTGGTATAATCTTGAATCCATCATATTCGTGTAAACCTGTCGAGATTTGACTTGCCGACGCGAATCCCAATCTTGCCAAATATTCCCCTTAAATAATGAAGTATTTGATTCGTTTGCCCGACTTATCAAAATCAAAGAGTATCCAAAACATTAAGAAGGATCCATGTGGATGGATCCTTCTCTTCTCGCCTGATAATCATCATCTTCAAAGACAGCAAATTCCACTGCAGAATCGATCGTTCCTCAGCGACCTTGATTGCGCCGTTTCAACATGATGACGGATCCCCATAATGCCATTGCATACATCAATGAGACGGCAGATGAACCGCCCGTATCGGGAATCGTTTCATCCTCACCTGCAGCCATGGGGGTCCCGCTGACCTCAGCTGATAATGCACTGAAATAGATATTATGTCCAGCCTGAACTGCAAAATAATAGGGAGTCCCATTGGTTAGACCTGTGATCGTGCATGATGTACCGTTATATACCGACTCTTCATGGGTTAATGATCCGGATGTCGTCCCATAGTAAATGTAGTAGTACGCACCGGGAACACTATTCCAACTCAGTTGCACATACCCATCTCCCCGGATTACTTCCAAGCCGGTGGGTACAGGGGGTGTTTCGTTGTCACTGACCTGAACGGGAAGGTTGGCAGCTCCCAGTTCTGCCCCGCCAGTAGGGCTACTGAGCACATAAGCGTAATCCACATATCCATGGTATTCGCTATCGTTGAGGGTTGTGCAAGGGATATACTTACTACTGCCGTCACCGTCTGCCCATGTCAAGGTACCGGAATACGCTGTAAAATGAATCCCTGCTAATGCCGTGCCTTCCACTGTGTTGTAAGACACGGATACTTCTCCGTCTGTGCCGCCGACCCGCTGGACCGGTATGAAACCGGAGTATCCTTCATATGTGCCCATACTGCTATATTCAAATTGGATCAAACCATGAGACGGCGGCACCGCTACGGTCACCGTAACTGTCCAATCCTGGGTCGTACCATCATCTGCTGTGACCGTGTAGTGGACGGGACTGGAAAAATCCTGTCCCACTCCAGATGCCGGCTGTAAGGTTGCATCAGGAGATACGGCGATGTCAGGGATTAAGGCGGTGATATCCGTACCATATGCGACTTCTATCGTCACAGTGTGCAAATCATTATCGATCAGAGCTGCACCAGTTTCCTCACTTAGTGAAAAACCGGTAATCAACTTTGCACTGCTGGCCAACCGCAAAACCACATCATCGAACGCAATCTCGTTCGTTCCGATATTGCCGGCAAATAAGCCCACATCGGTGGCATCCAGTGACGGATGCATGGGAATGTCAGCAGCTCGCAGTGTCCCGTCAATATAGATGGTATACGTCCGAGCCGTCAGATCATGCGCCATCTTGACATGATACCATTGTCCCATTGTATAGGATTGAAGTGTCACTAAGTTTCCTTGATCACCATTAGAGATGGCTTTGATATTCCCATCCGACTCGAAAAATATCCCGGCAACCCGAGTTCCCCAAGTGCCAGCCGGGTTGTAGAGAACGAACCCTCCCGGCCAGGTCGCCGAAATCGGTCGCACATAAGCCTCTAAAACCAATGTCTCGGGTAATGGTGAGGGCAACGAAACCAGCTGTTCCGATGACCAAAAGTGAGCACCCTGGAGGCGAAACACTTTGGTGGGTGATCCATCATGTCCATTCATGGTCATCACTTTTTGATTGGCATCGCCAGTCCCATTGTACAGAATCCGGAAAGTGTCAGGATACGCATCCTCTGCATAGCTTTCAAAACTTTCGCTGAAGAATTCCAGTGCACCAAAGACCGGAACAAAGGGTACACATATGACAAGCAATGCCGCAAGCGTTAAAGCAACTAGCTTCTTGATCACCATCATCGACTCCTCTCCATCCTCATGATACAGGTATTCGCACAGATGAAACCATTTCCTTTCTCCATATTCAACTCATATCAATTTATCTTGATCATTTTTCCCTTTGACCCCGATTAAATCATCATCGACCCATCCCATTTGGTATTCCATATGATTCAAAGCCTCGTTGCCTGTTCAAGGAACCCCTCTAGTCCGTAAAAAAAGGGACCATCTCATGATGGTCCCTTTTTGTGAATCAGCCTTACATCGCTGTTTCAGCCCAGCCAATACCCAGTTCATACAGTTTCGCCTTCGTTGGTACGCCGTTTGCATCCCAGCCCATCATGGCATAGTATCCCTGAATAGCTGCTGCCATGTTCTCCCGCTGGGCGCCAACGCCTTGCAGGGGACCATTTGCAAAGGGTTCATAAAACCGCTCCGTCAGCTGGTCGTCTTCGGTGGTGAACCCTTCTCTGACATTGAAACACCGGGCAAGGGTTGCGCTCCGCTCGCCCACTTTCATCATTTCCAGTAAAGATGTATCCCAGCCGGTAACTGCCCGGACCAAATCTTCCTTCTGTTCCGGTTTCCACGATACAAATACACACATCACCGCACAGTTGTTGAAATGACCCCAGTTAGAATCATACATCATCATCCGGACTTTTGCCAGACTCATATCATCCGCCGGCAGCGGTTCCAGAATCCCGAAGGAGCGCAAACTCCCGGTGGATTTCACATATGCCGTATCGTGGATATTATGCACATGGTCAGCACCTGTGGGAGAAACTGCATAGCCTAATCCCAGGGCGTGTTTCAGCCGGGGTTCGTGCATGGGTACTTCCTGGCCTTTGACCTGGATGGCAAAATGTTCAGCACCTTTGCCGATGGTCTGCGCTGCCCGCTTGGTCCCTTCCGCTAAAAGATTACCAAATCCTTCTCGTTTGGCAATCATCTCCACCATTTTGACCATGGCTTCACCGTTGCCAAACTTGAGTTCCAGACCATCCGTATCAGCATCCGTCAGCAGTCCTTTTTCATAACATTCCATGGCAAACGCAATGGTCACGCCCGTGGAAATCGTATCCAGGGAATATGCATTGCACAACTCATTGGCTTTGGAAATCGCTTTGATATCGGACACGCCGCATGTGGAACCAAAGGATCCCAGGGTCTCATATTCGGGCCCGCCGTAACGGGGATCAATGTGATACCCTTCTTCAGATGCGACCACCCGCTTGCAGTAGACCGGACAGGCAAAGCAGTTCTCCCGTTTCACCAGAATCGTATCCACCAGCGCCTGACCATTGATCTGATCGGCACCATCAAAGTGACCCTGAGTAAAGTTTTTGGTGGGCAAGCCGCCGGAAAGATGCAAGGGCATCAACACACCCGGCGTTCCGTACATAGTCATACCGCCGGATAGATCTTTGACATTGTCAGCAAACCACTTGGCCATCTCCTGGACTTTCTCCGGGTCAGCCAGAGGGATCGGTTGTGTACCCCGGACCACGACCCCTTTGAGATTTTTGGATCCCATCACAGCACCCATCCCCGTACGACCGGCGGCATGCTTTAAGTCATTGATGACACAGGCATAACGGACCATGTTCTCCCCACCCTGCCCAATCAGGGCAGTCCGGGCATTGGCTTCACCCATGGCATCCCGCATCGCATCCTGGGCTTCACCGGTGGTTTTGCCCCATAAATGGGCGGCATCCTTGATGGTCACATCCTCATTTTTGATCTCCAGATAGACAGGGCTGGCAGCCTTTCCTTCCACGATAATGGCATCATAACCCGCTCGTTTCAGTTCAGCCCCGAAAAATCCTCCCACATCCGCTTCACCATATCCACCCGTCAAAGGAGATTTCGCTCCCACACTATTGCGGCCGGATCCGGCAATGGGTGCACCTGTAACCACCCCCGGTGCAAAAATCAGCTTGTTTTCCGGACCCAGTGGATCGGCTCCTTTGGGTACCTCTTTTAGTAAATAGTAACCGATGATGCCCGAACCGCCAAAATAGGTCCGGTAAAAAACATCATCCGGCATTTCTGTGGCAATCGTCCCGGTAGTCAGATTGACCCGCAGAATCTTGCCGTTATATCCGTTTCCCATATTCATCGTGCCCCCTTGTCTAGATTCTCATGCTATCTTCGCCAACTGGAATGAATCTTCCTACCCGTGGTTGATACAAAGTGATTTTTTGCCTGTTTGGCCCAAAGACCGACTCCCAGCCAGGCTGCTCCCGTGTCAATGAGCACATCCTGCCACTGACTGCCCCGGCCCGGCATCCACATCTGGATCCCCTCATCCACCAAAGCGAGACCCAACACCGTGAGCAGTCCCCATTTGATCGGTATCTTGGATAACATCAGCGCCCGTGCCATCAAAATTCCCAGCACCAGATACAATACGCCGTGAGCCATCTTTCTCACTTGATGATGGAGGATATCCCGACTCACCGGTTCCAGATGGAGCCATTGTTCCACCTGTCGATAAACCGGCTCGATCCGCCGGGTGACCAGCTGACTTTGTTGACTGGAGGCATCCGCCGGTACCAGAGAAAAACTAAAAATGAACCCGGTCCAGCATATCACCATCCACCAGGCGATTCGGGTCTTAAGGGTCATGATTCAAAACCCGGTTTCCCTAGGCGTCGGAACATCTCCCGCTTGTATGCTTCCACACCCGGCTGGTCAAAGGGATTGACACCCATCATGACAGCGCTGACGGCACATGCCACCATGAAGAAATAGAACATTTCACCCACGGAAGCCGGTGTCAAATCCGCAACCTCGATTCCCAGTACCGGCACACCCCCTGCCATATGGGCTGTGCGTGTTCCTCGGGCGGCCTCATGGTTGATCCCATCAAACGCCTTTCCGGCTAAGTAGTTCAATCCATCCAGGTCCCCAATGTCCCGGGGGACCGTCAGATCGCACCCGGGGTCTGTCGCCCATAGGACCGTCTCAAATACATGCCGCTCACCCTCTTGCATGTACTGTCCCATGGAATGCAGGTCTGTGGAATATTGCATCGTAACGGGAAACAGTCCTTTGCCCTCTTTCCCTTCACTTTCGGCAAAGAGCTGTTGGAACCAGCGACCCAGATATTCCAGCCGGGTATCCCAGTGAATGAACGCTTCAATTTTCTTCCCCGCCTGATACAAATATTGACGGATGACAGCATACCGCACAGCAGGGTTTTGCGGATTCAGTTTCAGATAACGCTGCCGGCCGGTCTGGGCCCCGGCCAGGATGGATTCCACAGGAATGCCGCAGGCCGCCATTGGGAATAACCCGCAGGGGGTTAATACGGAATAACGTCCACCAATGGTTGGCGGGATGGTAAACCGACGATAGCCGGCATCATCCGCCATGGTCCGCAAGGCACCGGATGCAGGGTCTGTGGTCACATAGATCCGTTCAGCAGCCTCTTTTGTCCCGTATCGTTTTTCCATATAGCCTCGGAGGATGCGAAAAGCCAACCCGGGTTCCGTGGTGGTTCCGGACTTGGATACCACATGCAAAGATACCTCCCCCTGGTCCAGCTGGTTCATCAAATCGACGAGATAACCGCCGGATAAATGATGCCCGGCCCAATAGACCCGCAGGGAATCTTCTTGATGAAATGGCGGTAGCAGCAACTCAAGCCCGGCCCGAGCACCCAGGTAAGACCCGCCGATGCCGATATTGACCAGCATAGTGGTGTCGTCCTGAACTTTCTCTGCGGCCGTCTGCATTCTGACCAGCTCGTCCCGGTCGTAGGTCACCGGCCAGTCACGCCAACCTAACATATCTGCATCCGGTACCCGCCCGGCACACAGCCGGTCAAGGCTTGAAAGGCCCCGGTCCAACCAGGCACCGAGATCCTCTCTGACCCAAGGTTCAACTCCCGCTTCGCGCAGCACAATGGGTTCCATCAGCTCGCCCCCTTTCCAGGACACAAAAGAGCCGACGTATCCACGCAAGCTCTTTGTTCGATTCCCACATATTTCGCTCAATTGTCATGGTTTTCCTGCCCTATCGCTTCAGTTCCACCCAACTGGAGTGGATGGCACTAAATTCCTCCAGCGCTCGCCCGGTGCCTTTGGCTACACACGACACGGGATCGTCTGCGACCACTGCCGCCACACCCGTTTCTTTCGTGATCAATTCGGCAAAGCCGGACAACAGCGCCCCCCCACCAGTCATGACCAGACCTCTTTCGGAAATATCACCGGCTAATTCAGGGGGTGTCTGTTCCATCACAAATCGCACCGTGCGGACAATGGCATCCAATGACTCTTCCAAGGCAGATGCAATTTCATCTGATGCGATGGTCACTGTTTTGGGCAACCCCGTCAGCAGATCCCGCCCCCGCATTTCATAGGTTTCGTGGCGAAATCCGGGCATGGCGCTCCCGGCAGCGATCTTGATGTCTTCTGCCGTCCGCTCGCCGATGAGCACATTGTGCGTGTCCCGGACATAGCGGATAATGGCTTCGTCCATTTTATCTCCACCCACCCGGATGGATTCACTGATCACGATCCCGCCGAGTGAAAGAACGGCAATATCCGATGTGCCACCACCTACATCCACCACCATGTGCCCTGCCGGCTGCATGATATCCAAGCCTGCACCCAGGGCGGCTGCCAAGGGTTCTTCGATGATCTCCGTCTTGCGGGCACCGACTTGTGCGGCTGCATCGCTGATCGCCCGTCGTTCAACGGATGTCACCCCCGTCGGCGCACAGACAATGATCCGGGGTTTGACCAATGCTTTTTGTCCGCTGATCTTGCGGATAAAATACTTGAGCATGGCTTCCGTAACTTGATAATCTGCAATTACGCCATCCCGGAGGGGTCGAATCGCCACGATACTCCCCGGGGTCCGCCCCACCATTCGTCGGGCTTCTTCACCGACAGCGATTACCCGACGGCTATGGGTTTCGATGGCCACCACTGAAGGTTCCCGCAACACAATACCGCGACCCTTGACAAAGACCAGCACAGTCGCAGTTCCCAGATCGATCCCGATGTCCGTAGCCATCCCTAACATACAAAAACCCCTCTCAAGCGGAAATATTAGTCGATGCGCAAATTTCGACAGTTTACGCAATATTCCTTTTTGAAATCCGGATACTTTGTCGTTTTTCGTAAAATATTGCGAATTTTCAGCAATTATAGTCTTCCTCCGGATGCAGACTCATCTTCTTCGTCCTGTTCATCCAAAAGGGACAAAAATAAACTCACCAAATGCGGGTCAAACTGAGTTCCGGCACAGCGTTGCAGTTCGGCTACGGTGGCTTCATGGGTCAGCGCTTTCCGGTACGGGCGGTCATGGAGCATGACATCGTAACGCGTCCACAATGGCCACTAATCGGGCAGTGATGGGGATCCCCGCGCCTCTGAGACCTTGGGGATATCCACCTCCATCCCACCGTTCATGATGAGCCAGAATCGCACCCGCAATGGGGGCAAGTTCATACGACGCATTGGCGATCCGATAGCCGATTTCCGTATGTCGGCGCATGATCACCCATTCATCCGCTGTTAAAGGACCGGGTTTGTTCAAGATCGTATCCGGAATAGCGATTTTACCGATGTCATGGAGGGATGTCAACAGACGTACCTCGTCTAGCTTGCTATCCGACAAACCAATGGCTTTCCCCAGCCGCACGGCCAGCATCTGCATCCGGCGAGTATGGGCTTCGGTTTCATTGCTTCGCTCCCACAGGGTCTTTTCCAACAATGCAATCACCGCACTCCGATAACTGTGGCTTTCCAGCAGCTTGTTCCGATACATCCGGTCTTCAGCATCCCGGATTACCAGATCGATTCGCTGGTGAGGGTCTTCTTTTGTGGCGACACCCATGGACATACTGATCCGGATGGGTTCGGCATACTGGTCTTCCTGGTTGCGCCGGATTCGGTCAGCCAGCAATTCCGCTTCCTGCTCCGTTGTGCGGGGCAACAGCACGATAAACTCATCTCCACCCCACCGCGCTACGATATCTTCCTTACGACATACCGTGCGAAAAGAATCCGCCACCTGTTTTAAGAAGCGATCTCCCTGGGCATGTCCAAATGCATCATTCACCAGTTTCAACCCGTTGACATCCCCCACCAGGATGCTCAAAGGCAGTTGACGGGGCGCATCCAACCGCAGCAGTTCCTCTTCAAAATACCCCCGATTGTACAAACCGGTGATATTATCGTGAAAACTGATGTAGCGAATCTTTTCATCAGCCGCCTTTCGGTCAAAATAGACGCCGATGGTCTCGGCAACGCTCCGCAATAAACTGATATCTTCCTCCCGCCAGACTCGGGGTTTCGTTTGGTCAGTAAACCCTAAAAATCCACGCATCGCCCCGTCCTTGGTAAAGAACGCCACATTCAGGATCGCCCGGATCCCGCCCCGGATCATGTCTTCCCGTTCAGCTGCCGCCGCTTCCGGAAATTCCGTCACATCATGGTAAACCAGAATGCCAGCCGACTTTAAGACTCCATAATACCAGGACATCTCCCGGGTATCCGTTTGCCGGCCTACAGGCAACCGATTCTCGGTTCCCGGTGCGATCCATTGGGATATTTTTGTCGCATAAACTTCCTGGCCATCATATAAGTAGATAAACGATGTGCTGCAATCCACCGCTTCTCCGAGAATCTCAGATACCAGATTAAAGTCCACATCATCTTGACTGACAAAGATGCTCAGGACTTCCGAAATTGCCTTCTCGATTTTGAGATGGTGTTCGATCCGGGCCTCCCAGGCTAACCGTTCAGTCACGTCCCGCATGGTGGAAAGGACACTGTCCCGCCCTTTATATGAAATCAGCCGGCTATGGATCTCCACCGGGATCACCGAACCATCTCGCCGGCGAATCCGGAGGGTGTATTCCGCCTCTTTCCCTTGCATCAGCTGTTGTTTAATGTGCCCATACTGTGCAAAAGCCGAAGGATCATCCAGATCCGCAGGGTTCAAGGACAGCAGCTCATCCCGGGTATATCCCAGACTTTCACGCATCGTCCGGTTTACTTCCACCAGCGGACCGGATACGCCTTCCGGGTCAAAATTGTACACGCATGCCATATCCGTAAGATTATCAAAAAGGGAACGAAACCGCTCTTCGCTATCCCGCAACGCCCGCTCCATGGTAATCTGCTCGGTGAGATCAAAAACCGAGCCGATGATCTGCACCACCTGTCCATCCAGGATCACCGGTGAGAGATGGACGCTTTGGATCCGGTATCCCGTGGGAAACTCGCGTTCGGCTACATAATTTAAAGGTGTTTGACTTTGGACACACGCTGCAAACCGTTCATGGATCCGATTCCCCATGTCGGCACCGAAAATCTCATGGGGTGTCCGCCCAATGATCTCACGGCTGCTCAATCCCACATACGCCGCATTTGCCCGATTAAAGCGGCGATAGCGAAAGGTCCCGTCAGAGGCCACATCCACTAAAAACAGAGGTGTCTGGGATCCATTGAAAATGCGCTCGTACTCCTGGTATGTGCCCGTCAGACGGACGGCAGCGTCCAATTCCTGGAGGTACCGAATCAGAATCATATGGTAAGTCTGCCCGCACCAAGTCACTGGCTGTCGTTCCACCGTGACCGGATAACGGATCCCAAGGCGGGACTGCAGCACATACTCCTGGTGGGACGGTGTCATATCGTCCGGAGAACCTTCCTCCGAAATCAATTCCATTATCTCCTGCACCGGTTTTCCGCAGGCATCGTCCGATGCGTAGCCCGTGAGGGCAGAAGCAGCCGGATTAATTTCCACCACCAGTCCCGCATGGTCGGTCATAATGATGCCTTCAGATAAATGGGATACAATCGCTGCGACACCTTGAAGCAGGTCGCAGCTGGTTGCCGGATCTATCGGTTCGGTTCGGGTCCGTTGATTTTTGTTTTTCATCAGTCCACTCCCTTTGATCGGCTTGACCCTTTTTTCGATATTTTCTCACAAATCCCTGTTAAAAATAAAAATTGGTGTCCAATGACACCAATTTTTATCCATTTTGTGAAAAATGTTTCCTCTTAATGGCTCAGTCGATCTCAAACCAGCCGGTCGCTGAACCGTGAATAGTCAAATCACGGGATATCAGGATCTGTTGGGTGACCGCATCACAAATTTCCATCACCACATGGATATCCATGTCAACCGGTGTTTGATCCAAATCCGGTCCCCATAAAGCATCTTCTCCCCATCGCGTTCTTTCCGGCTCAGAGGATATCCGGTTTAAGAAACTGCCCTCACTCACAGACCACCGATATTCTACCAGACCTACTGGAAATACCCAGGATGGTTTCACCATGATCCCTTGATGGCTGGACATGAAGGTCGTATACCGTTTGATGTCCGGCTCAACAGCCAGTGGAGGCATCTCCGTCTGTGTCAATGAGCCGCCGGGTTCAGCGGTGATGTGAATGATCCGTTGCTCCACAGCTTGATCCATCCCTTCCCATGGGCGGTAATAAGTTAGGACCAGATAGGCATCCCCTGCCTGAATATGCCGGAAGATCCATATCCGGGTCCCAGACGCACCCACGAGACCAGTTGGCGCCGGCTCAAATACATCGGAGCTGATCTCCACCACGCCGCCGGGAAGCAGCTCACATGACCACCGGTAACCCGTTGATGGATTCTCCGGCAGGGACAGGCGAAGCTCCCCATGAGTCGCACTGGAGTTGACCTGAGCTTGACAACCACTGAACATGATCACCGGAACCAGAATCAGCCATATCATCCGTCTCATGATTATCCTTCTCTCCTCGTTAATCCCTCATCATTATTGACGCATGCGCTACGGATAAGTTCCCAAAAATTATCTGACCTATATTGACATTCACATAAATTTTGCTAAAAAAATTTGCTCTCAAGGGGTGGGAGTGCTAATTAATAGGGAGGTGTGTCTCATGCCGGATCTGGTTCCGTTTCAACGGGGTCGCTCGCTATTGAGCCCCGCCCGTTGCGATGATTTTTTTGGTGTGTTGGATGAATTTTTCAGCCCGAATGCCCGTTCACGGACATGGCGGGATACCTTCAACTGGATGTTCGGGAAAATGAGAAAGAATTCTGTCTGGACGCAGAATTACCGGGTTACAGCAAAGAGGATACCCGCCTGGAAATTGCCAATGACCCTTTACGGATCGCTGTCAAACGAGAGGAAAGTTTAGATGAAACAAAAGGAAATTTCATCCACCGGGAGCGCCGTTTGGCTCCCAGGAGCGCTCCGTTTATCTGGCTGACATGGATGTGCCGGCATCCAGGCAAAGTTTAAAAATGGGATCCTCCATGTGACCGTTCCCAAAAAAAGCAGCGAAGATCTTTCCAAGACTATCGAGATCGAGTAAACATATTGACAAAAATCGCCGTTCACCCCCCGCGATTTTTTTTCATGCCTTGTATTGACATGTCCCCTTACAAACCGTATAATGGTGCTTAATTTCATAGTTTTCGACCATTGACTTATCCAGAGCGGCGGAGGGACTGGCCCTATGAAGCCCGACAACCGGCATTCCCATTCGAATGTAGCGGTGTCAATTCCAGCAGGATGATATCATCCTGAGAGATAAGGACAAGGGCTATCATATGGTGTAATGCATTTGATCAGCTGCTTTTCCTTACGGAAAGCAGCTTTTGTTTCGGCAGATGACCTTGATTACCGAGAAGGAGCTGTGATCATCACAGCAAGATTGGCATCTAAGGACCAGTGTATCTGGCCTGACCAAGGAGTGATTCCAATGCGCATTATCAAAACACACCCGTTGGGTCCGGTTTTGTCTGTGGAAGTGTTTCCCCCCAAACCGGACGCTTCTCCCCAGCAAGTCCGCGATGCGGTAGCCCGTTTCGGCCAGCTGCGTCCTGACTTTATCAGTGTCACTTATGGTGCCGGCGGCAGTACCAAAGGATTTACAGTGGACATTGCCGATTATATCCAAAATCAACAGCACATCCCGGCATTGGCTCATTTGACTTGCGTCGGTGAAAGCCCCGCTACCATCGATCGGGTGATCCAGCAGATGCAAGCTCGGTCATTGCACTCCGTCCTTGCCCTTCGGGGAGACCTGCCCCCTGGATGTGATCCGAATGCACACCGCCCTTTTATGTATGCTGCCGACCTGATTGCCTACCTGACTGACCACTATCCGGATCTGGAAATCGGGGGCGCCGCCTATCCTGAGGGTCACATGGACTGCCCCCATCTGACGGACGATCTGGATCATTTGAAAAATAAGGTAGACGCCGGCGCTCAGTTCCTCATTACCCAGCTTTTTTTCAACAACGACCTCTTTTTCAGATTCCTGGAAACGGCACGAAATCACGGCATTAGTGTCCCTATTTTTACAGGAATCATGCCGGTGACCGGCCGCCGGCAAATCGAGCGCATCCTGAGCCTGAGCCGCACATCATTCCCGGCCAAATTCAGGCGGATTCTGGACCGGTACGATCATAACCCGGCGGCAATGAAGGAAGCGGGGATTGCATATGCCACCGAACAGATCATCGACCTGATTGCAAGCGGGGTGGATGGCATCCACCTGTATGCCATGAATAAACCTGAGCTGGCAGAAAAGATTTTCGGGGATATCCAGTCTATCCGCACATGTTTTCAAAGCCCCGCCACCTGATCCAACAAAAAAAGCCTGCCGCCCCGTCATCACCGGGACTGCAGGCTTATTTCATATATTTACGAATGATCCACATCTTACCCACACGATCCGGATTCTGCAAGAGGTGATAGCCGGGAATAAAATTCCCCTCAACAATTACAGGCCCGTTTTCAGTGATGGCCACATCCCAACCGACAAATCGTACACGTGGTGTGACCAGGGCCGCTTTCTTCACGAATGCTTTGAGCTGGTCCCACATGGGAATCTGAAACCCTTTAAACGCAACCCCGCTCAGGGGATGAACGGCGACATACTGGCCGCCCTTGACCAGTGCATCCGTAAATACAATCCCGCTGTCAATGTCCACTGCTGCCATTAACCCGCCCCCGCTGGCGTTATCCACCACACCGCCATTCCCTGCTTTGATCGCGGTATACACAATATCGACTTCATCCCCATGCCGGATCGTAAATACCCGTACCGTATTCACCGAATCCGGGTGAAACAGGGCCATCTCAGGGTGCTGCCGGATGGCTTCTTCCAGGATGTCAAACTTTCTCCCCCGCAGATTTGCGACTGCAGCCACAGCCTCTTCATGATCGTGAACATGAAACCGCTCCACCCCGATGCCACCGAACATATTATCTTTTTTGGCAAAGAAAATGGGATGCTCTTCAAGAAAATCCACCACCTGCGCATCGGTGGATTCCTTCAGATCAAGGGTGCCTCTGCCCAGATAGTCCCGGTATAGTTTAGCAAACTCAGCCTTACTGTCAAATATATGGCGGTCGGCCGGGTCATTCATATACCCCACAAATTTGTTGTTTTTGGCCAATGTGATATATTCCCGCCGTTCCTGTCTCGACTTTTTGTAGAAAGTAAAAATAAAGTAGTCGGAAAAAGCTGCCCCGTAATAAAGGGACGACCATGCCACATCGGCTAACACCAAGGGTAACGGTCGATGGGTTTCAACTGATACCGCTTTTGCCTTCTCCAGCATGCGATCATATTTTGCCCGTCTCAGTTTCATGGTAAACAGTCGGGCCGTTCGCATCATATTCACAAAAAACGCCTCCTCGCCGGTCTCCCCACATAAAAATGAGTGCAACACCCACAGATCCCTCCGGATCCACAGGTCAACACTCATTGGATTGATCAACCCATCATACGCTTCTTTCACCATCTGCGCCGGTATCTGGGGGGCAGTCAGCATGGTGCAATCCCAAAGACCACACTCCATCTCATTGATTCTGATCGGACCGATCTATACTTGCTAAGCGGGGTTTACTCCGATACGCGGTAGATGTCTGCACCTAAACCCCGCAGTTTCCCTTCCATATCCACATAACCCCGGTCGATGTGGGGTGTGCCGGAAATATGCGTTTCTCCTTCTGCCACCAGACCCGCCGTGATCAAAGCGGCACCAGCCCGCAGATCTGTGGCATTCACCTGGGCACCAGTCAATCTCTCAACCCCCCGGATGACGGCACTGCGGCCTTCGATCCGGATATCGGCTCCCATCCGTTTCAGTTCATCCACATGCATGAACCGGTTCTCAAATACGGTTTCCGTGATCACGCTGGTACCACGGGCAACGGTCATCAGGGCCATCATCTGTGCCTGCATATCCGTGGGAAAGCCCGGGTAAGGCAGCGTTTTGACATCCACTGCATGAATGAGGCCGGTACTGGTCACCACGACACCGCTGGGGGTATCGTCCACTTGCACACCCGTTTCTTTCAATTTGGCGATGATGGGTTTTAAGTGATCAACCAGCACATTCTCCAGTTTAACTTTGCCACCGGCAATTGCCGCCGCCACCATGTATGTGCCCGCTTCGATCCGGTCGGGTATCACCGCATAAGAGGTGCCCGTTAAAGATTCAACACCTTCGATGCGGAGGATATTGGTTCCGGCTCCCCGGACCCGAGCTCCCATGGCATTGAGGTAGTTGGCCAAGTCCACGATCTCCGGCTCTTCGGCCGCATTTTCCAAAATCGTCGGCCCTTCCGCCAGAGTGGCTGCCATCATAATATTTTCAGTTGCACCGACACTGGGAAAATCCAGATAGATATTGGCTCCCCTCAGTCGGTCCGCCGTCGCTTCGATATATCCGTGTCCAATGGTGATCTTTGCACCCATGGCCGTAAATCCTTTTAAATGCAAATCGATGGGTCGGGTCCCGATGGCACATCCCCCTGGAAGGGAGATTCGGGCTTTACGCATGCGGGCTAACATGGGTCCGATGACCAAAAAAGATGCTCGCATCCGCCGCACCAGTTCGTAAGGCGGTTCTTCTTCCGGATTCATACCGGCGACGATTCGAATCGTACCGTCTTCATCCATGTCGACTTTTGAGCCCATGGCACGAAGTACTGCACAAATCGTGCGCACATCCTCCAGCGGAGACACGCCCTCCAGAATGCTTTGCCCGTTTGCCAGCAGTGACCCGGCAATAATAGGCAGTACGGCATTTTTAGCCGAACTGATCTTCACCGAACCATATAGTTTTTTACCACCGTTGACCACGATTTTTTCCACTGCGTTCCCTCCAACCAGGTCAGAATGAATATTTTAACCTGCAAACTCATCGATCTGGGTCTTTGTGATTCCTGCAGCAAACAATACCGCCGCACATATTCGTCTGGCTGCCTGACCGTCCCCATAAGGATTGGTTGACCGAGTCATTGTACCATACCTGTCCGGGTCATGCAACAGGGTGCGAACAGCCGATACGATGGCACTGGTTCGACTGCCTGTCATCCATACCGTACCCGCCGCAATCGCTTCCGGCCGTTCCGTGGTATCCCGCAGGAGTAAAACTGGTTTGCCCAATGCCGGAGCTTCTTCTTGCAGCCCCCCTGAGTCGGTGATCACCAGCCATGCCCGGTTCATCAGATTCGCCCACTCGATATATTCCATGGGGTCCAGCAACCAGACCCGAGGGGATCGTCCTAAAAGACGCTGGGCGACTTCAGATACCGCCGGATTTCGGTGAACTGAAAAGACGATATCCACATCTTCAAAATTGGCAGCGATCTCAGCGATTGCCTGACAAATAGCTTCCATCGGTTCTCCAAGATTTTCCCGGCGATGAGCATCCACTACGATCACTTTACGTTCGCTAAAGTCCAAATGGTTTAAAATATCCGCTGTGAACACAAATGGATCCCGAATCACCGAAACCAGGGCATCGATGGCCGTATTGCCCGTGACAAAAATCGAATGGGAATCGGTCCCTTCCCTCAGCAAGTTGTGTTTTGCAGTCTGGGTGGGTGCAAAATGCAGATCCGCCAGTGCGCCGGTCATTTTCCGGTTCATCTCTTCCGGGTATGGTGCGTATTTATCGTGGGTCCGCAACCCGGCTTCCACATGCCCCACGGATATTTTCTGGTAAAAAGCAGCCAGTGAAGCAGCGAAGGTTGTGGTCGTATCCCCGTGAACTAAGACAAGGTCCGGTTTTTCCTGGGCCAATATGGATTCCAATCCAGTCAAAACCCGATGGGTGATGTCCGTCAGTGTTTGCCGCGATGCCATGATATCCAGGTCATAGTCCGGCGTAATCTCAAAGAAATCCAGCACCTGATCCAGCATTTCCCGATGCTGCGCAGTTACTGCTACCACTGATTGCAAATACGGTGAGGCAGACAGTTCACGCACCAGGGGGGCCATTTTAATGGCCTCCGGCCGGGTGCCAAATATTGTCATCACTTTGTATGGCGGTCGGATCGTTGTCAATGGTTCCCCCTATTTCCCCTGCCTCAAATCAAACAGGTGTACTTTCCGTGCCCCCAGGTAGACCATGGCAATGGTTAGCACGATTACCGCGATGGGCCAGAAGCCATCCATGAAAGCCAGTGCCACCGCACACAAACCCAGAAGGCCGCTAAAACCATACAACAAGACCACCACTTGCTTTTGGGTCATGCCGCGATCCAACAGTCGGTGATGGAGATGACTCCGGTCTGCCTCATAGATGGGTCGGCCGTTCCGATAGCGACGGGTGATGGCAAACAGGGTATCCAAAATCGGAAATCCCAATGCCAGCATGGGCACTAACAAGGCAATGGTTGCCGCACTCTTTAACGCCCCTTCCACCGAAATGGCAGCCAGGACAAACCCCAGGAACATGCTGCCGGAATCCCCCATGAATATCCGCGCCGGATTGAAGTTGTATCGTAAAAATGCCAATGAACTGCCAATCAGGGCAGCTGCCATCATAGCCACCTGCATTTGACCCATTTTCAGGGCAATCAAGCACAGGGTGGCCGCAGCAATGCAAGACACACCCGCAGCGAGTCCATCCAGTCCATCGATCAGATTGACGGTATTCACCACTGCCACGATCCACAGCACAGACAGAGGGAAACTCCAGCCGTTTAGGTAAATCATCCCCTGCAACGGATGGGTCAGCCACCAGATCCGGATGTCAAATACCTGCACCACCAAAGCAATGATCAAGATCTGGCCGATGAACTTCCACTTTGCCGGAATCGGACGTTTATCATCAGCGATGCCCAATAGCATGAGCAAGGTGCCCCCGGTGAGGATGCCAGCCACCTGGGGATCTTTCCATCCCATCAGCGCGACCACTGCAATCCCAAACCCCAGATAAATCGCCAATCCGCCCAGATAGGGGATCGGTTGGGCATGAATCTTACGGCCGCCGGTGGGGCGATCAATGATGCCCAGATGGATCGCCCACTTTTTCACCAGTGGTGTCACCATATATGTGATGGTCAATGCCATGGCGAAAATGATGATGATCCGATCCAAACCGTTCACCTCTCATCGGTAGTCCGTGCCTGGGCAGGCGCCTGCCCCCAAGGCTTTGTTATTCCAAACTCAGGTAACCTTTCTCCATCAGTTTTTCCAAGTGAGCGCTCATCGACTGATTCAGGTCCACTCCGTACTGTTCCTCCAGAACAAACATCATCGTAATGGCTGTTTGGGCAACATCCAGCAGTTCCCGGGCAATTTTACCCATGACATCCTGGTCATGACGCATCACTTGTTCACCATTCATGCCCCGGTACTTGCCGATGGCTTCTCCCAGCTCACCGGCCTCCTCCATCAACTTCAGTGCTGTCGATTCCAATGTGGGGTAGAGTCGGTTCAACCGCGGCAGCGCAATGGTCTTGGTTTCCAAAGAATTCACCTGCCTTGTACCGAACCACTTCAATACCAGCTTCTTCCAATAGTTGCCGGGACAGCTCGTCGGGATACTCCTGCTCATAAATAATTTTGATAATGCCGGAATTCATGATCATTTTAGCACATGTAACGCAAGGTTGTGCCTGAGAATAAATCACAGCCCCCCGCACGCTGACACCATGATAGGCCGCCTGGATGATGGCGTTCTGCTCGGCGTGCAGCCCCCGGCACAATTCGAACCGTTCCCCGGAGGGAATACCCAGCTGCTGCCGCAAACACCCAACATCGGAACAATGGGCTAAGCCGCTGGGCGGCCCGTTGTAACCGGTGGACAGGATTCGTTTGTCTTTGACGATCACCGCACCCAATTGGCGGCGCAAACAAGTGGAGCGCGTGGCTACCACTCGTGTAACCTGCATAAAATATTCATCCCAGGACGGTCTTGTCATATGGTCCCCTCCGAAAGTATCAGTTTTCATTCAGTGCCAAACAACCGATCACCAGCATCCCCCAGCCCGGGAATAATATATCCGTGGGCGTCCAGATGACTGTCCACCGCCGCCGTATAAATCGGTACATCCGGATGCTTCTCCGACAGCGCCCGCACCCCTTCCGGGGCTGCAATCAGGCACATGAATTTCAATCGCCGGACTCCCTTTGATTTCAAAAAGTCGCAGGCTGCCACTGCTGAACCTCCGGTGGCCAGCATCGGATCAACGACGATAATATCCCGCTCTGCCACATCCGCCGGCAGCTTCCAGTAATATTCCACTGGTTTGAGGGTGTCATGGTCTCGATACATGCCCAGATGGCCGACTTTGGCATTGGGGATCAGCCGTGTCATCCCGCTGACCATTCCCAATCCGGCCCGTAGAATCGGCACGATTCCGATTTTCTTGCCAGATAAGACTTTGCCTTGAGCCACCGCCATGGGTGTTTCCACAGGAACTTCTTCCAACGGGAGATCCCGGGTCACCTCATAGGCAAGCAGGAGGGATACCTCCTCAACCAGCTCCCTGAACTCTTTGGGCCCCGTATTCACATCCCGGATAAAGGTCATTTTGTGCTGGATCAATGGATGCTCGATCCAGTGTAGGTTACTGGCCATGGTTGACATCCCCTTTCCATCTACTGATACAGCGGAAACTTCCCGCTTAATACCTTCACTTGGACTGCCACTGCCTTCTTCACCTCTTCGTCCTCAGCATGCAAAAGGATTCGGGTGATCATATCCGCAATCTCCACCATGTCCTTTTCTTTCATGCCCCGGGTGGTGACTGCAGGGGTACCAATGCGGATCCCGCTGGTGATGGTGGGCTTTTCTGGGTCAAAGGGCACGGCATTCTTGTTCACCGTGATTCCCACTGCATCCAGTGCCGTCTCC
The DNA here is from genome assembly GCA_964600665.1 of uncultured Candidatus Sumerlaeota bacterium. GTDB lineage: Bacteria > Bacillota > SLNR01 > SLNR01 > SLNR01 > CAZRKC01. The sequence continues at coordinate 35,458 of CAZRKC010000006.1, forward strand.
GCCGCTTTGCCGGTGATGCCTTTCCCCCTTAAATCCAGCAGCATCAAATGATTGTCCGTACCACCGGAAACCAGGTGAAACCCATTCTCCACCAGTCGTCTGGCCATCGCATCGGCATTGAGAATAATTTGTTTCTGATATGTTTTGAACTCAGGGGCCATCGCTTCCTTGAAAGCAACTGCCTTGGCTGCAATGATATGCATCAACGGGCCACCCTGGGTTCCAGGGAAAATGGCCTTGTCGATGTCTTTGGCCAAGGCTTGGGTGCATAAAATCATACCGCCCCTGGGCCCTCTCAGCGTTTTGTGAGTTGTAGTCGTTACCACATCGGCATACGGCACGGGATTTGGATGGAGACCGGCAGCAACAAGCCCGGCGATATGGGCCATATCCACCATAAAATAAGCTCCCACTTCTTTAGCCACCTGACCGATCCGTTCAAAATCAATGAACCGGGGATACGCACTGGCACCCGCCACAATCAGCTTAGGGCGTTCTGCGTGGGCCACCCGGCTCAGTTCATCGTAGTCGAGGGTTTCAGTTTCTTTATCCACACCATAGGACAAAAATTGAAAGTATTTGCCGGATATGTTAACCGGGCTGCCATGGGTCAGGTGCCCGCCATGCGCCAACCGCATGCCTAAAACCTTGTCACCGGGTTCCAGAAGGGCAAAATAGACAGCCATGTTGGCCTGCGCACCGGCATGAGGTTGCACATTGACATGTTCAGCTCCGAAAATGGCTTTTGCCCGCTGGATCGCCAATGTCTCCGCAACATCCACATACTCGCAGCCACCATAATAGCGCCGTCCCGGATAACCTTCTGCATACTTGTTCGTCAGGACCGAACCTTGCGCTTCCAGGACCGCCCTGCTGACAAAATTCTCTGAAGCGATCAGCTCGATTTTGTCCCGCTGACGTTGGGTCTCATTTTCAATGGCTTCCGCAATTTCGGGATCCACCTGTTTTAAGATGCTCATGCCCAGCCGCCTCCCGCAGTTTAGTATTTTTCTTCAATCTCTTTGATCTTCTGAATCCGCCGTGTGTGCCGGCCGCCAATAAACTCAGACAGCAGCCACGTATGGACGATTTCCAAAGCTAAACCATGACCGATGACGCGTTCGCCCATGACCAGGACATTGGCATCATTGTGCTCTCGCGACAACCGGCAGGAAAAGAGGTCATGACAAAGGGCCGCACGGATTCCGTGGACCTTATTGGCCGTGATGCTCATCCCAATACCCGTGCCGCAAATCAGGATTGCCCGGTCGAATTCTCCCGTAGCCACGCCTTCAGCGGCCTTCAGACCGATGTCTGTGTAATCCACCGCATCTAAGGATACGGCGCCAAAATCAGTGAAGTCCAGTTCCAGGTCCGTTAACAGTTCCTTCACTTTTTCTTTTAGCGCAAATCCTGCGTGGTCACTTCCGATGGCGATTTTCATTTCTTCACCCCCGCTATGATCTAAAAAAAGTATGATGACGCTACCGGTAACAACAAAAACAGCATGCCCAAAAATCGCGCATTCATTAAATCATATTCTTCTCTGCTTCTTGATTTCCTGCCTTACCAGCGCCCTTCTTTCTCAATATCGGAAAGCAGTGCATCCAAATCCGCTGTCAATTGCAATGCGCAAGCCCGATAGACATCCAGGGATTGGCCGTAAGGATCCTCCATGTGCAGGATCCTGATTTTATCGGCTGCATCAGGGACCAGATGAATCACCGCCCCTTGATGATGCTCAGTCATCACCAAAATCAGATCGGCTTTCTGAATCATGTCTGTCGTCAGCATGCTGGCGATATGCCCGGACAAGTCGATTCCATGTTCATGGAGGACCGTTATGGTATGATCGGCGGCACGGTCTCCATCAAAAGCAGCTGTACCCGCAGAGCGAATCAGAATGGTATCTGCCTGATCCGGAAACCGTTTCTGAATCAGGGAACGCAACAGTCCCTCAGCCATGGGACTCCGGCAAGTATTTCCCGTGCATACGATCAGGATCGTGTAACTCACAGCAATCACTCCTCGGACCGACCGACCAGGATGACATGAAACCCTGCGGCTTTACGGAGCCGGTTCATCACTGCCGCCCCCAGTCCGGAGGCGTCGATCCCTTCGGCAATGATCAGGTCAATGTCTTCCAGATCCATCTGTCGCAACAATGTATATATGCGATGGGCAATTTCAACGGCATCGGACCGCTGACCGATCAACCAGACCGGCCTTCCCGTATAAAACGAAGCATTCTCCACCGTGGCCAAAATTCCCACTCGTTTTCCCGACCTCATGGCATCATCGGCGATCTGCAGCACCCGTGCCGGGACCAGCCGATCGTCTCCTTCCACCACCACCATATCGGCTTTGGGAGCATAATGACGGTACTTCATACCTGGCGAGCGGGGGGCGGTCATATCCGTGCCATAAACCGCGGGATCCATCTCCACCTGCGGCAGGACCGTCAAGAGTTCTTCCCGGGTGACACCACCTGGACGCAATATGGTCGGAATTTCCCCGGTCAGATCCAGCACCGTAGATTCCAGACCGATTCCCGTTTCTCCGCCGTCAATGATCAACGGGATCTGCCCGTCCATATCGTCGATGACATGCGCTGCACAGGTCGGACTCGGTCGACCGGACCGGTTGGCACTAGGTGCTGCTACCGGCAATCCCGCAGTATGGATCAGTGCCATCGCCACCGGATGTGATGGCATCCGGATGGCAACCGTATCTAAGCCGGCCGTCACCACATCGGGAACGAGGGGGCTTCGGGGAAAAATCAGCGTTAACGGGCCCGGCCAGAACGCGGCCATCAATGGCTCTGCCAGTGGGGGCACGGAAGCAACCAGAGGCAGCAAATCGTCCCGGTGAGCAATATGTACAATCAGCGGGTTGTCCCCGGGTCGCCCTTTAGCAGCGAATATTTTTCTCACCGCCGCCTCCGACAGGGCATTGGCTCCCAGTCCGTATACCGTTTCCGTGGGAAACGCCACCAGGTCCCCCTGAATCAGATACTTGGCCGCCTCACGGATCCGGTCCATATCGGGTTCCGTGGCATCGACTTTGATTACCATGGTATTCATGCATATCCCTCATCTTGGAGATGGGACATTGGTTGTTTTCGCCGAGACCACAACACGCGTTCCCACCCCATATAGTCGTGGACCACTTGGGCCGGTTCCAGGATGCCCGTTTGATCCATCAAGTGCTTCACCGCCACCCCTTGCCCGGCGCCTACTTCCAGGACGATCCAGCCCTGCGGCGCCAGAAACCGGTCCAAACCGTCCAGTATCCGTCGATAGAAATCCAGACCATCAGCGCCACCGGACAAAGCCGTCAACGGCTCGTAATCTTTGACTTGCTGCTCGAGCATATCCATCTCTTTATCGGCAATGTATGGAGGATTGGACACAATGCCATCCACCCGACCGTCCATCCCGCTGCAAGTCAGTGCCTCCCACAAATCACCATGGACCGTGGTGATTCGACCCTCCAGCTGATATCGATGGATGTTCTTGTGGGCAATGGTCAATGCATCTGCTGAAATGTCCACACCATAGATCTTCGCTCCCGGATGATACCTGGCGATACTGATGGCGATCGCACCACTGCCGATCCCCAGATCCACCAGCTGCAAGACTGGTTGGTCTTTGGCCAGTGATAGTGCCGTTTCAACGACATGCTCCGTCTCTGGTCGAGGAATCAAGACACCGGGTGCGACATAAAATTCCATCCCCATAAACTCCTGGTGCCCGGTAATATATTGGACTGGCATACAAGTCGCACGTTGCTGGATCATGTCCAGAAATATCCCTTGGATATCCGAAGCCACAGCATCATCCATGTGCGCATACAACCTCGCCCGCTGGATACCCATAGCATGCATCAGCAACACTTCACTGTCCCATCGGCTGTCCGCAATGCCGGCTTCTTTTAATTGCTCAGCACCGAGAGCCAGTAATGCTCCCACTGAAGCGGTCATCTTATTCCACCTTCTTCAACCGCTCTGCCTGATCGGTGGTTATGAGGGCATCGATGATGTCATCGATATCGCCTTCCAGTACCTGTTCCAATTTATGCAATGTCAGGCCGATCCGGTGATCCGTAACCCGCCCCTGGGGGTAATTGAAAGTCCGGATCCGCTCGCTACGATCGCCGGTGCCCACTTGGGATTTACGCGCTTCTGCCATCTCTGCCCGGTTCTCTCCTTCTGCAATATCCATCAACCGGGCCCGTAATACTCGCATGGCTTTTTCCCGGTTTTTGTGCTGGGATTTTTCATCCTGGCAAGACACCACCAGCCCTGAAGGAATATGCGTCAGCCGGACAGCCGAGTAGGTGGTATTGACACTTTGCCCTCCGGGGCCGCTGGAACAGAACAAGTCAATGCGAATATCGTTGGGCTCGATATTGACCTCCACTTCCTCCGCTTCTGGCAAAACAGCCACAGTCACAGTGGACGTATGGATGCGCCCCCCTGATTCTGTCGTAGGGATCCGCTGCACCCGATGCACACCCATCTCATACTTGAGCCTGCTGTAGGCGGAAGCACCTTCGATGACAAAGACGATTTCCTTAAATCCACCCAATTCCGTAGGGTTGGCGCTGAGCACTTCCACACGCCACCCTTGGCGCTCCGCATACCGCGTATACATACGGTACAAAGTCCCGGCAAAGAGTGCTGCCTCATCACCGCCGGCTCCGGCCCGGATTTCCATCACCACGTTCTTTTCATCCCGGGGATCTTTCGGTAGCAGCATCACCTTTAACTCTGTTTCCACTTTCAATTTTTGGCCTTCCAGTTGGGTAAGCTCTTCCTCCAGAAACTCCATCAGATCCTGGTCGATCTCTCCAATCAACATCTCCCGGGCATTCTCCATCTCGTCCAGAATATGTTTCAGTTCCTGGTATTTTTCCACGATTCCCGTGAGGGAAGAATGAGCTTTGGCAAATTTCTGCCATTCAGACTGACGTCCGATAATAGCCGGATCATTCAGTTTGGATTCCAGTTCTTGATGCCGTTCCATAATGGCCTGCAGTTTGTCCAACATGTGCATACACACCTTTACTTAGGATATTGATCAGACCGAGGTCTGGGGCGCTTCCATTTTTAAAACACCTTCCAGCGCGCTTACCGCCACCTGGATCTGCTTGTCGTCTGGCTCTTTGGTCGTCAGGCGTTGCAAGAGCATGCCGGGTGCGCAGAATGCCCGGAGCACAGGAGATTTGCTTTTTCCGGCCAACCGGATGATTTCATAAGATACACCGGCAATAATGGGCAGGAGTACGATCCGTGATAAAACCCGCAGCAGGAAATTCTGATATCCGATCCACACAAAAAACAGCATACTCACCATAAATACAATAATGATGAAACTGGTTCCGCATCGGGGATGTTCCGTAGGCATAGGACGGATGTTGTCCACCGTCAGATCCAGTCCGACTTCATAAGCATGGACCGTCTTGTGCTCAGCACCATGGTAGGCAAATATTCGCTGCACATCCTCCAATCTGGAGATCAAAGCCACATATCCGACAAAAAAAGCCATGCGGATGGAAAATTCGATCACATTCAACAGGATATTGTTTGGTACCAGTGTCCGGAGGAACCGCGTCAGCAAGACCGGGGTAACAATGAACAATAGCGTGGCAATGCAAACAGCGCCCACCACAGTCAAGCTCATCTCCCTTGCCGTCAACTGTTCGTCTTCTTCACTGGCTTGGTTAGCGGAATACACCAGGGTGCTGATCCCGATGGTGAGTGAATCTGCCAATGCGGCCAATCCCCGAAACAGCGGCAGCTTAAAAACTGGCCACCGGTCTCCCCAGGAACTTAATGCAGATGTCTGGGTAACAATCGTTCCCTTGGGCGTCCGAACCGCCACCACCATGCTGCGCTTGCCCCGCATCATGACTCCCTCAATCACTGCCTGCCCGCCAATCTGGATCGTGCTTGCCATGGTCGTCCCTCCCTGAAAAAAAACAGAGCCGGTGGCTCTGCTTATTCTTTCGTTTTGATCCCGTATTTCCGATTGAAGCGTTCCACTCGTCCGCCGCTATCCACTACTCTTTGTTTACCTGTATAAAACGGATGGCATTTCGAGCATATTTCAACCCGAAGATTCTTCTTGGTGGAACCCGTGCTGAATGTCTCGCCGCATGCGCACACACAGGTGGTTTCCTCATATTTAGGATGAATGTTCTCTTTCACTCTGGCACACCTCACTTCTAGTCCATAATCAATGTCCCTCTAATAACCATTTCATTATAGCACAAAGGATTTTTCACCGCAACAGGTATTTGTGTTCCATATATTTCCAGTGAATGGCCTTCATCGACCCACACGCTTACCCGTTCCCGCTGTTTTTCATGATCCCCAGGATGAATTCCCGGTTGTTTTTTGCTTTTTTCATCCGTTCCAGGACAAATTCAGTCGCCTCGACTGTACCCAGAGGATATGTGAGCCGGCGAATCGCCCAAACGGCTTCCATGGTTTCATCATCCAGCAGCATCTCTTCTTTACGCGTGCCGGACCGCTTGATATCGATGGCCGGGAAAATCCGCTTCTCAGATAACTTTCGATCGAGATGCAACTCTAAATTGCCGGTGCCTTTGAACTCTTCATAGATGACATCATCCATGCGGCTTCCGGTTTCAATCAGTGCTGTGGCCAGGATGGTGAGGCTGCCCCCTTCTTCGATTTTGCGTGCCGCCCCGAAAAAACGTTTTGGTTTATGAAAAGCAGATGGATCGATCCCCCCGGACAGGGTCCGGCCACTGGGTGGAACCACCAGGTTGTATGCCCTGGCCAGGCGGGTGATACTGTCCATCAGAATGACCACATCTTTTTTCTGTTCCACCAACCGTTTTGCCCGCTCAATGACCATTTCGGCGACCTTGATGTGGTTTTCCGGAAGTTCATCAAAAGTGGAACTGACGACTTCTCCTCGTACCGACCGCTCCATATCCGTCACTTCTTCCGGTCGCTCGTCCACCAAAAGTACCTTGAGGACCACTTCCGGATGGTTTTTGGCAATGCTATTGGCTATATCTTTGAGCAGCATCGTCTTACCTGCTTTAGGCGGTGCCACGATCAGACCCCGCTGCCCTTTGCCGATGGGTGCAATCAGGTCCATGACCCGCATGGAAAGGCTGTTGATCTGTGTCGACAGATCCAGTTTCTCGCATGGATACACCGGTGTCAGGGCATCAAAGTGGATTCGTTCCGCCGCTTCTTCCGGATTACCGCCATTGACCCCTTCGACACGCAACAAGGCAAAATACCGTTCACCCTCTTTCGGCGGTCGTACCTGTCCGGAAACCATGTCCCCGGGTCGTAAAGCAAACCGTCGGATCTGCGATGGTGATACATAGATATCCTCTCGACTGGGGAGATACACAAACGGACGCAAAAATCCAAATCCATCCGGCATGATATCCAGAATACCCTGGGCAAAAAGCAGGCCGTCTTTTTTCGTTTGCGCCTTTAGGATCTCAAAAATCAATTCCTTTTTGCGGAATGTGTAATATGCCGGGATATCCAATCCCCGGGCGATCTTGTACAGTTCGATCAGCGTCTTTTCTTCCAGCTCGTAATAGCTCAAATCCATCACCTGCTCATTTCATGTTTGATCATAGCACGGTCTGTTTACCCGCACGCTCCCAGTCTTTCATAAATTGCTGGATGCCGGCATCCGTCAAAGGATGCTTCACCATCTGTGTCAGTAACGAAAAGGGCACGGTCGCAATGTGGGCGCCGGCGATTGCCGCAGCAGTCACATGCAAAGGATGGCGCATACTGGCGGCGATGATTTCAGCAGCGATATCATGGATGGCGAAAATATTCGCGATATCCTCCACAATCTTCATGCCATTGGCACCGGTGTCATCCAAACGTCCAACAAACGGGCTCACATACGTACCGCCCGCTCGTGCAGCCATTAATGCCTGATTCACCGAAAAAATCAATGTCACATTGGTCCGGATCCCCTCTCTGGACAAAACCTTGATGGCTTTCAGCCCTTCGATGGTCATTGGTATCTTGACCACAATATTGGGTGCCCACTGGACGAGAGTCCGGGCTTCCCGGATCATCCCCTCGCTGCCGGTACTGATAACCTCAGCACTGACCGGACCGTCTACGATCGCAGCAATGGCTTTGATCATATCTTCAAATCCCCCGGCCTCTTTGGCTGCCAACGACGGATTCGTCGTCACCCCGGCGACGACACCCCAACTGTTAGCCTCTTTAATCTCTTCCAGGTTGGCAGAATCGATGAAAAACTTCATGGTCTCTCCCCCCTGACCTTATCGTTGATCCATATCCCACTTTTCTTTGAATTCCCGCAGAACCGGTTTGCGGTTCAGCTGATGGACGGCTTCGATGAAACGCACCGTGCCAGTTTTTGCCCGCATGACCACAGAATAGGTGCGACAACCTGCACCCCCATACCGGACCCCTTTAAGCCAATCTCCATCTGTAATGCCAGTCGCGGCAAAAATGACATCATCACCTTTGACCATATCGTCCATGAGCAGCACTTTACATTCATCTCGCAGTCCCATTTCATGGATCCGCCGCACTTGTTCCTCGTCACTCGGAGTCAGACGCCCTTGAAGCTCTCCTCCCAGACAGCGCAATGCCGCCGCAGCCAGAACCCCTTCCGGTGCACCACCGATTCCCAGCAGCATATCTACCCCGGTACCTTCCACCGCCGTGGCGATTGCCGCCGCAACATCCCCGTCGGTAATGAGTTTGATCCGCGCCCCCGACCTTCTGACTTCTTCCATAATGGCTTGATGCCGGGGCCGGTCCAAAAGAACCACCGTCAAATCCCTGATCTTGCTGCCCTGGGCTTTTGCCACTGCAGCTAAATTGTCATAAATCGATGCATCGATGTGAATACAACCGGCAGCCTGGGGTCCCACAGCGATTTTCTCCATATACATATCCGGCGCATGGAGCAGACATCCCTTTTCTGCCACGGCCAATGTGGCGATGGCACCAGGTAAACCTCGGGCCACCAGGTTGGTTCCTTCCAGAGGATCGACAGCAATATCCACGATTGGCGGAACTCCCGTTCCGACGCGCTCACCAATGTATAACATGGGGGCTTCATCGATTTCCCCCTCACCAATGACGACAATCCCATCAATATGGACTGTATCAAAAACGGCCCGCATTGCATCCACAGCTGCACCATCCGCAGCTTCTTTATCACCCCGTCCCATCCAGCGGGCTGCGGCAATGGCTGCGGCTTCTGTTACACGCACAAATTCCAACGATAATTCTCTTTCCATTTCATCCCCTCCTTGCAATTTCCTTGGGCAAAAGAGCAGAGTATCCCTCTGCTCTTTTAAATCATACTTTGCCGTTGCTCCCAAATAACCGGATTTTTTCGCGGATCACCACTTTCATGGCTTCTTTGGCCGGTCCTAATATTTTCCGGGGATCAAAAACATGGGGATCTGCATTCAGGATCTCGCGGATCTTATCGGTGAACGCTTGCATATTGTCCGTGTTGATATTTACTTTGTGTACACCCAGGCGAATCGCCTCCCGCACACTTTCGTCGGGTATTCCCGATCCACCATGCAGCACTACTGGAATTCCCACCCGTTTCTTGATTTCCTTGAGCCTTTCAAAATCAAGCTTGGGCGCCAGTTTGTAATGCCCGTGGGCAGAACCGATGGCGACTGCGATTGCATCCACCCCGGTTTCCCGGACAAAGATTTCGGCTTCACCGGGATCGGTGAATAAAGACTCAGCCTCAGAAACAAATACATTATCTTCCGTACCGGTGATTTTACCCAGCTCGCCTTCCACGGTCACCCCCACCGCATGCGCTGCTTCCACAACTTTTTTTGTCAATGCAATGTTTTCGGAAAGCGAGTATTTGGATCCATCAACCATCACGGATGAGAACCCGGCCCGAATGCACTGCATCGCCTGGGAGAAACTTTGTCCGTGATCCAGGTGGATCGCGACGGGTACCGAAACACAGTCTGCTGCCACCCGGGCAATGGCCACTGAATATTCCAAACCCACATATTTCAGCGCGCCTTCACTGGCCTGCAGGATGATGGGCGAACGTTCTTCATCAGCTGCTTCCACGATTCCCTGCACAAATTCCAGATTATTAATGTTGAATGCACCCACTGCGTAACCACCCGCCTGGGCTTTCTCCAGTAATTCTGCCATTGATACTAACGGCATCCCAATCCCCTCCTATTTGTTATTTCACTCTGTATAACGATCGCCCGACCTTCGGGTCGACCCCGGAGAAACCATTCTCATCGATTTCGATGGCTTCAATATGGTTTAAACGCATTAAATCTTCCTCGTTTTCCGCTTTGATCGCGATTTGGCGATTGCATTTAGTACACCGCAATTCCAGTCGATCCGGATACAGATCCACCTCAATCTCCCGGTTTCCACATGCGCATGAAAGTCGACGGTTGTCTGCCATATCATGGAGATGATTCAACACATCAAACATTAACGCCGGATTGATGAAATAATCGTTGAATCCACTTGATAGATCATCTTCCCAATGGTTTGCCGCTTCTTGGACAGCGGTTTCATCGCCAAAGAAACCTAAATCAATATCGGTGTCCGGACAAGCTAAATTTTCCAGCTGGGTTGTCCAGAAGTCCGCTTTATCATAATGGAAGACATGCTCGGTTTCACAGATAATGCAAGGAATCTGGATCCAGAAAGTCCGATTATCTTTAGTGCCGATGATTGCTTTGCGAAAGCCGCAGGGGCAGTTGAGATTCACAGTTCGCGCACGGGAAAACGAGAACACCGACAACCGATGATAGCCCAGCTTCCCGCACAAGGCGCAACGCAACGCAAATACTTTCTCCGTATAAACTGACATCATGTCCACATCCTTTGTGGGTTTATTTCCCTGACGATGGATCATATCCTTTGCAATGGGTTGGAATTCAGTGGGCTTTCGGGTAGTATTTCCGGTTGAGTCGCGTGAGTTCCTGCAGAACTTTTCGGATCGTGCTCTGGATGGCCGGAATTCGAATATCCCATTGACTGTCACCTTGAGCAGCCATGGTAAATGCGTCTTCCATCTGCGTCCCCACCCGCACCAAGTCTTGGCGGCAATCATCAAATTCCCGGTTTGGCACCACCAACGCGTCAATATCTTGCATGATGCGATGGATTTCATGGATCGTGCGTTGATACCGTCCCTGGCATTCTTCATCGTCTAAACTCGCCATATACTCGTTGTGGTGGGCAATCTCTTCTTTTAATATTCCCTGGAGGATACTGACATATCCCTGAACCGTACCATCAAAAAATTTCAGCACACGCAATGTGACCAATATATTCCCTCCTGATCATCCGCCGGGTAACAGTCCGGCGTCTTCAATCCAGTGACAGCAGATTTGAGGCCTGGTCCCCATCTCAGGATCTACGGTATCAGGCCGCGGATGGTTTCCAGCAGTCCCTTCATATCAAAGGGTTTGCTCATATGTTGAACGGCACCCAGATCAAATGCCTCCTGAACCAGTTCCAAATCTCCATAAGCAGTCATAAATATCACAGGCACCCCAACACCATCCTGCTGCAGTTGCCTTAATGTCGACAAACCGCAAAGACCTGGCATCCGGTTGTCCAGTAAAATCAAATCGGGTACCTGATTGTGGACGGATTCCAATGCTTCTGCCCCATTGGTGGCCAATTGGACCGCATACCCTTCGCGGCTGAGCAACTCAGACAGAAGTTTACGCACCCCTTTCTGATCATCCACCACCAGAATGGTTTTCCCTTTCATATCGTAATCTCTCCTTATGCCTACATACATGCATCGTCCTGTTTACTCATCTCAATTCTACGACATCAAACTGATTCCTGCAAGCAGGATGCCAATTGCGTTCTCTCTTCAGATGCGGTAAAATGATGCCCGAGGATATATGCATACGGTGCCATGGTTGATGGTCCTTCATTCAATCTTAATATTCGTAGTGTGTTTCCTTAGTGGCGCGGCTTACCGGAAAGTGCTATAATAATTCGTATATCAATTCGATATAAAGAATTGAGTCTCAGCCATTTTTAAACGTATCGAGGAGGTTTTACTATGTCCGGCAATACCCAGCAGGGAGCTGCAGTTCCGACCCCGGCCCAGCGCATGCTCTCCTACCGGTGGCTCATTTTTTCAGTTTTGGCTACCGCTTATTTGATCATCATCTTTCACCGTTTGTCACCAGCCGTTATGTCCAGCGATCTGATCAATACATTCAAGATCGATGGCGCTGCATTGGGCATTTTAGGGTCGATGTATTTCTACCCGTATGCCGTCATGCAGCTTCCGGCAGGAATCCTGGCTGATACCATCGGCCCGCGAAGACTGGCTTCCATATCATTCGGCATCGCCGGTGTGGGTGCGATTTTGTTCGGTCTGGCACCCAATTTCCAGATGGCTGTACTGGCCCGTCTTTTGATCGGCTTAGGGTTATCCTGTGTGTATGTACCGACTTTGAAGATTTTCTCCATCTGGTTTCGTAAGAATGAATATGCCACCATCTCAGGCATGCTGGTTTCGCTGGGCAATATTGGTGGCTTGATTGCCGCGACCCCGTTGGCACTGATGATTGTCCGTTTTGGCTGGCAGCCATCGGTGATTACCATCGGGACCATCACCGTCCTGCTGGCAGGGGTGATGTACACCATTGTCCGAAACACTCCCAAAGAGATGGATCTCCCATCCTTGGACGAAATCGACAATGTCCCGGCGGATCAACGGATACAAATTCAGCCCATGCCGATTTTTCAGGGTATTCGCAAAGTGTTGTCCAACCCGTATTTTTGGCCTATGGCAATTCGAAGCTTCACATCTTACGGCGTATTGATGAGTTTTCAGAGTCTTTGGGGTGGCCCCTACCTGATGCAGGTGTTAGGTCAGACTAAAGTTCAGGCCGGCAGTATTTTGATGATGCTCTCCATCGGCAGCATCATCACACCGCCAATCGGTGGATATCTGTCCGATAAAGTTCTGGGTACCCGCAAAGGAATTGTGTTAGTCGCGGCAATCCTCAGCACCCTGTGCTGGCTTCCCATCGCATTCTTCCCTGATCGCATCACCCCCGCTTTCCTATATGTCTGGTTGTTCATTATGGGGGCCGTTGGTGGATTAGGGGTATCCGGGATCGCCATGTTGAAGGAGTTATTCCCCGCTTCACTGACCGGTACCGTCAATGGTATGAGCAATTTCTTTACGATGATGGGGGGCGCTCTCTACACCCTGGTCATGGGGATCATTATCGGTACATATCCCAAGACTGCCGCCGGCACTTTCTCGGTGGTCGCATTTTCCGCCGGATTCCGATTCTTGTTCATTAGCATGATGATCGGGACCATCGCCGTTTTCTTTGCCAAAGAAACGAAACAGGACACCAGGAGAAAATCAGTTTAGCAGCAGACCCGGGGCATAGGCCTCCGGGTCATTTTTTTATGATTGAATTCGATTCAATCCGCCATGGACTGGTTTTTTGCGTCTCAATTTCATCATCCCAATGCCGCCGATACTCAGCAAAACCCCCACGAGACTCTGCCAGGGAATAATGTACATGGTCTGCCATGCTTCCAAAATTTCACCCGTCGACACTTCCACCAAGGCCCGAATATCATGCCGCCCCCATGCAGGGCTTCGCTGCCATTCCACATCTACGGTCCGGTCTTCATGCGGATGTAAAATACCCCGGGAGATTTTCAACTCATCCAGTTGGCGGCCCTGCCGCCAGATCTGGATCTGTCCCTGAAAGGGCACCAGTGCCGAAGAGGCATTGATAATTCCCAAACGGAGGGGGATCCGCTGTCCCCAAAGCCGACTGGCAGATAAAGACGCTACCACAACTTGTGCAGGTTCAGGATCACCGACTGTTAAATATGTGAGCATGCCGATCCGGTTTCCCACCGGGTTTCCCCCTGCCTCGTGGGGGATCGTTTCTGCAAAAATCACACCGGTATAACTTCCCGGAAAAGCATTCTCCGGTACTGTCACGGTAAATGTAATATCCATTAATTCTTGCGGTCCCAGGGTAAAGTGAGCGGGGCTGATGGCATACCAGTCTGCAGAAGAGTCCGGCATACGGCCGGGTTCTAAAAATCGAATACCCCCCTCAGCACCCCCTGCAATGGTCGCATCCATGGAGTAAACCTGAAATGTCAATGGAAAATCACCCACATTCCGGACACTCACCGTTCCTTGATGACGATCACCTGGCTCCAGCTGCTGCTCGTAGGATAGAGGGGATATACTGAACCCGCCACCTTGAGCCCGGGCGGAGCTAAAGCCGCCCGGGAATGTCAGGATGGTCATCGCGATCATAATGATTCTTAATAATTTCAATGCCTTACACGCTATCATGATCAATACGCCGCCGTTGTCGTTACCAGAATCGTGCTGGAATATTCCCGGGCAGCATCTGCATAAGTCAGCATTGCCTTGAGTCCGATATTCACCTGGGTTCCATTGGTATCGCCGGTTGCTGAGGCATTTTCAATCACCGCTTCACTAATCGGCTGACCTTCTCCATCATATGCAAAACTGCGGAAGACATGATTACCACCATTGATAGTGGGTGTTGTATCACTCCCAATTGCTACTGCAACCCTCCTAACATACTGTTCATCCGGTAATACCAGATGCTCCTCCCCCGGTATGGTGGAGCCCATCCGAGTGGCCTGGATCTGCATGCTCCATTGCCCGTTCGCTTTGACGTTGACTTTGATTGCATCATTGATCGCTCGTTCTTCACCGACAAAAGCCCCAAAAGATACGGCCCCCGGGACAGCGGCCGGCGCTCCGGCAGGCGACCCGCTGCTGTAATCATTCGTGCTGATACTAACCACCAATGTCTCTGGACTGCTGGCTGTTGCTGTCACCGAACTTGCCATTCCCGGGACGCTGTCTGCGACCACCATCATCAGTCCACCAATTAGAAGGATCCATGCTATCAACTGTTTTCTCATCTCTACGACCTCCTTTGTATTTGTTGGATCACCAGATCCGGGTTGATATTAGAAAACACCTTGTCCCTCCTTTCCGGTAATTTGCCTGCAAACAAAAAGAGACCTCGGCAGGTCTCTGCAGTGCAAACCATATATTCCTCCCCTTGAAAGGGATTCCTGCTTTTTCATCGTAACAATCGTTAGTCAAATTCCGACGCTAAACTCGGAATTTGTTTATATATGACGAAAATACGCGCATTTCACCATCAATCAACAAAGGGAGCGTCGTTTCATCGAAGCGCTCCCTTTGCCGTAAAACAATATCGTATAAACGATAATTGCTTTCTTTGCTTTTCGACAAGATTCGTCAAATTCCTGCATGGCAAAAAATGTTTTCTATGGGTTATGGTCCAAGACCTCTAAAGCTCGCACCAGCTGAGAATCTCCTCCTTGGGGCCGGATGCGGGTCAACAAGACATAGTTGACTTGGAGGAGTGTATCCCGGTCAGCGATACCGGTGGGGACCAAGCTATTATCCGCCTGGAATGCTTCGATTGCCATCTGTGTCTGGTCATCGTAGATGCCATCCACCGTGCCGATCTCATAACCTAAATACCGCAGGATCCGCTGGAGACTGATCACGACCCCGCCGGAATCCCCGGGTTTGATCGTTTTAACGGTGGGAACGGTATCCAGACGTGCGCCTTTAGGGTCTAAAATTTGAGGATATGCCACAATATCCGGTTCAATCCCTTTCCCTTCAATGGAAGTCTCATTGGGGGTCAGATAATTGGCCATAGTGATCTTGATACCACCAACTCCGAGACTGTAAACTGATTGGACGGTGCCTTTGCCGTAAGTCCTCATCCCCAGAATGAGCCCAGCCTGACGGTCCTTGACTGCACCAGCGACGATTTCAGATGCGCTGGCAGTGCCACCGTTGACTAAAACCACCATCGGCCAGGGGATGCCGTTCCCTTCCGCATAGTAAGTCTCCTTAAACCCCAGGCGATTCACCACATGGACGACAGGTCCAGCGGGCACCAGTTGGCTGGCCACTTTAACCCCTTGTTCCAAGAGACCGCCGGGATTGTCTCTCAAATCCAGAATCAGTCCCTGAATCTGTTTGCTTTTTAAGTCTTTGAGTGCTGCAACCAAATTTGCCTCGGTATGTTCATTAAATAAGGAAATGTATATATAGCCATAACGACCGTCGATAACCCGATGCTCAACCGTGTTGACTTCAATTGTCTCTCGAATGATATCAATGGTTATTCTTTTATCTTCTCCCCGTAACACCACCAGCCGCGCATGTGTTCCGGCATCACCTTTCAACGCTTGAGAAGTGAAGTCCAGTCCCGCACCCACCATGTCTTCCCCATCCACCCGAATGATCCGGTCTCCGGGCTGCACACCAGCCCTCTCCGCCGGCCCGCCTTGTATCGTCCGCAACACCACGGTATAGTCTCCTTCTTGTGATATGACCACACCCACACCGCCGAAAGTACCTGACATATCAAACATGAAGTTCTCGAATTCATCCGCATCCAGAAGCCGTGTGTAAGGGTCATTATTGAAGCGCAGGATACCCTTTAAAATGAGTGCTCCCCACCGACCCATACCATCTTCCTGGTCTCGGGACAAATGCTGCAAGGTATTCAGCAGCCGATCCAGAAACTCCATGATCTGCACATTCTGTTCCGGTTGAATCTGGACAGGTCGAAGCAAGTCTGCCGCCTGAATCACACCGCAAGACAAGACTGCCACGATCAATACCGCCATCATGATCTGCTGATACCGTTTCATCATGTTCACCTCAAAATGATTATACCATGTCATTTTTCTCATTATTTCGATAAAAGCACATCGAACCCTGCAAATCAACGCAAGAACCGGTTAAATGTGAATCATCCGTTTGATCAGAAAAAAAAGGAGAAGCATTGCTTCTCCCTTTCAATCAACTGCCACTTTCCTCTGGAGCCACAGGACAGGATCCTCTAAACCCTCTGCCCATACGACCACCACCAAATCCGCCCCGCTCTTCCATCCGTTCCCGGACTTGTTCCCGGATTCCTTCCGGAAGGTCTTGGATGAATTCATCCCTGGCGGCATCCATTTTGGTTCTGAACTCTTCACGCAAAGCCTGCACATTGCTTTGATGCGCTTCACGGGCTGCTTCGGCATCTGCCTTCTCGCTATCAGATAACCCGGAAGTCACATCACTCCACCACGCCTGACAGCGTCCTCTGAACCCGGAGCCTGGTACATCTGCTTCCTCTGCAAATCCCACTGCCGCCAAACCCAGCACCAACACCACTGTCATCGCAATGATTACCCACTTGAATCTTGCCATTGACTTCACCTCCTTGATTGGATTGATCTCATTATATCGGACAAATGTGGCAAAAGTATGGCATCAAAGTGAATTCTTCGGGAAATAGATGCCATGGTTTCTTCCTTCTTTTGTCACAATTATGCCACATTTATCTGTTAGATTAATGGAAGGAGGTGATTTTATGGATTGGGATATGGAACAATCCGATACAATGGACTCAACACCAAGCCAGGCGGATCAGCCAGAGGCACCCATGATCAAATCCAAACCTCAGCAGCATCTGGCAAACGTCTTCTTGAACGCCTTCCTGGGAATGTGCCTTGGCGGCTTGCTCTTTTTCGCCGGTTTCCAATGGTCTGGTCATATCGCTCAAAATCAGCAACCGGATCTCAACCAGCCAACGGTGGTACAGGTCCAGTACCAATACCCGGCGATTCTGAACACAGAGAACCCTGTGGTCACAGCAGTGCAACGAGTGATCCCCTCAGTTGTCGGTGTCAGCAACTACAGCATGGCCGGATTTAGAGGTCAGCAACAGTTGCGGGAAGTTGGCACCGGGACCGGTGTGATCATCAAAACAGACGGCACCATTGTCACCAACCAGCATGTGATCAACGGTGCTTCTGAAATCTGGGTCACACTCCAAGACGGTACAACTTTGCAGGCCACACTGGTCGGCTCGGATCCATACACCGACCTGGCAATATTGAAAGTTGATGCCGGAAAAGAACTGCCCGCTGCAGAGTGGGGGGATTCAGATGCGGTACTACCGGGAGAAGCCGCTGTCGCCATTGGCAACCCCCTAGGTGCAACATTTCAGAACACCGTCACTGCTGGTATCATCAGTGCAACTCAGCGGCAAGTTCGCATCAGTGGAAGCGAGTATCGATATACCTATCTCCAAACCGATGCGGCAGTTAATTCTGGAAACAGCGGTGGGCCGCTTGTCAATCTCAACGGAGAAGTCATCGGTATCAACACAGCCAAAATCGTTGATACATCCGTGGAAGGTATCAGTTTTGCCATCCCGGCTAACACCGCCAAAGCAGTCGTGGACAGCATTGTCGAATCAGGCAAAGTCGTTCGTGCATATATCGGTATCGCCGTCAGCGACTATGCTGAGATAACAGGAAAAAGTGCAGACCGTGGCGTGTATATTTCACGGGTGACAACCGGCAGTCCCGCAGAAACAGCCGGCTTAAGAGAAGGGGATGTGATTGTAGGCATCGAATCAACCCCGACCCATTATGCAGCCCAACTTTTCGATTGGCTTCTGCATGCCCATCCGCAAGATACGGCAACATTGCATATTTCTCGAAACAGCATTAAAATGGACGTGACGATCATACTTGGACAAGGATGATCCTATGGGGAGGAAGGAATTTGTATGCAGTATACAGGAAATCGAATTCTAGTGGCTGACGATGATGAAAAACTCCAGGAACTGCTCCATCTATACCTTACCAAAGAAGGGTTCGATGTCATCCAGGCTAAAGATGGCGTGGAAGCCTTGGAGAAGGAATCCCGGGAGCATCCCAGTCTGATCCTGCTGGATATCATGATGCCCCGAATGGACGGGTTGGAAGTATGCCGGGAACTCCGTCGTCAACGGAACACCGTCCCCATCATTATCCTGTCTGCCAAAGGGGAAGATTACGATCGGATCTTGGGCTTGGAACTGGGGGCTGATGATTACATGACCAAACCCTTTCACCCCCGGGAAGCTGTTGCCCGAATCAAAGCCGTTTTGCGTCGCGCCAATACAGAAACCACACTCCCTCAGATCCTCTATTATCCGGATTTGGAAATCAATATGGAAGAATATCGGGTCATGGTGGGAACGGATCCGGTGAGTTTGACATACAAAGAGATGGAACTACTATGGTATCTGGCTAGCCACCCCCTCCGGGTTTTTACCCGGGAACAGTTGCTGGAACGCGTCTGGGGGTATGAGTATTCTGCAGATACCCGTACTGTGGATACGCATATCAAAAGACTCCGCAAAAAACTCTATCGCCAGGAGGAGGAATCCGGCTATCCCTGGGAGATCAAGACTGTCTGGGGAGTCGGATACAAGTTTGAGGTGATGCGTACATGAAAAATAACTTGTTCCGACGATTGCTGACCATGAATCTACTGATTATCGGGGTGACACTGCTGATCGTCGCCTTTTTATTGTCACGTTTTGCATCCGACTATATATACACACAAAAAGAAAAGGAGCTTTTGGCCAAAGGAACCGAGGTCAGTGAAATGATTATCGATTACCAGGAAGGAATCTACAATGAGTTCATGGTCCTATCGTTGATGGAAGCTCTGGATCGATTCTGGGATGCCCGAATCTGGGTCTCTGACCGGAACGGCCTCGTGCTGTTGGCATCCTTCGGGGATCGACCAGCCCGCCGGAATCCGGCCATGACCGTGACCAACCAGGAAGAACTGGAAAGCATCCTGCAAGGTGATACCGTGACCATTCGCCATTATATGCCTCATTTCAATGAAACCATGCTGACCATCGGTGTGCCTATCCGTACATCTGCACAAGGTCCTGTTCTTGGGGCCATATTCCTGCATGCGCCGGTCATCGGCATCGAAGCGGCTGCCGGGCAGATGCGGCAATATATTGCCCTTTCCGGACTTGCCGCGGTAATTGCGGCATCGATCCTGGGGTATTTCTATTCATTGCGGCTTTCGCGGCCTTTGCATGCGATGTCTGATGTTGCGCTGCGTATGGCAAAGGGTGAATTCACGCAGCGTGTGGTGACTGACAGCGAGGATGAAATCGGTCAGTTGGGACAATCCCTGAATCTACTTTCTACCCGCTTGCAGGAAACGATGGGGTATCTGCACCGTGAAAAAGAGAAATTTGAATCCATGGTCACCAGTATGCACGAAGGCGTTATCGGGTTGGACCATCAGGCCCACATCGTCTTCTACAACGAGGCAGCTGCGGAATTACTGCCTTTGACGCCAGACCATCTAAGTGTGAATGTAGAGACCATCTTCCCTCAATCTCATGTTCAGGATGCGTTCCGTCATGTCTTTACTACAGGTGAACACGCCATGGTGGTGGTCCGGGGAGAGATGAATATCCTTTCCGTCCATATTTCGCTGCTGAAAGAAGGGGAGGATGCACTCCCCGGGGCGGTTGTCTTAATCCAGGATATCAGCGAAACAGAAAAAATTGAAACCATGCGGAGAGAATTCATCGCCAATATCTCCCACGAACTGCGCACGCCTTTGACCACCATTCGCGGCTTCAGTGAATCCCTGCTGGATGGAACTGCAGAAACTGAAGCACAAAAAAACCGTTATATCAGTCTGATTGCAGAAGAGTCCCGTTATTTAGGCAATCTCATTCAGGATTTACTGGATCTGAACCGATTGGAATCCGGAAAAACCATGATGGATATGATTCCGTTTCGATTATCTGATACATTAACGTCCCTGACTACCCGGATGCAACCGCTCTTTGAAAAACATGCCCTCCATCTTCAATTGGAAATACCCGATGAACCGGTGGTCATGGGTGATTCAACCAGGGTGCAGCAAGTATTGCGAAATCTTCTGGAAAATGCCGCTCGGTATGCAGAGAGTCTCATTCGCATCCGCGTCCAACGCGTCCCTGACAAAAATGAGATTCGCATTACGATATCCGACGATGGCCCGGGCATTCCGGTCGAAGAACTGCCCTATGTATTTCAACGTTTCTATCGAGTGGAGAAATCTCGCACTCGCGGTCAGGGAGGCACGGGATTGGGGTTGGCCATTGCCCGACAGATCGTGGAAGCCCATGACGGAACCATCACCGCAGGTCTGTCTAAAGACGGTGGTGCGGAATTTGTTTTCACATTACCCATTGCAATCGTCCCAGAGGGTGAAACTATCGCATGATCAAACAGTTACCGCTATCCATACATTGAAACAATTGGATCATCAGGTTCATGAGTGGGTTTTTCAAGGACGATCCTTCATGCTCATCGCGTCCACAGCACTCTATCTCCTCATTGACCACCCAATCGGATGTGAGTTCACTCCATTTCCTGCGTCATATTGATCAGTCATTAACTAAGGGTCATCAAGATGCCAGTATGAAAAAACCTCAGCTAGACAATACTGAAAACGTATGCTCCTTCAGATAGAGCGATCCCTGCATCATGAAAAGACACCCAACTTTTTTGGGTGTCTTCTCTGTTATCAACCACTGCCGGGTCAGTATCTAACCCGCAGTATCCAAACCCATGATCCTAACTTCGTTTTTTTGCGATCAACATGCTGATTGCCATACCTAGCCCCGACAGGATGTATCCAAAGGATGCATCCATCCCGGTATCCGGTATCTCAGCGGATTCAACGGTCACCTGGCAGGTCGCCTGATATTGTCCGTCTTCAGATGTGGCGGTAATGGTGCAGACCCCTTCCCCTATCGGGTGGATCGCAGCCGGACTATTGACCACCACGCGTGCCACACTCTCATCTGAAGATGTCCAGATCACACCCTGGTTGGTGGCATTGGCTGGATTGAAAATTGCATTGATCGTGACAGGATTGTCTCCCACAGTCAATGCCAGCGTCGTCATGTCAAGTGTCAGCCCGGCAACCGGAATCGGCGCTGCTGTGACCGTTACTTCACAAGTACCCAGTACACCGTCGTAAGTGGGGCTGTATGCCGTGATCGTCACAGTTCCCAATCCCATCGCTTTGACAACTCCATTATCCACAATTGCAATCGTCTCATCAGAACTCGTCCAGCTGATGGTCGAGTCGTCCGGACTATCCGGTACAGGACTTGCGATTAAAGTTAGATCGTCTCCCGGATATACCATAGAGGCAGTGTTGGGTGTGACGATAATGTCGGTCATCGGCACCGGTACTTCATTGACTGTCACTTCACAGTAATCCCAAAGACTCGTATCCTGTGTCGTTGCTCGTATCTGGGCAGATCCAGGTCCAACAGCGGTCACAAGTCCATTACTGTCAACTGTTGCCACACTCTCGTTGTTACTGGTCCAAATTGCATCGGGATAATCGGCATCCACTGGGTTGATAGTTGCCGCCAATTGAGCCGTATCACCTACATCCAGAGTTACCGTTTCCGGATCCACGGCCACACTGGTGGTTGGTGTGATCATCCCCGTCGCAACCATTACATCGTCAATGTAATATCCTGCAGTCACAATACTGAAATCGGATGTAAGCCGCCATCTGAATTGTACATTGTGACCGATTGCACTTGAAATATCGTACTGCTGCAAAGTCCATTCATCGCGACCACCGTCATTGACATGCCACAATTCGACCCATTCACCTTCATCGATCCGATAATGTGCATAGACATGGTCATACCCGTATTCAAGAATATAGTTTTGTCTCCAGTAAACATAAACCGGCGGAGACGACACAGGGACAGAACTCAAGTCGATAACAGGTGAATAAAGATTCGCATCTGCCCAGTTTGGGTAATTCCCATAAATATTTGTTCCCCACAGATTCGAACCGGAATAAGCATTCGTCCAAGATGTCGGTGTCCCCCAATTCCAAACACTATTGGTCGTGTACCCACCATTATTGGACTCGAAATCTGTGAAATGATACACCTGAATGTCAGGTGCAGCTGTAACCGGAATACAGACCATGACTAAAATCATTGCCATGAATAGAGCTAAATACTGGCGCTTCATATTATTCCTCCTTCGAAATTGTTAAAACATTCTTTGTATTTTCTTCAGCCGCGTTTAATATCCTCTACCAAAATACCATAAGACAACAAATTTTATGTCGCAACTTTGATTACCCACTGCTGCAGTACAGACCCCTGATGACAAATTTTCCATTTCACCTAAACATTTAATTCTGATCCACAATGACGACAGACCTTGCGTCTATTCAAGTTTCATTTACGATAATCATGTTATCTCGCTCCCTGATTGGCGATCATTAATGCAGACTGTATGTGTCGACTGACAAACCATTCACCTCGCCGTTTCATTCACATCCTGCATACCAAAACCAGTTCGACGATCCCCTCCAAAAAACGCATACAAAAACAGCCCTGATGGGCTGTTTCATCACGGCGATGCTATTGCAGAATCAAGGGAATCTTGCGGGGTGTCAAATCATAAATCAAATAAGCTATCCGCTCTTGTTTAAATCGGTCCAAATCCGGCTGATAGCGGGAAATGATCTCCCCGGGTTCTAAGTTCATCTCCAGATACTGTCCGATTTTATCTGTTCCCATGACTTTGTCAAACATAACAATGGTCGTTGAGGTGCTCTTGGGGATCACAAAATCACTTTTCAACTGCTTGGCAATGGCCAGTGCGTACATCCCTGCCCGGGCTGGGTTGAAGGTGTGATAATCGGTGATCTCCAAACGGACTCCCCCCCATGAACCCCGGGTGTCCGGATGATAGGTAATGCCTTTCAATCCCGCTGCGTTGAGGCGATCTGCAAACTCCTGACTATTGATCCCCGTTCCCCCGATCCAGGTGAATTTATCCTGCTGTCCCACCCGTGTCCCCTCACCTAGCCCCGTTGCCATGTAGCCAAATGCGGATTGAAGATTCGGTATATTCGGTGATGTTTGCTTAAAGGGAAGTCCAGTATCTTGAAAGATCATATCCCGGGTATATCCTTCCATAGGGATCACGATCAAGGATGCCCCGATCTTACGATTGAAAAAACGAGCCAATTCCCCCGCCGTCATTCCGTGGGCCATGGGCAGATTGTCGACGCCAACAAAAGTGATAAAACGATCTTCCAGGACCGCACCTTCCACAATCAGCCCACCCAACGGGTTGGGGCGGTCGAGAATGATAATGGGAATATCGTCACGCTGGGCCGCCACCATGCAGTAGTTCATGGTGGACATATAGGTGTATGTACGTGCGCCAATATCTTGAATATCAAATACCAGGATATCCACCTTATCCAGCATCGCTGTAGTTGGTTTTCGGGTTGCACCGTAAAGACTATACACCGGAATACCATATTCAGGATGGGTGTATGACTCCACATACGCACCCGCAGATGCGGTTCCATCGAGTCCATGTTCTGGCGCATACAACGCAGTCAGGTTGATATCAGGATGTTGGTAAAAAATCGGGATGAGGCTTTCTCCAGTTTTTGTAACACCCGTTTGATTGGTCACTAAACCCACTCGTTTACCGGCAACCAAGTGAAGATACTGATCTAAGAAAACTTCACTGCCCAAACGAAAAGTTACAATGGGGTCAGGGTCTGGCGGGTTGACAGGACTGCACCCGGTTACCATTAAAATCATTGCCAGCATCGCCACATAACAGGTTTTTATGGATGGTTTCACCTTCAACACCGTCCTTCCTGTATTGATTGAGTACCCGTTTCAATTTCTCTTCGCTTCGACTTGTTGTTGGATCCACTCCGCCAATTCCTGAATTCCCGTCAGATCCCCTTTGCCGATTCGAAAGATGTGGATATCGGGTTGAATACCCTGAATTTCTGACTCCACTTTCTCTATATCATAGTCCTGATAGTCCATCAGGTCCACTTTGTTCATCACGACTGCGCGAGAGTTCCGGAACATACCCGGATATTTCAATGGCTTGTCCTCTCCCTCCGGAATGGAGAGGACGGTGAGTTTAAAGTCTTCGCCCAGATCATATTCAGCCGGGCAGACCAAGTTTCCGATATTCTCGATAAAAAGAATATCCGGCAATTCCACAAGGTCGGCCATGACGCCGGCAATCATCTTAGCATCCAGGTGACAGCCCCCCATGGTATTAATCTGAATGGCCGGTACTTGAAGTTTGATAATCCGTTCTGCATCCCGACTGGTCTGAACATCCCCTTCAATCACGGCCACTGTATACTGCTTTTTCAGTACCGGAATCAATTTCTCCAGCACCGACGTTTTTCCGGCACCAGGAGAACCGGTCATATTCACCACCAAGGTGCGTTTGCCAAAATGGGTTTTGAGCATCTGCGCCTGGGTGCGGTTATTCTCCAACACATGCGTCTTCATCTCAACTTTCACGATACCAGCTCCTCGTCAGATAATGATGCCGACCAACGGCATTAACTTGATAGTAGCACGCACAATTCTGAGTGTCAAGAAAACCGCCCCGGTACACCGGGGCGGTCAAGGCTTAGGTTCGATATCGCATCAGGCGCATGCCGTTGATAATCACGACCAATGCCGCACCCGTATCAGCAAATACAGCCATCCACAAATTTGCCATCCCGAGAAATGTGAGTAGCAAGAAGACGCCTTTCACACCAACTGAGAAAACGATGTTCTGTTTGATGATGGCAACGGTTTGACGGCTTAGACTCACCCCGTACTCCAATTTCTCCAGATCGTCCCCCATCAGTGCGATATCGGCTGTTTCAAGGGCAGCATCTGTCCCCGCAGCTCCCATGGCAATTCCCACAGTTGCTAAAGCGAGCGCGGGTGCATCATTGACTCCATCGCCAACCATCGCAACTTGTCCGTGACGCTGTAGCAAATCCTGCATGGCAGCTACTTTATCCTCTGGCATCAATTCTGCACGGACCTCATCAACTCCCACGTTTTCCGCCACAGCACGGGCCGCCTGCATATGGTCTCCGGTCAACATCACCGTATGTGTAACACCCGCCTTTCGGAGTCTTTCGATAGCCCGGGCAGCCTGGGGTCGGATCTGGTCCATCACAGCAATCAATCCCAATACCCGATTGTCTGCATATAGGGCAACCACCGTGCGCCCTTGCTGGTGGAATTCTTCCATGGCGAGGGTGAGCTCTGGGGGTACGCCGCCTGAGAAATCAGTTAATACCCGGGGTCCCGATACGCCGTAGTGAACACCTTTTACATTCCCCTCGACTCCCATACCGGGTCGTGACATGAATTCTGTGACCTCTTGCAGTTGCAGATGGTGCTCCTCTGCCGACTGCAGGATGGCTGCACCAATGGGGTGCTCTGAATAACGCTCCAAAGACGCCGCCAATACCAGGACATCCGATGTTGTATAACCGGGTGCCGGAATCACCGATTCCACCACGGGTCGCCCTTCTGTCAAAGTTCCCGTCTTATCAAAGGCCATGGTCGTGATAGATCCCAGTGCTTCCAAAAAAGCGCCTCCCTTAATCAGCACACCGCTGCGAGAAGCACTCCCAATCGCAGACACGATTGAGACCGGCGTGGAGATCACTAAGGCACACGGGCAGGAAATGACCAGCAAAACCAGCGCTTTGTAAAACCAGGGGTCAAAAGGCTGATTTAGTAGAACCACCGGAATCAATACCACCAATGCCGCTGCTGCGATTACCAACGGCGTATAATATCGGGCAAATACATCGACAAGCTGCTGGGACGGGGCTTTTTGTGCTTGCGCTTCCTCCACCATATGCATGATTCGGCCAATGGTGTTGTCCTTGGAAAGGCGGGTAACGTAAACCTCCAGAGCACCTGCCCCATTCACTGTACCGGCAAATACCTCTTCTCCCAAGGTTCTTTCCACCGGCATGGGCTCACCTGTCACTGAAGACTGATCGATGGTGCTCAAACCCCTTGTGATGGTGCCATCCATCGGAATCCGTTCCCCTGGCTTAATCAGAATATGATCTCCCACTGCCAGGTCTTCAACGGCCAGCATGAATTCGACTCCATCCCGTATCACCAGCGCTTCCGGTGGAGCCAGTTCCATCAGTGCACGGACTGAACGCCGGGTTCGATCCATACTGAAAGCTTGTAAGGTATTGCCCAAAGAAAACAGAAATACCACGACAGCCGCTTCATGCCATTCCCCAATGGCCGCAGCTCCTACTGCAGCAATGGTCATTAGAAAATTCATATCCGGTGCAAGTGCTTTCAATGAAAAAATCCCGATTCGCACCACATGGTATCCACCAATGATCATGCTGATCACATACATGGGAATGATCCACGCATCGGCAACACCAGCGTTGTTCAATATGAACGCCAAAGTGAGAATCAACCCGGCAACTGCCGTCATTCGGGTCTTTGGCTCACTCCAAACTGACGGGGCATCAATTTTCCGATCCCCTTCACGAACAACCTGCCCCCGATATCCGGATGCCTGCACTACCTGCAAAACAGCCGAAACCGGTGCTTCATGGACCACGGTCATGATCCCTGCTCCAAAATTCATCTGCACAGACTCCACACCGGTTGTCTGAGCAACGCGTTTTTCTAGCTTGGCTGCGCAGTTGGCACAGTCAAGCCCACTGATGCGAATGCGAGTCGTTCTGCGTGTCTCATCCCCAACTGATTGATGACTCCCATCGATGTTGCCAACGCTGATCGTGGCGATGGATTGTTCCATTCCATAAACCCTCCTGTAATCTCTTTATGAATGCTTCACATGCTCCAAACCTTGTGCGAAAAGTCCGCTGATATGCTCATCATCCAGGGAATAATACACAGTCTTACCAGATTTCCGAAATTTCGCGAGGCGGACATTCCGTAAGATCCGCAGTTGATGAGACACCGCCGACTGGCTCATCTCCAAAACAGCTGCCAAATCACAGACACATACTTCCTGCAATGAGAGAAAATGCATGATCCGGATTCGTGTGGGGTCACCTAGAATTTTGAATATTTCCGATAACCCCAATACATCCCCATTGGACAATTGATGTTGCCGGAGAGAGAATATTGTTTCCGGATGGATCTGCGTGACTTCACAGCGATTCATGTCGGCCATCTACACTACTCCCCTCATATGAATATATGCTCATATGTATTATATAAAAATATGAATCCCCTGTCTATCCCCAAAAAGAAAAAAAGCACCTGCAGGTGTCAGATTCTTGTCTGACAGCTGAGGTGCCCAGTGCTTTTCGCTTACGATTTCAATCCGTATAAAATCAGCGCGGCTGTGTCCCGTGCAGTACCGGCCAGGTCCAAATCGTCCGTTTCTTCAAAAATCAGATTAGCACCCAAGGAATTGAGAATTCCGATTAACATCCATGCAGTCAGATTGGCTCCGCATGGCCGAATCTCGCCGTTTTGAATCGCATGATCCAAATGATAAACGAGTTCCCGATGAATCAGAATGCGAGTTTCGATAAATGTTTCCTTGACACTATCACTAATGCTGTCCGGATGGAGCATAGCCAGCCGCGCCAGATTTCGGTGACGAAAGGCAAATGACAAATGCATCTCCACCAACGCACACAGACGCTGGTCAATGGGAGCCGGTCTATTCATGGCCGTTCGAATCTCGCCTAAATAGAGATCCATACCTGCTCGGACCATTTCCAAAAATAGCTGTTCTTTGGTGGAAAAGTATTGATAGATCGTTCCTTTTCCAATGCCTGCAACCTGAGCGATTTCTTCCACACGGGCATTATGAAATCCCTTTTCCGAAAAAACTTGCACCGCAGCACCTAGAATGAGATGACGTTTACCGGTATCAACCGTGCTTACCATGTGCCGTCACGCCCTTCCGATGGAATTGCTTTTCTGGTTCGATCCCAACGTCGCCCTAAATCGTCAAAAATTGAATACGTCACCGGAACAATAAACAAAGTCAGCAATGTGGATGCCACCAGACCACCAATGACCACCGTGGAAAGGGGTGCCAAAAGCTCTGCACCGGCACCAATCCCCAGCGCCATGGGGAATAAGGCCAGGACTGTCGTCAAGGTTGTCATCAGGATCGGCCGGAGGCGGGTACCACCTGCATTGATAATCGCCGTGGTCCGCTCTTCACCATTCTCTCTGAGTTGATTGATGTAATCGACTAAGACAATCGCATTATTGACCACGATTCCAGCCAGCATGATAATCCCGATGACGGATGCCACATTGATGGTTCGTCCGGTAATAGCTAAGCTCATGGTCACACCCACCAGGGCAAATGGTACCGAGAACATGATCGTCAACGGATGCACTAATGATTCGAATTGGGACGCCATCACCATATAAACCAATACCAGGGCCAAAACAAATGCAAATGCCAGATTCCCAAAAGCATCCCACATCTCTTGATTCTGACCGCCATACTCAATGGAATATCCTTCAGGCAGATTCAGCTCGGCTAATGTCCCTTGGATTTCTTTTGTCACGCTATTTAAATCCCGGCCAAATACATCAACACTAACCTCTACAATGCGAGATTGACCCTCCCGGGCGATACTGATCGGTCCGACATCATATTTGAAAGTGGCGATATCACTGAGGGGTACGGTTGTTCCTAGTGGAGTGGTCACCGGCAGCCACATGAGATCCTGCGCTACCTGTATGCTTTCCGGTTCCAATTGCACCACCACATCGATCTCATCCCCTGATACTTTATAACGGGTTGCGGTCTGACCGCTTAATGCCGATCGAATCGCCAGTGCGGCTTGATACACCGTCATCCCCATGGTCGCAGCTTTATCCCGCTCCACGATAATCTGCATTTCCGGTCTGCCTTCTCCCACGCTACTGGAGACTTCCCGCGTACCCGGAACCGCTTCAATCCGTGCCACAGAGTCTTCTGCCAGGTCCTTGAGCAGATCCAAGTCGTCCCCTTTAATCTTCACGACAATGGGATCTCCGCCAAATCCACCACCCATCATCATCATATCTGTTTCCCGCACATTGAACTCAGCACCTGGAATTAAAGCAATTTTTCCCCGGAGTTCCTCCACAACTTCGGAAGTTCGCCGGTCTCGTTCCGCAAGCGTGACCAACTTTACATCCACTGTCGCCCGGTTGGGACTACTGCTTCCGCCCATCATGCTCAACCCGCCGCTGCCCACATTCATAAAAATAGTGTCCAGTTCAGGCACCGTGCGTACAATGGCTGCAACTTTCTCTGCAATCTCATGGGTATCTGTCAAACGGGAACCCGCCGGTAAACGAATACTGACGCTGAGCCGGCCTTGATCCACGGTAGGTAAAAATTCAGCGCCAATAAATGTTACCATGGCAGCTCCCAGTACAAACAGCAATACCCCAATGGCCACAAACACCTTCCGGTGTCGGAGCGCCCATCTTAGTTGCTTTTGATACCACTGAACCAACCGCAAGTACATTCCAGCCTTGGTTTCTACTCGGGGTCGGCCGCGTAACATACGGGACGATAGCATGGGAATCAAAGTCAGGGACACAGTGAGAGACATCAAGAGGGAGAAAATGACTGTTAATGCCAGCTCTTTAAATATGATGGAGGCAAGCCCTTGCACATAAACAACTGGCAGAAACACCACCACCGTCGTTAGGGTTGAGGCAATGATGGCTGTTCCGACTTCCTTACTCCCTAATTGGGCTGCTTCAATGGGGGGATATCCCTCTTGACGATAACGGAAAATACTTTCCAAAACTACAATGGCATTGTCAACCAGCATTCCGACCCCCAGGGCAAGACCCCCCAAAGACAACATATTTAAGGTCAATCCTGCAAAATGGATCAAAATGAAGGTGGTAATGATGGATATTGGAATCGAGATTCCAATGATCATAGTCGTACGGAAGCTACGCAAAAACAAAAACAGAACCAGCACCGCCAGAAATCCACCATAGAGTGCGGAATTGGTGAGAACACTGATGGATCTTTCCACAAATACAGATTGATCAAAAATCGTATTATATGTGATGGCCGGTGTCTCCGCATTCAGCTTGACCAGTTCTTGTTTCACTAAACGCGCGACCCGGACTGTATTGGCATTGGTCTGTTTTTGAATTGAGATAGACACACTGGGCTCGCCATTCATAAAGGCAAACTGGGTCTGATCCCGGTAGTCATCCTTGACTTCCGCCACATCCCCCAGGCGCACGATAAATCCCTGAGTGCTCATGATTGGAATTTGCGCAATCTCCTCGACAGATTGAAAAATACCGACGGTTCGTAACAAGAGTTCAGTCCGCCCATCTTCAATGGTTCCTCCAGGAAGATTCAAATTCTGGGCAGCCAGTGCCTGAACGACCGAACTGGTGGAAATACCGTAGCCATACATGGCCTCCGGATGGAGATTGACTTGAATTACCCGGTCCAAACCCCCACTGATACTGACAGATGCCACACCATCCAACCGTTCCAAACGCCCCTTGACGACATCACTGCCGAATTTCTTGATTGCAGCCAGGTCATCTGACCCCCCCATGCCAATCTGCATCACCGGCATCATGGAAGGATCAAATTTAAACACCAGTGGCGAACCCGCTTCTGCAGGCAGGATCCGTCGAATCAAATCCAATTTCTCCCGCATCTGGAGTGTCGCAAAATCCATATTGGTATTCCAGTTGAATTCGATGATCACTAGCGATACCCCGCTGGAAGTCGTCGAACTGATGGACTCAACATTGTTGACCGTGCCGAGGGTTTCTTCCAGCGGTCGGGTCACTAAATTTTCAATCTCTTCCGGACCGGCGCCTTCATAAACGGTATATACGGCAGCGACTGGAAAGTTCATCTCCGGCAACAAATCAATCGAAAGTCTGCTAAGGGACACGGCACCCAACAGCATCGACAGTAAAATCAGCATCACGATCGTCACCGGATGCTTGATGGCATAGTCAGCAAGTCTCATAGGGGATCCCTCCAACCCTGGACTTTGACCTCTGCTTGATGGGAGAGGTATTGTTGACCAACCACCACAACCAGATCACCTGCTATGATACCAGAGGTGATTTCAATGGATTCGTTCGTGGAAAATCCAGTTGTTACTTCCCGCTCCACGGCTATATTTCCTTGAACCACATACACCACCTGTTTACCCATACGCACTAACACCGCTTCTTTGGGAATCAACAAAACATCCTCGTAAGTTTCAACAGGAATTTCTGCCTGGGCAAACATTCCGATTTTCAACCCCTGCTGACTGTAAGAACCGCCTTTTTCTGCTCCACCTAAGCGAATCCGGACCTTATACCCCCGGGTCATGGCATCGATGATGGGGCTGATGGTAGATACTTCTCCCCGCAATGGGTATTCAGAGAAAGACCGAACATGGATCATCACTTCCTGGCCAACGGTAATCTGATTGATTTGATTCTCAAAAACAGTGATATCCACATACATGACACTCATGTCCACCAGGACCATCACGGGATTGCCGGCTGCTGCGATTCCATGGCGAACCGCATTGACAATGGCAACAGTACCTGCTGCCGGGGCTTTGACAATATAATTTTCTTTTTGAGCTTTAGCCTGTGCCAATGCTGTCTGGACTTGGGTCAACTGAGACGAAATTGCCTGCATCTCAGTCAATAGAGACGCCAACCGTTGCGCTGGTTCCAGCGGATTTTCCGGAAGCGGATCAGGCACTCCCAGCAAGGACTGAATTTCTGCTTCAATTTCAGCCGTCCGCAGAATCATGGTTCGTGATGCAGATTCCAATTGTTTGATCTGCGCACTGATGACCGCATCATCCATAACCAACAGGACCTGGTTCTTTTTGACGGTATCCCCGAGTTTGACCCGCACCTCTTTCACATAACCGCTGACTAAAGAAACCACCGGGATCTCCCCAGCCGACATCACCCGCCCGCTGAAACGGGCAGACGAAGACAGGTCTCCTGTCGCTGCAGTGTGGACCATGACGGGAATCGGTGCTGGCTCTTCATTCTCGATCACCTTTTTTTGGATCAAGCTGCATCCAGTTAGACATCCACTTAATAAAAGTATGAGAATGACTTTCGCAATGTGGTTGGTTTTACCCATCGTGAATCCTCCTATTCGTGCTGACCGACCGGTCAGTCATAAGCAGATTATACCACAACCACCGGGACGAGCAAGGGCCTTCGCAAAAAAAAACGAAGACCCTGATACCCTCATCACACGATACGGAATAGACGAATCGAAACCCCTTGCGAGTCATTTGCTTATGAGAACTGTCTCATCATCAGTGTTCTAGCAATTTCAAAGCCACCTCAGCATTGCTGAGCGCTTTCGCAGCCAAATCAGGTATGATCAAATCGAGATGACTTCGCACATCCAGTCGATGTTCCCACAAGGCTTGCATATGCGCTGCCAGGTGATCACTCGTCATACCATGCAGATCCACCACCCATTGATCCAGTCCCATCTCTGCAGCCACTTGTCTAACCTTGGGATCATATGCAACACCAATGAAGGGTATTCGGTGGGCTGCCGCCAGGATAAGTCCGTGCAACCGCATGCTGATCATCAGATCGATTCCCTCCAAACCACTGACTGTGCCGTCCGAGTGGAGGACGGGTTGTCGGGTTTCCGCGTTCGCCCAGTCTAATGAGTATGCTGTTGCCAAGGGCACATCAGTGGTTTCCATGGGTAACCATATGATCTGCCCCGGTTCATTTTGCATAAACAGGCGAATCGCCTCTACCATCACAGGCAATACATCTTCAATTCCCGGCCAATGTCGAACGCTGATCCCGATTCGGATAATTCCATCCTCACGGTCTTTCGTGCGGACCGCAGTCATCGCAAATGCAGGATCCGCAGTGACCGACATCGGCGGGCGCTTAACTCCCAACCGCTTCAGTTCCACCCATGAGTCCCGGTCCCGTAATGTAATGGCATGGACCTGATTACTGACAACCTTCACCATCCAGCTGGCAAATTGGGTCCGCAATGGGCCAATGCCTTGAGCATAATACATCACTTTACACCCCGCAAAAAGCGCCATTTTGACCCGGAAAAGCCAGTATGGTACATTGCGTAACTCCCGGTCCTGCAGGAGACCACCGCCGCCAAGAATCAACAGATCCGTTTTCTGCATCGCACCCCATATCGCCGGAATCCCTGCATAACGTCGGCCGATGTACATGGCATTGACTCGATGCAATGCCTGCGTTTGCTCTGGATCTCCGGATAAGACGGTAATCTGAACAGACGGGTCTGTCTTCCTCAATCCGCTGATCATGTTGGCAAGAATCAGCTCATCGCCAAAATTTCCATATCCGTAATATCCCAGGATCATGATTCGCTTCGCCATAGTACCTCCTGTCAATGTCGCCCTCGGCGTGCAGCCGGGTTCCGATCACCATTGCCGTTGAGTAATTCATCATACAGATCAGCCGTCAACGCCGCCGGAACGTCCATTGAAAATCCATCTCGCACCGTTCGTTTTCCTGCCAAAGACAGGGCAATGGCTTTGACAGGGTCCTCCATCAAAGCAATGATTCGATCCGCCAATTCGTTGGGTTGCCGTGGTTTGACCAGGATACCGTTTTTCTGATGTGTAATCACTTCCGGGATTCCGCCCACAGCAGTTGCGACAATCGGCAGGCCGGCAGCCATCGCCTCCAGCATCACAATCGGCAACCCTTCCGATAATGAAGTAATCACAAATACATCCATCGCAAAAAAAATGTCCGCAGTATCTGCCCGGTATCCAGTGAAAATGACCTGTTCGCTGATTCCCAAATTGGCCGCCTGCTCTTTCAGCTTCTCAAGACAAGGACCGTCTCCCACCATCAAGAAACATATATCCTTCTCAAAGGATTTAATTTTCCCAGCGGCTGTCAGAAAATCTTCATACCCTTTGATGGGCACCAATCGTCCCACGGTCCCAATCACGCGCGTCGATGTATGGATACCAAGGGCAGCCTTCGCTTTACGCTTGACTTGGTCACCATCCACCTGATAGGGGCTCAGATCGATGCCGTTATGGATCACGGTAAACTTCTCCTTTGGAAACCCTTGTTGAATCAAATTTTCCTTGAGTTGACCGGAAACGGCAATCAAGCGTTCGGCCAATGTTGACGATAATCGGTCAACATATGTAAACACAGAATTGGCAAAGGGTGTGGGATAGTCCAGTGAAACCAAACTATGCATCGTAGACAGGATATGGGTCACCCGCGCCATTTTAGCAGCGATCCGTCCGACTAGATTTGCCCTGACTCCATGCGTCTGCACGATTACCGGCCGGATGCGTTTAAAGTGTTTCCGGAGACGGAAAACTGCCCCCACATCTAGATGGTGGTACATTGGGATAACCGTCACATCCAACCCCGATTCTCGGGCCTCTTCTGCTAAAGGTCCATCATTGAGGCAGACTAAAGAGCAGTTAAATCGTGTGGAATCCATATGGGTGAGCAAAGCCAATATATGGGTCTTTGCTCCACCCCTGTCTCCCCCACCGGCAACATGGCATATGATATGTCTATTCAATGATACACCTCCAGACATGCCGTTCAACCGCGCACACGCTTTTCGTGCCATCGCAGCAATCCATCAAAAGCCAAAATCCCGATTACACCCACAACAGCACCCAGCCAGAGTCCATTCCCGGTTCGGATCACGCCCATCATCAGCGGCGCTCGAATATGGACAAATGTATTGATGATGCTGATCTGGCCAATGGCTCCCAGGATAAAAAACAATCCCAAGTATCGTCTCCATCCCCGAATGGCAGCGGCCACAGCTAAAATCAAGAAAGGATGGCCAACCAAAAACTCTTTCGTCCTTGGTCGTACCCATAACAAGTGATCCAGATATCGGCGTATCGTCAGTTCCCAAGTGCTGACAGATGTATGCCCCGAACGGAGCATATAAACTGCTAGAACAATCCCGCAGAAACCCAGAATCATGATATCACTTCGCTGCCACCGTCGGGGAAATAATGTCCGCTGTCCGGACACGGCCATGGCTTCCCGGGAAAAACTACTGCCCCAATAATAGCTGACCGCTACAATTGCCAGCGGCAAAATGTACATCAACTTAACACCTCTAAAAAAATCCATGTCCAAAACATGTCGGATATCGGTTAAGTAAGCCGCTACAATACATGCACCTGCCAAAGACACAAAGCACGCATTCAGCCAGAGACGAACGCCGGTTATGATCATTGCTAAACGGTTTGTTGTCTTCCCCGCTGTCAACCAGGGGTTATTCATTAACCCAACAACGGCCAAAGCTGAGAACACCACTGCCCCCCCTAATGGCCATGCGGCACGGAGCAGTTCAGCTCCTTCCCACATGATCGACAGCAATGCAAACAGGAAACCAAAAGCCAGCAATAACCACGCTTGCATAACAGTGAGGGGCTTCAAGCGCATGAGAAGAATCATTGCTGCCGAGACCATACCCATCATCAGAATCAGGCTCATCCACCAAGGCGGCGCAAAGTTTGGATATAGACTTACAGGACCGGTTGAATAACCTGCCTTTGCGAACTGAGACCGAATATCTTGAATAAAAACAGTATTGATTGTCACAAAATCCTTTCCATCGGTTACAACCAGTGGACGTGTGTAATAAATCCGGATATTATACTCCTTCACCAGTTCAACACCCCACTGAATCAATCGGTCGATGGTCATCTGTTCGAATTCATATTGGGCAGTGGTGGCGACTCGCCCTACCCGATAATCGATGCGGGAAGCAAGCTCCCTTTCACCAACCAGCGGCAGATGACTGAGTAATGTTTCCCCGTTGAAAAAGAGTCCAAATACAGCCTGATTGCGTTGAATATTGAACGCAAAATCATCGATCAAATCTGGATATCCGTACACAACTGGACCATCACACATGACAGCACCGATCGGAGCATATCGTTCCAGCTGGGCAAAGCTCTCAGCCAATGCCTGCCGGTCGAGACGGTCATAATGGTAGAAGGTGACTGCTAACTCAAGACCGCTGTCTTGAAGCGGCACCAGGGGATCAAGAAAGAAACCGGTCCGAAGACGCTTGACGGTATTGATATCACTTTCAATCTCCAATATCCGGATGGTGTCGGTGGAGATGTCCAGGACCGTACCAGCCGGCAGTCTCATCATCATGGCATCTTTTAACCACAAGAATAATCTCTCATCCTGGCATGCAATATAAACCCGGTCTGCCTTGATGGCATCTGGAATAGTCACCTCACCATATTCAGCATCCACATGTCCAGCCAGATCTTGCCCCGTTGACACGATGATTTCGCCTGCCCCGTTGATGCCACTGACGGTCCTTTCCCGCAAACCAACGGCATCCAACCCCGCTGCCTTCAACGCGGACAAAATCTCTTCAACCGGAATTTTATGTTCCTTGGCTTGAGCCAGGATATTCTGATAATCCATAACCAGATAAACCTGTTTTGAATTCATATCCATTTGATGTCGAGCACCCAAACCCATCATGCCGACTATGATTGCCATCAAAATGGTCAATCCCAAAACGCGATTGAGACGCAGCATCCTGATTCCCCCATCTATCGTTGCTCGAACTTAGTTTATTCGCTGTCAGGAGGTAATCCCCTGCCTCTGTCCGCGTAAATGGAAAATCCCCGGCTGACTGCCAGGGACCATTGGATTACGGATTAAAGATTCATCCACTCTTCCAAGGGGATACCCGATTGGATCAAAGCAGCGATGGCCAGGACTATCACCAGAACGGTTAAGAATATGAATGCAATAATTGGAATGAAAAAGGTCAGTAAAGCTTTTGATAAAGAGAATCGATGACTGATCCGAATCGCCATGATATACAAACAAAATACCCAAAAGCTGATTGCAAACGATACAAACCGGTATATCGATGGAAATGGACCTGCTAAAAGAAGTGAAGCCGGAGAAGAAAATATCGACGGGACCGCAGCGAAGCCTAGACTCGCAAAAAGTCCCGACCCACTTCCTTTGCCGCCCATGAATTCTCCTAAAAGTTGAAATATCGCAGCGGAGAAGAACCAGAAAATCAACGCGATGGCCAATCCGATGGGCACGAGATACAGATAGATCTGGTTGATCATTGGTCCAAATACATCTCCGAAATCACCGGAAACAGTCGAAGAAGACGCTAGCACCGATAGGGTTTGAATAATCAAGAATGTCACTATCGCTGTCCCCACAGGCTTGGTTATACTGATCGATCGTAAAGTAGCTCGGGGAGAAACGATCATTCCATAGAGAATCTCCAACAATGTCAGCCGTTTGGGTACATCGGGCGGCTGAACAACCTCCGGACTGATTTCGGGAACGGTCGTTGCTTCAGCAGCTTGTTGAGGTGCATCCATGATTGTTTCCAGTGCTTCTGTCTCCGTTGTCTTTTCCAAATCGTCCATTATCTGTTCCTCCTTCATCAACGCATCATCCCTCCATCATATATGAGCAGCAAGTGGTTCAAGAGGGATCGCTCCGCATTCTTCCCCCAACCCATCATGCTATCTGCCTGGAGCTTGAAAATATCCCAGAATGAATATGAACGATAATCTTCCAGATAATATGTGCCTTCGATACCAGCTCGATCCGCTGCCACATCGATAGCGGCGTTGAAATTACCGATTTCATCCACAAGTCCTGCATCCAGCGCCTGTTTGCCTGTCAGTACCCGCCCATCGGCCAATGCTTTCACAGCGGCCTCATCCATTTCCCGACCTTGGGCAACAACTTGCACAAACTGGGCATAGATGTCATCCACCATCGTTTGAAACAGAGCAATTTCAGCCGCAGTCGGCTGGCGCGAGTCAGAGCCCATATCTTTAAAAGTTCCGCTTTTGATCACAATCGAATCAATCCCTAATTTCTCATAGAGTCCTTCATAGTTACTCAATTGTGTAATCACACCGATGCTACCTGTTGTTGTTGCAGCATTCGCAACGATCCAATCTGCATGGGCAGCAATCCAGTAACCTCCAGAAGCAGCCACATCGCCCATGGAGGCCACGACCGTTTTCCCAGCATCTCTGAGCTTCTTGACTTCTGTACCAATTTCCTCAGAAGCCGCAGCACTCCCGCCGGGGCTGTTGATTCGAATCACCACAGCTTTGACTTGAGGGTCTTTGCGGGCTTGAGAGATCAAGTTGATCACATCATCTGAGCCTACCACCGTGCCGAGGATGCTGGATCCACTGCGGCCGCCCGCAATGACCCCTTCAATGTATATCACGGCAATCTTATCTGTACCGTAACGAGTCACCGGATTGACGACCGGTGCTTGCCGGAACACACCCACCAAAACCATCACCACAACCAATATCAGAATCAAGCCACCATACGTCGATTGCTTAGACACAAAAAGCCCTCCCTGTATCAAAATACCAATTTCCATGATTTCGGCATCTCCTACAGGAATCCTCCTGCATCCATGCGCAATCATGAAGAAGGAATCCACCGATCACAAGCGAATCAAAGCATCAGGGTATGCTGAGCTTGATTTGAATAATGGAGGCGGGTACCTTGCGTAAAATGAAGCGGCTGCTCAAGAACATGGTGATTGCCCTCATAATTATCCTGATGGCAACTCTCATTTACTTTCAGATGAGTTTCTACCCGGCACTCGACAGTGCTTCCTCTTGTTACACCAACAATCCCAATGCCACGATTGAAGGCGGGATGATCACCTTTAAGCCCGTTCATAACAGCCCCACCGTGGGGGTCATCATATACCCTGGAGGTAATGTGGATTTTGCAGCCTACGCTCCCTTGGCAGCACAGATCAGTGCCGGAGGTTATCCCGTTTACTTACTCCGCATGCCGATGAATCTAGCTGTCTTTGGGATTAATCGGGCAAATGAAGTCATTCAATCAAACCCGCAAATTAATCATTGGATCATGATGGGTCATTCTCTGGGAGGTTCAATGGCAGCCCGTTTTTCGAAATCCCACGCACAACAGGTTTCCGGCTTAGTCTTGCTGGCGGCATATTCAGATACGGATCTGTCAGACATGGGCATCCATGTCTTCGATATCTATGGGAGCCGTGATGGTGTCCTTAATTTCCAACAGAAGGAGAGGTACAACATCCACTTGCCTGACGATACGGTGACACTCCGCATTGAAGGGGGTAATCACGCCGGTTTCGGTTTCTATGGCCCCCAACGAGGAGACCAGGACGCCACCATCATCCGAGATGTACAAATCAGCACCACTGCAACAGCTGTTATTCAGTGGATCCAAGCAGAATGGCCAACCGATTCTTAACCTCTCACGCATTCCGTATGTGCGATTAATCCAATACCTCCCGTATCCTATGCGTTAAGGCCATTTCCCAATGCATGACGTCGCTGAAAATCATAAAAATGAATACACTTCTACCATAGCCTATGCTGATTCTCTCATCCGTCTGAGCAAAGGTTTAATTTTTTTGTTCATAATCCGTTTGCATATAGGAAATATCATCGGCAGTCTTCTCGATCATCAAAATTATCATCGCATTGGAAAACGTTCACCCATACAAAATCCCGATTCATCCAGAGAGCAACAGGGTCGCCCTGCGGCTCCCGCTTAAGACGAAAATGAAAACGCCAAAAACATAATCAGTCCCATAAGACCAAATGTAAGGAGTACGATGATCAGTGCTAACCGACCTTCCGTCAAGCCAAAACTGGTGCGGTAGGGGTCGATGGAACTATATCCGTCCTGCTGACGTTTTTCGATTCGCCGCTTAAAACGGATTCGATGATTATCAAATTTCTCTACCAGTTCCCAACCATTAGTTGCTTCCTCTTCGCATAAACGGACAAACTGATCTCCGACGATTCGAGAAGCAGAACGGACGATTTTGAACTCCCAGCCCTCCAGATCAGATGGTCGATAATCCGTCATGCGCTCCTCCTCCTCATGTTGCATTTTCCTCTGCTGTGCGGCAGCAGCACCCGCAGCACCTGCCATGTTTCATTCCACCTTTTCTCCAATGGTATCAGTTCAGTTCTGAGTTGGCGTTTCTTTCCTGATTACCATGGTCATGGTTTTTAAACACCACCGCCATCAGTTGGCGCTTTCGTGTCTGTTGGCGCTTTTGTGCATCGAAACATACGAAGGCGATTAGTGCAATAATTGAAATGATGCCACCGGTTTTCAATCCCATGGGGGTAAAGGTCATCTCCACCCGATGGGTCCCGGCAGAAACCGGAATCCCCATTAAAGCATCCATGATTTCGATCGGATAGGTCACGACCCCGTCTACCCGTACAGTCCATCCCGGTTCATACGGGATGGTTATCAGTAGAATCTGGTCTGCCGCCGCCGTGCAATCGAGGTGCAAATGCCGATCGCTGACTCGAGAAATGACAGCTGCACCCTCTTTGAGGCGTTCAAGACCAGCGGTGACTTTGTTGATATCTAAATAGTAGAAATAGTTACGCCGTAAATAGTACTCCCCATCTATCGGTGTTGTGATCAATGAGATCACATCCTGACCCGTATTCTCACCTAGGGGGATGATACATACGCTATCGCTGTCAAAAAATGTGTCCACATATTCTTTATCCTTCCAGATATTCACTTTTCGAGGATACGGAGCCTCCAGATACATGTACATGGGGTTGCCATTGGCAGTTTTAATCGTATATTCAATAAAGGCATCCTGATCTGGAATGATGGGGGTATAGGTAACATAACTCTCCTCTTCATATGCATTCAGGTTTTCCAGATAGATACTCTCAATTTCGAGCAATTGATAGTAGTCCACATAATTCTCACTCAACAGGGTGCTCAGCAGCAAATTCTGATTATCAAATGGATTGAGACTGTTTAATGCCAGCGTTGTGATTTCCGAGCTGGCCATGAATCCTAATGGCAAAGCATACGGGTTTTGAAACAAGGTCAGTCCATCATCTGTATGAACTGGTATATAGTGTTGATTAATCACATTTTCGCTGATGATATAGCGAATTCCCAACAGAGAGTCGGTCAAGATAGTCGCACCCTTATATCGTGTCCAATGTTCCTGGGAGCTAAATCCAAGCTTGTGTAAAAAATCGATTATCCTGGAATTCAGCGTTGAACTTGAATGAGAGATTCCATTGATCCCTAAAGCCATCGGGTCATTCACTGTTCGTCGAATAATCGTCTCTGCACGATAGAAATCATCGTCATATGTTTTCATGTATTCCACCAACGGATGGAGGCGGTCAAAATATGCCCGATAGGAAGGCCGGTCACTATAATAGACTTCTCGGTGTGCACCTTCGATCATCATATAAGTATTCAAACTTGCCTCGGAAATCACCAGCAATGCCAACAGATATGGAAACAATCTCCGATACCGGGAGTCTTTCAAGAAGATGAATAATGCAGCAATACCAACCATAGCCCCGATACTAACCGCCAGGACATGATCATTGACAAAACTGTAACCGATTTTCTGCGAAATCACAACGCCGGCAGCCAGCCCGCCAAAAAGCTTTAATAAGTCCTCTGGCTTCCATTCTGATACAAGGTGATAGCCTTGATACGCCAGCATGACCATAAAAAAGGAAAAAATAAATGCATAGCGATAGTTCAACCAATTGGGTGCTTGAAATCCATGGAGGACAATGTCTACTGTGCTGATAGCAAAACACATGGCCATGACACCCAAAAATCCAACCGCGGACAGCCGGTCTTTAAAATTGACTGAACGCGTGAAAAAGTATACACCGGCAAGAAACAATGTCAGCGTCCCCGCGTAGATGAATGGCAGCCCCTGGTAGTTGACCGAATCATAGGTTAACGGCAGCATTTTGGCATAAAGATCAAAAAGATCCAACTGCCAGCGGGGGAAGTAATTGGGGTCCGTAAAACTCAATTTACCCAAGGTCAACGAATAATAGGTAGGCAAAAGTAGCCAGGCTGACAGCAGGATTGCCCAAATAGCACCGACTGAGAAACTCGCAAATCGTTTCCATCTATCCTTCGATAACGGAGGACGAACAACCATTGCATAGAGGAAATAGACGAATGTGAAGATACCCACCATATAGCCAATATAGAAATGTGAAACAAACATTGCTGCAAGGTAGATGGTCAATGACTTAAAATCACCGGTATTTACTACATGTTCCACAGCCAAAGCAATCAAAGGAAACCAAATCAATGCATCCAGCCACATCGGATTCATGGTCTGCACAACTCCGTAAGCCATCAGGGCGTACATGGTGGAAAATAGAACTGCAGGATATGGTTCAGCTCCTTTACTCCTCCGTATGTAATGGCAAAACGCCATCCCAGAAAATCCAATCTTCAGAAGAATCATCACCATAATTGCTTCCGTGATCAGATGCTTTGGAAAAACCACGAATATCCATGAGAACGGGCTTGCCAGATAATAGGCAAAAATACCCACCATTTCCCCACCCAGTGTGCGGCCAAATGAATAAAAGAGACTTTTCCCGCCCAGAATAGCATCGCGAAAAGCCTCATAATAATAAATATATTGTGCATTGAGATCCAGAACCAAAACGGAACCCTCGCCAAAAGGATAAACACCCCGCATCGCATAGACCACAAACAGGATTGTCGCTGGGATAAAAAATGATAGAAAATATACACTCATAGCTTTTCTTCGAAACCCACAATTCATTCCAGCACCCCTGACGCGGTTTATTCCATTATCCCTCAGGAATCAAAGAAATTCAATAGTAAATCAAGGTCTAATAGTTTTAATTGTTGTTGTAAATATCGGTAATTTTGTTGTTGTAAATATTGGTAACCTTGTTGTTGTTGTTGTAAATATTGGTAATTTTGTTGTTGTGAATGTGATAACCGTTCTTGTAGTTGTAAAAACCGGCGGTTTTGTTGTTGTGCCAATTGTCGATACTTTGGTGGACGTTGTTGTAAAAGTAATCCCCGTTTTTGTTGTTGTAAATAAGGGTGGTCTAGTCGTTGTGAATAATGGTGGTAGAGATGATGTGCTAATGGTACCCCCACTGGAAGCAGCGCTTGTTGTTCCAATCGCAGACGCTGTCGTGCCTCCTGAAGTTGTTCCCGCTGTTGTCGCATTAGAAGTTGTTCCAATTGGCCCAGATTGAGTTCCGTTTACATTAGATGTTATAGATTGATTCGTTGTCGTCGCCACGGGATCTTGAGTCTGGTTTTTGCTCCCGCAACCGACAACCATAACAAGACATACCACCATAATCAAGAACAACAAAGCCACGTTTTTTTTCAAAATCAAGTAAAGACACCTCCTAGTATAGTCTGCGAGTGCGTTTTATCTGGGTAGCGATCGATAAATTGTAGACCTAATCTCCTCGTTCATGAACTCTTCCATTTCAAATAAATACCCTTCCGGCCCCCAAAACATCAGGGATTTGATTTCCAACTGCTCACTAAAATGGGGCGGTTTCTCAAACACAATACCCGCTTCTTGCAGGCGTTCGACCATTCGATCAAAATCTCTTACAACAAAACTGGTCAGTACCCCATCCCGGGATGTTGCTTTACATGCACCTCTACTACGGTTGACTGCTCCAATGAAAAACCCGGTAGTGACCTCATAAATTTTCGACCATCCCTGATCACATGCC
Organism: uncultured Candidatus Sumerlaeota bacterium; assembly: GCA_964600665.1. Taxonomy (GTDB): domain Bacteria; phylum Bacillota; class SLNR01; order SLNR01; family SLNR01; genus CAZRKC01. The sequence continues at coordinate 79,869 of CAZRKC010000006.1, forward strand.
AGTGGGAAACCCAGAATCTCTCCAAAAAAATCACACGCTTTCTCCATATCATCGAAGTATAAAAAAGATATGCCCGCACTGACATCAATAACTGCCATCATCATCCTCCCCCATATTTCTACCTGTTATCCTCAAGATAAAATAACCATTTTATTGAAATACTCTTTTGGAAGCATTCTTGGTAAATATTGTTTTTCCTGCTTCCTTTTTTTCTGTTAACAAAGAATTTTGCCTCGCGTTTTTGTGAGCCTATTTCTGACTATTCCGTGCCACTGCAGCTCCTACAAAACCAGCAAAAAGGGGATGAGGGTCTGTTGGTTTGGATTTAAATTCCGGATGGAACTGGGAGGCGACAAACCATGGATGGCCTTTGATCTCAATGATTTCCACCAAATCTTCATCCCTGTATATCCCGCTACACCATAAGCCCTTTTCTTCCATAACATCGCGATACTCATTATTGAATTCATAGCGATGCCGATGTCGCTCATGGATCAATGCATCGCGATATGCCGCTTGGGCTGTGGAACCTTCTGCCAGATGACAAGGATAAATCCCAAGTCGCATCGTCCCGCCTTTTTCTGAAACATCTTTTTGACTTGGGAGTAGATGAATCACTGGATGAAGCGTATCCTCAACAAACTCCGTACTGTTAGCATCCATAAATCCACAGACATTCCTGGCAAACTCCACAACAGCGATTTGCATGCCTAAGCAGAGTCCCAGATAAGGAATCTGATTCTCGCGGGCATAGCGTGCGGCATTGATTTTGCCTTCAATCCCCCTGTAACCGAACCCTCCCGGTACCACGATGCCGTCGACATCCCGTAAGATCTCCTTAGGTGGATATTTTTCTAGATCCTCAGATTGCACCATCATGAAATGCACCCGAGTATTGTGTGCGATTCCGCCATGGCGAATCGCCTCAACAACACTGATATACGCATCTTTCAATTCGATATATTTTCCCACAATCGCTATGGTTACTCGATGATCTGGCGACCGGAAACTCTGCAGAACTCGATCCCAATCAGTCCAATCACTTTCGCCTTCGGGCAACCCCAGTCTTTCCCGAATGATGCCGTCCAGATTCTGTTCAGCCAGTCTTTTTGGCACCTGATACACCACTTCTTGATCCATGTTTTCAATCACGGCTGCAGAATCGATATCGCAGAACAACCCGATTTTCTTCCGTAACTCCTCTGTTAAAGGCCTTTCAGTGCGACATACGATTACATCCGGCTGAATACCCACTCCTCGAAGTTCTTTAACACTGTGCTGAGTTGGTTTGGTTTTCATTTCACGGGCTGCAGACAGATAAGGAACCAATGTAACATGGACATACATGACATTTTCCCGTCCGACATCACTTCTGAATTGACGGATTGCCTCTAAAAACGGAAGACTTTCGATATCTCCCACTGTACCTCCAATTTCCACGATCACTACATCTGCCTGGGAATGCTGTGCTACCGTGTGAATTCGAGATTTGATCTCATCGGTTATATGCGGAATAACTTGAATCGTGCCACCTAAAAAATCGCCGCGGCGTTCTTTAGACAACACCGTCCAATACACCTGCCCTGAAGTCACATTTGAAAGCCGTGTTAGATTCTGACCGGTGAAACGCTCATAGTGTCCCAGATCCAAGTCGGTCTCAGCGCCATCATCTGTCACAAATACCTCTCCATGTTGATAAGGGCTCATCGTTCCAGGATCCACATTGATATAGGGATCAAACTTTTGCATCGCGACCTTCAACCCTTGATTCACTAACAGCCGACCCATTGATGCAGCTGTAATGCCTTTCCCCAGCGATGAGACAACACCACCGGTAACGAAAATAAATTTTGACATGAGTAATCCCTCCCGCGAAATAAAAATAGAACCGCCCCGTACCGTTTTTTTTTACGGTATAGGACGGCCACAACAGACAGTTCGTTCATTTTAAATCAACATACGTTTTATTCGTAATCAAGCACAATAATCCTTCTATTTCCGAAAATATTTTTTCGGTTGATTTCCACCCGGTTGCTACCGATATCCTCATGCCCGGGGAACTTATTTAAGAAACCCTCAACACCAGCAATGGGGAAATTGATGGCTGGAGTTTTAAAGTGCATGGGAATGATGACCGACGGATTCATCCGTTCCACATTGCGATATGCTTGGTCTGCGTCAATGGTATAATGGCCACCGACTGGAGTGATCATGATGTCGATTTTCCCCATTTTTTCGACTTGAAGATCTTCCAATTCATGGCCGAGGTCACCCAAGTGTGCCACTCGAAGTCCGTCTCCTTCAACAACGTATATCACATTGGGTCCGCGTTCAGATCCGTGAGACTTATCATGGAACGCATTCACACCGATGATGGTCAATCCTGCGACGTGATGTGTTCCCGCCTGATCCACGACTTTAGGATTTCCTTTGACTGCTTTGACTTCATTGTGATCAAAATGACCATGACTGACCGTGACCACTTCTGCCTCCAGATCGAGAGCAGGATAGCCAATTTCGCCATACGGGTCTGTGACTAACCGGGTACCGTCCTCAAACGTATACTGAAAACACGCATGTCCTAACCAACGGATTTCCATGAAAGCACCCCCTTTGTTTTTCAGTCCTCGTAATCTTCGTGATCGTCTTCTTCATCAAAGTCAAAATCATCAATGATAAAATTCTTCTCAATATCCTCTTCTTCTTCATCCTCATTTAACTCGATACTGTCATCCTGGCGTTTGTGCAGAGGTGCCAGGAGCGGTACTCGTGGTGCTTTTTGCTTTGGAGACCACTCTTTGAGTCCCCAAATGCCTTTACCATAATGAAAAAATCGGATATCAAGATTGATCTGGGTGAGGATGGCAGCCACTTTCCTTTGGAATTCATCCCCATCGGTTGATTGGCCTTTGATGTCCATCGCCTGACGAATCAATTCTTTGTAATGGGTTTGTTCACGACTTTTTTTCAGGAGTTGATAGACGATATCGACCACATCCATACTGGGATGAATGTCCGATACTGCGTTTTGGCTCATGAGTACTCCCCCTATTCCATACAATGCTACCCGTGATATTAATTACCACTGTTTTTATGACGACTCAAACACTTTCCATAACTCATCTCGCTCCGGTGCTTGAAAGGCTTCGCGATGATTCTCCCGTATTAAATAGAACCCCTCTGGTATGAATCGCCCGATGACCGCTGCATTGATACCGGCATCGATCAAGGCGTCCCGTGTGCGGTTTCCGTCAGCTGAAGCAATCAACATCGCTCCGCTGGAAACTAACGCAAAAGGATCGATTTGAAAATAGGCGCACACTGCTCGTGTTTCAGGGTAGATCGGAATATCTTGCACTCGTAGTTCGACACCACAGTTTGATGCAACCGCCATTTCATACGCAGCGCCAAGAATGCCCCCTTCGGTCACATCATGCATGGCCGTCGCCCCATGTTTCCGTGCAACTTGACCATCTTTGACCACACTGATGAGATCGATGAACGACTGCGCACGTTGAATTTCACTCAGTGTCATCGATGACAGTAGCGATCCTTCAAAGTCCGTAGCCAAAATCGCAGTACCCTCTAAGCCCGCACCTTTGGTTACAACCAGGTCATAACCTGGTTTTGCACCAGAAGAAGTAAGATATTCACTTTTCCGAGCTCTGCCGACAGCTGTTGTGGAGATGATAACCCGGTCGATTCCGGCAGTGATTTCACTGTGTCCTCCTAAAACCTCAATCCCAAGCTCTTTAGCCGCCTCATCAACCTGTCTCATGATCCGCCCAAAGTCTTCTGCTGTTGTCCCCTCCGGTGCTAAAATGGTAATCAGCACACCCACAGGATCAGCCCCATTGGCTGCAATATCGTTGCAAGATATATTCACTGCAAGTCGGCCGATATCTTTGACAGCACCCGTAATCGGATCTGAGGATAGTACACAAACTTCATCGCCAAAATCGATCACCGAGCAATCTTCACCCAAAGAGGAGTGCACCAGGACATCCTGACGTCGAATTCCCAGATGTCCGAAAATATATTGTTTCAAGATTTCTGGTGGAACTTTACCAACCTTCATCCAATAACCTCCCTATCCAACGAAAGCAATCATATACTCCGGCATAATAGAATACGCGATGAATATGAAAACTCCTTCAATTCTTCCAAAAATTCACTATCGGCAAAGCACAAAAACATACTTCGAATCGTCAAAGCAATCTGCTTACCATGATGCCAGCAGAATCCACTAAAGAAGATGCGCTCGCCGAATCTTTCCGATCAGATGAATCCCGCTTTCTTTGATCATGAATCAGCAGATAGAATTTCTGCAAAGTTATTCGCCCGGTTCTGGTGTGCCAGTATCCGGGCGCAGGAACGGGCTGATCGCATTCATATGTAACAACCACTTCCGCAGTGCGACTTTTCATGCAAGGCGAAAACTCAAATCACTTACCCATCACCATCGGACATGAGCCCATGGTACCAGTTGATATACCGTTCCTGCAGCCAGTGCAAATACCAAACCGGGTCCTGAGCCAATCCGTGCCATCCAGCTCCCCTGAGAATAAACCCGGCATCGTCGATATTCCGGTTCCCTATAACCACTATGCTGGGTTTGAGTGTTTTACCAGCAATCCATCATCATGTCCTCTCATCGAATAATCTCTTCGACAAAACCAGGCAGGATGAAACAGCCATGATGAAGGGATGGGGTGTAATATTTCGTCTCTATCTTCTCCCAACCACTTCGCACCGGTCCTTCCGGGTCATATTGTTTTGATCCCAACGCAAAACTCCACATCCCACTTTGATAAGTCGGAATAAATGCCAGATATGCCTTCACATTGGGAAAAACACGGTGGATATCTCGATGAATTTTTCTCATTAATCCAGCATTGTGAAAAGGAGACTCTGTCTGAGCAGAAAAAAGCCCATCTGGTTTCAACGCGGCATGAATACTCGCATAGAACGCCCCTTCAAATAACCCGACTGCAGGTCCTTCGGGGTCAGGTGCATCCACGATGATGACGTCATACGCATTGCTTTTCCCCTGAACATACTGGATCCCGTCCTCGTATATTGCTTTCACCCGGGGATCGTCCAATTTGCCGCCAATACCGGGAAGATACTGCTTGCTGACCTCGCATACCCGTCGATCGATCTCACATAATTCCACTTTTTCGACTGAATCATGTTTCAGCACTTCTCGAACGGTACCACCATCCCCACCGCCAATGACCAGGACCTGCCGAGGATTCGGATGGGTGAACATTGGAATATGCGTAATCATCTCATGATACACAAATTCATCTTTTTCTGTTGTTTGAATTACATTGTCCAATATTAGTACGCGACCATAATGATCAGAATCCATGACAACCAGTTCCTGAAATTGAGAACGTTCACGGTGAAGCACGCTTTTTATCCTCATCCCCAGTGACAATGTTTCTCGGCCTTCTTCAGTCAATTGCCGTTCAGTGAACCATAAACCCACCAGCATTCACTCCTTTCCCTGCGATCATTCTTAGACAGGATACCAGGATGCACCCATATCCTCATCGATATCTTCAATCATGCCAAAATCAACTTTATAAGTTTCGGTCATCCGTTCCCGTAAGTATTTCAGTGCCACAGGCGGGAACAGAATATAGGACAGCAGGTCTTCCTCTTTTTGGATATATTGTGATACCTCAGCATACCCCTTTTCCAATCCTGGCTCCAGCAGGTCCGCCGGCCGGCCGGTAATAATTTCCTCATCACCGATGATTTTCTTTCTGATTTCATCATCGATGGGGCCTGGCGGTTTACCATAAAGACCTTTCACATAGGCTTTGACTTCCTGCGGTATCATCTTATACCGTTGGCCGGTGACAACATTGACCACCGCCTGTGTCCCCACGATTTGACTCATGGGGGTCACCAGTGGGGGATATCCGAGTTCAGCTCTGACCCGAGGGACTTCCTGGAGAACTTCAGGCAGTTTGTCCATGGCATTTTGTGCCGCAAGTTGAGATGTTAGATTTGATACCATTCCCCCTGGAATCTGGTATGATAATACATTGGTATCGATCCCGATGGCATCTTGAGCGTTATAGTTCTTCCGAATCACGCGGAAATACTCCGCCAAATCAGATAAGACCTTAAGATCCAACCCTGTATCATAGGGCGTTCCCTGGAGAACAGCGACCATCGTTTCTGTCGCTGGCTGAGAAGTACTTAAAGCAAAGGGAGAAATCGCGGTATCAATGACATCAGCACCTGCTTCCACAGCCTTTAAATAACTCATCCCAGCCATGCCGCTGGTATAATGACTGTGGACTTGCACAGGGATTTTGAGGGCTTTCTTCATACTGCTGACGATGGAATGTGCCGCTGTCGGTGAAAGCAATCCCGCCATATCTTTCAAGCAGATTGAGTCGGCTCCCATTCCTTCCAATTCCAGCGCCAAAGTCACATAACTCTCGAGATCATGAACAGGACTTATGGTATAAACCACCGTCGCTTGTACATGAGCCCCTTGCTTTTTGGATTCATCCATGGATACTTCCATATTACGCACATCATTGAGGGCATCAAAAATCCTCATGATATCGATTCCGTTTTTGACTGCCAGTCGCACGAATGCTCGTACCACATCATCTGGATAATGACGATAACCCACTAAGTTCTGACCCCTCAATAACATCTGTAGCGGGGTATTCTTCGACTTCTCTTTCAACTTCCGCAATCGAAACCATGGATCTTCATTCAGATAACGCAAACATGAGTCAAATGTTGCTCCCCCCCAAACCTCCAGTGAATGAAAGCCAACTGAATCCAATCGCTCAATCACGGGAAGCATGTCCGCCGTTACCATCCTGGTGGCAAATAGAGACTGGTGTCCATCTCTAAGGGTGGTATCAGTGATCCCAACCTTGCTCGCTGCCATTATGACGCCTCCTCTCCATCAGAAAGTGATAAACGTGAAAATAGTTGCATATTCCACTTCCTATCGGGTTATGCTCAAGTCTATCCCCTTCAGCGTTGCCGCAGACTATCTCATGATATATTATACACATTCGAAGCATTTCCTGTATGATACCTTCACATTTATTGATGGAATGATCATCTTTGCTGGTACTTGTTACATCTCTTCCACGTGCTTCTGATTGCGGATTTGTGTCAAGATCAAAACACCTGCACCCGTAACAGCAGTCGTCAACATGAAAACTTCCGGGAATGCCCGAACCAGTCCATAGGTTTGTGCATTCATGTCAGAAATTGCTGCCGTCCATTGCATGCTGTAGAATATTGAGCGGCTTTGCAAGACACTGCCCAAAATCGCCGCGGAGAATACGGATCCCATAAACCGCACCATGTTATATATCCCTGATGACACTCCGATTTTGGCAGCTGGACTGGCATCAATGATCCCATTTGTCAGCGATGAGGTCATCAATCCGATCCCCATGCCACCGACGACCAGCTTCATAATGATATCAATCGGTGGGGTCAACAGATTGATACGTGTAAGCAGAAAGAATGATGTGGTGCACAGAATCATCCCGCCCATCGCTGGAATCCGTTTGCCGATCCGGTCGACCAACCAGCCTCCCACCGGGGAAGCGAGCGTCTGGGTGAGTGAGTACGATACAAGAAACAAGCCCGTTTGCGAAGTACTAAATCCCTGTACTTGTTGTAAAAATATGGGAATCGGCAGCACGACTGCATAGATGGAAAACATTTGAATGAATCCGCCTAACGTTGCAGAAACAAACGTCCGGTTTTGAAATAGTGATAAATCCACCATGGGCGAAGCGATCCGACGTTCAGTACGGAAGAACCAACTGAAGAAAAATATGAAAATCGAAACTAGCCCAATGATGATCGGTGAAAACAGACCATTCGCTTCTAACTGAGTCACTGCCAGCATCAACGCAAAAATGCTGACCGATAAAGTCACGGCCCCAGTCAAATCAAATGCTTTGGGCTTTGTACTACCCTGAATTTCTTTGATAATCCCGATACATAAGGCCAAACAGATAAGACCAAAGGGGATATTGAAATAAAATATGGCTCGCCAGCTGGCATATTGAACCAGATAACCCCCCACCGTCGGACCAATCACAGCTCCGAAAGCGGCCACAGCTCCCCAGATACCCAACACTTTTCCCCGCTGTTTGGCAGGAAAAACATTGGTGACCAAAGCCATCCCATTGGGAAGAATTGACGAAGCGCCGATTGCCTGGATGACCCGTGCCAGGAGAAGCACCGGGAAACCATTGGCAAAAGAAGCCACCACCGACCCAGATATGAAGATACTCAGGCCGATAATAAAAATCCTGCGACGACCAAAAATATCTCCCAGCTGGCCAAATAAAGGCATTAGCACCGCATATGGCAACATATAGCCCGTGACAATCCAGGTCAACAGATCGATGGGAATATTAAATTCGTTCATCAAAGTCGGTAAGGCAATATTGACCATGCTGGAATTCAACACGGTCAAAAAAGTTGCCAAGAGAGAAGTCACCAAAACCCATTGCGGGTATCTGGACGACATATAATCATTATGTTGATCCCCACTCATGCTGCACACGTCCTTTGTTACACCCGGATATTTTTCCATCGCCCGGCAGCAAATCGCCTGAACGCCAGTACACTTCTTAAAATGACATCAGCAGCCATTGCATACCATACACCGGTCAATCCAATTCCCAAGGCAATTCCGAGAATATAGGAGAAAAGGAGGCGGACACCATAGGTTCCCAAAGCCGTATTGAACATGACCCACTTGGTATCTCCTGCACCTCGCAATGCCCCAGCCATGGTCATGGAAACAGCCAAAGCTGGTTGCGAGATTGCAACAATCTTCAAACACCGTGCCGCCAGATCAATTACATCAGGATCGTTCGTAAAAAAACCGACAATAGGGCGGGAGAAAAAGAAAAACACAACACCCATGATGGCCATGAGGATCATTGCCATCCGATTGGCCTCCCGGCCGCTCAGCTCAGCCCTTCCAGGCTTTTTGGCACCGAGACTTTGTCCGACCAGCGTGGTGGCAGCCAATGAAAATCCATAACCCGGCATGAATGAAATCGATTGAGAAGTCATCGCAATCTGGTTGGAAGCCACCGCCATCGTGCCCATCCCGGCCACAAAGACAGTGTAGATGATTCTAGAACTCTGCATGACACCCTGCTCCACAATTGCAGGAATTGAGACTTTCATCAGCCGACGTATTACGGGCATATCAAAGCGGTAACGATCCCCGACAAACAAACGCACCGGAATGCGACCGCTGAAAATTACCGCCAACGCAAGAATGCCGCCGATACCCCTGGCAATCGCAGCTGCGATACCTGCCCCGTTGACCCCAAGAGCCGGAAATGACCATGCACCATAAACCAATGCATAGCAGAGGAATCCGTTGATAATATTGATAAAACCAGTGATCATCATCGGTGTTTTCATATCACCAGCACCTTGTGAGATGCTCCCGATCACCGACATAATCAATGCCAAAGGCAATGTTAAAGAGACGATTCGCAGATAACTGCTGCCTAAGGACAATACCGTTGGGTCCCCTTTTTTATCCAATGCCATGACCATCCCGATCGCTTTGTGCGGAAACAGATAGAACAATGCACCGATGACTAAAGAAGCGCATACACAAATCAGTACCGCCTGTTTCGCAACTGCATTTGCCGCATCTTGCTCCTTTGCGCCCAGATGCCGGGCAACCAATGCAGTCGCTCCGATTCCCAAAGCCATAAAGGTCATAATCACAAAATCCACTAATGTGTTGGATATGCCCACCGCGGCTAAAGGCTGGGTTCCCAGATTTCCCACCACCGCCGTATTGACAATGCCGATGGCACTTTGAAAAATGTTACGAACAATGGCGGGTAATGCCAGTTTGAACACATTGCTGCGAATCTCTCTAATCTCTTCAACCACTTCTTCAGCCGGAGCAGGAATGTCAATCACACTTACAGCGACTTGCTCATTGCCCTCCAATCATAAAACCCCCATTCAATCATACTTTCCATGACCCTGGCATCTCTTTGCCGGCCAATACATCGTCCAGCCATTTCTTTTCTGTCTGGATTGCACGAATTATATAATCATACATGGCCGACTTATAATAGTCTCGATCGGAGCGACTTCTGATCTCATGACTTTTACCAACCACTTCAAGCCACTTGTCCTCCAGTCTTTTCCGACGACTAACCAGAATTTCTCTGGCTTCCTCAGGTGAAAGCCAACTGAAAAAAATGAGCCGTAACAAGAATTCGTTCGTGCTGTTCCGGTCCACTGATTCTTGAACAGGCGCCTCCCTGAGCCAAGCAAATAGTGCGTCACTTCCCAGGTGAGTCAAATGAAAGACCTTTCTTTCCGGTGCCCCTAAATCGGCACTGATCTGCTGAATGATATATCCAGACTCGGCCAGTTTTTTCAGGGCAGGATAAAGGGAACCATAGCTGACTTTCCAGAACAGGCCACTAATCCGCTCAAATCGTTGTTTGATTTCGTAACCATGCATGGGCCGTTCCATCAGCAGTCCGAGGATAACATATTGTGCAAGCAATTCTTCACCTCCGACCTACAAAAAATCACGCTTATTATACCATAATTTATATCAATACGATATACATAATCCGAAGGATTTTCACCTGGCTTTTTATGGGTACACTCATCGATATCCATGCCCCTGTGACATGCACCTTCACCCATAATTCATCACCAGATTGCCCAATACTCAGTATGAGTCAGATGCATCCACCTTTTTGGATGGAATGCAGTCTCTGGGATTATACATATTAAATGCGGAGCAAACTGGAAAGTGTGTCTTTAAACCCAGGAAATGAAATATCAACACAGTGGGCATCTTTGATTACAGTGGGCTTTTGGCCCCGTAAACCGGCCACTGCCAGCGCCATCGCAACCCGATGATCATTCCCGCTTTTGACTGATCCCCCGGTCAGATACTCTCTTCCTGTGATGATCATGCCATCTTGGGTTTCCCGGATATCTGCACCAAGTTTGGATAGTTGCCAAACCATGCTTTTGATGCGATCGCTTTCCTTGATTCTGAGTTCACTGGCGCCTGAAAGCGTACTGACACCCTCAGATAAGCTGGCAATCACAGCCCAGACCGGAATCTCATCAATCATGCCCGGAACCATTTCGGGTATGATCTGCACACCCCTGAGCTGGCCTCCTTTGATTGTGATATCAGCTACAGGTTCGCCATTAAATTGCCGTTGATTGGTCGTGATCACATCTGCTCCCATTAATCGCAGCACATCCAGAAAGCCAGTACGCGTTGGATTGACCCCCACATCGCAGACCATCACATGTGAACCGCGAACCACTGCTGCTGCGCCCAGTAAAAACGCAGCAGATGAAAAATCGCCAGGAACCTTGATTCGCTGCCCGTATATGGGGACACCACCTGTGATATAAATCGTCCCGGACGATAATTCGATCTGGGCCCCGGAAGCTCGAAGAAGGTTTTCTGTATGATCACGCGTTTGTTTGAGCTCACGAATACTGGTGGTTCCTTCCGCATTCAAAGCAGCCAAAATCAGGGCAGATTTGACTTGTGCGCTGGCAACGGGAATCGAATAACCCTGCAATGCCCTCAAAGAACCCCCCTTGATCCCTAAAGGTGCATAACGCCCGTCTTCCCGACCAAGAATCACTGCACCCATTTGCTGCAACGGTTCTGTCACTCGCAGCATGGGACGATTTCTCAAGGAGCGGTCACCAGAAAAAAAAGTGGTCATCTTCTGGCCACTCATTAATCCCAGCATTAGGCGTAAAGTGGTCCCCGAATTTCCCGCATTGATGATTCCAGTCGGTTCGACCATTCCCTGAAGCCCACGGCCATGAACCAAAAACGACCCATCTTGCTGAGACTGAATGAGTACTCCGCACTGTTTCAAGGCTTTGATAGTCCTTAGGCAATCATCAGCCATGAGCAATCCATCGATGACGGTCTTCCCTTCGCTGATTGCTCCGATCATCAGAGCACGATGTGATATTGATTTATCCCCGGGAATTTGTACGCTTCCCTCCAGCCGGGTCGCCATTTCCATCACCAGATCCATTGAATCACCCCATCTTATTAATCTGAAGGTCGGAGTCTGGAAAGATACTGTTGCATTGCATCCAATGTGTCAGCTATGTGATCTCCCCCAAATTTCTCAAGGCAAACTTGTGCAAGGATAAAAGCGGTCATCCCTTCGGCGACAACAGCTGCAGAAGGAACTGCACAAACATCCGATCGCTCATGTTGTGCAGAATCTGGTTGCAATGTCACCATATCGATGCTCGGCAAAGGTAATTTCAACGTGGGAATCGGTTTCATCGCCGCTCTCAAGATTATGGGTTCACCGTTTGTCACACCAGCCTCGATTCCGCCAGCCCGGTTGGTATCACGATAATATCCTTTGGCTTGGTGGTAGAAAATCGCATCATGGACGGCTGTTCCAGGTAAATCAGCGGATTCAAATCCCATACCGATCTCCACACCTTTAATACCCGGTATGCTCATCAATCCTTGGGCGAGCAACCCATCTAGACGCATATCCCATTGACGATAACTTCCCAAGCCTGGGGGGACCCCCACTGCCAGCACTTCGAATACCCCCCCTAAAGTATCTCCTTCGATCGCTGCACGGTCAATTGCCCGCATCATTTCCAACGTAATTCGCGGATCTGCACATCGTACCGGAGATAATTCGGCTGTTTCAGACAAGATCTCAAAATCCTGAATCCGCTCATTGACCCAGATCCCGCCAATGGCCACCACATGTGAGATCAGGCGTATCCCCAGCTGATGCAATAGCTGCATGGCAACCGCACTTGCAGCCACCCGGGCAGCGGTTTCTCGAGCACTTGCTCTTTCCAGCACATCTCTCAAATCCTGGCGATGATACTTTTGCCCCCCGGCCAAATCCCCATGGCCAGGTCTCGGTCGTGTGACAAAACGTTCAGGGTCAGGAACACTATCCGGAGACATCAAATCAATCCAATTTTCCCAGTCCTTATTGGTAATCTGGATCACCACGGGACTACCGGTGGTTTCGCCATATCGGACACCACCTAAAATCACCGCCTGGTCATTCTCAATGATCATGCGACCACCACGGCCATACCCTTTCTGGCGCCGCTGCAGTTGCCGATTAATCATCTCTGCAGTCATCACCAATCCCGATGGAATCCCGTCAACGATTAAATTAAGACATGGTCCGTGAGACTCTCCTCCGGTGAGCATTCGTAGCATGTTCTCACACTTCTTTCCAATGGTCTTTGATCTATGCAAACCGACTGAAAATTGTTGCGGATGTCTTGATCCCTTTTATAAATTGATCCACCACCAGATTTTCATTGGGTGCATGCTGTCCCGAATCTGCGTTGGCATAAGGCACAATCACACTGGGCAACCCCAGACGATCTGTAAACAAATAGTCAGGTCCACTCCCGATGATGCGGGGGAAAATGAGCGGTTCCTCACCAAATGCCTCCATAACAGCCGCCTTGATCAATGCAACATACGGGTGTTTGATGTCAGTACGGGATGGCTCCAGACCACCAAGATAATGAACGTCGATACGATCGAAGCCATGAGCCTTTAAATGTTTCACAACCTGCTCATAAATCTCCTTTGGTTTCTGGTCTGCAGCTAAGCGAATATCCAGCTTTGCACGAGCAGAAGCGGGAAGCACGGTTTTTGATCCATCACCTGTATATCCACTGACCAGGCCGGATATATTGAATGTCGGCACCATCCGTGCTGCATAGAAATTGTCCCCCACAATCGGTATCATCTCAGGGATGCCCCGATCTTTCATTAACTTTTCTCTGTCAACGGGAAGTGCCCTCACAATCGCTTCTTCTTCCGGTGAAGGAGGAACCACATGATCCCAAAATCCATCAACATGGACTTGATGGTCAACACTTTTCATACTGGCTAGAGCCCATATGAGATCCCATGCTGGATTGGGTACATAATCTGCCTCAGCTGAATGGCGGTCACGATTTGGCCCCTTTGCGACCAGCTCAAGGTAGACCATTCCTTTCATACCGAGAATAATCATCGGTTTGCCGGAATCATGCACCCCTGCGTCAGCCGTGAATTGAGCATCGGCAGACAGTAATTCCGTATGATTTTCGACAAAAGCAGCTAAGTTTGGGCTGGCCATTTCTTCCTCTCCCTCAAAGAGGAATTTGATATTGATTGGCAATTCGCCCTTGATTTCCTTGATTGCTTTGATCGCTGCTAAATGGGCAAAAAGCTGTCCCTTGTTGTCTGCACTTCCCCGGGCATAGATCCGTCCGTTTCGAATTTCCGGCTGAAAAGGATCCGATTCCCATTCCTCTAATGGATCCGGAGGTTGCACATCATAATGCCCATAAACCAGCAAAGTCTTGGCAGATTTCCCCCGAATGTGTCCAAACACGACCGGATGACCATCCGTGGGGATAATTTGAGTTTCAATACCGATTGACTCCATCATCCTTTTTAGGAGACGGGTGCACTCCTTGATCCCAATCCCCTGCGTGCTGATGCTAGGTTGAGCCAATAATGGCATCAGCTCATGAATAAATTGCTCTTTATGGTCATCGATATACTGATAAACTTGGTCCATCGTTTCGCCCCCATCCTTAGCTGGTGTAATCCAAGAGTGTCAGTGCTAATAGTTTACATCGTTGGGTCAGCGTATCCAATTCCAGATATTCTTCATCACTGTGGACCAGACCCCCCACAGGACCCATTCCATCCAATACCGGTGTTCCGAAGGCAGACACCAGATTACCGTCCGAACCACCTCCGGTTGCGGTATCCTTCAAAGTAAACCCGAGGAATTCAGCATTCTCACTCGCAATGGCCAACAATTCTACTACTCTCTGATCCTTCACCATCGGAGGACGACCAATTCCGCCTGAAATGTGTGTCACTGTGCCCGGCACATGCACAGATTCAGCCAATTCAGCTACGGCTTTTCGAACATGTTCTTCTTCAGCCACAGTCGCTACGCGATAGTCCACTTTCGCAGAAGCAGTCTCAGCAACTACATTGGCTCGGGTTCCCCCGGCAATCACTCCCACATTAACCGTGGTCCCTGTGGAGAAATCAGTCAGCTGATGCAAGGCTTGGATTTTTACCGCTAATTCTTCAATAGCACTGGCACCTTTTTGCGGCTCAACCCCAGCATGAGCCGCTTTTCCCGTCACTGTAACATTAAATCCCCCTACCCCTTTCCGGGCAGATACCACCGATCCGTCTGCACGTCCGGGTTCCATTACAAATGCAGCATCTGCTTTCTTTCCCTCTGTTTCAAAAATCTTTTCTGATGCATGTGAGCCGATTTCTTCGTCTGAATTCATCACCAAAACCAATTCCTTATATTGATTCCACTGATTTACTAACAACGCTCCTGCAGCATAAACCATGGACACAAGTCCTGCCTTCATATCGGCTACACCCGGCCCATATGCCCGGGATCCTTGCACTTGAAATGGACGTCGAGACGCTGTTCCTGCATCAAACACTGTATCCATATGCCCTATCAGCAGGATTGTTTTTGACCCACTTCCAAATTTTCTGGCGACCACATGATTACCTTGTGGGTTCCCTTGGATAACCTCAGTATGAAACCCAAGTGCATCGAGTTTCCCTTTCATCAAAAAACCAATTTGATCTATCCCTTCTTTTGTGTAACTTCCGCTATCAATGTTGACTAAATCAGAAAGAAAACTCACCATCTCATCCGCTTGTGCGTCAATATAGGCCACGATTTTTTCTTTCATAAACACACCTCCGCAGAATCTATTTGTTGGCAGATACCCATATATGTTTCAATTCAATACTTCCGTTATCCAGATGGTACTGGAATTCGGTCAGATGTGGCTGTCCGTTACCTCCTCTGGCCATGTCTTCATACCCTTTTACTAGTGACCGTCCCGCAAGAATATATTGATCCCGGCAGTTGGCAAATTCGCTTTCAATAAAGTCGGTATTTTCCAAACGCTCCACGAGCGCTGAGGCATCATTTGCAAACTGCCGATAAGTAGCAGTAAATTTTTCTTTAGCCGCCTCGAAATATGTTTCGCGCCGATACTTTTCGGATATCCAAAGTTCCTTGATCCGGGAGGCATAACTGATTATCTCATGATCGAACTTTTTTAAGCGTGTTACATCCAATGTATTCTCCCCTTTGATTTTTGTCTTCATACCTTTCCATGCACCATTCATAATATCCTGCCCAAAATGCATCTGTGTTAGCGGACATATTTGTCAGCGCTTATAGGAAAATCGCATTGTATCGAGAATAGAGTATATGAAAGATCGATAATAGGGGGGATGACAGTGAACAAACAAGAGCGTGTCTTGGCTGCCCTGAAGGGTGAGGCTGTGGACCGGCTTCCATGGAGTATCTGGTACCATTTTGGAAATCAGTACGCACCAGGTGATGCGATTGCAGAAACCCAGCTTTCATTCTTTGAGCGTTTTGACTTGGATTTCATGAAAGTCATGAACGATTACACGTATCCATTCCCAGAGGGATTGGACCGGATAACAACTCTGGATGATTGGAAACGCTTGAGTTCTGCACCTTTGGACTATTACTGGTTCAAAGAACAGTTGAAAGCATTATCCATTTACGCAAAGAAGCTGGAAAATAAGGCGTTTTTCGTTGAAACTATTTTCAATCCTATCGGTGTCGCCCGGCGAACCGCGAAAGATGTCATATTCAAATTCATGCGAGAGCACCCGGATGAGTTCAAAGCAGGATTGGACGCAATCACGGATAGCTTTATCGCATATGGTTTCGCTGCAATGGAGGCCGGTGCTGCCGGAATCTTCTTCTCCGTCAATGGCGCAACCGATGACTTTATGAGTCAGTCTGAATTCATGGAATTTGTGAAACCGTACGATATGAAGATGTTAAGTGCTTTTCAAGAAAAAGGCATTATAAACATTGCTCACATTCACGGTTTTAATCTGCGTATGGAAGATGTGATCGACTATCCGGTCCACGCATTCAATTGGTCACATCTGCATTCAGCCCCTTCCCTGAAAGAAGCCCGTAAAATGACAGACGTATGTTTGATGGGCGGAATCGATGAATTCAAAACAAGCTACTTCCACGCCAGCGATTTAGAGGCCCAAGTAAACGCAGCCGTTGCAGAAGCGGGCACTCGTGGTTTCATGATCGGCCCGGGGTGTGCAATTCCCAGCGACATATCGCCACATTCATTGGATGCGGTCCGCAAAGCGGTCCATCGGGTTAAAGTGTAGTTCCAGGGCAGGGCTTTAAGCCCTGCCTTTTACCTTGGGGGGATTCTTGATGATTAAAATGAACGTGACGGCCGACCAACATGGAATGCGCCTGAACAAATACTTAAAAGAACAAATGCCGGAGTTACCGCATGGCATCATCTTCAGAACCATTCGCCAGAAAGATGTTCGCATTAATGGCAAGCAAGCTCGAGAAAATATTGTACTTAATGCTGGTGATGAAGTTTCGGTTTATCTGCCCTTGCGGTATCAGGAGGGAACCAAAGCACCTGTCCGGGTAGAATTAGATATTTTGTATGAAGATCATCACATTATTTTAGTTAACAAGCAACCAGGCATATCAGTTCATCCAGATGCCAAGACATCGGGCTCGACGTTGATTCAACAAGTTCAGACTCATCTGGAAGCCAAAGGAGAAACCATCCGCAGCAAAGAACTGCCGGCTTTGTGTCACCGGCTCGATCATCATACCGGCGGTATCGTCATTATTGCGAAGACGCTTGCAGCCAGAGATGAGCTCCTGATGCGGTTTCGGCTTCGCGAAATAGGTAAGTTTTACCAATGCATTGTTAGTGGATCCATCCATCCTCCCTCGGGCACTTTATCCCATTACCTGATGAAAGATGAATATGCAAGTAAGGTTAGCGTTATCCCGCAGTCGACTCCGGGTGCACTCTTTATTCAAACTCGTTACCGAACGATTCGCACCGGGCACACGCTGAGTTTATTGGAAGTTGAATTGCTGACCGGTCGAACGCATCAGATCCGTGCGCACATGTCTTATATTGGCCATCCCATCCTTGGTGACGATAAATACGGCGATCGATCCCTGAATCGCCAATATCGAATCAAGACCCAGCAACTTTGGGCTTACCGGATCCAATTTAACTTTAAATCCACCGGAATATTGGATTACTTGAACCATCGTACCTGGACGGTAGAGAATATTCCCTTTGCTTCCATGCGGTTGGATTGATTTTGCGCAAAAATCAGACAGATTCCCAAGATGATTCTGCACAAAACCCGTATGTCAATATTCTGAGAAAATGTCACCTAAAAGGGACGAGATTATTCTGAGAAAA
>CAZRKC010000007.1:0-94928 GCA_964600665.1 uncultured Candidatus Sumerlaeota bacterium
TTTTCTCAGAATAATCTCGTCCCTTTTAGGTGACATTTTCTCAGAATATTGACATCTAACTCTGTTAATCGATGATATTCGTCTTGATTCAGTAAGCGATACTTGCCAGTTGGTATCCCTTCCAATGTCAAGAACGACAGTTGTGACCTTTTCAAGTGTTTAACCCGATGCCCAATAGTAAGAATCATTCGGCGAATCTGTCGATTTTTCCCTTCATAGATGATCATGGTGATGGTAGTGTCGTCTGCTCCCCGTTGCACAGATTTGACTTCACCTTTAACAATTGAGCCATCACTCAGTTCGACACCCGTTTGCAGCGCGTTAATTTTGTCATCGTCAACCTGCCCATGAACAGTCACAACATATGTTTTAGGTATCTGATGTCTTGGATGTGTGAGTTTATAAGCTAATTCACCATCATTTGTCAATAGCAGCAAACCTTCTGTATCAATATCTAGGCGACCGATGGGGAATACACGCGTAGAAATATCATTTATTAAATCCATCACTGTGGGCCGATTGAACGGGTCTTGCATCGTCGTGATGTATCCAGCAGGTTTATTAAGCACCAAGGCAATCCGATTATCCATAACTGAAATCAATCTACCATCTACTTCAATCGCATCACAATCAGGATCAGCTTTAGCTCCCAAATTATCTACTTTGAGCCCGTTGACCCTGACACGACCCTCTTTAATCAGCAACTCAGCTTTCCGGCGGCTCATAATCCCTGCTTGGCTAATGATTTTTTGAATCCTTTCTTTCGTCAATGCTATTTCCCCTCTGCTTCTCAATTGCTTCCCAAAGTTTACTAGCCCCTTCAAAGTGAATATCATAGACTGGAACATGCAAATGTTCTTTGGCTTTTGTTAACAATTCATCACGATCAACAAATGAGATCGCGTACTGGTTATTTCTGCTTCGATAAGATGGGAAGAAAGGATTCACCGTAACCGCAACTAAAGGGTTTCGTTTTACCACTGCAAATGCTCTTCTATTTTTTGCCCAAAGTTTCATCCCATGAATAACCAAGTCCCATTGGCCAGAAGGGAGCAATTTCATACAGTGTGGTATTGCAATACAGGACACACATGTTTCTAATATCAAATATTCGATCAAGGTAAACAGGCAATCAGGTCTGATGGCTCCTGGTATCCATAAGGTTTTATGATTTGGTTTTAGGTTAGATTTCAGCATTTCAAGTGTTTCATGACTAAGCAATGATCCATTGTCTATGGTGTGCTCTCCATCGATGGTAATTTTTGTTTCTGTTTCTTTTGGAGCTGCAAGCAATATAAATGGATAATTGATAATTTGTTCTATCTGCCTTAATTCGTTGGTCAACTGATCAATTTTTTGTGACCGGGAAGCTCCACTGGCAATAATCACTGCATCTGACTGTCCAAAAGGCATGATCCGATTGAGGGCTCCATCGAGAAATAATATATCGCAACCATGTTTACTCATCAGCTTTAGCATGTGAGTTACATCTGTTTCTTTGTTTGGTCCAGCGATAAGCAGTAGCCCTTCCTGAATGATTTGACCAATGATAATTTTACCTAAAGGTGTACTCATATCTGTGATTTCTAACACACGCATGCGACAACTCCCAATGGGAATACATTTCTCAGCAGTAGCAACCATCATTCCCTCATGCACATGTACTCTTGGTTTAGGTAATCCAGTAATATTATCGACCCATTCCCCATCGTAGCCGATACTCGATATGCCCACAATCAGGCGAGGGTCACGAGATGATTCTTCGATCAGAGCCTGGAGAGTTGTTGTCTTGCCTGTGTTTTTTGCTGTTCCAGCAATGCCGATTGTATACATATCAAAAAGGCACAGTTTTTCGTGTGACTGTTCCCCGTCCTGACCTGCCAGGGTAGGCACCATCATCACTGCTGCCAAGTATACCATCGTAGAGAGCTTTCGTAAAAGACCCACATTTCGCAACTTGAGCCAATGTATCAATAATTTTCAACTCTAACTCCTCGGCCCAGAAATCTGCCTGATGAGATAGTGATATACCCGTGTTACCAAAAAATCTAAATGCCTCTCCCACAGCTCTTAAAGAATCAATCCTCGAAGCTGCCGTAATTGGCCCCCCAGAGAACGCCTCGTCCGATGATGCAATTGATATTGCGGGTACACCTAATGATGAAGCCAATGCAGCATGAAGTGCTGTAGTCGTTGCTGATTGTACCCTGTCTTCAGTATGAGTCAAAAATCCGATCGGTTCTCCTGGCCAAATAGGAATGTCCGAAATCCTTTGCAAAGCTATAATCTTTGCTGCGTTATAGTCTGTGTAATTTAAATTCATCTGGCCGCTTATCATTACTTCTGGAGAGTAACAGAAAAGAGGTTTTAAAATAGGTCGTGCACCGAGTCTTATGCCTAGATGTGCAACAATCAACATACCTGCAAACGCTTTATATGCAGGAACGCCGCAGAGCTCTTCGTTGGTCGGAATGTCGAAGGGTAAACCGTATCTGGCAGCCCATTTTATTGCGTCTACACCGTCAATCGTCAAACGTTCAGGATCGGTACCAGCTCCTAGAGAGCCATATACAATGTTAATTTTTGTCAAGTCAGCGCCAGACTCTCCAGCTAAGACCACTGTCTCAGGCGTGTTTAACCCTCGGTGAGCACGGACAGTCCATAAAGTGGAAGAGTTGAGACCGTTTTTAATTTGCTTAAGATTGGCCATTGTGATGATTGACCCGTCTTCTTCGTGTGCAATAAACCCTTCAAGGAATCCTTCAGTTCTGGCACCCCATGATGGATCAAAATGCAAAACACCATCTGCACCCCATGCTTCACTGATCTTAATATGCGTAATGTCCATAAACGGACACCCTGTCCCATACTGAACAAAAACCTTTGGCTGCTCATCTGTGTGCTGAAGTCGTTTTACTAGATGAGCAGAGTGATCACTCTCTAATAACAATTTCATTTTTTGCTGTTCTTCATGCTTTAACATACGCGTTTTCTTAGGTAATTGACCTTTTTCATAATACTGTCTAACTAATGGATCAACGAGATCAATATACTGACGACACAGATCAAGATTTGGATTCGTATCGATAATATTAATCCCTTCTTGTAACATCTGGTGACGCAAATGCGCTCGCTCCACTGCTGGCGAGATTCTCCCATTGCTCCAGATGAGTATTTCATCAACTATTTGGTCGAGAAGGGTTTTTATTGTTGAATTTTGATATCTATATTCGCTTTTTGCAGTCAAATCACTTTTTTCTTTTACTCGCTTTGAAACGTTTTCCTTATATATCCTTCCTTCAACATACGCAACCACTTCAAGTGGGTCAGTACCAGGTCCAAACCCAGCATCAAATCCTAATTCGGCGGCCAGTTCCGGGCGGATAGCCATACCACCTATCACGAGCTTGGCATATTCTCTTATACCGGCAGCATCTGCAAGATCGATAAATTGGCCCAATAATTCAGCTATCCCATATCCCAAAGTGCGGCTGACCATTACATACTCATACTTACCAGCTGCAGCAATTTCAATTATTTCATGAGCGGAATAATCAGGAGGTAATAATCGCACTTCGTGACCTGCTTTTTCAAGTTCCTGCCGAATCATTTTAAGCCCGATGTCATGGACTGGATCAAACGGAGCAAGCAGTATACGGGACTGTACCGATTTTTTCATTCTTTTGTACCCCCTTGCTGGTCTGACAGCCAAGCATATTCATCCCCCGGTCTATATAAATAGCCCCGGGCTCGTATTCTTGCCCCGAGTCCATTAAACTCTATGAAAACGATATCCGTATCGATGAGACCTATTTGTTTTAAGAAGCCAAACATAATTTGTTTTCCTTCGTCTTCATCACAACATAATATAAATGTTTCAACATCAATCGCGTCCACCACATGATTGAACAAATCAAAGTCCATGTTGACCCTCCTAATCTGTTAGAGTTTCTTTGGCAATCATAGAATCCGCGCCACAAAATAATTGGAATATTCATCGATAGGGATATTTGAGTCAACAAGGGCATGTGTTATCGTGTTTCAAATAGAACGTTTTCATTTGAACCGTCCGGTTCCGCCCAGTATCTCTCTACATCTTCAATAATATTGTTAATATGCTCAATCATGGCCACTTCTGCCCTATCTGGTTTCCTACTTGCGATTGCCGATAATATCTTACGGTGATCTGACACAACAGTACTATTTACATGTTTCCGTATATGCTCGAATACAGGGGACATCTGTCCATCTTGTCTGATCAAGTCCATGGCTGCCATTAAAACCTTATTGCCCGCCATTTTCCCGATTAACCGATGAAATTGAATATCCTCTTCTGCTCCACCAATGCCGGAGAGATAGTGCATGTTATGACGCTCGATGATTCTTTTGAGATGATCGATATCAAGGTCCGTAGCATTCAGTGCAGCAAGTCGGGCTGTTTCTTTTTCAATAACCCTCCGAGCAACCAGAATGTCAATCAACTCATCTTTACTTTTTATTTCAAGGGTATTTAACAATTCATTGCCAAAATGATTCCGTTCTCGTTCTTTAATCAACTCACCAAGACGCTTCTTGCCTTTATCGGTCAAGTGTCTGCCACGGAAACCGATTCGTAGTGTACATCCTTGACGATCATACTCCCGCAAGAGGCGCCCAGCAGTCGCTTCACTTAATTCAAATCCTGACAATCGAAGCTCTTCTCGAATTGCGCCGGAACCCAGTGGCTCCTCAGAATTGTAAATAGCCGTCAACACAAGATATTCTTGCTCGTTTTTATCGTTAAGCATCACGTTTACCTCCAATGAGTTAGTTAAAGAATGCCTGGTCTAAGTCTTAAGACGAGATACGCAAGATAGAGCGATAAAAACAGAAGGCCTTCCCACTTTTCCAATCTGCGCCGACTTCTACCGAAGGCAATAACCAAAACTGATAATACTACCATAAATGGAATGTCAATATTTATACTTACAGTCTCAACGGGGATAGGTCTGATCAACGAAGAGATCCCCATTACCCAAGTCAAGTCCAGAATATTCGCACCAAGTATATTCCCTATCGAAAGGTCCAAATGTCCTTTTAGTGCTGCAGTAATGCTTGTTACAAACTCTGGCAAACTAGTTCCGACTGCTAACAGTGTTACCGCAATAAGTGATTGTGGAATCCCGAAAAATTCGGCAATGCTGACTCCGGAATCGACCATGAATCGCCCTCCAACAATTACTAACATTGCTCCTAATACGAATTTTAGTGTATATCCCATTTGATATTCTCGTTTAAAAATTGATCGAAATTTAATTTCCAGCTTCTCTGACCGAATTTCATCCGCAATAACTGACTCAATTTCTGTAGCTCGTGTAACTTGTATAGAATAATATACATACCCACACAAGACAATAATCAGTACAATCCCATCATTCCTCGTAATTAAGCCATCGAGCGATAAAGCAGCAAAGATTGTCGCTGCAGCAGCCATAAACATCCCTTTGTGCATGAAAAGATCATGATTTGTGCGATACGATCTGATCAGTAATGCAACTCCTAATATGAGTCCAATGTTACAGATTACTGACCCGATGGCATTACCGAAAGCAACCTCTGGTTGATTGACCCATGATGAATATGTAGAAACGATGAACTCTGGCATGGTTGTCGATAGACTCACGATTGTGGCACCAATAATAACTTTTGGTATTTTATAATGATCAGCAAACCAAATAGCAGCATCGGTGAACCAATCGGCCCCTTTAATAACTGATAGCAATGCAACGACGAAAATGAGAAATGTAATAAACATCTCCATACTCCTTTTACTTCGTGAAAGTGTATGATCAACCGGGAACATGAGATGTTCCCGGTTGATCTCAGAGCCACAGATTAGTCGATTATCCCAGCATATCTTGAAACAATTTCGATTGCTTTTACCAGCCCTTTTACAGCATAACGGGCTTTTTCTTCAATAACCTGACCATCTTCATCAGCTGTACCCAAACCTGGAGAGATAAATATATTCGCATCATATGCGACAGTTGGGATAATCCCCATTTGGGCCAAACCAGATTGGAATAGGTTCGTACCGGAATACATGTCTTCAATGGAGAAGATTGGGATTCCCATTGCGCCTGCACTCCAAGTTTTTTCGTAGTTGACTTCAACTGCAGTCGAGTTATATGACTTTGAGATGAGAATGCCTTTTCGGAGTTCCGGATGCAGTTTTGCGAATTCATCAACCACAATCGCGTACATGTCATCCACGGGCTTTTTGAGAATCTCAGGTCTATCTCGTAAAACTTTTAGTGCAGCAATCTGCCCAGCCAAGGCTTCCTTACCTGGATCAAAATTGACATACGCTGCTTTTCCGTATGAATTTGTTGTACCCCATCTCTCACCATGCATGCCAAGGGCACGTCTAATTGGAACCATGACTTCTTCTTTCCCGATGATCAATCCGCTCGTCGGTGCTCCTGTCGCTTTATCCATACTGTAAATCATGATATCAGCGCCGGTTTTACGAATATCGGTTCCAACAAAAGGTATTCCCCATGCATTGTCGATGATATAAGGTACATTCAATGACTTCGCGATTTCTGCAATTTTCTTTTGAAGTATCGGGGTACCAGTTTCATCTTTTTCACTATACCCATAACCAGGTGTATCATATCCCAATGAGGCAAAGCCAGTCACGAGGCTGCCATGATATTTTGCAGCTTCATCAATTTTTTTTGCTGTTGCGTAAGCGTCTACATCAGTTAGCATTGGTACAGGATGATACTTGATACCATGGACATCGTATCGAGCGCCAACCATCGGAACGATAACCGTGTCCATGTTTTCTTGCCGTTTGCCTGCAAATCCAAGTTCACCTGATGTTGAACCACGGTCAGCAAAGATATCCTTATATTTTGGTGGGAATGGCCGTCCGTATGCACCATGATGATGCAAGTGTTTTTCATAAGGAGTGATATAGCGAGTCCGATAATTATCTCCACGGCCCTGCATTGGAGGCGTACAAAGACTGTCAAATGTTGTCCACAATCCAGCCTCACATGTATTGAGGGGGGCTGCATCGTATTCATCCCCGTAGACATCCTTTACGATTTCCCTAATTTCGTCGACCATATTCTTAAGTGGAATAACCTCAAGTGCAGCTTTCTCGCCTGCTTCCAAGATATCTCTTCGTAACGGGGCAGGACAACCAGAAATCGCACCAGTTAACCCGAATCTTCCTCGTAATTCCGCAGGGATTCCGATTTCATCTGATGCTTTCTTTAAATCTGCGTAAATCTTTGGGATGTTGTTCTGAAGATTTTGGTACATTTGGAATTTAAACTTAGGTTTACCCATTTTCATACCTCCGTTTTATTTTTTTGATTCTTTATCCATGGAGAAAGTGAAAATATCTCCAATTTTAAAACCCAGTTCATGCCCAGTCGCATCGCTCGTACCGAAGATGACAATGTTCTGATGATTTGGCATATGTGTTTCATCAAATCCAGCGATGGTACCTATAACGTTACCATTACACGTAACTTGATCGTTTCTCAGAATAACTCCTGAATTATTGATAGTAACAAAAGCCAAGTAAGCAACTTGATTCACCTTCGAAGCTGGTGCAGCATTTTTATCCATTGTGACAATCAATTCATGAACTTCTCCTTCTTTAACTGCACGAGATGGTTGCTGAATCAGTTGAAGACCTCTCTGGTCGGATGCAAAATCCAAAACTGCAACAACTTTTGCTAGCACAGCTTCCTTCACAGTGTACGGACTCTTCGTTAACATACCAGCTTTATATGGATCAACTGACATAGTTTCCTCCTTTCACTACTCATCAATGATGAGCAGTATATTACAAAAAAATTATTCACCATAATATTACCTTCGGGTTTTTATTGAAAAATCCTTCTCATTTTCGGATGATAAAAATTATTTTACTCCACTTTCCAAAATTTCTACGGTGCAATTTGAAGCATCCATTACCGCGTCCACACCTAATGGAATTGTTGCTTTATCTTGACCATGACCAACTACCAATCCATAAAAAGAAGGAATGTTCAACGGCTTAATCACATCACTCAGGACTTCATCTAGCGTAAGAGATTTTTGATTCTCATTTGAGGGCTTACAATCAACAGTTTCTCCAATAATTATTCCTTTCGCATGTTTAAACTTGTTTGCAATGACTAATTGAGTCAACATGCGATCAATTCTATATGGAGCTTCTCCTACATCCTCAATAAAAACAATTTTATCGTCAAAATCCATTTCATATGGTGTGCCCATCAGATTCGCAATCAGTGAAAGATTACCCCCCACAATTTTGCCTGTTGCGATTCCATCCTGGATAGTATGGCATGTGATAGCACCGACTGGGTTTCTAATGAGTCCGATAGGCTCAATCGATGTGAGTGCATGCCAAACAGAATTTTCTGTAAAAGCTGTGAGGGATCCTCCAATTTCATGCGCCAACAGAGGCCCATGGAATGTCACAAAATTTGCGAGTTTGTAAAACGCTGCATGAAAAGCTGTAATATCACTGTATCCGATGAAGATTTTTGGATTATCTTTAATTTTTTCAAAATTAAGGTGTGAAAGCGTACGCATCGCACCATATCCACCTTGGGCACACCAAATGGCATCGATTCGTGGATTGGTGAACATGTTCATAATATCATTTGCCCGATCTTCATCAGATCCAGCCAAATAACCATATTCATCCAAAACTGATTTTCCCATCTCAACTTGAAAGCCATGAGCAATTAGCCAACTCGTTCCATTCTGCAGGCTCTCTTTGATTGGCCTAGACGATGGGGAAATCACGCCAACTGTATCTCCCGGAGATAGGCGACATGGTTTACAGATTGTCGTTGGCTTTTTCATCGCGTGAACTTCTCGATGCAATCAGTTAGATACTCACTGGGAGTAGAAATAACGGGTCCATCATGGCCTGTTAAAAGAAAGTCTGGTTGCATCGATCTTAGTTTTGTTAATGAATCAATAATGAGCTCCTTACTCTCACCTGGCAAGTCCAGCAAGGAGATGCAATCACCAATAAAAAAATGTATTTTCGAATCGATTTCAACTGATATTACGATGCTGCCTGGAGTATGCCCGGGTGCATGGTGAAAATTTAGAGTATATTTGCCTATTCGCATCGACTCATTCCCTTGGAGCGGGATGTCAACTTTACATGGTTTCAGGTCATGACCCCAGATGTGTGCTACAGTTAATTCGGTAATATTTTCAATAGCATCAACTTCGGCAACATGGATTGCTGTTTTACAACCCGTTTCATTTCTGATCTGATTGTTGCCTCCAGTATGATCAAAATGACAATGTGTATTGATTATCAATTTGATTCCGTCTTTAGTAAACCCATCTTTCTCGATTTCGTCATATATTTGTTGAACATTATACCCACCGCCAGAGTCAATCATTACGAGACCTTCTTGTGTATCAAGCAAATATGTATTCGCATCACTTGGATCAGAATTTAGTGTTTTACCAGCTACAATATAGATATCATTAAAAAGTTTCATTTCGATGCCTCCCCCAAATTATGTTCGGAGATCATTATCGTCACTTCACTCGGTTGTTATCTCTTCTAATGGATTAATTTCAGGTAGACTGGGTAATGACTGAAGGTCCTTCAAACCAAAATGGACTAAGAACTCTTCAGTCGTTCCATACAAGATCGGACGACCCGGTGCGTCCATACGTCCAACTTCTTTTACTAGCTGTCTCTCAACGAGTGTACTGATCGTACTATCAGCACCAACACCACGGATTTGCTCAATCTCACTTCTTGGCACAGGCTGCTTATATGCAATGATTGCAAGTGTCTCAAGGGCTGCATATGACAATGGAACCAACTTGCGTTCTTCTTCAAGTGCTTCAATGCAATTTACATATTCGGGTCTCGTCATAAAAGCAAATCCATTTCCGATTTCTCTAATCATGACCCCCCCTCTTCTATTTTCATATTCATTCATTAATTCATTAATTACCCAGTGAACTTCATTTGTGTGTACGAATAAGATTTTTGCAATATTTTCAAGTTCAAGCGGCTTCCCAGCTGCGAAAAGTAATGCTTCTACTGATGACATCAAGGTATGTTTATCCATCAAATTGTCCTCCGGCTTCTTTGCAGAAAATTGTGATTTCTTTAAAACTGTGACTCTGTGTAATTGAGATATATTTGCTTCTAGCTAATTCCAAGATTGCCAATAAGGTAACGACATGCTCATGTTTTGATTGTGGATTCCGAATAAGTTTCGAAAATGTAATTCCCCGTTTATGGTTTATGATCATCATTAAGATGTACTCGATTTTCTCTCTCACAGGGATGTCTTCTCTAGAAATCGTAATTGTTGGTGCATTTGCAGTGTATGCATCCAAAGCTTTAGAAAATATTTGAACAAGATCAGTAATCGTTATTGGGCCAAGCCCCGGATCAATTGCTTTGTCTTCCTTGTATGGCAATAATGTGTTTCCAAACCTGTACAATGCTTGCCCTTTTTCAAGACTGTTAAATTGCTCTGAAAGAAGTTTAAATTGACGATATGCTAGGAGTTGACGCACTAATTCTGCTCTAGGATCTTCTTCATCAGTAATTTCGGCAAAAACTAATTCTTTTTTTGGTAACAACATTTTTACCTTTACGCTTAGCAATGTTGATGCCATAACGACAAAAGAGCTTGCAATCTCCATATTCAAGGTATCCATTGAAAAGAGATAATCAAGATACTGAGCTGTAATTGTACTGATGGGAATGTCATAAATGTCGATCTCCTGTTTCTCAATCAAATGCAATAGAAGATCCATTGGACCATTGAAAGACTCAAGTTTAAGCTCAAAGTCTACAGAGTTTGAGTTTTGCATTTACAGTACTCCTATCGCCGAAAAAATCACGATGACAATTGAATCCAGAGAATTTATAATTCCATACACAATTGGCCCCAAAAATCTGCTGAAAAATCCTGTCCACAATAATAGTATTAAGACAAGCATGCTAAATGGCTCGATTTGTCGGTAAACTGCGAGTAAACGCGGGCTCAGAATCCCTTTGATGACATGCGAACCATCCAAAGGAGGAATCGGTAATAAATTGAATACTGCAAAAGATACATTGTAAACAATCATCAGCTTCACAGTGGAATCAAAGGCATTATTAACAGCAGTAATCCCAGTTCTGAATAACATGATTGAGAAAATTGCTAAGATTAAGTTGGTCACTGGTCCTGCTAATGACACATAAATCTCGCCAAATCGTTTATTTCGGAATAAGTACGGATTGACCGGTACTGGTTTAGCCCAGCCAAAACGGAAGAACCAGAACATTACCATCCCGATTGGATCAATGTGTACTATTGGGTTCAAAGTAAGCCTTCCTGCTCGCCTTGGAGTTGGATCTCCTTGCCAGTCCGCAGCTTTTGCGTGGGCGAACTCATGGAAAGACAGGCTAACAACAAGAGCTGGGATTGCAAGGAGCATATCGTAAATGTTCATCGGGTCCTCCCAATAAATATTATCTTCGTTATTTCCATCTTTGAAGTATGCCAGTGATGAGTCGTGTAAAATCTGGACGTACTCTTCGGGCTGTATCAATTACTTCTTGAGAAGTGATTTTTTGATTTAAAATTCCTGCCGCCATGTTGGTTATACAAGATATTCCCAATACTCTCATCCCCATATGATTCGCAACAATGACCTCAGGCACCGTAGACATTCCAACTGCATCTGCACCAATTCTTTCAAAGAATCTAATTTCTGCTGGGGTTTCGAAGCTTGGTCCTGTTACGCCAATATAAATTCCTTTTCGCAATGGCTGATTAATTTCTCTGGCAACATGTTCTGCTAATTTCATCAAATCCTTAGAGTAGCCATCCGTCATGTCAGGGAAACGAACACCCCAGCTCTCATGATTCGAGCCAACCAACGGATTGGTACCCATATAATTAATATGATCAGAGATCAGCATAAAATCTCCAATGTGATATTGACGATTAATACCCCCTGACGCATTAGTAATTATTACGGAGCGGCATCCAAGTTCTTTCATCACTCTAACTGGAAAAGTTACTTCTTCCATGGAATACCCTTCATAAAGGTGAACACGGCCTTGCATCGCGCATACGCACTGTCCCCCCGAATAACCAATGACTAATCGCCCTGCATGAGATTTCACTGTTGATTTCGGAAAATTCGGGATTTCTTCATAAGGTATATATACTGAATCACTAATCTCATCCGCATATGTACCTAACCCAGATCCAAGAATCAGACCAATATCTGGTCGATGTGATGTTTTTGATATGATATGATTGACTGCCTCAATGACCTTTTGGTGTAGCATCATTCTCACTTCCCTTTTCTAGAATAGAGTAAAATTCCTTACCAGGTAAATCATGCTTTATCTCCAGTATGTGCAATATGGTTGCACCAATGTCTGCAAAAGTTTCACGTATACCAATATCTACCCCGCTTTTTAAACTCTTGCCAAACACTAATATCGGGACTCGTTCTCGTGTATGGTCAGTACTTGCTGTCGTAGGGTCGCACCCATGGTCTGCAGTAATGAATAGGATATCACTGTTGTTGAGTGAGTTCAGAATTTCTGGAAGCCTCGCATCAAACTGCATGAGTGAATTGGCATAACCAGCAACATCATTTCGATGTCCAAATAGCATGTCAAAGTCTATCAAATTTACAAAGAGCAAACCTTCAAAATCGCTTTTCAATGTTCTAATGGTTTTTTCAATGCCATCTTCGTTCCCCGATGATGATATGCTATCTGTGATTCCCTTTCCACTGAAAATATCGAATATCTTTCCGACTCCTTTTACCTGAAATCCGCTCCTTTGGATATAATCAAGAGCCGTCAAGTGAGGTGGCTTCACACTAAAATCTTTTCTTCTGCTTGTTCTGTGAAAATTACCGTTACTACCGACAAACGGACGAGCAATAATCCTGCTTACCGCATGTTCTCCTATCATTACCCCCCTGGCAATCTTACAATATCGATACAGTTCTTCGGGAGGGACAATATCCTCATGGGCAGCAATTTGCATGACACTGTCCGCACTAGTATAAACAATTAATTCTCCGGTTTCTACATGCCGATCACCGAGGCGATTTATGATTTCTGTACCTGATGCGACCTCATTACCGATAATCCCTTTTCCGGTAAGCTTTGAAATTTCTTTAACTAAATGCTCAGGGAAACTATCTCCATAGACCGGAAATGGCGTATCAAGTATAACCCCCATCATTTCCCAATGACCCACAGTTGTATCCTTTCCTGCTGTCTTACTCTGCATTATGCCATAAGAACCAGTGATGTCTGCTTCATACGTG
The DNA here is from genome assembly GCA_964600665.1 of uncultured Candidatus Sumerlaeota bacterium. Taxonomy (GTDB): domain Bacteria; phylum Bacillota; class SLNR01; order SLNR01; family SLNR01; genus CAZRKC01. The sequence goes on from CAZRKC010000007.1 coordinate 13,354, forward strand.
TTCACACAAGATTTTTGATAAGACTCATTTAGAAAGGTTAAGCCTAAACTATTCAATTTAGCTAGACAGAAATTTGATGTGGATAAGGCGATATTTCCAAGGGTATCGCTTCCTTCGTCTCCGTAATCAGCTGCGTCCGGGGCACCCCCAATGCCGAATCCATCCAAAACAATGATGATAATTCGCTTAATTCGATTCAATCAAAAAACCTCCTAGGCTCTAGGATGGGTACGCCGATACATTTCGTGAAGTCGGCTTTTGGTTATGTGTGTATAAATTTGCGTTGTCGATACATCTGCATGTCCGAGCATTTCTTGTACGGACCTTAAATCTGCCCCGTTGTCAAGTAAGTGAGTAGCAAATGAATGCCGGAGTGTGTGTGGCATAATATCTTTTAAAATTCCAGCTTTTTTATTATGTTTCTTAAGTATTTTCCAAAATCCTTGTCTTGAAAGGCGCTCTCCACGGTTATTCAGAAAAAGAGCAACAGTATCATTATTTTTAATTAGATGATTCCTACCATAAGACAAATAAAGATCTACATATTGTGATGCAAGATTTCCTATTGGGACAATTCGCTCTTTGGATCCTTTTCCAAAGCAACGCAAATATCCATGCTCAAGATTCACATCTTTAGTGTCCAAAGAAACCAACTCAGAGACTCTCACTCCAGTTGCGTACAATAGTTCAAGCATTGCTTTATCACGTTTTCCCGCTGGAGTTGAAGTGTTTGGCGCACTCAAGAGCAAATCCACTTCGTGAATTGATAAGACCTTGGGTAGTCTTTTAAGAACTTTAGGAGACTCAAAATTAATGGTAGGATCACTGTCTTGATAGCCCTCATTTACTAGAAATCGGAAAAATGATTTCACTGCAGCCAATGCACGACTTATTGAAGAACTTGCTTTACCACTCATGATCTGATGCTCCATGTATGAAAAGATAAACTGGCGATCTATCGTTGCGCAACTTATTCTTTCATGTTTTTGTGCATAATCACAGAACTGGACTAAATCTCTTTCGTAAGATTCCAGTGTATTTGCAGCAAGGCCGCGCTCTACGGACAGATATTGAATGTATTCTTTAATCAGTTGTTTCATTATTTACCCCATAAGTTATTGCTTGTGATGGAAGTTCTTGTCTCAATGCTAGACCAGATTGCAGCATTAGGACCCCAATAATCGTTTTTGCATCCTTAATCGATCCTATGGATATCATTGATACTGCATCCTGAAGAGGATGGGTTTCGACGGATAAGATTTCATCTTCATCTTTACATGCATGTGCACTGGTTAAGTCATCTGCCAGAAAGAGGTGGATTATCTCAGAAGCAAATCCCGGGGCTGTATAAAATTCGGTAATCTTCGTGAAACGCCCTGTTAGCCCAATTTCCTCCGCTAACTCTCTTTTTGCGCAATCCAAAGGAAGCTCGTGCTGTTCGAGTTTTCCAGCTGGGAGTTCAAGCAAAGCCTCTTTAACAGAATGTCGATATTGTCTGACAAATATGATCTCTCCTGTTTTATTGAGTGGGATTATCGCCACAGCACCAGGATGATGTACGACTTCTCTTTCGACGGTATACCCATTGTCAAGCAAGACTGTGTCTTTCGTAACCGTGATGATTTTCCCATCGTAAATATGCTCACTTTTTTTCATATACTCTGACATGATCTTGCCCCCGCATGAATGTTATATAAACTTCTTAAACCCGGATACAGCAGAATCATCGAGCCGTAAAATGAGCTGCTCATGAAGCTTTAGAGCATCACTATAGTCACGATGGTGAATAATTGAAGTATGGCTATGAGTGTACCGCCTTGGTACCCCCAAAGCAATACTGGGAATTCCTTGTTCGTAAAGGAGAATTCTCCCTGTATCAGTTCCGGCTCCTAGCAAAGTTGCTGGATTTAATGGTATCCCTTCGCCTTTTGCAATATCAAAAGCAAAATTCCTCATTCTCCAATTAGGTATATGTGAAGAATCCATGATGATTAAATTCGGACCACACCCAAGTTTAACAGGCGGTTCACCTGGCTTGATGTTAGGATAATCGTTCGCAATGCAACCATCGAAGACGACACAAGCATCTGGTTTAACTGTGGCGGCCGCTGTTCCGGCACCCCGCAAGCCAATTTCCTCTTGAGTAGTAAATGCAAATATCAATGTGTTTGGATGTTTATTTTTCGTAAAATGGTCAATCAATTCGAGATACAATGCACAACCAACCCGATTGTCCCATGCTTTTGCCATCATCAATTCTGGGTTCTTCATTGGCTTGTAGCATACATCAGGAACAACAGGATCACCTGGGTTAACACCGAAGGAATTGTATGCTTCTTCCTTAGACTCAGCCCCGATGTCGATAAACATTGAATTGATTTCTACCATTTTACTCCTGTCTTCTAATGTCAGCAGATGAGGTGCTTTCGCTCCGATGAAACCTGGCACATCGCCTTTGCGAGTCCTGATTATAACTCTTTGAGCGAGCATAACATGTGCCCACCACCCTCCAATTGGCACAAAGTGCAAGAAGCCATCTGTGGTGATGTGACTGACCATGAAACCGACTTCATCCATATGTGCAGCCAGCATGATCTTTGGTGATTCACTATCACCCTTGACCGTTACGATCAACGAACCAATATTATCTGTGCTCAGTTCCACCTCATTTGGCAAGTGTTTCAGAATGACTTCTCGAATTTCATCTTCAAATCCTGAGGGTCCAAATGCTTCAGTCAGTTCCTGAAAAATTTCACTCCTATATTTCGGTATCATCATATCACCTCCAAATAATGACTCCCTTCTCAGATGAGTTGAAAAGGGAGTAGAAACTAAGAACGACTTTGCATTCTTAATTTGTCTGCGACCATGGCAATGAATTCTGAATTTGTCGGTTTTCCTCTTTCTGTATTGATTGAATATCCAAATAGTGCATTGATTAATTCAAGATTACCACGAGCCCAAGTGACCTCAATAGCATGCCTGATTGCCCTCTCCACCCTGCTCGATGTTGTATTAAACTGGCGTGCAATAGATGGGTATAACTCTTTGGTTACCGCACTCAGCAGTTCCATATCTTTCACAACCAAAATGATGGCTTCTCTCAAAAATTGATAACCTTTTATGTGGGCAGGGACACCAATTTCATGAATCAAATTAGTAACTTCCATTTCCAAACTTTTCACACCAGGTTGAGTGAATGTAGAATTGGGTTTACTATCGTATGACAGTTGTCTGATGCGCTCCAATAAAGTATTCAAATCGAAAGGCTTTAGAACATAATAATCTGCTCCAAGTTCAACCACTCGTTGTGTGATATTCTCTTGCCCGAAAGCTGTCAGCATGATTACTTTCGGTCGGTGAGTAAGACCCATACCATTCATTTTTTCCAGAACACCAATACCATCAAGATGCGGCATTATGATATCAAGGATAATGATATCTGGTCGCCTAGATGGGATTAGTTCAATTACTTCGACTCCATTATGTGCGATCCCGACTAACTCCATGTCACTTTGGCGGTCAATATAATCTTTGAGAAGATTACAAAACTCTTTATTATCGTCAGCAATGAGAACTTTAATAGGGCCTGTTTCCATTAAAATTAATCACCTCATCTGAAGTAAGTCATGAAACATATCAACGATAGTACATTCTTCAAGTGTCGATATAATCCTGCCTTTTTTGATAAAAGAACAGTATTTACTCAATTTTTGCTGCATTATGGACTGTCACCTAATTATGGCAAGATTTTTCTTCGATAGTTTTAATCTATCTTCCTCACTTACTGGATGATCTCGGTCGGGTATTTCTGGGTGCTCGACCTCACCACATAATTCCGTCGAGAAATATCGAAGACCATTGTCATTGATCATCGTGACGATAAGTTTTGCATCGGGATAAGCGTTAGCAATTTTCTGGGCTGCTACCACATTGCATCCAGATGATATCCCGCAGAAAATTCCCTCCTCCTTCGCTAATTTCTGTGCCATAATAATGGATTCGTCTGAGGTTGTTAGCACAACACCATCCAAACATTCAATATCAAGAACATCAGGAATAAAACCATCCCCAATCCCTTCAATACGATGGGATCCCCAGTTCCCTCCAGATAAGATTGGACACTCTGCAGGCTCAACAGCGAAAACCTTAATATCTGGATTCTTCTCTTTTAAAAATTTCGCAACTCCCGTTACAGTTCCTCCTGTTCCTTGCGAAGCAACAAATATATCAACCAGTCCATTTGTTTGTTCCCATATTTCCGGACCGGTGGTTTGATAATGTGCGATTGCATTATCCATATTAGAAAATTGGGCAACTTCCCACATTTTCCCCGGGTTTTGATTTTTTATTTCTTGTACCTTATCAATTACAATATCAACATCACTCTCTGCCCCTTTTGTCAGCACTAAATCTGCACCATAAGCCTTAATTGTTTTTTTTCTCTCGTCGCTCATTCCATCTGGCATAACAATAACAACGGGATATCCTTTTGCTGCACCAACCATAGCCGTTGCAATTCCAGTATTTCCTGTTGTGCCCTCAATTATCGTCATTCCAGGGGACAGATCACCTCGTTTTTCAGCGGCTTCAACCATTCTGAATAGAATGCGATCTTTTAGGCTCCCCGAGGGGTTGAAGTATTCCAGTTTCCCGGCAATCATCGTATTATTTGGGGAGATCTTTTTTAATTTCAATAAGGGTGTCAATCCAGTTGTGTCAAAAATTGATTCTGCCATTCTTTTATTTCTATCCCACTCCATGCGCTATCAACCTCCATTGTTTTTATTCTGCCAACTTAGCATTTCTTCAACTTGTTTAACAGTTGTACTTGAGACCTTATCTCCAGCGAGCATCCTTGAAATTTCCGTTATACGCTCATCAAACCCCAATTTCAAAACATCTGTGGTCATACGGCCATTTTTAAAATTTTTCACTATCGAGAAATGTGATGATGCTGCAGCTGCTATTTGTGGTAAGTGGGTCACACATAAAACTTGTTTATTTTCTGCAATAGCAGACAATTTTTTTGAGACTGCCTGAGCGGCACGTCCACCAATCCCTGAATCAATTTCATCAAAAACCAAAGTGGAAATATGATCAGATTTTGAGAGAATTGTCTTAATTGCCAGCATGATTCTTGATACCTCTCCACCTGAAGCAATCTTAATCAGTGCTTTCTCGTTCTCTCCAAGGTTCGCAGACATCAAATACTCAACCCGATCAATACCCGTTTGTGAGTAGTGAAAGCAATTTCCGTCAATGAGAATGCCAGATGCGCCTTCGACACGAGAAAACTTCACATAGAATTTTGCACCCTTCATCCCTAAATCTGCTAATTGGCCGACGATCTCAATCGCCATTCGATCTGCAGCTTCTTTTCTGATCCCTGACATTTCAGCTGCAAAATTGCCTGCCTCATTTCTTAATATTAAAATTTCTTTCTCAATCTCCAATATCCGTGCTTCACTGTTATTCAGTTGCTCAAATTCAGCATGAATCTGTGTTGCATAATCAAGGATATCGCTCAAAGAGTTACCATATTTTCTCATCAGTGAATAGAGTAATTCTCTTCTTTGTTCGAGTTCATTCAGACGAGCCTGGTTGAACTCGATTGACCGGTGATAGGTCTTAATATCTCTCACCAGATCATCAAGTTGATATAAAACCGAATCTATCCTTGAAGCAAAATCCGAAAAAGATGGATCTATTTTGCATGCTTCATTGATTAAGTATAATGCTTGGGAAATCAATGTTTGCGCATTTTGCTGTTGGTCATCGTCATACAAGACAGAGAATATTTGGAAAAGATTATGCTCTAACTTTTCGCTATTGGACAGAATGCGAATTTCGCTCTCGATCTGTTCCATCTCATCAGTTCTAATTTGCGCGGCGTCAATCTCCGTGATCTGATACTGTAACAAATCAAGTCGCTTGATCCGATCTCCTTCATCTCCACCTAATGCTTTCTTTTCAGCCTCTTTTGTTTGTAGTTTAGCGATTGTGTGTTGGTATTGCTCTTTCAGTCTTTCTATTGATAGACCAATATACCCATCTAGTAGTTCAAGATGCTTTTCGGGGCGGAGAATCGACTGATGCTCGTTCTGACCATGGATATCCACAAGCATCGAGCCGATTTCTCGTAATAAAGATATCGGGTATATACGACTATTCACGCGACAAACACTTTTCCCTGACCGGCTAATTTCTCTCGATAAAATCAGAGAACCCTCTTCATCCTGATCAATATCTTTTTCAAGTAAAAATTGCTTCAACTCATGCATCTCGGAAATGTTAAACACTGCTTCAACCCGTGCGCGTTCAGCTCCTTCCCGAATCCATTCAGAACTAGCCCGATGGCCCAGTGCCGCGCTTAAGGCATCGATCAATATCGATTTACCCGCTCCGGTCTCACCAGTCAATATATTCAGTCCTGGCATGAATTCAATTTCAATTTTCTCAATTAACGCAAACTGACTGACACTTAAGTAATTGAGCAAGTGGCTCTCTCCTTAGCGTTTGATTGCATCAATTTTTTCCATCACACTGGGTACGTTTGCTCTATCCCTAACAACAATCATAATGGTATCATCACCAGCAACAGTTCCAACCAACTCTGGCCACGGCATATTATCAATGATATCGGCAACTGCATGCGCATTTCCAGTTAACGTTTTTACAACAACAATATTTTCACTATAGTCAATACTTACCAAACTATCTCTAAATAGTCTTTTTGCTCTTTCCATTGAACTAACCCAAGCATCTTCTGGTGGAAGAGAGTAATGATAAATACCATCTTCAGATGGTATTTTAATCAAACTGAGTTCTTTGATGTCTCTTGATACAGTGGCTTGAGTTACGTCGACACCCAGTCCCCTTAATTCTTCGGCCAGATCTTCTTGTGTTTCAATTTTCTTTGTCCGAATAATATCGATGATAAATGTTTGCCTTCTTGCTTTCACTTGGATAACCCCCCATTCGTTTAGTTATCTCTTTTCAATTACAAACAATAAGGGTGGATTCGTATTAATCTTAGGAAACTCCGTCACCATGTATGCATGGTTTGTTCGGTCGAGCTTACTAGCCCACTGAGCTACTGCAACTTGTTCATCTAATCCAGACATGTGTCCGGAATAGGACACTATGGTCAATACACCTCCAGAAAGAAGAGATGAAACTGCCGTTATTAATGCCATTTCTGTTGTTTCCTTCGTTGTCGTTACAGAACGGTCTCCACCCGGCAAATAGCCTAAATTAAACATAATTGCTTTGAATGTGTTCTCTTTAATGACCTCACTGCTGCTATGATCACTTTGGATCAGTGTTACCCTGTCAAGTAGATTGTTCCGTCGTAATTTTTCTTCTGTTTCAATTATTGCTGCCTTTTGAATATCCAGTGCAACAACATGTCCTCTCGGCCCAACTTTTTTTGCCAAAAACACTGTATCATTGCCATTTCCACACGTAGCATCGAGGACGGTATCACCTTCATGAATCACTCTATCTAAAATAATGTGAGCAATGTACGTTGCACTCAATAACTGGCTATACATATCAACCACCTTTTAGCTTTTGTTGTAACACATCAAAAAAGTTCCGTCCGCTCAACCTTATAAGCTTTGTAACGTATTCAGATTTTTTTACAATAATTTCATCGCCAGGCATCAGGTTATATCCATATTGCCCATCAATTGTCAACATCGTTTCGTTATGATCACCATTAATCACCAATCGAATGATACCTGATTCCGGCAAAACTAATGACCGAGCATATAGTGTGTGTGGACAGATGGGAGTTAATAATATGACTTCAACTTTTGGGTAGACAATTGGCCCGCCTGCAGAGAGTGAATATGCGGTCGATCCAGTTGGCGTAGAAAGAATAATTCCGTCTGCGGAATAGGTGTCTACATACCGCTCATCAACGTAGACGCTCACAGTAATCATTCTTGCCAGTACTCCCTTTGTGATGACCGTATCATTTAGAGAATTGAAATGTTCGATCACTCTTCCTTCGCGAACCAGCTGGGTGGAAAGCATCATCCGTTCATCGATTTTGTATTGCCCGCTGATCAGTTTTTCAAGTCCATCAAATAAGTCAGGAATTTCTATTTCGGTCAGAAAGCCCAACTTGCCCAAATTAACCCCGAGAATTGGAACAGGTGAGGATGCAAACATTCGTGCAGTACTGAGTAATGTCCCATCTCCTCCCAAGACAATTAAGCAATCAATCAGCGAGGTCAGCTCTTTCTCGAAGCGACCTAACTCACTGTGTCGGGAAAGTATCGCATGCTCATGAATCATCAATGCACCGACATTGCGATCCTTGAGCCAAATAATCATGTCATCTGTAATTTTTCTCGCAATCTCTTTTTTGAAGTTCGGAACGATACCAATATTTCTCATTATTTACACCTCAGTTACGGCATATACATGTATATTCAATGTATAATTATTCTTCCACTTATGCTTATATCCTTTAAAATTTGATGACTGTATAGAAAAAGGCAACATTTGTTGCCTGTTATTATTTTGCGTGTTCGGTAGCTTCCTGAACGATTGATTCAATGATTGTGTTGTTCATTGTCAGATGTCCTAAATTCTGATTTCTTTCTTTCGATAATAATAATAAAAATTCAATATTTCCTTGTGGTCCGCGTATCGGTGAATAGGTGATGCGGTCCACTGCTAGTCCAAGGTCTTCGCTGCCACTGATAATTCGTTGTAGAACTTCAGCATGTATAAGAGGGTCACGAACTACACCTTTCTTTCCTACTTTATCTTTGCCTGCTTCAAATTGTGGTTTTACCAATGCGATAATCATACCATCCTCATTAATAAGTTTTATAATACTGGGGAGCACTTTTAGCAAAGAAATAAAGGACACATCAATTACCACCAAATCGACTTTCTCAGATAATATGTCACTCGTAACATCTTTAATGTTTGTTCTTTCCATAACAATCACTCGACTATCATTACGAAGAGTCCACGCTAATTGGCCGTATCCAACATCAATAGCATAGACTTTTATTGCGCCATTCTGAATGAGATAATCAGTGAATCCTCCTGTCGATGCTCCAACATCTATCGCTGTTTTCCCTTTGACCTCTATCCCAAATTCTCTGATTGCTTTTTCCAACTTTAATCCACCACGGCTTACATATGGATGTATATCTCCTTTTACGACTATTGACGCTTCTGCTTTGACGAGTGTGCCAGGTTTTGATTCTATTTGACCGTCCACAAATACAAGTCCGGCCATTATTGCACGCTGGGCTTTCTCTCTAGAGTTAAAGCATCCTTTTTCCACGATAAGCAAATCCAGTCTTTTTTTATCTTTCATATGGTCACCTGAACTTTAGCGGACAAGATGAATGGTTGCTGATTTCTTTACCCGATTTACCTCAGATACAGGCCCGCACTTATTCATAATCAGATCAGCAATCCCTTCTGGACAGAGGTTCATCTGTTTCAGAAGCTTGTCCCGCTTACCTTGGGGGATAAATTTGTTTGGTATAGCGAGGGATATGAGGCTCACATCATGAATGTCATGATTGAAGAAATACTCGCACACTGCACTATAAAGTCCACCCGCTTGGACATTCTCCTCAATTATGAGTATATTTTTACATCTCTTCCCTAAGGATCGCAACATCTCCCCGTCCAAAGGTTTCACAAACCGCGCATTCACGACAGTTACATTAATCCCATACTCAAAAAGGATTTCTGCTGCCTCCATGGCCCAATTTACTGCAGGACCCAAAGCAAAAATTGCAAAGTCATCACCTGAACGCAAGAGTTCACTCTCTCCGATGGGAACATATCGAGGGATTTGTTCGATTGGTACGCCTTGTCCAAGGCCTCTTGGGTATCTAATTGCGACTGGGCAATTATACTCCAAACTAGAATGTAGTAGATGTTGCAACTCATTTTCGTCTTTTGGAGCCATAATGATCATATTTGGCATGCTGCGTAAATATGACAAATCAAATATGCCTTGATGAGTCTCACCATCTTCTCCAACGATTCCTGCGCGGTCAACGGCAAATACGACTGGTAGGTTTTGTAAACATACATCGGAAATGATTTGATCATAAGCTCTTTGCAAAAAAGTAGAATATATCCCGACAACTGGCTTCATCCCGGCAGCAGCAAGTCCTGCTGCAAAAGTTACACCATGGGATTCTGCTATCCCAACGTCAACGAATCGTTCAGGATAATGGTTTTTGAGCTTATCCATACCGGTTCCTTCAGGCATAGCTGCGGTGATACCAATGACTCGAGGGTCTTTTTCTGCTGCATCCACGATTGCGTTTCCAAACGCTTCCGTGTAAGTGATTAGCGCATTTTTTTGTAAGACATCACCTGTATCCAGAGAAAACGGTGCAGTCGCATGAAATCGGTCTGGATTTTTTTCTGCGGGTGTGTACCCTCTTCCTTTTTTTGTTAAAACATGCACAAGAACAGGTCCATTGATGTTTTTAGCTCTTTGAATTACAGTTGTTAAATCAGCGTAATTGTGGCCATCAATTGGTCCAAGATATGTAAAACCCATTTCTTCAAAAACAATTCCCATTGTAAGTAAATATTTCAAACTGTCTTTAACTCTTTCTGCAACTGTTAGCATTTTTTCACCAAAATTCGGTATTCTTTTGAGAATATACTCAATATCACTTTTTATCCTAAAATATGTTGGCGCGGTTCTCAATTTACTTAAATAGGAAGCCATACTACCAACATTTTCGGAGATAGACATATTGTTATCATTAAGTATCACAATAATTTTCGAACTGGAGTGTCCAGCATTATTAAGTCCTTCATATGCCAATCCACCGGTCATTGATCCATCACCGATGATAGCAATGACATGGTGTTTTTCACCCTTCAGATCTCGTGCGTACGCAAACCCCAGAGCAGCTGAAATTGAAGTACTACTATGGCCTGTATCAAAAGCATCATGCTCACTTTCAATTCTTTTAGGAAACCCGCTAATGCCATCTGCCTGCCTTAAGGAACTGAGGGACTGATAGCGGCCGGTTAGAATTTTATGAACGTATGATTGATGTCCTACATCCCAAATAAACTTGTCATTGGGGCTTTCAAAGATTGCATGCAAAGCCATTGTCAATTCAACGACACCTAAGTTTGAAGCTAGATGCCCCCCATTGACTGACACTACCTGGACAATAAGTTCTCTGATTTCCTTACCTAATATCGAGATCTCCTCTAAACTAAGTTTTCGAATATCAGAAGGGTTATTTATTTTGCATAGAACTTGATCCATCTCATCACCTGCTATCTGTGCTTCAGAATCGGCAGTCAAAATAAATGCTGCCCAATCATTCCAATGATGATACCCAATATCGCACCGGCAAGCACTTCGATTGGTGTATGCCCGATTAATTCCCTTAACCTTTTTTCAGCAATCTTATGCGTTTTAAACATGTCTTCAACAATTATATTCAATACTTCTGCCTGTTTACCGGCAGCTTGTCTAACACCTGAAGCATCATACATCACAATTATCGCAAAAGCCATTGCTACACCAAATAATGCAGATTCCCAGCCAACCTCGTAGCCGACTGCAACTGTCATTGCCATAACAAAAGCTGAATGCGAACTTGGCATACCGCCTGCGCTAACAAAATATTTAAAATCTATCCTTCTTTTTTCGATAAGCACACTGATGACTTTTAAAAATTGTGCGATAAACCAACCAATACCGGCAGTAATAAGGACCCTATTTCGGAAAATACCGACGATAATTGTTTCCATAGGAATCACTCCTAACCAATCTATCACTGATCCTCATTCACCCTCAAATCAGATCAAATGATCTCAATTTTAACGGTCGGTATATACACTCAATAAATTACAACGTTTCTTCAGAAAATTCCTTTGTACTTACTTCATCTTCTCCTTGGTTAATCAAAATTTCGATCTTTCGTTCTGCTTGATTGAGCTTTTCCATACAATAGTTAATTAGTTTCATGCACTCTTCAAATATTTTTAGGGATAAGTCCAAGCTCAATGCCCCACTTTCCAATTCCTGTATCTTCATCTCAAGTTCAGAAACCGCTTCCTCATATGTTTTTTGTATTGGTTCATCAACATTCATTGCTCTCCCCCCCGCTCCTTTTTGTTACTTTGCTCGCAAGAACGCCATCTTGTAGCGTTGTATAAATATCGTCCCCTTCAGAAACTTGCTGAATTGATCGTAAGATTGTTGTCCCGTTGCATGCATGTGTTACTGTGTATCCACGCGCAAGTATCTTTAATGGGCTTAACGCATCAAGTTTGCTTGCAAAACTAATTATCGCATTTTTTCGATTTTCAAATATGCGTTTGATATGCCATTGCACAAGTGATTCGTGCCCATCTACCATCTGTTTCATGCGATTAATATGTGAGGTTGGCTTTGAAATAACTTGTCTGTTGTTTAGTCCGATTACATGTCTTCTTTCTAACTGAACAAATCTTCGTAACTGGTACTGTGCTTTTGTTTCGTAACTTTGAAGAAGCTTGAACAAATCCGCTTTTACAGGAACCGCAATTTCTGCAGCTGCAGATGGCGTTGGTGCACGCATATCCGCAACAAAATCGGAAATTGTAAAATCAGTCTCATGTCCAACCGCTGATATGATCGGCGTCTTACAATTGAATATTGCTCGTGCAACCATCTCAGAGTTAAAGGCATTTAATTCTTCGAAAGAGCCGCCCCCTCTCCCAAGAATGATTACATCAATATGTTCAACTCGCTGGATATTACTAATTGCATCTGCGATTTCTTGTGGTGCAGCATCTCCTTGCACCCTACACGGTGAAATAATGATGTGCGAGTTATAGAACCGCCTTCTGATTATTTGCAGTATATCTCGAATAGCAGCACCTGTTGGGGATGTCACTATACCAATTTTCCGCGGTAACACAGGCAATTTCTTTTTGTACCTCTCGTCAAATAATCCCTCATCTGCCAAGCGTTTTTTTGTTTCTTCAAAAAGAATATGTAGATCTCCGATACCCTCCAGGCGAATATCTTCCACATATAGTTGATAGGTCCCATCACGTTCATAGACGCTAACACTGCCTTTAACAATAACCCGATCACCATGTTTGGGTTCAACATTGATTTTATTTGCTTTACTTCGAAACATAACGCATCGTATACTTGATAAGTCATCCTTTAAAGTGAAATAAAGATGACCTGATGTATGTCGTTTGAAATTTGACAATTCCCCTTTCACCCAAATATTTTGGAGCAAAAGATTATTTTCGAGTGCTGACTTAATTGTATTTGTTAGACTGGCAACACTCATAACAAGAGTATCGTTCATTTGCATCACGCACCTATACATTATGTGAGAAAGCTGCCTCAACGCTCCGGCAGCTCTATTGATGGTTTGTTCTCTCTTACATAATTGCCTAAGATACCGTTGATAAATTTCCCTGAGTCCAATGTACTGAATTTGTGAGCTAGATCAACAGCTTCATTAATCGAAACACTTGTTGGAATATCATCAGAGTATCCGATCTCAAAGATTGATAGTCTTAGGAGAGACCGGTCAATAACGGACATTCTGTTCAATGACCAAGCGATAGAATATTTTTCAATAATCGAATCGATTTCAATGACATGATCCATAACACCTTTTATCAGGAAAGAAGCGAATTCTGATATTAATACAGTCTCATCGTCTTCCATTTCAATCACATCTCGTTCAGCATTACTGTAATCTGTTCCTGTCACATCGATATAATACAATACTTTTAAAGCAAACTCTCGCGATTTTCTTCTGTTCATTGGTTTCTCCCCAGTAACATCTAATCTTCAATATCTGCGTTCGTAATTTTGTCTAACATTTCTAAGAAACTATCTGTGTTCCCATCAAATTTTCTTCCAATAAACCACCCAAGCGTAGTTAGTATAACGATTATAAGCGTTTTAAAAAACCCGAAGATAATTAAGAGTATCGCTACAATGAACCCCGCCACAAGTCCAATGATTCGTCCTTTATAACTTCTCAATATGTAAAATAAGTTTCGCTCACTCATAATAATCCCCCAATATATTACTCAATCCTTGATTTTCCATCTGATGAAATATTCTCTATGCCAATATTGATGTCACTAACCTCGATTCCTACCACATCCATGACATAATCTTTGATTGTCTGCTGAATTTCTACGCTGATAGTAGGGATACTTACTTCAGGATTAACAATCAGTTTGACCTGAACCAAAATTCCATTATTTTCTCGTGATGTCACCAACGCTTTGACATCCCTTACACCTTTTATCTGCCTAACGGCTTTCTTGATTAAATTTTCGATAGCAACAAGTGAGACTCTGACTTTTCCGTAAGGGGTCTGTTGAACCAAAGCGTGTTTGAAAGCATGTCGATTAACTGTTAGAGTAAATAATCGTAGGCCTGCAAGTAAAAGCAAACTAAATACGATAATTAATACTAATCTCCCAAAAGGTGAGTTAATCATATTGATTGTGTAATAAAGAGGATACAGCCAACCAAAAGAGACCGCTAACATCAATGCCGAGAATACAACGAAAGTGAATGCGAACACCATTAACAATGCACGATCAATCGTTCGCAAAAATATCCCCCCAGAAACTTAAAATTTACTTTGAAGCAATTTCATTTTCTTTCAATTCATCAAGAAAGCTGACACCCTGAATATGCACGTTGATTTCCGTAACAGATAAACCAGTCATGCTTTCTACGCTCAGTTTAACCTTTTCTTGTACCTCCTGAGCAATATCAGGAATTCTTACCCCGTATCCGACAAGGATAAATATGTCTAAACTTACTTCTTTTTCCGAGACATGAACTTTGACGCCCTTTGTTAAGTTCTTTTTCCCAAGTAATTCAGTCAACCCACCTGCGAAACCGCCACTCATACCAACAACACCGTCAACTTCAGTTGCTGCAATACCTGCAATCACACTGACGACTTCATCAGCAATTTTTACATTCCCGTTTTCGGATGCGTAACTATCACTCGCGTCATCATATTCTTCACTCATATTGCCATCCTCCCAATAGATACCTACACTGAGCCTAATTAATTTCTACTGATCCATGCGACATCTATGACAATAACCATATATTTGCAGCACATGATCTGTCGTTTCAAAGTTATATTCCTTCTCAATCATAGCCTCAAGCTGTATCAACAAGTCTCCTTTTACTTCGATGATATCATTGCAGTTTAGACATATCAGGTGGTGATGTTGGTGTTTTTCTTCTTTGCTTACTTCGAACCGACTCTTCCCATCCCCAAAATTTAGTTTTTGGACCATCCCGAGTGTGCATAACAAATCAAGTGTTCGATATACTGTAGCCATCCCTAAATCTGGATGTTTTAGCTTCACATAGTAATAAATTTCGTCAACACTCAAGTGAGATTCTTTATGTTCAACAAGTACCTCCAACACTGCTTGACGTTGTGGAGTAAATTTATAATCTCGCTTTTTAAACTCGTTACGCATCTTCTCTATTTGGGTTTGAAGCATTTCCTCACCACCAGTTTATTACTCAAAAGTCGTTGTAAGCGAAGCATAGGCTGCCCTATGCTTCGCTTATACTCAGTCCTCTATTGAGAACTTCTCATCCGGTACAGTGGGGTTAAACTCATCCTGACCTACTTCTTCATCGTCTTCATCAAAGCTTGTGTAAACAACCATCCCGCAATGAGGGCACATGATATCGAAGGGAACATCTTCCGATGTAAAACCTTCTTTGATGACTACAACATGTCCGCACTCAGGGCATTCAACTTCGAGAATGTCATCATCATCATCATCGTCATCATCGTCATCATCATCATAAAACTCATCCTCAAGATCCACTAAATCTTCATCAACTGCATTCAGATAGTCTTCTAAATCAGCTTGATTGTTCTGAAGTTGTTCAATCTCATCAGCCATTACATCGAGGGCTTCAATCATACTCATAAACATTTGCCCTTGCGGGGTATCTTTGGCAATCCCCAAGCCTTCAGCTAATCCCTTCAAATATGCAACCTTGACTTTCATGTCAGCCATTATCAATCCCTCCTAAAAAGTATTTAAACACGCATTACATATTGCCCGCTTCGAGTGTCAATTCTGAGGACATCTCCTTCGTTAACAAAAAACGGTACTTGCACAACGTATCCAGTTTCTAAAGTTGCTGGTTTGGTTCCCCCCGCTGCAGTATCCCCTTTAACACCAGGTGCCGTGTCAGTGACCATTAAATCAACCGTATTAGGTAAATCAACACCAATTGGAGTTAATTGATAAATCATCACTCCAATGATAGTATTCTCTTTTAAATACCAGATTCCCTCGCCAATATCCTCTTTAGTCAAATGAATCTGCTCATAATTCGAAATATCCATGAAAACATATTCATCCCCGGAAAAGTATAAAAATTGCATCTCTCTTCGTTCAATATGCGCTCGTGCAAGCTTTTCACCAGCACGGAACGTTCTTTCAACTGTTCCACCAGTTTTGATATTTTTAAGTTTAGTTCTGACAAATGCCGCGCCCTTCCCAGGTTTTACATGCTGAAAATCAATGATTGTGTAAATATCTCCGTCAAGTTCAATTGTTGCGCCTGTGCGAAACTCATTTGTTGTTATCATAAATGATTCCTCCTGAAATTTATAATTGCATTTCCCCCCACTCTTTTGCGCTTTTAGTAAGGTTGATTACATGATCATCCATAATTATTACTAAATCCTCAATTCTTACGCCACCCCAGTCCGGGATATATATACCCGGCTCAACTGTCACCGCATGTCCCGGTGCCAATATATCTGTACTCGTTTGAGACAGCCGCGGATTTTCATGAATATACAATCCAACACCATGGCCTAAGCCATGCCCAAAATACTTATCCAAGTCAAATTTCCCCATATACTTCCTCACTTTTAAATCAATATCGCATCCAGGCATTCCTGCACTTATACTGTCCAGCGCAATTTTCTGGGATTCAAGTACAATATTATAAACTCTTTTCTGCTCTTCACTGGATTTACCCAGGATGACAGTTCTTGTAAGATCAGAACAATATCCATCTATTACAGCACCAAAATCCATCGTAATAAAATCACCGTTAGCAATCTTACGTGAACTTGGTTGTGCATGCGGTAAGGATCCTCTTTCGGCTGATGCAACAATAGTTGGGAAACTGTTTCTCATCGATCCAATCTTGCGCATATGGTAGTCAATCTCAATTGCAACTTCAATTTCCGTGACCCCAGCTTTGATGTACTGAACGATGTGCTCGAAAGTTTTGTCTGCAATATCCGCAGCTTTCAATAATGACTGAATCTCATCTTCATTTTTTATCATCCGTAAGTTCTCAATAATCGAATTGGTCGCAATCAGTGATGTCCCTGTTAATCTTTGCTTCGCTGACTCAAATGTCTGGTATGTCATGAAATCGTTTTCAAAGCCCAATCTAGTGATTCCCATATCAAAAACTGTTTCTTTAATCGAGTCCATGACTGATGGACCATGCTGAACAATTTTGAAGTTTTCCGCTTCGATTGCTGCCTGTTCAATATATCGAAAGTCTGTTAAAAGAACATTTTCCTTTGCTGAGACAATGACAATACCCGAAGAACCTGTGAATCCACTCATATACATCCGATTTTCGGGTTTCATAATTACCATACCGTCAATATTCTTTTCATTCATTGACATGTGAAGGTTGTTAATCCGGTGTTTCAAAAACTCACCTCATTTACTTGTAAGAAGTATCTTCAATGATTCAACTGCAGCCAAGTAGGATACATAACCCATGCCACAAATGAATCCTGTTGCTGAACGTGCAGTCAACGAGGATGATCGAAAAAGCTCCCTGGAGAAAAGGTTAGACATATGAACTTCAATTACCGGAATCGTAACACTTATCAGTGCATCCAGCAAAGAAACACTGTAATGAGTGAGGCCGCCTGGATTGATAATGAGCCCGTGGTATAATGTGACGGATTCTTGGACCCAATCGATGATTTGTCCTTCATGATTTGATTGCTTAATATCAATTTCCAGTCCATTAGCAGCCGCATATTCTATTATATGAGAGTTGATTACACTAATCGAATCATACCCATATATTTCAGGTTCACGACTACCGATAAGGTTTAAATTGGGTCCATGAATCACTAGAAGTTTATGCAATTTCGAGACCCCCCTGAAGATACACATAACAATACTATCATAAATAGAAGCCCTTGGATAGCCTAATTGCCAATCGTCCTATTGATTGGAACTCCATTGTACTGCATGAAGTGTATCTGAATGTCAATTCCCAACTACTGTTTATTAGTTTTTATTTTTAGGCAAATGTCCGCATTGCTTCGCGAACCTCTTGCATAGTCTGCGCTGCGACTAATCTCGCTTTTTTCGCTCCTTCCGCGAGGACATCGTCTACATACGAACTATCTTTTTCCAACTCAGCTCTTCTTGCATGAATTGGCATAAGTGTTTCGGTTAATCTATTTACTAAATTATTTTTGCATGCAACACATCCAATACTTCCTTTTCGGCAATCCGATGTAATTGACTCAATCATATCACTAGAAAAAATTGTGTGAAATTTATGCACGATGCAGACCTCAGGGTGTCCAGGGTCGGATTTGCTGATCCGTTGCGGGTCTGTAATCATCATCTGCACTTTCTCTTTGATCTCTTTTGGCGAGGCGGACAAGCTGATGTCATTCCCATAACTCTTACTCATTTTTCTTCCATCGACTCCAGGCAACATCGGAACCCGATTTAAAAGGATTTGCGGTTCTGGAAAGACCTCTTTGTAAAGATTATTGAATCGTCTTGCAATTTCCCTGGAAATTTCAAGATGAGCTGCTTGATCCTCGCCAACTGGGACTCGATTTGCTTTGTATATGATGATATCCACTGTCATCAAAACAGGATAACCCAAGAAGCCATGTGTGGCAATATTTTTTGATTCAAGCTGAATTAATTGATCTTTGTATGTAGGGCATCTTTCAAGCCAACTATTTGGAGTAATCATCGAGAGAAGTAAATAAAGCTCAGCATGTTCCTTTATCATCGATTGAACGAAAATTTTGTTCTTATTTGGATCAAGTCCTGCACTTAACCAATCTATGACCATCTGCCGGGTGTCTTCTTTTATAGATGAAGTGTTTTCATACCCTGTTGTCAGTGCATGCCAATCAGCGACAAAGAAAAAACAATCGTACGCATCTTGAAGTTTGACCCAGTTATCGAGCGCCCCTAAATAATTGCCTAGATGAAGTCTGCCAGTAGGCCTCATCCCACTTAAAATTCTTTCCTTCACTTTTCCCATCTCCTTAAAATAGAATAATGCCATTCGCTCCTCATGGGGCGAATGGCATTCGCGGTACCACCCAAGTTGTCCGTATGGACCTCTCATACTCGAGGATAATCTCGAGATACCTTTTAACGCAGGTAACGGCATTGCTTACTCAAATCTTTCAGCATGCAACTCACAGATCCATTCCCATACCTTATTCGCCTCAGGCTCCCACTATCCCCGATTCGCTGTTCGTCTTTGGGTTGGTACTTGTTCTGGTCATCGTCATTAATCATAAATATACTATTGATTTTAGGAATTGTCAAAACTTTCTTCTGCAGCTAATAAAGTGTTCCGAAGGAGCATGGCGATTGTCATTGGCCCGACACCACCCGGAACTGGGGTAATAAATGACACGGAATCAACAACACCGTCATAATCTACATCTCCGATGATCTTTTTCCCTATTCGGTTAATTCCTACATCCACGATCACAGCACCTTCGCTGATCATGTCCCTTTTAATGAATTTTGGTATACCAACAGCAGCCACAATAATCTCTGCTTTTTTTGTATACTGATTCAAATTCCTTGTACGTGAATGGCAAAATGTGACAGTAGCATTTCTATTTAGCAGAAGCATGCCTAAAGGCTTCCCCACAATATTGCTTCTTCCGATAACAACAGCGGATTTACCCTCGATGTTGATCTGATAATGGTCCAATAGTTCAATGATCCCTTTTGGCGTGCAGGGTATGAAACCTTTTTCATTTAACAATAACTTGCCGACGTTCAGAGGATGGAGACCATCAACATCTTTTCTCGAATCTATCATTTCAATCAATTTCGACGAATCAAATGTATTTGGTAATGGTAACTGAAGAAGTATGCCATGGATATCGCTACGAATATTTAGACTCATAATCGTATTTTGTATATCAGTAGTTGTAACATTTTTATCGAAAGTGACTTTCTCTGAGTACATACCAACTTCTCGGCATTTTTTTATTTTACTGTTCACATAGATTTCCGAAGCGGGATTATCCCCAACCAGGATTACTGCCAAACCTGGAACGATGCCATGGGATACTCGGAAATTTGAAACCCCTTCAGCAATTTCCTTAATAATACTCTCTGAAATCAACTTTCCATCCAAAATACGTGCGGGCATAGATAACCACTCCCAGCAAAATAAATATTAAAAGAGACCTTTAATTATCCCATTCTCATCAATATCCATTTTTGTTGCAGCGGGGACTTTTGGTAAACCAGGCATAGTCATAATCTCTCCTGTCAAGGCTACCAAGAAGCCTGCACCAGCTGAAGGTATGATGTTTCTTACAGAAATCGTGAAACCTGTAGGTCGCCCCAGCAATGTCTGATCATCTGAAAGTGAATATTGTGTTTTTGCCATACAAATGGGTAGTTTATTAAGACCGATTTTTGAATACTTACGCATGCTTTTTTCTGCTTCTCGTGAAAACTCAACTTTGTCAGCACCGTAAATTTTGGTAGCTATCATTGTGATCTTATCTTTGATAGATATATCAAGAGGATACAAATATTCAAATGTTTCATGACCATGGTTATTAATTTGTTTCAGTACAAGCGTTGCCAAATCGATTCCGCCTTCTCCGCCCTTTTCCCATACTTCAGACAATGCGACTGGTACACGAAGTTTTTCACACAGTTCCTTTATTAGATCTAATTCATCAACAGTGTCAGTTGGGAACCTATTAATGGCTACAATACATGGTATTCGGAATTGATTGATATTCTCAATATGCTTCTCGAGGTTTTCCATGCCTTTGGTTAATGCAGCCAAGTCTTCCTTACCTAAATCCTCTTTCATGACTCCTCCATGCAGTTTCAGTGCTCTGACTGTAGCAACAATAACAGTTGCAGAAGGTTTAATCTCTCCAGCCCGGCATTTGATATCAAAAAACTTTTCAGCACCCAAATCGGCCCCGAATCCTGCTTCTGTAACAACATAATCTGCTAACTTCATTGCCATTTTCGTCGCCATTATACTATTACATCCATGTGCAATGTTTGCAAACGGACCTCCATGAATAAACGCTGGGGTGTTTTCAAGGGTTTGAACAAAATTAGGTTTGATTGCATCTTTAAGTAGTAAAGCCATCGCCCCCTGTGCATTTAGATCTCCAGCGGTTACCGGTTCCCCATTGTATTTATATCCAATAATAATCTGAGATAAGCGATTCTTTAGGTCACTCAAGCTAATTGAAAGACATAGAATTGCCATTACTTCTGAAGCAACTGATATCATAAATGCGTCTTCTCGTGGTACTCCCTGCGTTTTTCCTCCGAGTCCTATTACAATGTTACGTAATGCCCGTTCATTCATATCCATAACCCGTTTGTAAATAATACTTTGTGGATCTATTCCGAGCTCATTCCCTTGATATATATGATTGTCAAGAATGGCAGCCAATAAATTATGGGCAGTGGTCACTGCGTGTATGTCACCGGTAAAATGCAGATTGATGTCTTCCATTGGTACAACCTGCGCATATCCTCCACCAGCTGCGCCACCTTTTACTCCCATACAAGGCCCTAACGAAGGTTCCCTAAGTGTGATAATAGCCTTTTTACCGAGTTTCGCAAGCGCTTGCCCTAAACCGACTGTTGTAGTGGTTTTCCCTTCTCCTGCAGCTGTCGGATTGATTGCAGTAACAAGGATTACTTTTCCATCTTCATTATTTTTAAGATGCTCCCAAGCGGACAGATTAATTTTGGCTTTAAAGTTCCCATATAACTCAACATCTGATTCCTTCAACCCAAGATCTGTTGCTAGTTCAATTATTGGCCTCATGGTTGCTTCCTGAGCAATTTCTATGTCTGTTCTCATCATCTGTTCACTCCATTCTAAGGCTGACTTTTCAGTTATTTAATTTTCGATTAAATCAACCCTTATCCTGCCACTTACAAAAAAAAAAGGCCTACATTATTATAGGCCGTAAGATTAGCAGCTATCTTTCTTCTCTATCAACTACACTTGAGTCGGAATGAACTGTTAAAAATATGTCCTTTCGAAATGGTATAAACGAAGTTTTTATAGGGTAATCAACTCTGACGCAAACGGTCGGCTCCAGCAAAATTCTCATTGTGTGCGCATCTATTGATGGAACCCCATCATTGATGTTGTGCACATTAACGATAACTTTCAATGAACTTTCATCTCGAAGGTGTTTTATATTTTTTTTGATATTTAATTCTGTCCAATATTTCGCTTCTGCTTGTGCTCTCAAAGGGTCAATGTACAATACGCCCTCGGCAAGCAAATCGAGATTTAAACATTGCGCACCAGCAAGCGACCCGAAATCAGCAGCTGCCTGAACGACCCCTTTTGTGTTAATCATGAGTCCAATATCCAGAACTAAACCGAGAATAGTTATAATTACTGGCATGGATATAATCATCATCACTGCTATCGATCCATTCACCGATTTATTTTTGATGTTGTTCATTTGACATTTTCGCTTCTTGTAGTGAATTCCACTTCAAGATTGATATTACTCCTTGCGAGGCGCCGAATCATCGGTGTAATGAACTCATGAACATACATTAGCTTTACTTTGATCGGAGACCCGTATCCAGCTTTCTTTGGGTGAATGTCAACCGCTACATCATCATATGAAAACCCATTCTTTTCAAGAGTATTAATAATCCGCTCGTATACAATAGGTGTTGCTCCACCTTCAATAGCTGCGAGACGACCCCCTTCACGAGCTGCAGATGAGAGAATTATCCGTTTATTCATCATTATGCCACAATCAATAATTGAGAAGAAAAGTAGCATAATAATTGAAAATACGAGAACAAACTCAGCAACGACGGCTCCTTTGTTATTTACGCAATACTCTGAGCTTCTAAGTTGCCGCATGATTATCTACCTGCGTTTTGCAAATCAGTAATAATCTCGAATAATCTTGCATTCAACTCTCCTCCTAGGGTAGATAAAGTCCCTATGAGGATTATTACGACAAGTGCTAGCAGAAGAGCATACTCAGCTGTAGCGGCTCCCCTTTCTTCTGTCATCACCATTTTAATAATCATTGCCAGATTGTTTATCATTTATATTCCTCCTCTTGATTTACCATGAATTTTGCATGAAAGAAATTAAGCTTGGCATAAGTGTGATTGTGAATACAAGAGGCATAAAAAAGCATAAAGTAATTACTGTCATTTTCAGTGGGAGACTACCGATTTTCTCCTCAATCCTTTGGGCATTGAGTTGCCGCATGATGATAATCAATGCTTTTATTGAGGTCTCGATCGGATTACCCATTCTGATACTCTGTATCAAAGAATTTACAAATGTATTAACTTCGGGCATTTCAAGCAATCGACTCATGTTTGCTAGAGCATCCTGTAATCTTACTCCAATTTCCACCTCCCTCAGACATTTTTGCAACTCATCGGAAAATGCACCTCCTTTCTTTGTGATGATAGTTTGAAGTGCTCGATGAAGTCCCATACCCCCATTAGTACAGAGAATCATAAGTTCGAGAACTTCCGGCATCTGTTCGATAATTTCTGCTCTCCTTTTCTTTCTTTTGTATGCAAGGTATAGATCTGGGACTTGGAATCCCACAAAACCTGAGGCTATTATGATGGATAGTGAAACGCTTTGATTGAAGAGAATCTTTGCTAAAATCGACGCCACTGTTACAAGTATTGTAAGAAATGTTTTAATCCAATAAATCTCCTCGACACTGGTTTTTTCTGACAAGCCAGCCATTGCGAGTTTTTTTACATATAGTGTTTCAATTTTTTCCCGATTTATTCTGCTTAGGTGATGGTTAACTTTGCGCCATAAATATGGTTTTACACTTAAAGATTCAACTTCTCTCAACTTCATCAATTTGTGCCTTGATAATGCAGACCCAAATATATAGTTTTCTAAAACATGCCTTGTGGGGGCAGAGTGAGCAAGCAATAATAGTATTGTGGCCAGTGCTCCGGTAATTGCGGCGATAATTGCTTTATCCAAAGATTTCACCTTCTTCAAGTAATAGTATGAATGTTAGCAAGTCTTTTTATTGCAAAGACCCCAAGCCCCCACAAGACAAAGGAAATTGTAAGTGCTGATCGACCAAGATCCGTATTTAACAGCGGCATGAGCATGTCTGGATGAAACAAACGAAAGTATATGCATAGTATTATCGGAATGAATATGAGAAGATTTGCTGTTAATCTCACTTCAGACGTTTTTGAGCGCATATCACCTTTTTGCATTTTCCTTTGCCTCATCAATATCTCCATCTTACTTAGGACCTCTATCAAATCTCCCCCCGATGATCGATTAATTTCAATTGCATGACAGAAATATTCATAGTCATCATTTTGCAGACTGCGATCTAGTTGTTTAAGCGAATCTGACAGGCTTATTCCTATTCTATATCGATCGATTACTTGCTGCAGCTGACTTCTCATCGGATCTTGGACTTCTGGTATTGTCTGCTCGATTGCTTGAACAAGATTCAAGCCTGCATAAAGATTGCATATTATGTAAGTTACAGCTTGTTCAAACTGCTCAGTGAATTTGCTTTTATTTTGACTAATTCGAGTGCTGATCCAGGAATTGATAAGTATTGCGATAAGCAGAATTATGGCAAGCCCCATTATCGTTCCACTACTGACTGAAATGATTGAAAATGTAACTGGTACGCCAATGATAAGTTGTTTTAGTAATTTTTGGGGATCAATATTTGCAGCAATTAATCTTTCAATATAAAACAATTTAATGTTATGGTACACAGTGCTGCTATGACGCTTTATGGGTACCATAAGCTCTTTTTGTGTATTCATCACCTGGTGGAGCCTTTTGTTATTGCTAGGGAAATTGTAAAGATGTTTTTTATATGGAATGGTTATCACCAAATACAGTGAGAAGCCAAACAAAACCGAGACAAATGCATATAGTGCAGTCAAGACCTCACCTTTCTTTCTCTAACCTTCAAGTAAGATACCCTGCTGTTTTCATCTTTTCCTTGAAGAAGTCGGGATAGTCATTTTTCTTCTGTTTCTGATATTTGCCTGTAATTTTGCCATTGTTATCTTTTCCTTGGGCTCTGAATTGGAAAATACCATGTAGTGTCGCTTGCATATTTTCACCTATATCTTTGTCGACAATAGAAATTGAAGTCACTTTCCTTGATCCATCATGCATTCTCATCACATGGATCACAACATCGATAGCCGAGAGAACCTGCTCTCGAATCACATTATACGGTAATGACTCACCTGCCATCATCACCATATTTTCAAGCCTGCTTAAAGCATCCTTTGCATTATTTGCATGAATCGTCGTCAACGAACCGCTGTGGCCTGTGTTCATCGCTTGTAGCATGTCAAACGCCTCTGCTCCCCTACACTCCCCTATGATGATCCTGTCAGGCCTCATGCGGAGAGCATTTCTAAGTAGTTGCCTTATGGTTACCTCCCCCTTCCCTTCAATATTAGGTGGCCTTGTTTCTAGGGAAATAATGTGATCTTGGTTTAATTTCAATTCAGCTGAATCTTCAATCGTAATTACTCGTTCTGTTGCATTTGGGATACAGCCCGACAACGCATTTAATAAGGTGGTTTTCCCGCTACCTGTTCCGCCTGATATTAAAACGTTCATTTTGGACTTAACGCAATGCTCAATGAAGATTGCCATTTCAGGTGTCAATGAGCCTAATTTGATTAATGTCTCGAGATGATGACTAACTTTCGGAAATTTTCGTATTGTTAATATCGGCCCAGACAGAGACAAAGGTGGAATAATTGCATGAACACGTGAACCATCTGGAAGCCTGGCATCCACATATGGACTCGATTGATCTATTCTACGACCAATAGGTGTCACGATGCGTTCAATGATTGAAAGGAGATGTTCATCATTCTCGAATTCAACAGATGTTCTGATAAGCTGTCCTTCTTCTTCCACAAATACCTGACGACTACCATTTACCATGATTTCCGATATTCGATCACTTCGGATAAACGCATCTATTGGGCCATATCCAATAATTTCATTCAGAATATATTCAGCAAGTTCGTTCCTTGGCATATTTCTGACTATCAGTACTTCTCGAGCTAAAATTTGATCGATTATCCGAAAAAGGTAGTTCCGCTTATTGATATCATTTCGAGCACTCCCCAGAATTGATGGATACTCTTGCAGAATCTTTTTTTGCAAGTATCGCAAAATTTCATTTTTGTCGGTCTTTTTCTCATCATCACTTATTTCATTATCATTTCCTTTCTTCAAGATATTGTCTTGCAGCATATTCTCATCCTGTTCTCTTTTTTTAACTATCTTTGATGAGTCTTCAACATTTTCTAATCGATGAAGTAAGCTATTAGCCATTTGTAATCCACCTTTCCTTAATAGCTTTATATAAGCCATCAAATTTCGATTTTTTCCCAGCCCCACTGAATTTGCTTACACTCTCATTTGTGCCTAATATCATTTTGGTCAATTCGATTAACTGAGTTTTTGTTTCACTTGACCCATGACCCAATGCAATAGGTTTCCCTTCATAAATACTATCCTCAACTTTTATCCTTTCATGAAGCAACATACCTTTACAGGTAACGTTCAAGTGCGTGCTTATGACATTGGGATCAAGTTTGCTGCTTGGGCAATATTGATTAAGAATGTATGTTTGATTTAAATAATCGCTATACCCTAGTCGTTTTATTGTATCTATGGCTATTTTAGTTTGTTTTATGGAAGCTAGATCCGCAGTCGTGATGTAAACGATCTCACTTGATTTCTCTATGATTTGGTACAGAGTGTCATCCATTGGATGGGATGAAGTATCAACTAGAATATAATCAAATAATTGTGTCGCACACTCAATTATTCTTTCAAGATAGCCTTCTGTAATGAATTCAGCAAGCTCCGGTCGGGCTGGACCAGTCAAAACATAAAGTCCAGAACTTCTGTGCTTTTGTAACCCTTGCTCCAATTTACATGAGGATAAATCGTTTATTTCCGGTAAAAGGTCCATAATTGACACTTTATTTGATAAATTCAAATGCACAGATATGTCGCTTGAAGCAATATCACCATCGATTAGCAGTGTTCTTTTATTATGCATCTTTGCAAGTAAACATCCAATATTTACTGCGAGGAACGTCTTGCCAACACCTCCTTTATAACTAATAAAAGCAATTACCTTTGTGTCAGTTTTCTTTTGCTTTGGAATCCCATCGTGAATTGTTCCATCACTTACTTCTTTTATTGTATTTGAGGCTGAACTCTCATCAACAACACGAACAGAACCTCGGCCGTTTGACAAGACTTCTGATGGCATTTTATGTAAAATACTATCGCTGATGAATTGAAAATATGTGTGTAAAACAGAGAGATTCGTGTCATAGATGATCGTATCATCAACATATTCATCGATATTTGATAACTTGCTTTTTTCTAACGCACTGATACCATAAAGCATGAAAATAATCTTTACTTCATAATTCTGAATCTTAAGTTTGTGTGCATCCCTGCACGCATTACGTAAATTTGCTTCCGTAACTTTGTATACCACTAAATCAATGGCAAGCTCATCTAGATCGCTTTTTTTATCATCTAACCCCCGTATATGTATCAGCTTGCATATTCCTTCAATTCTATCAAATATTTTTGCATCATGCGCACTGTCACTAATCAATAATATGCGAAGACCGAAAGGCATTTTCCCCAACTCCCATTTCGTCAAGATATACTCGGATTCAAAATCCTAAGTTTTCGTGATATACTCCTTCAGTTCGAATTTCGGTGCTATTATATGGCGTACCGACGACATACATATTCCCATGCTCAATACTGTAAGCTAAAGTCTCTGCTTGAACTGGAGTAACCTTTACCACTATACCTTCAATCTCATGTGAGTTTTTGTCATAACCACTGGAATTTCCATTTTTTATATCGAGTATCTCTAGGTTTTGTAGTATAAATTTCGAGAAACTGTATCCATGCTTGCTATCTTTTGCAACATAGATGAGATCGATTTTATCTCCAATTCTTAAAGTGTTACCTAGTGTTTGTGAAGGTGCCAAGGTCAGAAAAAATCCACGCGATCCTGAATCAAGCCTCCCTTTATAATTATTACCAACATGACTCAATGAGAATTTTTCATATAAAAACTGTTCTCCTTGGTAGATGGGAACCAGTGAATACTGTCCAATGATGTCCTCTTTCTTCATTTGTTTAACTCCTATCAATCCAGTGGGGTGGATCTCTATCATTTCGATCATGGATTCCTCTATTTGTGTATATTGTGGAATTTCTTTTCTTGCTACTAGCACACTCACCCTAGTGCTATTTGATTTTAAAACGCTAAAAATAATAGTTCCAGAAATCAACGCCATAATTGTTGCTAAGATTAATATCCGATTATTTTGCATTCAGTTACCCCCTTAATTTATCGCTGCGATTCAATTCTATGCATGCAATAATATATTGTCAAAGCGCAACTTTTGACAAAAAAAAATAAATCCGCAAGTTTTGACACGGAATTATTCGTTTTGGAATTGGTATTATATGGTACATACCCTCAAATCATTCACAACCCCAATTTTCATGACTATATAAATCCTGATTATTCATAATAAACAGAATTCATCACTATTTGTCGTTTTATTGTGTAGACATTTGTATAATGGTTATTCTTCCCATAATTCACTGAGGAGGAATAGTAAAGGGATCGTTTAATTCCAAAGGTACAAATTATAGGGGGTTACTAACATGCACATCATTAAGAATAGAATTATTTTTTCGACTATCATTCTAGCAGGATTATGGTTTGTTTTTTTAAGTATGCCGTGCGAAGCCTCGCTTCATCCCTGGTTTATCGATGTTGATGACCAGCATTGGGCATATAGAAATATTCGTGTTATGTGGGAGGAGGGAAATGTCGATGGGTTCTATATTGATATACACAACCCAGCAGAAGGGATTATGTTTCGTCCAGAACGAAATATTACAAAAGCTGAATTCGGACTGCTTCTTTATAGAACTTTTGCACTAGATCCATACCGCCCTCTGTCCCCATCATTTCTCGATGTTCCGTTTGACTATATTATTTATGGATACGTAGATGGTTTCGAAATTATTGAAGCCCTTGATACGATGGGAATGATTCCGCATAATAGTGTTTTTTCTTTCCGGAAAGTTATTTAACCAGAGAGCAGGCGGGTGAATGGTTAGTTGATGTATTAAATCTTAGAGCACATGCTGCTTCTTTGACGAAGGAGCAAGTGGATGAGTTACTCTCTGTTTTTCATGACGAATCTGAAATTGCCCCACACCTAAGAAATGTCATCGCTACTTGTGTTCAACTTCGGATTCTTACAGGTTATGGTACAACCCATCGTACAATACAACCACGACGGCAGATCACCCGCGACGAAGCTGTGAGTATTGTGTATCGGTCTTGTTTTATTCGTGTTTTTTCAAATCCTGATTATATATCCCCCGATTCTGATGGCTTCAATGACTTTGTCACGTTTTATTTGAGTAAACTAAAGAATCGAAACACGCACAATAAGCAACTCCATATTAAATCTTCCAACGACAATATTGTCAATACTATTATGATTAACGATCACGAGGATTCAGTGATATGGATGGGAAATGATACTGCAGGACATATTTTGCCACCAGGCCAGTACTTCTATTTTGCATCTGCTCAAGATAGACATGGTAATTACTTTGTGACAAACCCCATGTCGATTTGGTTGATTCTCCCTTCGATCACTGCCACAATTACGCCAAATATTTCCACTCCTGGTGGGAGTGTTCATGTTAATGCATCGACGCATGGCCATGCTGAGTGTGTGGATCTATTATTGCCTGATGGCAGAATTATTACCATGAATAAGGTATCGAGTTCCTCACAAGGCATGGAGGCAAATTGGGTTGGGACATTTGTCATTGACAAGCATGAACATGATGGTGATTATGAACTTACTGCCAGAGCATATTTTAAAGATTCAATCATACGCGATACTGTCTTATCATATCGAGTTGAAGACTATCTTTTTCTCAAAGGGATGGCAATACCAAACTCTCTAAAAAGTGGACAAATCGTGACCATTATTGCTTCTGCCTCTGAGAACATATTGAATGTTGAGATTTTGCTTCCATGCGGTTTACGGGATTTAATGCTACCGATTGAAGGAAGCCATTGGAGATATGAGTATCGGGTGCCTATTGACACTCCAAATGATATTTATCTAGCTATCCTAAAAGGAATTTCGGAAACAAAAACTATCCATTCAACGGTTCATTATGAAGTTATCGATCCAATTCTTGCAAATATCAAGTTCTATCTGAGTGATTAAGACTTATTTATTGTTTGTGTTTTTAAAAACATTGCGACTCCAAATATCACAATGATGCCGCCAGCAATTTGTGTGATACTAGGATATTCCTTTAATATTATTGCTGCTAGTATTGTTGCGCCAATCGGTTCTCCTAATATACTGATTGAAACAGTGGTTGCCCCGATATACTTGATTAGCCAATTAAATATGGTATGCCCTACTACAGTCGATAGAAGTGCCAACATAGTAAAGATTAGTAAATCATTTGTTGTGATAGCATAATTCGCTGTCGACGTCCCAATGGATAACATGATAAGCATTAAAGCACTAGAAGAATATGAAATGCCAGCATATGTCCATATATCCATTTTTTTGCGAATGATCTTCCCTAAAATTAGATATCCAGCAAATGTAACTGCTCCAATGAATGCTAACCCATCACCTAACAGCACCTGATCACCTAAATATGTGTCAGCATACCCGATGAGGGCGCTACCTGCGAAAGCCAGTGAAAGATATCCAATTGAGCGGAGTGAAATTTTCTCATCAAACAATAACCACGAACCTAAAATTACAAAAATCGGTTGTGTCGTAACAATAATTGTTGAACTAGAAACAGAAGTATATTTTAAAGACGATATCCAAGACCAGAAGTGCAGTGCGAGGATGATGCCACTCAGGAAAGATAGCATAACCTCTTTCTCTTGCCAGTTGATCCTGTAAAACGAGTGTCTAAATACCGCTATTACCAATATTATTAACGCACTAATTACCATGCGATAAGAAGCGATTATTAGAGCTGGCGTATTTGTAAGTCGAATTAAAACAGCAGCCGATGATATGCCGCTAACACCAATAAACAATAACAGATACGCAAGTTTGGTATTCAGATGCGTATCTGTTACTCTTGTTCGAGTGAACTTCATAAGTCCTCCAATTAGTAAATTATTAAGATAATGGCCATTGTTGTAAATAATGCTACAGCTATTTGAAACGCTTTCTTTCGATATTGAGGATATTTCCGATAGGCAATAAATGCCAGATTTTCCAAACCGATAAATATTGGAAAATATGTATGTAGGTTAAACCCACCGCGAGAAGATTCTAATAGCCCTAATACAATGACCAATACGCTAATCGGGATAGAGAACAGTTTCTCTCCCAAAGATAGATTGCTACTGCTTTCTGCAACATATTGTTCCATGAGAGCCTCCCCTTATCAGAATATTCCGATTATTTCTTTACTTGTATTATAATTATGCTTGCAGTTTTTAACAAGTATAGAATTTATATTCTAAAGTCTTTGAGTGACTCCAATATGTGATTATCTTCAATCTCCTCGTCTATAATCGTCTCACCTATTTTTTTTAGCAAAATCATCGTATTTTTCGTTTTTCGTTTTTTATCCCGGTGAATACTATCAATCAGATTCTCCGGATTAAAATCAATCCATGAGCTTGGCAAACCGTATAGATCGAGTAGCCGGATTATTCGCATATAATCGCTTTTGTCTAGGTAACCCGCCTTCACCGATAAATGAGATGCAAAAGCAATACCTATTGAGATTGCCTCACCATGAAGGTATCGTTTGTAGTCTGTGTTTGATTCAATCGCGTGTCCCAGCGTATGACCATAGTTTAAAATACGTCTTATACCGAAATCTTTCTCATCAATTTCCACTAATTGTTTCTTTATTAAAATGCAGTCCCAGATAATATCCCTGAGAATATCAATCTCTCTCCTTTGAACTGCGGTAGCACACTGTTCTAACTTACAAACGAGATCAGGATTTCTAATCAGTCCATATTTAATAATCTCAGCAATTCCAGACAGGTAATTACGCTCATCTAGACTTAATAATGTTCCTGGATCTATTAATACACTTTGTGGATGGACGAACATACCAAGGGCATTCTTCCCTTTTACTGAATTAACACCCACTTTACCTCCAATGCAACTATCAACTTGAGATATCAAAGTAGTTGGTATATGAAATAATGGCAGACCCCTCATGTAGATTCCTGCCACAAAACCTCCCATGTCACCCATAATTCCTCCACCAATCGTAACGACATAATCGTGACGCGAGAAACCCTTATCGAGCATCGTGTCCACGATGGTCCCCACACTTAAAAACGTTTTCCCTGCTTCTGTGCATTCAACCGAGATATTATCATACTCAATCATGTACTCATCCAAGCTCTTCTTAATTGAGTCCCAATAAATTCGGCTCACATTTTTGTCAATTAAAATACATGCTTTCCCAGTTATTCGATTCCCCTTAATCCAGAACCCTACCTGATTAAGTGATCCTTCAATCAGCGAAATAATTGTTGAGGTCGGTTGTGTAATAATCTCCAGAACTGTTTTCATACTACCAACTCCATTTCGTGATAGACAATATTTCATCAACAGTTTTTTCGATGGTTAAATTGGTAGTGTCAATAATTACATCCGCTTCTTCATATAGACGACTCCTAGTAATCGACTGTCTGACTAATTCATCCTTCGGATTACTAACCAGCAACGGCCTTGAATAGCTAGTACTTAACCTTTGCACAAGGGTTTGTATTTCAGCCTTCAACCAAATTACCGTACCCATTTTTTTAAGAATCTGATAACTCGCTTCACAAGTTACCGTTCCCCCGCCACTGACAATGACAGAATCGTTCACCTGCAGCATTTTTTTAAGCATTGAGTATTCCATTCTTCTAAAACAGTCAACACCAGAAGTACGGATGATGTCATCCACAGCCATTCTTTGGTCACTTTCGATCATGGAATCAAGATCATATACAACTTTTCCTGTAATAGCACCAATTCTTTTTCCGATTTCACTTTTCCCTGATCCAGATAGACCAACTAATATAATATTTCTGTTACTATTATTTACCAATCGACATCATCTCCATTATTGTCGCTTCGGCTTCTTCATAATATTTCTTGCACGTATCATCACATAATCCAAACCAGATTTTTTGCGTTTCAACAGCTTGGAATAATAGCATTTTCAACCCACTTACAATCAAACATCCCGCGTTCATACCTCTTTGCATGAGCAATGTATGAACAGGGTTATAAACCATATCAAAAACGGTCATACCAGGATGGAGTACCTGTGAAATATCGGGAATCTCATCCGGATAGCCAATCATACCAATTGAGGATGCATTAATCAGCAAATCTGCTTCGTTGTTTTTGAGGGACCGTAGGTCAGAAAATGGGATGATGTGAGTTTCATAATTCCTTTTGTCATATAAATGACTTTCAGAGGCCATTTCTTTAGCATTTTGAATACTGCGATTTACAATATATATTGTTCTATATCCCTTTTTCAATACATAATATAGGGCAGCCCTTGCTGCTCCCCCAGCACCTATGATTATACAGATACTACTTGAGATACAGTGTCCACTTGAGGATAAAGCTAGCTCAATGCCCGTCACATCTGTATTATATCCATGCAATCGTCCATCCTTGTTATAGACTACATTAGCAACATTCATTGACTGAACCTCTGGTTCTAGATCATCTAGGTAGTTCACCACTAATCTCTTTAATGGCATAGTAACATTGACCCCAACGATGGAAAGTGCTTGAAGGCCTTCAACAGCCTTTTTCAAAGAATTAGAACCAACCACAAAAGGAATATAAATTGCATTTCTATTCTGCTGCTTAAACCAATGATTATGCAAGTATGGAGAAATTGTAGAAGTGAGTGGTGAGCCAATTATGCCATATACTTCTGTTGAACCATCAATCACGAAATTCACCTCTCTATCGCCGTGTACAATTATAGCTTGATTTCTCCTTCTTTTACCATTTTCTTTATTAATGCTCTTTCCACTTTTCTTACAAATTGCGTACCCACAAACTCCTTATCACTGATCGGTTTTACCAATATTGAATATATACCCACCCGATTCGCTCCGAATATATCTGTAAAGAGTTGGTCTCCAACCATTGCGGTCTCATTCGCATTGGTCTTCATTAGTCTCATCGCTGCCTGAAACGGTTTGGACCTGGGTTTTCCTGCTCTATCTACAAGATAAATTTTCAAAGACTTTGCAAAATCACTGATTGATTGTCCACGATTATTTGACACAATACAAATTGAAATATTTGCATCTTTTATACGTTGAATAAGATCCACCAGATTTGGAGTTACTCGATACTCCCCCCATGGAATCATTGTATTGTCCAGATCAAAAATTAATCCCTTGATATTTTTCTTTTTTAGAAATTCAATAGACAAATCTTCAATTTTTAAAATATAGGATTGCGGGATAAACCAACTTCTCATGCTTTCACCACCATAATAGGGTAATAGAGCTTCCTTCTGGAAGCTCTAAATCGGAAGCTCAGTATGTGTTATGTATTCTGTGACGAGGAATGAGACACGTTGAACCAATTCTTCAAGTTGTTCCCAATTGTATTCATTTTGACCGGTGCAAATCTGATTACTTCCCATTATTCTTCCAATAAACTCATACACATCAGTCAAAACTTGAGTTGAGTCTTCGTTCAGCATCATTTCTTCTTGGAGTAGCGAAATAGCCTCATTTATAATATATGGATGCCAATGCCCAGTTTCAGCGAGTATTAAATTGAAGATTCGAGCAAAGTCATCTGCGATGTCACGCATGTCGTCAAGCATTTCCGAGTAATCATGATTATTTGCATGTGCGCTAGTTCCATATTCCATTTTACTTGTTTGCATCTTCATCTTGATTCGTCGAATGATTTTTTGTACTCCTTCACCTTCAACAACCAACTGAATACCTCCTGAACACGTTATTTCTTCGCAGTTGATGCTGGTTTTGCTTGGTCATAGATATATCCTCCCAAATAAGCAGGGATGATAACTTTTTTCTCTTGAATCACTGTAAACTTGACACCCTTCAAATCGATTAAGTCCGAAACTAAGTTGTTCGTAATCTTTACAAGACGTTCGAGCTTTTCAGAGTCCCCGATTACTTTGATTTCATATGTGATACCATCATTAGTATTCACTGGTGTTTTATTAATTAACATGTTCTTTCCTGCTTCACTGATTGGTGTATTTGCGATGATCCTTTGATTATTAATTGATATTGCCTCTGCACCTGAATACCTTAGGACATTAACGATGTCTTGTAGATCACTTGAAGTAATTTTATCATAAGCATTTCTATCATCAATCGTCATCAGGATGCCTGGCCCTTCAACTTTCGTTTTACCATTCAGCATCCTCAGTTTGTCCAATTCTTCAGATAGCCCGGGAGTTATGGTCGCATCCTCTGTTGCCATTTTCTCATACAATCCAATAACTTTCCTAAGAGATTGAATTTCAAGTTCATGGTCATTACGAATAGCCACTGCTCTTGAGAGCACTTCTGAGAGCGCAACGTTTCGATCAAGAACAACTTGCCTATTCTTTACAATTTGTAATTGGATTTTATATTGTACTGATATGAGTAACCCTAAAACAATAGCAACAATGAAAACCGGAATTTGCCACCGATACTTTCGCATTGCGTCTCCCCCTTTCTTAGTCTTGTGCAATCTTCAGGTACTTAAATACAATATCCTCTGTGTAACCAGGTACCGTAATCATGTCTTCTTGTTCTATCGTAAAGGTAATTGCAAAAGTCTTCTTCATATCTTCTAGAATAGGAACAATTGTACCCATTTTCAGGGAGTTTGTTAAAGTATTCGAATCGCCAATAGCCCGTATGATATACGGAGGGGGAATGAGTTTTTTGTTAATGAAAATCGTCGTTCCACCGCAAAAGACTTCTGTAGTCGTAATGACACGCTGATCATTAATTGAGATAACATCAGCACCACCGATCCACAATAGATTAACTAAGTCTCTTATGTACCAATCATGAATATAATAATAATCAGCATCCCAATCTCGGGGCATCATACTGTCGCCTAATGTAATAACGACTCCTGGACCAACCATCGGGACAAGCCCTGCTGATACTTTTGATTCAACGATTTCTGCACTTATTATCGACCGAATATTCTCGCCATCTTGATACTGAGAAAGCGTATTCTTCAAACTATCTGCTTCACTAGCCAATTGCTGTGTCGCTTTGGAAACTTGGATCAATGTAGCAGCAATATCTTCAAGTCGGTTAGTTGAGCTACTCCGATTGATTGAATCCTGCGTCCGAAATTGCACCATCATCAATATACCTAAAATAAATGTACATATGGTAATCCATTTATGCCATGGCTTAAGCTTCATCATCGAGTAGCCTCCGTCTTCGTGATATCATCATTTTAGCATACTCTACATGAATATTCTACTTAGCCATTTATGTTTGTGTTGATTAGAACAAAATATGGAAGGGTTTAAAAGAGAATTGTAGAATTATTCTATTGGAATATTGGAGACTTTAATCATATCTAATATTCATAACGGTTTTTGTATGACACGTGCCCATCTCTTTTGCAGACTTGGTGAGTTACAGTAACTACTTTATTTTGAAAGGGTGACTAATATGCGTAAAAGCCTTGAAATCATTGGCCCATACTTTAAAGAATTCAGTAGCGCAGATGCTCGCTTCCCAACAGTCTATGCTCAAAAATTTGAGAAGCTGACGGATGAGATTACTGCTCTTCTCAAAGAAAAAGATATGCTTGACTCCGAAGTGGACTTTAAACGTTCGATCCAGGATTTGATTTCGATTTGCTATAATAATGGAGTCAAAGATGGCAAGAAGCTTTCCAATAAGAACAAAACACCTCAATCTACTTTGAAAGGTAAAATCATTCATTCAAGTCTTGACTTTAAGGAGTAAAGCGTGCAGACTAAAACGAATTTTGATACTCTATTTGTTGAATCTACATTCGTAGATTCTTTTTTTGTAAAAAAAAGCTACGAAAATATATTTCGTAGCCATTAAAAAGGGACTGTAGAGATGTTGAGGACTGAGGTGCCTCAACAACCTTATTATACACAAAATTTTGCCATCTTTCAAGATTATCCATCACTTTAACAATTAATGTAAACAATGATTGATGATGATTTATGCAAGTAAATTTCGCTTACGCCTTACTATGGAGTACTGTTCCAGAGGAGTATCCACATGCATGCGATATTCCATTTTCGGATGAGGAGTACTATCAATTTGATTACCATCCAAATCCTCAAGACTAGTTACCTGATGATAGTAAGGATCTCCTTTAGGCCCATATATTTCTATTGTATCGCCGCGGCATATTTTGTTCCTTTGCTCGATCAACGCATGCCCTTTCCCCTGATCGTATTTCATAACAACACCCATTAAATCATAAGGATGGAAATACTTTTCATATGAACTGATTTGACTATTGTCAGATGGCTTGTGAAAGAAGAAACCAGTGCAAAACTCACGATGGCTTGCTTTGTGGAGCTCATCGAGCCATTTTTGTTGGAATTCGTACTTAAGAGGGTTTTCGAAGAAAGTGTCAATCGCTTCGCGATACGCTTTAGTGACACTAGCTACATAGTTTAAACTCTTCATACGCCCCTCAATTTTTAAGCTACTTAAACCGCATTTAATGAGCTCTGGTATATGTTCTATCATGCAAAGGTCCTTCGAATTCATGATACTCGTACCTTCTGTTGTTTCAATAATCGGAAAGTATTGACCCGGACGCCGCTCTTCAACGAGGGCAACCGGCCACCGGCATGGTTGAGTACACTCTCCCAAATTCGCATCTCGGCCCGTTAAATAGTGGCTCAGGAAACAGCGGCCCGAATATGCCATACACATTGACCCATGCACGAAACCTTCCAATGGTATGTCTACCCGTTCATGAATCTCAACGATCTCGCTTAATGATACCTCTCTTGAGAGAATAATTCGGCCGGCGCCCGCTTTTCTCCAAAATTCTGCACTCCGCCAGTTTAACGTGTTAGCCTGGGTTGAAATATGTATCTCCATATCGGGCATCATTGACCGAATATATGAAAACATTCCGGGGTCAGAAACAATCATTGCATCAATATTAATACGATTAACATTATCAATAAAAGAATCCAGCCCAAGCAAATCTTCATTGTGAGGGAAAATGTTCATTGTCAGATATACTTTGCGCTTATGTTGGTGGGCAAAATCGACACCTGCATACAAGTCTGCCCAGGAAAAGTTCCCAGCCATTGCACGCAAACCAAAAGATTCTGCACCCACATAAACAGCATCCGCACCGTATAAAACAGCAATTTTTAGTTTTTCCAGGTCTCCACCTGGTGATAATAACTCAGGTTTTACCATGCACATTCACACCTTTCGACTGATACTTAACCCATCACCGACATCAAGTATCACCGAACTCCAATGACAATCGAAAATGATTCCTAAGAAGTTCTTTAACCCTGAATATGTGTTTTGATATTTGGGGAGATCGACCCCAATGCTTTTATGCCTTTTTTCCAGTAGTACATTGTCAGCAACCAGCAATCCATTGGTCACAATTTTATCGAAGAGAATTTCCATATAAGCACTATACTCACTTTTTACTCCATCGAGTAAGACAAAATCAAACTTCAAGTTTAACTCAGGCATTAATGATAATGCATCACCACATAATACTATTACTTTCTCTTCAATCCCATATTCTTTAATGTGATTCCTTACATATTCTACTCTCTTCACATTTTTTTCTATTGTTGTAATGACTGTTTCATTATCAGTAACACATAGCATTGACATACAAGAAAAGCCCAATCCAGTTCCGATTTCAAGTATTGATCTTGGTTGTTCGTATTTCAGTAATTGTTGTATGACCTCCATCGTACGAACATTAATCATGGGTATATTATGGGAGTAAGAATCCTTAATGACCGTATCCAATCCATATTGGGCACTGTCTATCGATAACATATTATTTGCCTCTTCTGATTTCATCGATTGCCTTTTGATGCTCGGCAAATGTCCGACTGAAGATATGACCACCGTCATTCTTCGCAACAAAATATAAGTAATCAGTATTCTCCGGATTTACTGCTGCTTGTAGTGACGCAGATCCTGGGCTTGAAATGGGGCCAGGGGGCAACCCTGAATACTTGTATGTATTGTAGGGTGAGTCAATTTCTAGATCAGAATTCAATAAAGTAGTTTTCGGTACTGGCAATATGTACATTACTGTAGCACACAACTGCAATCTCATACTGATTCGCAACCGGTTGTGTATTACACTAGACACCAAATACCGCTCATTCGCGAGTTTTGCCTCACGTTCAATTAGTGATGCAACGGTGACAATCTTGTGGGGGTCCATTCCAAGTTCAGCGCCTTTGTTGATAATCTCTGATGTCATATTTTTTGAGAAGTTGGCAATCATCATTTTAATGATTGAGTCCTCTGACATCCCTTTAGCATATGAATAGGTGTCAGGGAAGAGAAACCCTTCAAGCGGCTCTTTAACTTTTGCCAATTTATATTCAAACCCAACATTATAATCACCATTTCGTGCAAGTTCTAAAAATTTATCTTCATTCACATAGCCTAGCCGTGCAAGAAGTGCAGCAATCTGTTTCACCGTGTAACCTTCTGGTATCGTAAAGGAATAACGAATCACTTCACCTTTAACAATTTTGTCGAGGATTTGATTTGTTGACATTGACTTTCGGAAGTAATACTCACCTTCTTGAAGTTTGCCATCTAAATTATTTATCCTTGCCATCAATTTCACCAAGGTTGTGTTACGAATTAAACCATTTTGCTTTAATAATGATGCGATTTGGGTTGTTCCATACCCAGCGGGAATACGGAGATAGATATTTTCATTAGATGATAGATCTACCGGTTTTCCTGCTTCTGAATATGCAAAAAAACCAAGGCTAACCCCGATTACAATAACAAGGCTAATAACCATCAATGCCTTTTGAGTCTTTTTCATATAGACTCCCCCCTCAGTTCAATGAAAAACAAGAAAGTTCATTGATGAACTTTCTTGTAAAAGGCTGCTTCAAATTCTTCAATCTTCATCCTCTTCATCATCTTCATCAAGCATTTCTTCCCAAGCTTCAGCTACTTGCTCCCACTCTTCATCATCTTCGATATCCACGAGGACTTCTTCTCCTGCTTCATCCATGTCTATTCGAAGAATCAAAGCTTCTTCAGCATCTTCCTCATCTAATGGCAACAGTACTGCATACTTGTTTTCATCTACTTCAATTACATCAATTATCGTAAATTCATGTTCCATGCCTTCTTCATCAGTTAAAACAATAAAATCCTCGTGTTCACTCATATGCTACACCCCTCTTTAATTTTCCCTTAATAATCAATGTTATTGTATCTTAAGGCTATGTAATTGTCAATTAAATCGGACTTCATACTCCATCTCTTTGTATGCGATCAATGTAGTTCTGCAGAATAATACATGCTGAAATCATATCAATTGCTTGCTTTCTGTCTTTTCTGCTCACGCCATCTTGAATAAGATATGTTTCTGCAGATTTTGAGCTCAATCTTTCATCCCACAAAACGACTCCAATCTTAGTCTCCTCTTCAAGCATTGAAGCAAAAGAGATGACTTTCCGTGCCTGTAAGCCTAAAGTACCATCCATGTTTTTCGGAAGACCAACAACAATGAGTGTAATCTGATATTCATTAATAATCTCTTGTAAACGTGCCTTAACGGTTTTCCAGTTGCTCCAGTTAATAACCTCTAGACAAGATGCAAATGTACCAAGGGAATCACTCATAGCAACACCAATGCGTTTATCCCCTACATCCAAGCCGAGAAATCTCATATAATCACCAACCGTCTACACTACTCTGACTATTTTTATACAGAAGTCGCGACACACGGTGCCGCAGTATCCACAGCAAACACATTTGTCATAATCCACTTTCGCTTTTCCATTGCTGATTTGTATTGCCCCCTGTGAACACTTTCTTTGGCATTCGCCACACCCGCTACACCACTCATCAATGTGGATACGTCTTTCTTGTGACATAACGAATGATTTAATTTCGTTTGGTACAGGAAGCCTATCAAACATTAGACAGTTATTTCTGATTTCTTGTTCTGAACTCATACCTATCGCAACGCTATCGAGTACCTGTAGATCTCTAACATGTTTAAGTTGCTCCTCTGACTGTCGTGATAAGTTCCCGCCTGCCAGGGCCTTCATCCCAATAATCCCTTTGCCGTTCTTGTGTGCTTTAGAGATTGCCCTCAACATATCATCAGATTTCCCATCAATAATGCCTATGCCTTTTCTGTTATACAGTGGGTGTATTACATCGACCTCAATCATATTGGCCGCGGCGTTCACCACTTCAACTGCATGTGTCGAGATACCAATTGCTGATATCAGTCCTTGAGCCTTTGCATCACACAAGTATTCAAGTGCATCTGAGTGCCCTCGTAAGGTTAATTCTGTTTCTTGTTCATGTAACATAAAAATGCTGATGTGATCACATTTTAATTCACGTAGTGCGAGCTCAACACTATACTTCATTCCTGAATACTGATAGGCGTATGACTTACTGACTATATGGGGCTCCGATGAAGAAATCTTCAGTATACGTTGAAGAAGGTCATAATTCTGATAAATTTCAGCAGTATCAATAATGTTCACTCCCATGTCCATTGCAAAGAGAATCAAATCTACTCTTTCTTGGATACTCATCGATGATTGCAACGGGCTTAGGGCTAAAGATCCAAAGCAGATTCTCGATACAGATAATCCTGTATTTCCTAAAGACCGATAATCCATATGCCCTCCGAAAGAGATGCCTTGCCTGAGGGCAAGGCATCTCTGCCTATTTTATGTATTCCTTCACCATTGCCTCGATGATCTCATCGCGCTCGTATACCCGAATCAATCCTCTTGCATTATTGTGACTAGTTATGTAGGCAGGATCACCAGACATTAAATAGCCAACTATTTGGTTGATAGGGTTATACCCCTTGTCACTAAGCGCATCATAGACCTTTAATAATGCTTGATGTATTTCCATTGCTTTCTCGTCTTTGATCTTGAACATCATGGTTTTATCATCAACGTCACTCATCGCAAACCACCCCACAATTTCGATAAATTACTCCTTCTGTATAAATTGCTAATTCCCTTCTCAATACCTTAATCCTGCCATGCAACACGATGATTTATGATTAGAGGCTAATTAATTCTTCGATATTCACTAACACGTCTGGCAATTTCTCTGGAGATTTTCCGCCTGCTTGCGCCATGTCTGGTCGACCTCCACCGCTTCCATCAACAATGGCGGCGACTTTCTTAATAAGTTTCCCTGCATGATATCCTTTTTCAATGTAATCGTTGTGAACAGTAACAACTAAATTTGCACGATCCTCATGATGCCCTCCAATAATTGCAATCGCTTTGATTTTTTTATCGCGAATATAGTCTGAGGCTCTTCTTAAGGATTCAATATCACCTGAAGAAAGGATACCAACTATCAGTGATACATCATTGACAACCCGTGCACTCATGATCATCTCTTCAATTTCTTCATTAATCCGCCTATCTTTGAATGTTTCTAAATTTTTCTCAAGATCTTTAACTTGAACGATCAAATCTTTAACCCGTCTAACCAATGATTCAACTGGTACTTGAAGTAACAAGCTAATGTTTGCTAAAGTATCATGTTCAGCTTTAACTGAATCAATTGCGACATCTCCTGTTATCCCTTCAATTCTTCGAAGACCTGCCCCAATACTGCTCTCTGATGTAATTCGGAACATGCCGATTTCACCTGTTGAAGAAACATGTGTGCCTCCACACAGCTCCTTCGTGATATCACCCGTCGTGACAACTCTGACAATATCTCCGTATTTATCATCAAATAAACCGATTACACCTTCTAAACGTGCAATTTCTAATGGTTTTTCCACAACTGTAATTTGATAATTGGCCAAAATGGCTTCATTTACCATTGCCTCGATCTGATCTAATTGAGTCTTCGAGATCGCTTGATAGTGTGATACATCAAATCTCAAGAGTTTGTCCGAAACAAGAGATCCAGACTGTTTTGCATGGTCACCTAAGACAGTTCTAAGCGCGTAGTGTAATAAATGTGTTGCACTGTGATTCCTCTGGATATTCTTTCGCTTTGATTCGTCTACACGCATTAACACTTGGCTCCCAACTTTGATACTCCCTTCAACCACATGAATATGATGAATGACGTAATGATCGAGAAAAAGCCTGGTGTCAACTACATTCGCGAGACAAGTATCTCCTTCGATAATACCAGTATCGCTAATTTGACCGCCACTTTCAGCATAAAACGGTGTCTCTTGAACAATGACCTCTCCAGTTTCTCCCTGGTTGAGATCTTCAACAGGTGTTCC
Source organism: uncultured Candidatus Sumerlaeota bacterium (assembly GCA_964600665.1). Taxonomy (GTDB): domain Bacteria; phylum Bacillota; class SLNR01; order SLNR01; family SLNR01; genus CAZRKC01. The sequence continues at coordinate 57,313 of CAZRKC010000007.1, forward strand.
ATCTTTTAATATGGCCAACACCTCAGTTCCATATGTGCACGTCGAGTAGCCAACAAAATCAGTTTTTTTGATTCGAGCGATCGAATCCAGTGACCCTTTCTTATGCAATCTAAGGCCTGTATTCTGCCTTGCGTGTCTTGCCTTCTCTTTTTGTTCCTGCATGTGCTTTTCAAAACTGTCATAGTCAACAGTGAACCCTTGTTCTTCTGCGATTTCCTGAGTCAATTCAATTGGAAATCCATATGTATCATAAAGCCGAAATGCATCTTCCCCACTGATAAATTTGTTATCTGTTTGATCCATTATTCGATTTAACAAATCAGTTCCGATGTTAAGGGTCTCGTGAAACCGTTCTTCTTCGTTCTTGATGACTTGAATGATAAAGTCTTTCTTGTTATCTAATTCGGGATATGCTTCGGCCATTATCTCAATTACACGTTCACTAATGATATATAAGAAATTCGATTCTATACCCATTAATTTACCATATCGTACAGCTCGTCTGAGAATCCGCCGCAAAACATATCCTCGACCCTCGTTTGACGGTAGAACTCCATCCCCTATCATAAAAGTGACCCCGCGGGCATGTTCCGTAATAACACGTATAGCAATGTCTGCTTTGTTATCAAAGCCATATTGTACCCCAAGGATTTCGGAAACAAGACTGATAATCGGCTTAAATACATCAATTTCGAAAACATTCGGTACATCTTGCATGATAGCTGCAATCCGCTCGAGACCCATACCAGTATCGATATTCTTATTTTCCAATAGATTGTAGTTACCGCTTTCGTCAAGGTCATATTGCGTGAAAACTAAATTCCAAAACTCTAAATATCGATCACAGTCGCATCCAGGTTTGCAATCTTGTTCACCACAACCAAATTTTTCTCCACGATCAATATATATCTCCGAACAAGGTCCGCAAGGTCCGGTGCCAATCTCCCAAAAATTATCCTTTTTACCCAACCGTACGATTCTCGATTCTGGTACGCCTATCTTCTTATTCCAAATTTCATAAGCTTCATCATCTTCTACATAGACAGTTACCCATAAATCATCAACTGGTAATTCCAGTATCTCTGTCACAAATTCCCATGCCCACTGAATGGATTCTTCCTTGAAGTAATCACCAAAGGAAAAATTCCCTAGCATTTCAAAGAAAGTACAATGCCGGGCTGTTCTCCCAACTCGTTCGATATCTGGTGTCCGCATACACTTTTGACAGGTAGCAATCCTTGAGTGTGGCGGTTTGACTTCACCAGTAAAGTACTTTTTGAACGGGGCCATACCGGCTCCTATCAAAAGCAATGAGGGGTCTTCTTTTGGAATCAATGAGGCGCTTGGAAGAATTAAGTGCTGCTTTGTTCTGAAAAAATCTAAAAACCTTCTACGAATTTCATGAGTTCTCAATTCGATTCCCCCTAAAATAAAATACCCCGGCTCTGGTATATATACCAGGGACGAGGCTTGCTCGCGTTACCACCCTGCTTACTGATGTAACAGTCTCTTTGAGGTACAGTATGTACCAGGCATTTAACGGTGCCAAAACGGCCAGTTACTTCGACTAGCTGCTCATCGGCGGCCAGTATCGACAAGATGAAAGGTTTGCACCGTCCCTTCTCTCTGAGCATCCTGTCTTTGATACATATTCCGAATCATCACACGAATATTTCGTTGTTATCATCATACCATAACTCGTTTATTTGTCAACTAGACTAGATGTTTATAGAAATGTTTTAGAAATACTCGTATTGTTGCAGCACTCGGAACGGCAATCAACATACCCGGTATGCCTAAGATCTCTCTAGCAACAAATAATGAGAAAATGATGATCAAAGGATGTAACCCCACGCGGTGACTGACAACCCGGGGAGCAATGATACTTGCCTCGATCTGCTGAATCAAAACAAAAGCGGCCAAAACATAGAGCGCTAGGACAGGTGATTGTAACAAGGCAATCATAACAGCAGGGATCGTGCCTACGATCGGCCCGATATATGGTATTATGTCTGTTATGGCTACAAAAACACCAATTAGTACCGCAAATCGAATACCTAACAAAGCCATTGTGATTCCGCTAATGGTACCTGTAATTAAAATCACAATCAATTGTCCTCGGATGTACCCTCCGATTGCTTTATCAACATCTTTCAAAAACAAAATGCCCTCTGATTTATACTTAATAGGAATCAGGTTTACGATTCCACGTTTGATTATCTCAATGTCCCGAAGAAGATAAAAGGCAAATATCGGTGCCAAAATGAAACTAACCGCATAAGACACCATGCCCAATATCCCCTCGATCAACCCCCCGATGGTTTGCCCGATGCTTTCTTCGAAAGTGACCAGTCTCGCCTCGATTACAATCTTCACTGTCTCTGGCAATTGCATCCTTTCGAATGACTCATGAAACGAATTTAACGCTTCTGTAATCTGATCGAAGTAAGAAGGTAGCATTTCTGCCAATTTTGTCAATTGTGATATCAATATTGGAACAAGCCAAACACCAATGATGGTGAATAGCGAAGCGAACATGAGATATACGATCAAAATGGCAGCTACAGGAGGTACTTTATGCCTGACCAACATTCTGACAATCGGATATATCAGATAAGTGATTACGAATGCTAAAATAAAAGGAAACAGCACTGATCGCACTCTGATCAGCAAAATCGCACCTATCACAATTGGCGCAGCGAGCAAAGTAAGACGATACAGCCGTTTCCAATCAATCACCACAATCCCTCCCCATGGTGACAAAGCGGTAATTAACCTTTTTTTGCGCTAAAAGCATTTGTACCCTTTTATAAAGTTTTGATAAGAAGCTTAGTCTTGAACTCTATCTCGAGTGATAATCCCCCCGCCAAGAAGTCTATCACCATCATACATGACCATACTTTGCCCCGGTGTGATAGCCCATTGTGGATCGTCAAAAATCAAGCAGTAACCCCCACGGGAATCCGGCATCATGAGTCCTGGAGCAGGGTTCATGTTGTATCGGACCTTTGCATATACGTTTATTGGTTTTTGAGGTTCTTCAATGGACACCCAATTACCTTTTTTGATACACACATCTTGCCGATAAGCTGATGATTTTGAACCAACATATACGATATTTTGAATTGGGTCGATATCAATAACATAGGCTGGATATCCTAACGCAATTCCAAGTCCCTTTCGTTGACCGACTGTGTAATAAGAAATCCCTTCATGAGTCCCAACCTTGAAACCACGGTGGTCGATCATATCACCTGAACACTCTGAAACACCAGTCGTTCGATGAAGAAATGTCCGATAGTTTTCACCCTTAATAAAACAGATGTCTTGACTTTCTGCCTGATTATGCAAATGCAACCCAAATTGCAGTGCCAGTTCTTTAACTTGTTTTTTATGTAACAGACCCAAAGGTAAGACGACACGAGATAATTGTTCTTGAGTTAAGCGCCAAAGGACATAGCTCTGATCTTTGAATTTGTCGCGCCCTTTAGATATCATAAAGCGTTGAGAAACATCATCTTTATGCACTATGGCGTAGTGACCAGTAGCAATCAATTCAGCATTGATGGTCTTGGTCCAGTTCAATAAAGCTCCAAACTTGATACTCTGATTGCAATTAACACAAGGATTTGGCGTTTCACCAAGATGATACGCCTCACAAAATCCTTTAACCACCAACTCGTAAAATTCGCTCCGTAAGTCAAGGGTATAATGATCCATATTTAAAATATCTGCTATTCTTTTCGCTTCGGTAACATAATGCGATGGTGATTCATCTTCATCCGACAAAATCATCGTTACTCCGACCACATCATGCCCTTCAGCTTTTAACAATGCTGCAGCGACAGAACTGTCAATTCCACCACTCATTGCAACCGCAATTCGATGTTTCTTCATTGATGTTATTCCCATCACAGTTAATTATCCGTTTTATTTCGATAATTTTGAATCGCTTCATGCAACGCATCGGCAGCCAAATTACTGCAGTGCATCTTTGCCGGAGGTAGTCCGCCGAGTGCTTCTGCAACAGTTTGATTGGAAATCATCATTGCCTCATCCAGGGTTTTACCTTTAACCAATTCAGTTACCATGCTACAAGTAGCAATTGCAGCACCACACCCGAATGTTTTAAATCGAATATCTTCGATCCTATCCTCTTTTACCCGGATCGTGATCTTCATGATGTCCCCACAAACCGGATTTCCCACAGTCCCAACTCCATCTGGGTTGTCTAGTTCGCCCACATTCTTTGGGTTGCTGAAATGCTCCATTACTTTTTCCGTATACATAAATGCTCACCCCTTAAATCAGCTATTATTTATTTGACAGTGGAGACATCATTCTTAACCGATCAACAATTTCAGGTAATACTTCAAGCACGTAATCGACATCATCTTCTGTTGTTCCCGCACCCAGAGTTAACCTTAAACTACCGTGAGCAATTTCATGGGGGAGCCCAATTGCAGTTAATACATGTGATGGATCGAGTGATCCTGATGTGCAAGCAGAGCCACTTGACGCGGCAATGCCTTTAATGTCCAAGTTCAATAGCAATGATTCTCCTTCTACATAAGCCACACATATATTAATGTTTCCAGGAAGCCTTTCAATTGGATGTCCATTTAATCGAATATCGGGTATTCCTGAAATAATCCCTTCAAGTAATTTATCTCTTAACCGCTTGATTCGTGAAATTCGTGATTGCATTTCTGTTCTGGCGAGTTCAGCAGCCATTCCAAGACCAACAATTCCAGGGATGTTTTCAGTGCCAGCCCGGCGACCCATCTCATGCCCACCACCGTGAGCGATTGGTATGATTCGTGTTCCCTTTCTAACAAAGAGGGCCCCGACTCCTTTGGGTCCATAAAACTTATGCCCGGACAGCGTCAAAGCATCGAGTGATAAATCATTTGCATCGACTGGTATTATGCCTGCGGCTTGAACAGCATCTGAATGTACATAAACCTGATGTTTTTTGCCAATCGCAGCAATCTGCTTCATCGGTTGTATCGTTCCAATTTCGTTATTTGCATACATTATCGTCATAAGTATTGTTTCGGGGCGGATTGAAGCTTCCAATTCATCGAGGTCTACCAGTCCGTATTCATCTACGGGTAGATAAGTGACCTCAAATCCTTCTTTCTCCAATATTTCACAGGTGTGTAACACAGCATGGTGCTCAATCTTTGTTGTGATAATATGATTACCTTTTCCTCTGTTTGCATATGCAATCCCTTTAATTGCTAAATTATCTGCTTCTGTACCCCCACTGGTAAAGATAATTTCTTCTGGGAGTACATTTAATAAATCCGAAACCTGTTTCCGTGCGATGTCCATTCCCTTTTTGGCTTCTCGTCCAAACCAATGGATACTGGAAGGATTCCCAAAATGTTGGTCCATATACTCATTCATGACTTGGATGACTTCTTGCCTAACAGGGGTTGTCGCAGAATGGTCTAAATATACTCTTCTCATTCATCCCATCTCCTTTATGCGATATTAATTCCTTTTGGGCTTTTAACTAAATCTGCCAGGGTGATTGAATCAAGAACCTTTTCCATGCTATCTCTGAGCTGCACCCAGATATCACGAGTAATGCATGATTCCATCTTCCCACAAAACTCGTTGTCATCCTCAACACATTCAACCGGTGCAATAGGCCCCTCTAAGATGCGAATAATATCACCAATCGTTATCTCAGAGGGAAGTTTTGCAAGTATATATCCACCGTGAGGTCCTCTAACACTCCTTACAAGACCAGCCTTACGCAAAGGAGCAATCAGTTGTTCTAAATATGGCTCAGATATCATTTGCCTTTGAGCAATACTATTAAGAGGGGTATATCCATTTCCAAACTGTAATGCAAGATCATACATCGCAGTAACACCGTAACGACCTTTGGTAGACAGTTTCACATACAACCCCCCTATATCCGACTATTCTTATAGGTTTTCTCAGTTTGATAATATCACAAAAAAAAACCTCAGTCAATGCTGAGGTTTCTGGTCAGATTAGTGATCAAGTGCAACGAGCGTTACTTTCTTCGAGTCTCCCATGACTCGCCTGAACACATTGATTGCCACTTCCATTACTGGGCCAATCGTCAAAGAAACAACAATTGTGCCGATACCAACAGGTCCCCCCAGTAAAAAGCCTGTGATGACGACCACTACTTCCATTATGGTTCTAATTGTCCGGATTCTTAATTTGAAACGTTCTGATAGATATAACATCAGGCCATCTCGGGGACCTGCTCCTAGTCGCGCAGATAAATACATACCGCTACCCGTACCTAAAAGAAGAATTCCAACAATTAAAAAAACGATTCGGTAAATTAAGATATCAACTGATGGAATGATGCCCGATTTTATAATGAGGTCAACGAAGAATCCTATGAAGAACATATTCAAGAATGTACCAATTTTCGGAAATCGCTTTGTGAAGGCCACCGTGCTCAAGATTATCGCAAGTCCTGTTGCCTGTTGCACGCGACCCATCGTAATCGGTAGATAATTGGTGACACCGATATGAAATACATCCCAAGGACTAACTCCCAAAGTCGCTCTAATTGTGAAAACGGCACCCACGCCACATAAAAATAAACCCAAAAATAATACTGAAAACCGTTTTAGATAATCAAAGATGCGCATTTTGTGTCCTTTCTAAGATATAATGAGCGTGATTACTAATTATGTTAAAATAGTAACGTAAGATTAATCCAGACTTGATTGGAGTGATGAAATTGAATCTTTTCGATATGAATATCAATTCGATTCTACATAAATCAACCCCTTTAGCCACGCGTATGCGGCCACGTACCTTAGACGAAATCGTTGGACAAGATCATTTAGTTGGTCCCGGGCGTATTCTGCGAAAATTGATCGAATCAGATCAACTACATTCATTGATCTTATTCGGACCACCTGGTACCGGCAAAACAACTCTCGCTCGTATCATTGCCAATACAACTGAAGCATATTTTGAACAACTCAATGCATCATCTGCAGGTGTTGCTGATATTCGCAGAATTGTTCACGAAGCGAGGGACCGTCTTGGTATGTATCACAGAAGAACGCTACTTTTTATTGATGAAATTCATCGATTTAACAAGTCTCAGCAAGATGCGCTCTTACCAGCAGTCGAGAATGGCACTGTGATACTGATCGGTGCGACGACTGAAACTCCGACGTATGAAATGAATCCAGCACTTGTTTCAAGATCACACATTCTGAAATTAGAACCACTGAAAGATGACCAAATAAAGAAGGTCATTGAAACCGCTCTTCGGGATGTTGAAAGAGGATTAGGAGATACAAAGATTGCCATAACTGATGAAGCATTGCAACATCTTCTGAATATTTCAAATGGAGATGCTCGTACTGCTCTCAATACTTTAGAGCTTGCTTCGCTGATTGCCGAAAAACAGGCAGATAATTCGATCGGATTAACTCTCAGTATTATTGAAGAAACTGCGCAAATCCGCATGCTAAAGTATGATAAAGCAGGTGACAATCATTATGACGTGGTTTCGGCTTTTATTAAGAGCATGCGTGGTTCTGACCCGAGCGCTGCATTATACTGGCTGGCGAAGATGGTTGTAGCAGGCGAGGATCCTCGGTTCATAGCTCGAAGGATTATCGTACACGCTTCCGAAGATGTAGGTATGGCAGACCCCCAAGCCTTATTGATTGCCACAGCTGCAGCTCATGCAGTAGAATATGTAGGCTGGCCGGAAGCGAAGCTTCCACTCGCACAAGCCGTCATCCATATTGCGACAGCACCGAAAAGCAATTCTGTTGTAATCGCCATTAATAAAGCAATCGAGGATGTTAATCAGATGGCCAGTGGTGAAGTTCCAAAACACCTACGGGATTCTAGTTATCAAGTTTCTAAAGATCAAGGGTATGGTATCGATTATCTTTATCCCCATGATTTCCCTGGTAACTATGTGCCGCAGCAATATCTTCCTGATCACTTATCGGGAGCATCGTACTATGTGCCCGGTACAAATGGCTATGAAGCAACCATACATAAAAGGCTCACTGAGAAAAGATTGCTTATTGATCACCCGGAACCAGAATCTTCTCCATGATGATAGTATCGATCCACTTGCCATCTAGTAATCCCATTTCTTTGTAAACACCCACGGTACGAAAGCCGAATTTCTCGTACAAATGAATACCATTCGTGTTGTGGGCAAGGGCAGAAAGTACCATTTTGTGGTATTTATGCAGCTCCGCCAAATGTATCAATTCATCCATCAACATCGAGCCAATCCCTTTCCCCCGTTGATTCCGGGCTACATATATGGAAAAGTCTGCTACATGTTGATAACAAGGGCGAATGTTAAATACATTAAGGGACCCGAACCCCTCAACAAGTGAATCCTCCACTGCCACAATGACCGGATGCTTTTCATCATGGGATGCAAACCATTTCAGACGGTCTTCAATGCTTTTAGTGTCACTTTCCAATGTTGCAATTCTATCCTCAATCCCCTGATTGTATATGTGTGTTATTTGTTCAATATCTTCTGGTACCGCCTTCCGAATGATGATACCCACCATCATCGCCTCCAGAGCGTCGCTATGGATTACTTACTTATTAGCTTGAAAAACCACTTATGCAATCGCTTCAATAGCATTGAGGGTTTTAGCGATGTCGTCACTGGAAATACCGTGATGAGTTACCATGCGGATACGGGTTTGATCGACTGCACCCGCAAGGATGCCGGATTCTTTAATATGACCAAGAAACTCAGGAACTGTTAGCTTAGTACCAGCGATATCAAAGGCGACAATGTTTGTCTGCACAGTTTCTAAATCAATCACTATTCCTTCTATCTTCGCAAGGCCATTTGCCAATATTTTTGCGTTCTGATGATCTTCTGCAAGACGCTCGACCATTTTTGTCAAAGAAATAATACCGGCTGCGGCAAGAATACCGGATTGCCTCATTCCTCCACCAAGCATCTTCCTCCATTTCTTCGCTTTTTCTATCCAATCTTTAGGGCCTGCTACCATGGATCCTACCGGAGCGCATAATCCTTTTGATAGACAAAACATTACTGTGTCAACATGCGCCGTAATTTCTTTAACATCCACGCCCAGAGCCACTGCCGCGTTGAAGACTCTTGCCCCATCGAGGTGGACAAAAATTCCCTTTGAATCAGCCAAATCTTTAATGCCTTTCATGTTATTAATAGGAGTAATTGTACCGCCACCCCTATTATGGGTGTTCTCAAGACAAATCAATCTTGTTTCTGGAAAATGGATATTTTTTACACGTAACTCTTTCGCGATATCCTCAGCCTCAAGAATTCCATTTTTGCCAGGAACTTGTCGCGGGTGAGCACCAGAAAGAACTGCGATTCCACCAACCTCATAATAATAGATATGCGCTTCACTCTCCAGAATAACCTCATCTCCACGTTTGGTGTGAGCCATGATGGCAATCTGATTTCCCATTGTTCCACTGGGTACAAATAAGGCCGCTTCCTTGCCGACCATTTCAGCAGCGATTTTCTCCAGCCGGTTTACGGTTGGATCTTCCCCATACACATCGTCTCCAACTTCTGCATTCGCCATAGCATACCGCATTTCCTCAGTCGGCTTTGTGACAGTATCACTACGAAGATCGATTTGATAACTCATTACGTCACCTCCAGGTAGTTTCATACAGGTTCATTCGTCGTGAGAACAATTATCCCTTCAAATAAGTTCGGACAATGTGTCATTAATCACAACTGAAGCTAAAAGAAGCCCTACGGAAGATGGTAGATAGGCGATGCTTCCGGGAGGACTGAAAGTGGTTGAGAGGTCACTATCGCCTTCCAAAACTGGTTTCCTAGGAGATTCTGTCGAGAAAACTGTTTTTACACCTTTTGTGATACCTCTCTCTTTGAGTTTCATCCTTACACGCCTCGCAAGGGGGCACGTATGCGTTTTCGAAATATCCGCAACAACTAATTTCGTAGGGTCAAATTTATTACCTGCTCCCATTGATGAAATTATTGGTATTTTATGATGCACACAATAGGTTATCAGCGCGATTTTTGCATTAACATGATCCATCGCATCAACGACATAATCCACTTGGTTACAATCAATTACTTCCTTGACATTGTATTCATCCAGATACATACACAATCCAGTTACCTTGGCTGCTGGATTTATTTGCAGGATCCTGTCCCGCATCACCAGAACCTTTTCCGATCCGATAGTGGGAATCAAGGCATGTATCTGCCGATTGATATTTGAAGGGGAAACATAATCAAAGTCAACCAACACAATAGTGCCTACCCCGCATCGTGCAATTGCTTCAGCGGCAAAGGAACCAACTCCACCTACGCCGAATATTCCAACTCTTAGCTTTGATAACTTCTCAATCCCGTCTTTACCAATGAGCATCTCAGTTCTAATGTTCCATTTCTCCAAAAATACCACCCCCACAAAAGGAAAAACAACCGACCAATATCCCCACCATGTCGTGATAGCCGCTGTTTTGAACCTGCTCGCGCAGGTGGGTGCCCTCCCGTAAAGTTTGCGTTCCTTCTGCATCAGCAGATGGCATCACGCCCATCACAGAGCGTAGGCTCCCTTTGTTCTAATGTTGGCTCAAAACATACGGTGAAACACGTGCACAGCAGGGAAGTTGTTATCGATTGCTATCCGATTAAATATTAACATAACTACTCAACTAATTCAAGTCTATGGGTATCAAAGCGGTTTTGGCATCATTACCTTAACTGACAATTCTTTGAGCTGATTGTCTGATACTTCGGTTGGAGCTTGTGACATTAGACATGTAGCGCTTTGAGTTTTCGGGAAAGCTATTACATCACGTATGCTTTCACGGCCTGCCATTATCATAATAAGCCGGTCAAAACCGAAAGCAATCCCCCCATGCGGCGGTGTACCATATTCAAACGCATCCAATAAATAGCCAAATTTATCCCTTGCGTCCGCTTCCGAATGACCAAGGAACGAAAATATCTTTTCTTGAATCTCTCTACTGTGAATTCTGATGCTGCCCCCTCCGATTTCTGTCCCATTCAATACCATATCGTACGCTTTTGCTCTCATCTTTGATGGATTTACCAGTAATAACTCAATGTCTTCATCAAGAGGAGCAGTAAAAGGATGATGCACAGCAGTGTGTCTTTTCTCTTCTTCATCGTACTCAAACATGGGGAAATCAACCACCCAAAGAAACCGAAATGCTTTTGGATCAATCAAACCCAACTTTTTCCCGAGGAATAATCGGATATTCCCGAGGCAGGGGGCAACCATTTCTTCATGTCCCGCAACAAAAATCAGTAAATCCCCTGGTTGACCTTTTAAGGCTTTGATAATCTCACTCATTTCTTGCTCAGTCATAAATTTCTGAATAGGTGATTTTATCTCATCCTCATGGACTGCGACCCATGCCAATCCTTTTGCCTTCATAGTTTTAGCAAGATCAGTTAATTCATCGATTTCCTTACGAGTCGCATTGCCAAATCCTTTTATATTGATTCCCCTGACGCACCCGTTATTTATGACTGTGTCCTTAAATACCTGAAAGCTACTATCCGACACGATATTCGTAATGTCCTCAATCTCCATGCCGAATCGCAAATCAGGCTTATCGGATCCATATCGACACATTGCCTCTTGATAATTCAACACTTGGAATGGCTCAGTGAATTCAATCCCCTTTATCTCAGCGAATATCTCTTTGACAAGATTTTCAGCCATTTCCATAACTCTTGAGCGGTCGACAAATGACATTTCGATATCAATCTGAGTAAATTCCGGTTGTCGGTCTGCTCTCAAATCCTCATCCCGGAAGCAGCGTACAATCTGGTAATATCGATCAAAACCAGAAACCATGAGAATTTGTTTAAATAACTGTGGTGATTGCGGCAGTGCAAAAAATTTCCCTGGGTTTACACGGCTTGGGACTAAAAAATCCCGGGCCCCTTCTGGTGTGCTTTTGGTCAGTATCGGCGTTTCAATCTCCAAGAAACCGTTCTTATCCAAATATTTTCTAACAACTTGGGCAGTTTGGTGACGAAGAATCAGATTTTGTTGCATCTCAGGTCTTCTCAAATCCAAATAACGATATTTAAGTCGAACTGTTTCGTCAACATTCACATTATCTGAAATATAGAAAGGAGGTGTTTTCGCGGAATTCAAAAGACGCATTTGGAGGGCAGTGACTTCAATTTCCCCCGTGGGAACAAGTCTATTCTGCGTACCCTCAGGCCGTTGCACAACTTTCCCAATAATCGCGACAACGTACTCACTCCTTAACTTCTGTGCATGGCTAAACAAAGGTTGAACTATCGGGTCGAATACAACTTGAACGATGCCTGTTCGATCTCTCAAATCAACAAAAATTAGCCCGCCATGGTCTCTTCTTTTGCTCACCCAGCCCATGATAGTAATTTCTTGCCCAATATTTCGGATATTTAGCTCCCCACACATATGGGTTCTGACTAAACCATTAACAGTTTCTGCCATGATTATTTCACCTGCCTACTGTGATAATTTACTTGCTATTTCATCCAATATTTTTTCAGATGGGACTTGATACTGAGCACCATCACCCATGTTACGAATAGTTAAAAAGCCTTCTTTGAGTTCATCTTCCCCAACAATTACCACGATTTTTGCCTTTAATTTGTCAGCCAACTTCATTTGCCCACGCAAGCTTCTCCCTAACATGTCGCTTTCTGCTGATATTCCAGCCGATCGAATGCTCTGTGTCAATGAAAAAGCATATAGGCTCGACTCTTTTCCAATCGAGGCAACAAAAACTGAAATTGTATTTTCATTTGGAAAAGGATTTCCTTTTTTCTCGACTGTTAATATCAATCGCTCGATACCCAAAGCAAAACCAACCCCAGGAGTCGGATCCCCTCCACACAACTCGACTAAACCATCATAACGACCGCCACCACACACTGAGCTTTGTGATCCTAAAGCATTGGATGTAATTTCATATGTCGTTTTTGTATAATAGTCTAAACCCCTAACTAATCGTGGATTGATGGTGTAAGTGATACCAACAGAATCCAAATGCGCTTTCAAACCTGTAAAATGGTTACTGCATTCCGTACAAAGAAAGTTGATAATGTCAGGGGCACCACGTGTAATCTCTTGGCAACTAGCATTTTTACAATCGAGAATTCTTAAAGGATTTCGTTCAAATCGATTCTGACAATCATCACACAAGTCTCCGATGTTGATTTTCAAATACTCTTTTAACTCATCCATATGGTTTGGTCTGCAATTCGGGCACCCAATGCTATTGATGAATAGTGTCAACGAGCCATCGTCAGCTTCATCCGTCATTTTTAGCCCTAAACTCTTCAGAAACTGAATAGCAACAACAATACTCTCTGCATCTGCAGAAGGATTAGCCGCACCAAGTATTTCCAGTCCTACCTGATGGAATTGTCGATAACGCCCAGCTTGTGGCTTATCATACCGAAACATTGGACCAATGTAATAAAGCTTAGTTGGCTGGACTTGGCTGAATAATTTGTGCTCAAGATACGCGCGCACAACCGCAGCTGTGTTCTCTGGTCGAAGTGTTATACTTCGATTACTTCGGTCAGAGAAAGTATACATCTCTTTCTCAACAATATCGGTCGTTTCCCCGACTCCCCGGAGAAACAATTCGGTATGTTCGAATATTGGTGTTCTAATTTCGCCATACGCATACTTATGACAGATGTTCCTGAAAACCTGCTCAACATATTGCCACTTCTCCACTTCCCCCGGCATGAAATCATTGGTTCCTCTTGGCCTGGTTGTCAGCATTGTAAACCCCCCTCAAGAAAAAATTAATTCTCGTCCTGAACAATGAAAGAATCATCGTCAGGGACGAGAAAATCCCGCGGTACCACCCTGGTTGGGCCTTATGACCCCACTTATTACTGATAACGGTTGTTACCGTTGCAGCCTACTTGATTCAGCTGAAAGCTCCGAGTCGTTCCCATAACGGTCGACAGAAATGATCTCAATCGCGTCATCTCTTCCCTGTGTGCCGAATAATCGTTATGATTTTCTCATCATTGCTGTTTACATATGTATTATCATCATTTTATGCTACCCTTGTATGCTTGTCAATATACTGGAAAAGAAGGAATTTTGTATTTGAGGTCCAATTCAAATGATTATCATGAAAGGGGGGGATCATTGAGTGAACCGATTAATTTCTAGATTTAAGCCTTACCTTCAGGATTTTTCTCGTTTATCCTATATTCATAAAGATCCTGCTTTTCCACCACCCATTCATTCTGAGCCGTTGATTGACTGTGCGTTGGGTACGAATCCGTATGGTTACTCCTCATCAATCCTGGACATTTTTTCGCAGCGAGATATTTTCCAACTTGAAAAGTACCCTGATCCCTCTTATAGTCAATTGGTCAATCGGATAATAGAGTACTGGAGCCCTTATACCAATCTTGAGTTCAATGATATTATTATTTCGGCTGGCTCATCGGGTTTAATTGAGCGGATTGGAAAGGTTCTAATTTCTCAGTCGAGCCAGATTTTTGGATATGCACCACAGTTCTCCGAATTCATCACTGAAATGAGGGCATTTGGTGGACACTACTCTTATCTACTTTTGGACAAGAATGATGGTTTTCGATTTCCAACCAATCTATTCATAAACTCCATGGCACCACAATATTCCATTTATTATATTGATAATCCAAACAATCCCACAGGACAAATCATTCCAATCGAATCGATCAGGGATATTCTTGATCTCGCACTTGCATTCAATGCATTTGTTGTTGTAGATGAAGCGTATGGCGATTTCGCAGATCAAAGCTGTTCATCCATAGGATTAATCGCTGATTATCCGAACCTGATTGTATTACGCTCATTTTCTAAGGGTGCTGGCTTAGCAAGTCTTCGGGTAGGTTATGGGGTCTCACGGGGGGTTCTCAACGAGTATATCCGGAAGGTTGATTTACCATTTTCTGTATCACAGATAGCAAGTCTTGCAGCAGTTCAGTCATTGAATGATGAGCAGTTCATAATTGACTGTCGGGAAAAAGTAAAATCTGGCAAAATGATGCTAATGAATCGCTTTCCGAAACTACTATTCTCAGTAACATCAATGGAAGTTCCGATTACGTTGATTGGTCATCCTGATCCAAAGATCGATTTCTGCCGTCTCTTAGCTGAGTACAATATCCTTACTGAATCGGGTTGTGATTTCATTGGGCTTGATCATAGGTATGTAAGGTTACGGGTTCCCAAAAACATGGACGGCTTAATTGATCGTATGAATAGTATTCCAGAGATCAATCTTTTATAAATGGATTCCTTTTTATTTCTTCACCGATAGTTGTCGAAGACCCATGTCCGGGATATACAATTGTGCTCTCAGGTAGGAGAATCAGTTTTTTGATCGAATTCATTAGATCCTTATACGATCCGCCAGCGAAATCCCAACGCCCAACTGATCCAGCAAATAGGGTATCCCCCGAAAAGAGATGCCCATTTATTTTGAGACAAATCCCGCCAGGTGTATGCCCAGGAGTATGAATCACAAACATGTTTAAGTTTCCTATCTGCAACTCATCACCATCTGATAATAATTGGCTAGCTGATATTGATATCATCTTTGTTTGAGGGAGTACCATGTTCCGACTACCCGTATTGTCTAACATGGGGGCATCATCTTGATGAATGACGATTTTGCCACCACACATATCTTGAACTAGGTTGTTGGCAGCGACATGATCCATATGGCCGTGCGTATTGACAATATATTTAATTATGAGTTGGTGCTTTCTTACTTCTTCTGCAATCACCTCAGCATCGGAACCAGGATCAATGATGCATCCAATTTTGGTATTTTCACAACCAACAATGTAACAGTTTGCCTGGAGACGCCCGACAATCATCTTTTCTAGTATCATTATCTTTCCCCTTTCTATCGACTATCCATCACGATTGTAACGGGGCCATCATTGATGATTGAGACCCTCATCATCGACTGGAATTTGCCTTCTTTGACAGATATCCCGAATTCGCGTAATTTCAGATTATATACATTATAGAGAAACTTAGCCTTATTAACATCCGCTGCTTCTGTAAAGCTAGGTCTCCTGCCTTTTTTATAATCAGCGTAAAGAGTAAACTGAGATATCGAGAGTATTGAACCTTCTACTTCGATGATGGAACGATTCAATCGTCCATTTTCGTCTTCAAAGATGCGAAGCATTGCAGTTTTTTCTGCCAAATAGACTGCATCCCTTTCTTCATCATCCTTATGCACCCCGAGCAACACCACATAACCATTACCGATTTCACCAATATTCCTTGCATCTACCTCAACCATTCCCTGCGTGACACGCTGAATTACTACCCTCATATTAGCAATCCCCCAAAAACAGATTAATTCTTCAGTCTATCTGTGTTGCGCGTGATTCGTGTTACTTGAGTGACATCTCTGATTTTCTTAACCCGATCGACCACATAATCTAAATGAAGAAGATTTTTAATATCTAAGGTGACATTAACATGTGCGATCCGTCTCTTATCTGTATGTGCATTGACCGAGGCAATGTTAGTCCGTGTTTCTGCAATACAGTTGATCACATCTGAGAGAAGACCCGGTCTATCAATGCCAGAAATTTCTATCTCGACTTGATAAAGCCCTGATGGCACGTCCTCCCATTTAACAGAGATCAACCTTTGTTCTCGATCACTCACGGAGGAAATATTAGGACAATCGTATCGGTGAATCGATACCCCTCTTCCACGGGTTATATAACCAACGATGTCATCTCCCGGAAGCGGATTGCAGCATTTCGAAAATCGATATAGAATATTGTCTACTTCAGCAACTTTTACATCCTCTTTTTGCAGTCTTTGCTCCTTTTTTTGCTTTCCAAGATCTTGCTTAAAATATTTAACAACTGCCAATTCATCCAGTTCAGCTGGGTCTCTACCCTTACTGAACTCCTCCACAAGTCTAAGAACAACTTGGCCTGCCCCATGGCGGCCCTCACCAATTGCGACATATAGGTCATCGATTGTACTGTAGCCCATCTTTTCGGAAACTGCCTGCAAACGGTCTCCTTTGCCGAGTTCGACTGCTTCATCGCTTTGCCTTTTTAGTTCTTTATCTAACAATTCTTTTCCGCGTAGACTATTTTCCTCTCGACGTCCTTTTTTGAACCACTGCCTTATTCTAGATTTTGCCTGCGAAGTCTTGACTATTTTAACCCAATCGCGACTTGGGCCGTTGGCTTGTTTTGATGTTAAAATCTCAACGAAATCACCGTTTTTCAGTTCATAGTCGAGTGGTACGATTTTTCCATTTACCTTTGCACCTATGCACCTGTTGCCGATATCGGTATGGATTCGATATGCAAAATCAATTGGGACAGCACCAGCTGGTAGATCGATAACATCACCTTTGGGAGTAAAAACAAATACCTCATCCGCAAAGAGATCGACTTTTAAAGTCTCCATGAACTCTCTTGCATCACCAGCATCCGTCTGCCACTCAAGTAACTGGCGGAGCCATACCAACTTTTGCTCAAAATCCTTATCTCCTTTTACACCACTTTCTTTATATTTCCAATGCGC
The DNA here is from genome assembly GCA_964600665.1 of uncultured Candidatus Sumerlaeota bacterium. Taxonomy (GTDB): domain Bacteria; phylum Bacillota; class SLNR01; order SLNR01; family SLNR01; genus CAZRKC01. The sequence continues at coordinate 74,922 of CAZRKC010000007.1, forward strand.
TGCAATCCCATATTCTGCAGTCCTATGCATATCCCATGTCCGGATTTGAATTTCAAACAACTCCCCTTGGACTCCAATCACGGTTGTGTGCAAGGATTGATACATATTAGGTTTTGGCATGGCAATGAAGTCTTTAAACCGTCCTGGGATAGGTTTCCATAGTGCATGGATTAAACCCAAAGCCCCATAGCAGTCCCTCACACTGTCCACGATAATGCGGATTGCCGTCATATCATATATCTCTGTGAATTCTTTTTTTTGATCTTTCATCTTTTTATAGATACTGTAAAAGTGTTTGGGGCGTCCTTCAATATCGGCGTTTATCCCCGAAAGCACCAGCTTGTTCTTTATTTCACCGATGGATTTTTGAATTATGCTTTCTCGTTCTCGTCTTTTTTTTGCAACACGTTCAACTAACGCATAGTAATCTTTCGGTTCGAGATACCGGAATGACAAATCTTCCAATTCCCATTTAATTGAATATATCCCTAATCGATGCGCTAAAGGAGCAAAAATATCCAGGGTTTCTCTCGATATTTCTTTTTGCTTTGTAATCGGTAGTGATTTGAGTGTTCGCATATTATGTAATCGATCAGCAAGTTTAATTAATATGACACGGATGTCTTTTGCCATAGCAAGGAACATTTTTCGGTAGTTTTCGACCTGTACTTCTTCTTTTGTTGAAAACTCGTATCGATTCAATCCCTTGAGTTTTGTTACGCCATCAACCAGCGCTGCAACTTCACTCGAGAACTCTTGCGAAATGCTGTCGAGACTGATGCCGGTATCTTCTACGACATCATGAAGAAGCCCCGCAGACACCGTTACAACATCCAGTTCCAGATCAGCAAGAATTTTTGCAACCTCCACTGGATGCCGAAGATATTGTTCCCCAGATGCCCGCAACTGCCCTTCATGAGCTTTAGCAGAGAATTCAAAAGCCTTTTTTAGCATTGCGACATCAGCATCAGGGTTATTTTTTTGGATTCTTCGAATCACACCTTCAATCATTTGGATCCCCTCTCTGGGAACTATTTCAGTATTTTATCAATGATATCACGTCGTATTTACACAGATTGTTCCTTCCGTTTAAATCAGTTAGTTCAATGATAAATGCCACTCCAGCAATAATGCCACCTAATCGTTCCACTAAATCGATGGTCGTAAAGATTGTGCCGCCTGTCGCCAGAAGATCATCCACGATGAGAACCCGCTGACCTGGATAAATCGCATCCTTATGAATTTCCAATACTGCTGTTCCATACTCTAAATTATACTCTCCCGATAATACATCGCAGGGGAGTTTGCCTGATTTTCGAATCGGGATGAAGCCTAATCCCATCTCATACGCTAGTGGGGCTCCCACCAGAAAGCCACGTGCTTCTGGGCCTGCAATGAGATCCACCGTTTTCGCCATACATAGATTCGCAAGTTCTTTGATTGCGTATTTGAAGGCGTCTCCATCTTTGAACAATGTTGTGACATCTTTGAAATTAATGCCGGGGATTGGGAAATCATCAATTTCTCGAATATAAGACTTCAATCCTTCATGGGTAAATTCTCTCATCTTTCTTCCCCTTTCTTTTTCCAATAAGTATGGTTTATTAATTGTTTTGTTCCCTAATGCGATAGATCTGCGAATTCATCAAGTCCAAACGTTCCGAAGGATGGTTTATCCATCTAATCCTTGTAGTGCCTCCTATGGACTTTTTTTCGAGGAGTCCGATTTCTTCGAATATTTCAATCCCTATCTTTGTATCCCAAGAATTTTTACTTAAACTTTGATGCCCCAGGCAAAATCCATCAGCATCTGCTGGGATTTGATAGAGAGCCTTGTACAACTTTCCTAGAGTGATACGATCAGGGATGATTTTTTTCAACATAAGATTGAAGGCTTCTTGCGCTTGCTGATCCACCGTATACAGTATGCAGATACTGGGGTTTTTATCTACAAATTCAGACACGATTTCATTATAAAGAACAGCATTGATGATTGGTTGTGGGATAATTACGTATTCCAGATATTGAGCAACGGAAAAGTCAGTTGATGTACCGGCCACGAGGAGAAGTATCGCCTTTTTCCCTAATGATTTCATTTTGCTGAAGAAAACTTTATTAGATTGGATGGAATCACTTTCAATGATTCGAAACTCATCACCGAGTCTGTCAAGACGCTGAAACTGATTAATGAGAAATTCAGCCTGGTAACGGGAGTTAACCAAAATTCCAAGATCATGGTTTAGATAACCTTGGTCAATCCATCCTTTCAACTCATTGATGGTCATCCCTCCTGGTAGTCCCGGCAATGGTTTTTTTATGTGCTGACTTCGTTCCAATCCCGATGTTTTCCCCTTTTGTCCCGCGGCTAAGCTTTGATTCTTTATGATCGCAATCAGATTCGATTTCCCTCCTCTTTCAATCAGGTTTGGAATCAAATCTGATGATTTCATATCCCTTATCCTTATCTGAACTGTCTCTTTCCCGTTCCACTGATTGACTTCGATGTTATATACGATATCGTAATCTTCATTATACGCAATGGAATCGGCAATCTCTCCAGAGTTAAACCCGATGGCATCAAGAAATTCCCCAGATTTACAGACCCGGATTTTCAAATGGTTTCCATTTTTGCCGACTTTACGGAACTCCGAAATCCGGATATTTCGTGCGAGAAAAGTTGGTCTTGAATTGTCTTGGCCAAAAGGTGCCATTTGATCAAGTGACTTTGCCAGATCAATATCAACATTGCAGATATCCAGCTCTCCATCAATCTGAATCGACTTACTCGTTACGGCAGATAAAAATTCTTGGTTGACATAATCATTGAGGCGACGTCGCAGGGAAGGGATATCACTGGTACAGAGTGTTACACCCGCTGCAAGCTTATGGCCTCCATACTTTACAAGAATATCTTGACAATATTCTAATGCGTCCAGTATGTTCAACCAACCTAAGCTTCTGGCAGACCCTTTACTGACCCCGTTTTCTTGTGTGATCATCAAAGTGGGCTTATTGAACTCATCCATAATTTTCCCAGCAACGATACCCAGAACACCGATATGCCAATTTTCATGGCTCAAAACGAACACCTTTGAATCACTATAATTCTTTTCAATTATAAGTTGTTTTGCTTGATCAACCATAGCGGCTTCAATGTTCTGCCGTTCATGATTTAATGCATCTAACTCTGATGCCAATCCAATACTCTGCGTTATATCCTCTGACATCAACAGCTCGACGCCTATTCTTGCATCTCTTATCCTTCCTGCAGCATTGATCCGAGGTGCAATAGCAAATGCAATACTATCCGAGCCAATTTGCCCAGTCTTTAAACCTGCAGTTTTTATTATTGATTCAATCCCCAATAGCGGTTGCACATTGATTTCCTTAAGCCCTAAACTGACCAGTACTCGGTTTTCATCCACCAAGGGAACGATATCGGCTACTGTGCCCAAGGCAACCAATTGGTAAAATTCCTGATTATTAAGTGCGAGATCGCCTAACAATGCATGAGCCAGTTTGAAAGCAACGCCAACGCCCGCCAACTCTCTAAATGGATATTGCGAAGGCGTCAATTTGGGGTTGATAATCCCCTTGGCTAGGGGAGTCAGATTTGAAGGCTCATGATGGTCCGTAATGATCACATCAACACCAAGCGTATTCGCATAAATGACCTCTTCATAAGCCGCAATACCACAATCAACCGTAATAATGAGCTTCGAACCAGAGGCAGCGATTTGGCTGATAGCTTCATTGTTTAAGCCATATCCGTCATTTTCGCGATTTGGGATATGGTAATCAACATTTGCACCAAGAAGATGTAAACATTTCATCAAAAGAACGGTGCCTGTGATTCCATCGACATCATAATCGCCATAAATTGTGATTTTTTCATCATTCTCAATAGCATCCAATAATCTTTCTCTGACTTTTGCCATGCCTGGCATTAAAAATGGGTCATGGAGATGCTTTTTTGACGGTCCCAAGAATTGATCATGAGAACGTCCCCGGGCTGCGACGATGTATTCCGCAAAACGGCTTTCTTGAAATAGGGTGCCAAACTGGTAAGCACTGACTTGAGGCGCCCATGGCTCAAAAACCCATAAATTTTTCTGTTCGATCATCATAAACTCCTACCTAAGAGAAGTAAAATGCGAATGCGTCATAAAATCAAGAGCGCAGATAATCTGCGCGCTTTTTTGTTTGACTTGTTATAAAGTCGGAGTACTTTCGTCTACAGATGGTTCACCGGAACTCTGGCTAGCCGCCTTGTCGGCCATCTGTTGAATTTCTCGCTGCAATGTCGAATTCTCGTCCTCAAGTTTTCTGATCCTATTGGCATGATCCCGTATTTTTTTCCCAAGCACAATCTGACGAAATACCCCTAAAAACCCCGCTAAAACGGCACCAAGTGTTACAGAGCTGAGGACAAGAATGACCAGTGGGATTTGCAGATTCCACATCAAAAACACAACCGAGACAACATCTTTGTTTTGCACGGAAAATATCGCCACTAAAAGCATGATGATCAACGAAATAACCATCCTGTACATGACTATCCCTCCTCATTCTTGATATAATCAACTATTCTGATGTGCAGCTACTTCTTTCTGTTTCCAGAGTAACCAAACGGTTGATGCAATAAATATTGAAGAGTATGTACCAACAATAATACCCGCAAACATGGCTAGTGAAAACTCACGCACAGTTGTTCCGCCAAAAAGCAAGACTGAAGTTATGGTAAAGAGCGTGGTCAGGGAAGTGTTAATTGACCGAGTCAACGTTTCAGCAATCCCCTGATTGACAAGCGTTGCCAGTGACTCCTTGTGTCTTTCTCGTAATTTCTCACGAATCCGATCGAAGACAACGATTGTATCGTTAATAGAATATCCGATTATTGTGAGTAAGGCGGCGATAAACGAGATCGAGATTGGAAATCGAATCAGTGCAAATAATCCAATTACTGCTAAAGCATCATGAACAATAGCAATAATAGCAGCGATTGCAAATTTAAATTCAAACCGAATAGTAATATATATCACCATGAAGATTGAAGCAATGAGCAAAGCCCATAGGGCCTTACTCCTGAGTTCGTTACTGACTGCGGCATGAACACTGTCATCACTAATTGTATCATAACTTCCAACTTTGTTTCTTAATTCGGTCTTCAGTTCTTCTTTTTTCGCTTCATCAATTGGCGGTGTGCGAATAATCACCGTGCTTAACTGAGTTGGATCATTTGCATCCTTGGCCAATTGAACACTGCTACTAGATAGATTTAGCTCCAAGAGGATGGTTCGGACTTGGCTTTCACTGACAGGATCAGCAAAATCCAAAGTCAGCAATGACCCCCCCGTGAAGTCGATTCCAAGATTTAAACCTGGGAGATTGGTTCCAAATGTGGTATTGATCGATGTGAATAATAATGCGAATAGTCCAATAAGAACAATCACACTTGATATGGAAAACCAAGTACGATACTTACCTGAAACATCGATTTGAACACGACGAGATATAAAATCCATATCAACACCCCCTATGCTCGGATAAATGTTTTCGTATTTTTAATACCCGTAGCCCTGAGTGTAACTCCAAGAAGCCTCTGGGTGATGAAGATGGCAGTAAACATACTCGTGAGAATCCCAATCGCCAAAGTGACTGCAAAACCCCTGATAGGGCCGGTCCCGAAATAAAACAGCACCCCAGCAGCAATCAGAGTCGTAACATTAGAGTCAAAAATCGTACGAAAAGCTTTACGAAATCCAGCCTCGATGCTTGCCCTGATTGTCTTACCCGTTCGGATTTCCTCTTTAATTCTTTCGAATATTATGACATTCGCATCTACTGCCATCCCCACTGATAAAATAAGTCCCGCAATTCCTGGCAAAGTAAGATTTGCATTCAATCCCATCAAGATTGACAAGACAAGCATGGCATAGATGATCAGTGCTAAAGTTGCAACTACTCCGGGTATTCTGTAATAAGCCATCATGAATATGATGACTAGAATAATTCCAAGGATACCAGCTCGGATACTGCGGGCAATTTGTTCTTCACCTAAAGTAGCACTGACAAACCGCATTTCTCGTTGTTCAACATCAACTGGTAATGACCCTGAATCCAACAATATTTCCATCTGTCGTGCAGCATCCAATGTTGCGTAATTGGTTATTATTGCTTTCCCATCTGTAATTGGCTCTTCAACCTCGGGGGCCTGTATCAAGACATCATCCAGGAAAATGAATATCGGCCTATTTCCAACTGCTGCTTTAGTCGTCGCATCTGCAAATCGAATAGTACCTTCTCGATCAAACTCCAAACTGACGACATTGCTGACTCGACCATTCTGAAGAGTCGTAATCATTGCTGTCGACTCGACCAGATTCGCACCAGTAATTATCGGGGCAACATCAGGATTTGGCACAATTTTGTTATCTACTACTTTGACTCCTGCTTCACTTCGGAATTCCAGCTTTGCCATGGTTCCAATCACTGCTAGAGCTTGATCTGGATTATCAATCCCCGGCAATTGGACAACAATACGTCTATCCCCTAACAGTTGGATGACAGGTTCTGAAAGCCCTAGGCGATTTATTCGCTCTTCAATAATATCTCTTACCTCGCGAACCTTCTGGTCCGTTAGAGGGCGCTCGGGTGTATCGATTGCTTCAAAAACGATGTAAGTACCGCCTCGCAGGTCTAATCCAAGTTTTAGATTGCTGATGAGCGGCGTACCAATGATCGGGGATTCCTGCCCTGGTAACGTGACTGGATTAATGAATGCATAAAGAGCAGATGCAACCAGAATCAGTATAATAATTAAAATAAGTTGTTGGCTACCCCGCATGCTGTTGCCTCCTTTTCATATCCCATAGATTAGATTATATCCATAAGGCTTGCCATATGTCAAACGAGTCAAAGTAACTTTGTTTCGTTGATCATTAAGACAAATTTACACCCAAGATATGTTGCTGCTTTCCGGCATTGATTCATCCGAGTGAGAAATATCTCAAAGTACTCCATCACTGGCGCAATAGTTGTATCGATCTGCAATTCAAGCGTGATTGTTTTTTTATCTTCATTGGCGCGTAAAAATGAATGTTCAACTGCATAATTTACTCTGTCATGAATATCAAATGTGTCTTTGTGTAAATTTCTGACTCGAGTGCGATGAACATCTGACTTGTCCGCTAAAATGAGTGCAGCAGAAATGCAACTGATCGGCTCACCATAGTCTTCTTCGTGATTTCCAATTGCAGAAATGACTGTAGCGATATCTCGGTCTGAAAACGAAAGTGACTTCAATACTTGGTAGCTGATCATTGCTCCAGTCTGGCCATGATTATGTCTGCTGACAACATTTCCAATATCATGTAGATACCCAGAAATCGCTGCGAGATCCGCAAGTTCATCATTATACCCTAATCTTAACAACAGATTTCTGGAAATCTGAGCCACTAATGAAGCATGCCGAACTCCATGCTCGGTGTACCCCATTTCGTCGAGGTTATTGTTGCCAATCTCAAGATATACTTCAACTTCATCTGATTTCTTGATTGCCTCAAATCTTGTCATCACATTCTCCTTTGCACGAAAATAGAGTTTCTTTAAAGAAATTTCTGCTCTCGATAATGTCGTGGCAGCCCACGCCTTGACTTTCTTTTCCCCATCACTCGTTGTATCACAGAGAACACTCCGAGATACAAAATTACATCACCAATCGAGATTACATTTCCCCCTGGATAGTATGCCCGATGAAGGGGAAGAATGTCTCCGAGGAAAGGTAAGATCGTTTTATCAGTCATTAAAGTGTGTTTGATGTGATTCCCTTGCAATAATAAGGGAATAGATTGTTCCAATCCCGCAGCATATAACGCATTAGTTGAGACCGGCATTCTTCCCCCGTTTGCAATAATTACAAATGTATTTAACATAACACCGATGATTATAATCCACATTGATGGGATATGTCTATTGAGCCAAAGGCCGATAATCAGTAATAAGTACGATGCGGCCAATACATAATTTACGGTCCCAACGAATAAATCTAGACCCGCTGTCGAAGAAAGGACCACTGCATACTGGATTAAAATGGCAATCACAATGATCTCCAACCTCTGAAAATTTAGGTTGAGTAGGCGTTCGATTTTGCCGCCAAATATCATGCTTAATACCACCGATAGTAAAACGATCCCAATCGCCATAAATACCACCTTTTGATAGAATTGCTCAATAGTCTTTCGCCGTTACTCATAATAAACCTGCTAAAATAAAAAAAGACCCTGGTAAAACCAGGGTCTTTGATGTAAAATTACTTATTTGCCCAACCTCTGTCTTTTACAGCCGCTGCAATACGTGCTACAGAATTCAGATAAACGCCAGTACGCATATCGACTTTGTGTTTTTCTGCCATTTCGTAGCCAGCATTGTACGCCTTGACCATCAGTTCTTCAAGTCTGGTGTTTACTTCTGCTTCAGTCCAGTAATATCCATAATTGTTTTGGACCCATTCAAAATAAGAAACGGTAACACCACCAGCATTCGCAAGAACATCAGGGATCACATGAACTCCGTTCTTGAAGAGGATTTCATCTGCTTCAGGAGTGGTCGGTCCATTAGCACCTTCGGCAATAATCTTAGCTTTGATCGAAGCAGCATTGTCTTTTGTGATCTGATTTTCAAGGGCTGCGGGGATTATGATATCAACATCAAGTGCAAAGAGTTCTGCAGATGTGATGTCTTTGCTCCCGGGAAAACCTTTGACTGAACCGGTTTCTTTCACAAATTCAGCAATTTCGTACATGCACATGCCATCCGCTTTGTATGCGCCACCGTAAACATCTGTGACGGCAATGACATTACATCCCATGTCTTGTAATATTTTCGCTGCAAAGCTACCAACATTACCAAACCCTTGGACTGCAACTTTGGCTTTGGACATATCGATCCCTAGCTTTTTGCAAGCTTCGCGCACGGTGATGTCAACACCATAGCCTGTTGCTGCCGTTCTGCCAAGTGAGCCACCAAGGCTTAGGGGTTTTCCAGTAAGAACACCCGGTTCGCTCTTAAACTTAATGGCTTCGAATTCATCCAACATCCATCCCATTATTTTTGGATTAGTGTTCACATCGGGGGCAGGAATATCGATAGCTGCGCCGATATCATTTGCTATAGCGCGAATGTAACCACGGCTGACTCTTTCAAGTTCGCCTTCGGATAATTTTCTCGGGTCAACGATTACGCCGCCTTTACCCCCGCCGTAGGGAATCCCGGTAACAGAGCATTTTATACTCATCCAAGTGGACAAAGCCTTAACTTCTTCATAACTGACATTCTCATGGAAACGAATCCCGCCTTTATATGGACCAATTGCATTGTTGTGCTGGGAACGGAATCCTTTGAATACCTTAATGCTTCCATCATCCATTCGAACCGGGAAGTTAACTTCAATAACTTTTTTGGGCTCTCTGATAATAGCGTGAAGGCCCGGATCAAGATTCAACTGTTTTGCTACCTTGTCAATCTGACTTTGTGCAATCTCAAAAACATTGTCACTCATTTCTTTTTCTCCTCCTTTATTTTGTACAATATGACCAGGTTATGAAGTTCCATTTCACCCCCTTCGGTCACATCTTTACGACGGTAAACGTAAAAATACCCTTCCCAATATCAATAGCCAAACAAAATAGCATTCTACAATGGATTTTAAATTCCCTTCAAAATATACACGAAAATATAATTCTTTGCAATAGCTAATTCGCGCTTTTTATCACAAACTCCTGCTGTTCATAATAAATTATTCATCATCGATCCAACTATCCACTTCAGCCGGTATACTCTCAACTTCAATTCTTTGCCCGATTGCTGGTCTCATGATTCGAAGAACAACCCCATTTCCGACATCAACGAGGACGGAATTTTCACTCAGTTCTGTAATCGTACCCACAATCCCCCCGACCGTAATGATCTGGTCGCCGACTAAAAGGGACTTTATCAAGGTCTGTTGTTTCTTGAATCGATTATTCTTGGGTCTTGTGAAAATATAATGGTATATCCAGTAAATCAATGCAGCTACTGCAACCCCCGGGATAAAACGTGTAAGGATAAACGACCATAACTTCAGATGCAATTCTGGCATCCAATGACTCCCCCTGTTCTGTTTCTTAGTATCTTACTTCTGCTTTTTATTATGAAACCCTTTAATCTCCTGAACTTACTCTCCATTAGTTTGGATGAACTCGGCATGCAAATTCTCAAAAACATCACGTTCAATCGCATCTCGAATCTCGTTCATCAGCCAGTGCATATAGTAGAGATTGTGATAGGTGGTCAATCTGATGCCAAGCACTTCATTTACATTAAGCAGATGACGAATGTATGCTCTGGTATAGTTTTTACATACATGACAATTACAATCTGGGTCCAAAGGGGTAAAATCATCGGCATATTGTGCATTTCGGACGACCACTTTGCCTTTTTTGGTATATACGGTCCCATTGCGAGCGATTCGAGTGGGTAAGACGCAGTCAAACATATCAATACCTCGCCGAACTGCATGGAATATACAATCCGGGCTCCCAACACCCATTAGATATCGTGGGGCTTTCTGCGGAATGTGTGGAACCGTGGCATCTATCATCTCATACATCACCTGTTTGGGTTCTCCTACACTCAGCCCACCAATTGCATACCCGGGAAATCCAATTTTAACAATCTCTGCAGCACTTTTCTGCCTTAAGTCGCGATACATTCCACCTTGAATGATTCCAAAAAGTGCCTGCCCGTCCTTTGAATGGAATCTTTTACATCTTTCCGCCCATTTACTTGTTCTGTCTTGCGCAATATATGCGTCCCGATAGTTTGCTTTTCCTGATATACACTCATCAAAAACCATCACGATATCTGCACCCAAAGCCATCTGAACTTCCATGGACTTTTCTGGAGTGAAGTGATGTTGAGAACCGTCGATATGAGATTTGAATGTGACCCCGTCGTCACTGATTTTTCGCATATCCCCAAGACTAAATACCTGAAAGCCTCCGCTATCTGTTAAAATACTCTGCTTCCAGTTCATAAATTTATGAAGGCCTCCAGCAGATTCGACTAATTTATGTCCCGGCCGTAAGTACAAGTGATATGTGTTTGAAAGGATGATTTCAAACCCTATTTCCATGAGTTCTTCCGAAGAAATTGTTTTCACTGAGCCTTGAGTTCCAACAGGCATAAAAACTGGGGTCTTTATCGTATTATGAGGTGTTGTCAATATTGCAGTCCGAGCTAAACTTTCTCTGCTTTGACAATCAACTTCAAATTTGATAGCTTCCATTCCATTCCCTCCGCAATCCTATAAGATTAACATTGCATCGCCAAAGCTGAAGAATCGGTATTTTTCACTAACTGCAACATTATATGCAGCAATAATCGTATCGCGATCGGCAAAAGCACTCACTAGCATAATTAAAGTGGACTTTGGTAAGTGAAAATTGGTTATCATTGCATCAATGAGTCGAAACTTGTATCCTGGGTAGATGAATATATCTGTCCAACCGCTTCCCGGTTCAACGACTCCGTTCACATCGGTTATTGACTCAAGCGTACGCACACAAGTTGTACCGACAGCAAAGATTTTTCTCCTGCTTATCTTTGCCGAATTTATTACTGAAGCTGCATGTTCACTTACACTGTAATACTCTGCATGCATGATATGATCCTTCAATAATTCTGTTTTAACAGGTCTGAAAGTGCCCAAGCCAACATGTAAAGTAATATAAACTATCGTCACTCCTTTTGCTTCAATCCGTTTCAACAGTTCGGGTGTAAAGTGTAATCCTGCCGTAGGCGCAGCAGCTGACCCCGGTTGTCTTGCATAGACAGTTTGATAACGATTCTTATCGGTTAAAGGTGCTGTAATATAAGGGGGCAAAGGCATTTCCCCGATATCGTTCAGAATATCACTGAAATTTCCGCTGTACCGGAATTCGATTAACCGTTCACCAAAATGTGTTCTGCCAACTATTTCCCCAGATAATACTCCTTCTTTAAAAATAATATCGTCACCATTATTGACCCTTTTCCCGGGTCTAACGAGCACTTCCCATGTGTTTTGCTTGATTTCTTTGAGAAGTAATATTTCAATCTTCGCGCCAGTTTTACTCTTAACACCCTTAAGTCTTGCAGGAATTACCTTCGTATCATTTAGAACAAGAATATCCCCCGGTTCAATGAACGCGGGGAAATCAGAAAACTTGCTATGACTGATCATACCAGTTTTTCTGTCCAACACCATCAAACGTGACTCTTGACGATCCAGTAATGGCGTCTGTGCAATCAACTCTTCCGGCAAAGAATAATTGAAGTCGTCAACGCGCATAAATAATCCCCTTATTAGTACTGAGCAACAATATCAGTACCTGAATAATAGAAAGTCAATATCTGATCAAACTTCATTCCCTCGTCTGCCATCCCCCGAGCACCATATTGGGACATTCCAACTCCATGGCCCCAGCCACCGCCTTTGAGAGTGATTTCCGAGGGTGAAGAACCAATACCGATTACATGCACTGATTCTCCAAGAGTCGTCTTCCCATTTTTACCGATGACAGTTGCACCCGCCAATGTAACTTCAGTTACTGTATTAAGTTTATTGATGCCTGAAAGGGTAGATCTTCCAGTCCAATCCTTAATCATCATTGCTTCCAGCTTTTCACTGAGTGTTATATCAAATTTCGCGCTGAATAATCCTAACGTATTTCGAATATTGCTTTGTCCTGATATTGTCACGATACCCTTCGTCCCGGTAAACTTTATTGCGTTTTGTCGCCCTGATATGGATTTTGGCAATGCTTCTTCAATTTTCAAAATATCTCCAATGTCATGCCCTTTTGAAGCCAGTTGAGCTGACATTTCGGCTGGTGTTTTAATGACAGTCCATGAATACCTTGGGTTTCTAGATCGACTTTCATAATAATCATCATTGACACCCCGCAGATACGGTAGCGCGGTTCCAGACCAGACGAGATTATTATCTTCCGTGTGCCCCCCTGCACTACTGGAATAATAAGTCGTAATCATCTTACCTCCATACTTAATGACCAATCCCTTCGTATCATTGATAGCTTTGTTGGAATTTATATGTTCCATACTTAAACCTTTATATACTTGGCAGCATGATGTTGCACATAAATCATAACCGTCTCGACTGTGTTTACTATTTGCCAGGTTAATGAGCATATATGTACGCGCAGCAACCGCCTGGGCCTTTAAAGCTTCTATGTGCCATGAGGCAGGCATCTCAGCGGGAACAACACCATATAGATACTCATCGATTGGTATATAATTGATCAAGTTCATACTAACAGCTGTATGAGATGGTTTTGCTACAAGAAATGTACCTCTGAAATCTCGAAAAGTCTCCGATGTGCCCCAAGTATTCGAATGGACACGGGTGATTCCATTATTGGATATGACAAAGGCTGATACAAATATCCGATTGTCGGAATCAATCGTTACCCCAACCAAGTTCCACCGAATCGTCAGAATCGCATTTGGTTCTGTCTCAAAAAGTACTTCTTCTGTTACTTGGTCGATCACCTTCAAACCTTCTGCCCCTGATAGTTGGGTTACATTAATATTTCGCAGAACACCTACTCGAACCACTGGTGGTTGATTATCTTCTGCATAAACTGGGGCAATACTAAATATACTCATGACTAGCAAATGGAATATAAGAAGTGTCACTGATATTCTTTTCATCCCAGTATTTCCTCCCATCCAATCAGATAGTTTGGTCAAAAAGAGTTTCGGTTTTGCCGTTGAATCGAAAAGACTCCGGTAAAGTTATGCCCAAATGCTCATAGGCTAAGCGGGTTGCCATTCGCCCTCGAGGTGTGCGATTTAAAAAACCAATTTGGAGCAAATATGGCTCATATACATCCTCGATTGTTATTCGCTCTTCACCAATTGCAGCCGCTAAAGTGTCAAGGCCAACGGGTCCACCATCAAATTTTTCAATTATCATTGATAACAGTTTCCTGTCAATGATATCCAAGCCTAATTTATCCACACCCAACATGTACAAACCTTTATTTGCTGCATCATGATCTATGACCCCGTTCCCGCCAACTTGTGCAAAATCTCGTACACGTTTTAGTAGCCTGTTGGCAATTCGTGGCGTACCCCTTGAACGAGTCGCGATTTCTTCAGCCCCATCTTTTTCGATCGGAATACCAAGTATCCCTGCAGCCCTTATGATCACTTTTTTGAGATCTTCCGGATCATAGTAATCAAGCCTGCAAATAATACCAAAACGATCCCGAAGGGGTGAAGTTAATAGCCCTGCTCGTGTTGTGGCACCAATCAACGTAAATTGGGGAAGATTTAGACGAATGGCTTTCGCACTAGGTCCTTTCCCGATGATTATATCCAAAGCGTATTCTTCCATCGCCGGGTATAATATCTCTTCGACCGTACGGTTCAGTCTATGTATTTCATCAATAAATAAAACATCCCTCTCCCCGAGATTTGTAAGAATAGCAGCTAAGTCCCCTGGCCGTTCTATTGCAGGGCCTGAAGTCAATCGAATGTTCGATGATAACTCGTTTGCAATGATATGAGCTAATGTTGTTTTCCCTAAACCCGGAGATCCATGGAGAAGGACATGATCAAGGGATTCATTTCTCTTTTTACTTGCTTCAATGAAGATTTCCAAATTTCGCTTGATGTCATTTTGGCCAATATATTCTGACAGGTATTTGGGTCTCAAATTGAGGTCCAAACTAATATCATCGCTACTATAATCCGGTGAAACAATTCTCTCATCCATTTGTTTCAGCCCCTAGTTAGCTTTAATGTAATTCAAAGCACGCTTTATAATATCTTGGGTGTTATGGGCTTTGATACCCGATTTAGCAATTTCCCTAATTGCTTTATCAACTTCTTGGCTATTATAACCTAAAACAAGAAGTGCTTCTTTCGCCTCATTAAAGCTATCTTTCATCGCCGAAACCTTTTCTACCGGGACATGGTCCATATCGGGAAGAAAACGGTGCATTTTCTCTTTTAGCTCTAGAATTATTCTTTGAGCGGTTTTCTTGCCTATGCCTGAGATGGTCGTTAATGATGTGACATCATCATTTAGGATAATTTCTCTGATGCTGTAAGGGTCATATGATGTTAATATGTTAAGGGCTGTCTTCGGGCCAAGCCCTTGTGTATCGACCAACATTTCAAAAACCTTTTTCTCGTCTTCTTGGATAAAACCAAACAACTGAAGATTGTCCTCCCTCACAATCAATTGCGTATGTAGTTCAATTGATTCTCCTACCGATGGAATGGTCACCAACGTTCTGTAGGGTATGAATATTTGAAAACCAACACCACCTGTTAAAACGATCACATGATCTTTTTGAATTGAATGAACTATCCCCTTAATTATTCCAATCATTGTCTGGCCCCAGCTTTCGTTTGATCTTCCCATCTATATGACTGCATACAACATAGCGATATCGCAAGAGCGTCAGCCACATCATCTGGCTTCGGGGTTTCTCTTAGATTTAATAGTGTCTTTACCATATACTGCACCTGCTTTTTATCAGCTCGTCCATATCCCACTACTGCCTGTTTAACCTGAAGGGGAGTATATTCGCAAATGTCGATCCCCTCATTGACACCTGCCAGGATAATAACCCCTCTGGCCTGACCAACTGCCAACGCTGTCTTTGCATTTGTATTGAAGAACAGTTCTTCAACTGCAATCAAATCAGGATTAAATTGCTTAATCAAACACTGGATTTGGCTATAAATCTGCATCAACCGGTTTGGCATCGGCTCTTTGGCATGTGTTCGTATACATCCATATTCAACCACATTTACATTAATACCCTGTTTTTCAATAATGCCGTATCCAACAATAGCCGTCCCAGGGTCGATTCCCATGATTCGCATGCCTTCGAACCCCCTTCCCGGCTTAAGTTCAACAAAAGCAAACATTATCCTCTAAGTTCCGTGAATAAATCGAAAACACCCGTTGAAGCGATATTTTCGGCGAACATCCTGAGTTCCTAATCGATATTTGTAAAGACATTCTGCACATCGTCATGAGCATCCAAGAGGTCTATCAATTTCATCGCTAATGCAAGATCCTCTTCCTCTAACAGGACTACTGTTCTCGGTATCATTGATATTTCCGAAACGGCAGGATCAAGCTTAAGTTCCTCCAACAAAGTCGCGATTTGATTATACGTATCAACTGCAGATAAAATTTCCACTGAAGTTCCATCAAACTGAACATCTTCTGCACCAGCATTAATCAAATGCTCAATCAGAGTATCCTCGTCAACTTTATTGTCCTCAACAACCCAATATGCTTTTTTATCGAACATCCAGCTGACACAGCCCGTTTCACCCAGATTACCGCTGTTCTTACTGAACAAATGCCGAATGTCTCCCGCAGTCCGATTCCTATTGTCCGTTAAGATTTCCAACAAAAATGCCGATCCTCCGGGGCCATACCCTTCATATACAATTTCCTCGTAGTTTGCATTCTCGTTATCACCAATACCTTTAATGATAGCTCTTTGAATATTATCATTTGGAATATTTGCCTCTTTTGCCTTTTGAACTGCAATTTTCAATCTAAAATTCGATTCAGGATTGCCACCGCCTTGCTTTGCAGCAACTGAAATTTCACGACTTATCTTTGTAAAGACACTGCCACGTTGTGCATCAACTTTTGCTTTTTTGTGTTTTATGTTTGACCACTTTGAATGACCTGACATGATATACCCTCCAATTCGATAAACTTAATCAAATTTAGGTGGAATTGCGGGGAGTTGCCTTTTGTGGTGGCTTCGGTTATGCAATCGGTCGATAATTGCTTGATCTACATCAGAGATTATTTCTCCTGATAAATAGCGATCTATTTCATTATATGTAACGCCCATCTCGGCTTCATCCGTTTGCCCAATCCATAAACCTGCAGATGGTGCTTTTTCAATGATCGATTGCGGAACACCGAGAGAAACTGCCCACTGCCTGACTTCACGTTTTAAAAGGTTCGCAAGAGGGAGTATGTCCACACCCCCATCACCATATTTTGTAAAATATCCAGTGTGTAGTTCTGCCGCGTTATCTGTACCTACAACAAGATAGTTCTTGGCATTTGCAAATGCATAAAGAGTACACATGCGAATTCGTGCTCTCAAATTTGCATCAACCATTTGCATGCTTGCTTCTGAGATCTTTGCCGCTTGCATAACTGATGATGCCTGAATTTTATTCAATAATAAATCATGGCTATCTGACAAATCGATCACTTCTTTGTGAATCCCGCATGCTTTAACTACCTGGTCAGCATCAATTTTGTCCTGAGGATTGCTTTTACATGGGAGGACGACTGCAAGAGAACAATCAGGCATTGCCTTTTTAATTAAAAATGCACAAACTGCAGAGTCAATTCCGCCAGATACCCCAACAAGCAATCCATCTGAATGAGATTCCCTCACTTTATCCCTCAGCCAATTAACTGTGCTCTCAATCCTTTTTTCAATCACGTTCATCACCCCTATGCTTCTAATTGCCATTCTCCACGAATATATACCAGTGGTCATTTCTCTTGTACATTCTAACAATATTTGAATCGACCCCTGCTGTCCTTGCCCGAACTCTGACTTGATCATCAACTTTTAACTCAGGATGACTGGATATGTCAAAAACAATATGTTGCATACCTATCCGTGATATGATCGCAGCTTTCTTTCCATTGACAAGTACTGCTTCTTGTGTGCGCGATAATCCGAAGTATTTTGCTAACTCCTTGCTCGAAAGCTTGATTGCATCGAAGGCCTTGTATGCACGTTGCATAGATTGCACCATGATTCCATCCGCATAACCAACTGGAATGACCGCCACACGTCTATCCGACTTTAAGATCACATCATCCCCATATCCAATGTTAGAGCCATTTTTCATGAGTTTGATTTGATTGATCCTCGTTTTGAATTGCCACGCAGAGATCAAGTCCTGACTCGCTTCATTGTCGAATTTCTGACCATATAGAGCAGTCCCAATGCGAACCATATCAAAATGAGCCTCTTTATCTCGGAAAGTTGCTGCACTATTGCAACAATGAATCAAAGGAATTCGAACATCTCTCTCAGATATTTCTGTAACTAGCTTTTTAAACTTATCTAGTTGCTTTTTAAATAGTCCACTTTTAGAATCATTAGCACTTGCAAAGTGGGTATATAGGCCCTCAAGCTCGGTACATTTACTCTCAGCAGCCCGAATAATTAAATCAATGGCAGTGGACGAATCGATTCCATATCGTCCCATTCCAGTGTCAACTTCCAGATGAAACTTTGGTTTGACATCGAAATCTTCTGCTAGCTTTTCGAAATTTGCGAATTCTTCAAAAGATCCAATTGATGACGTAATTGATAACTTCATTACTTCTTTTAGTGTATACTTGGATGTCGGACTCAGAATAAGAATTGGCACACGAATTCCATGTTCGCGTAGTTTAATCGCTTCTTCCGGCAGGGATACTCCAAAATAAGATATACCAATAGACTCCAGAAATGCGGCAACTGGAATAATGCCATGCCCATATGCGTTACCTTTGATAACAGCCATCATTTTAACCTTATTTGGGATGATTGCTTTAAGTTTATGATAGTTTTTTTCGATATTATCTAAATTTACTTCAATCCAACATCGGGGATAAAAACCTTCGGGGATCTCTTTCAATACTTCAATCATCTGTTATCGCCTCCTGATATGAAGGCTTCTTCCTCATCAGGATCCTTTTCAATCTCCTGATTGAGTGCCGTAATTTTTTGTACAAAGGTTCTACATTATTCCATAAATGATAGTACACAGGTGAATATATCAAATCAAATTCCCCTGCAAATTCAATCAAATCTCCGTTAAACCCTTTTTTAAACCTGTATAAGCCATACAGTGGGTTCTCTGGATTGAAATCTCCAGAGATACCGCGGAAATCATAAATTGTGCAACCATTACTTTTAGCCCATTTAATCATTTCCCATTGAACAGCGTAGTTTGGCATTACATTTCTGTGTTCATTAGATGAAGCACCATAAATATACCATACTTTATCACCCAGAATAAAAGACAACGCACCCGCGATATATTCGCCGTTGTATTCCGCCATGAAAAGCTTTGCCTTACCGGTAGTGACAAATATATCCCATATAGATTCGTAATACGAGTAAGCTCGAATTACATATCTATCGCGCACTGCTGTCACTTTTAAAATATTATAAAAAGTTGCCAAATCATCTTTTGTACATTCTGAGACAATCACGACTCCTTTCTTTTCAGCTAAACGGATATTATATCGCGTCTTACTTTCAAACTTCCCGAAAATTTCTTCTAAGTCTTTCTCAATAGAGAGCCTGAAGACGAAACGGGGTTGCACACCTTCAAAATTCTTACTCTGAACGCGATGTACAAATCCAACTTCCCTTAATCTATTAACAGTCGTTATATCATCGACACGAATATCTGGATCGATCCGCAGGAATATCGCATTTGTTTCTTTAGCAATCTTTCGTGTTGCTTGAATGATTTCTTTCATTATATCAATATCAAAGTTATCAATGATTGGTCCGCGTGGAGCATATATGATGGTCCGGTTTAAAATCGGTAGTTTTCGCGATAATAATTGTAATGCTCCAACTATGACCCCTCTATCTTCAGCAATGACTCGTATAGCGCTCCACCCCGTTTGTTCTTTTAAAGTACCCCATTCCCATGACTGCAAAAAATGGTTCTTCTGCGCATGAGCAATATAACTATTGTAAGTTTCTATTTCATTCTGATTAACGACTCGAGCATTCATCAGATAACCCCCACAGAGTTTACTTAGTCACTACTATATTTTTTCATATTATTGGAGAAAACTCAAGCTATTCGAATTATCATTTTTGAATAAAAACGCCCTCACAAAGAGTGAGGGCATTTTAATAAAAGTACTCTGGCGGCGAC
>CAZRKC010000008.1:0-94288 GCA_964600665.1 uncultured Candidatus Sumerlaeota bacterium
CAAAAGCATTATTATGGATTCCTATGATTATTCGCACTTAATTCTTCAATTGATGTATGTGTCAAAGCACATAATAGATCACCCCACCAGAATGCATTTGAGAAGGAAACTAAACAACAGAAGGTTCCATAATTAAATTACCTTCTGCAAATCGGCTAAGTGTCAACGCTTCTACAGGCAAGGTTAATTGTTCACCTAAAATATACTCTGAGATAATTAATCCCGTTGCAGGTCCAAACATAAAACCATGACCACTGAATCCACAGGCAACGAAGAATCCATCGGTCCCATCAACTGGCCCATAAATTGGTTGTTTATCAGGCGACATATTATAAAGTCCAGCCCATTGCCTCAACACTCTTGCATTTCTGAGGGGCGGCAGCACCTCAGTCACAGTTTTTGATATCCCCTCTAAAAATTCCCAACTTGAATTTTGACGCAGATCCCGCGGTGCATTTTCATCACCACTCCCCATAATAAACCCCCCATGCGGAACCTGCTGACAATAGAAATTCAACGAGAATGATATGACCATTGGCTTGAGGATAGGATCCAAAGGTTCAGTAATAAGTATCTCATGGCGTTTGGAATACAACGGTAAATTGACGCCAACCATTTCCGCAATCTGCTGGGACCATCCACCTGCAGCATTGACAACTACTGGGCTACTGATGTTACCACGAGAAGTTTCAACAAGCGTAATCTTCCCTCCTTGGGTTTTGATCCCCGTAACAGTTGTATGTGTCATGATTTCTGCACCATTACGTCGTGCTGCGTTGATATATGCCTGAGTTGTATGGAATGGATTAAGATGACCATCTTTGTGATGGAATGCACACTGGACAATTCTGTCTGTATTAAGGAATGGCACGACTTCTTTTGCCTCATCATTATCCAATAGTCTTGATTGGATCCCCAGCGAATTCTGTAATGAAACATTTTTTCGAAATTGCAATGCTTCCTTTTCACTACTGGCTAACAGTAAATATCCACTCTGTTTGAACTCAATATCATGCTCATATCCCAATTCCTCCTGCGCCCCTTCAAATGCTTCACAGGAATATCGAGCCACCAGGCAATTCATCCTTGTTCCCCATTGCTGTCGAATTCCCGCACCACATCGCCCCGTAGCTCCTCCTGCAATATAATCTTTCTCAATCAATATTACATTTTGAACACCTTTCTTCGTCAAATAATACGCAATCGTCGCCCCTGAAATACCGCCGCCAATAATGACCACATCCGCAGTTTTATTCATCATTTGCACTTCCTTTCCGATCCATCGGCAATGTCACCCAGTTTCATGGATCGTATCAGAGGTCGCGCCGTTCCTTGGGCAATGCTTTCCATCGGCATTCCTGTCATCTCAGAAATTTCTTTCATGATAAGTAAACTACAAGTTTGTCCTTGGCACGGACCCATCCCAGCCCGGGAGAGGCGTTTGATTTCATCCAATGTCCGATATCCTTCCTGGATTAACCGACGAATATCACCCCGGGTCACATCAGAACACCGGCAGATAATCGTGTCATCATCCGTAAAATTCGATTCTTTACTATTGATTACTCGAAAAGAAACAGCATCCCGAACGATGTTTCTCGCAACGGCAAAAGTTACGAGCATTGTTTTATTTTGATACTCAGCGCTTTTTACTTTTACGATTTTCCCGAGGCCTACTCGACTCCCATCTCTGCCGAGGACTTCAACTTCCTGATCAACTTCTGGCCGTGGCAATTGTTCATACGGTACGGTTACGTATGCTTCAATATCACTTGCCAACATATCAACGATTCGAATGGCCAAACCGGGGCATTGAGTCACACAGAGCCCACATCCACTGCATATATGATGATCAATTCGCGGAATATCATTGATATCCTCAAACGATAGAATTGCACCAGAAGGGCATGCGTAAAAACAAGGGTCACATGGTATCTCCCGTAAACACTCAATGATTGCTTTTGGCCCTTCCTTTAAAATTGAGCCGGAAGGCCAAATCCGATCGATTTCAGACGGCCCGGCAATACCCGTACGAGCATAGTCATCCACCATTTGAGGTTGCAGTGTTTCGTTAGCCGAATCATCGGATGCACGAGTGTTTACGGAAACCATCACTTCCCTAATCCCTGTCCGGATTCGCAATCCTTCGGGACCGGCTCTCAAATTTGACAGTTGATCGTTTGCCTCTCGAATCAACTGTCGAAAATGAGGATGCTCGTAGCCAGCATACCGAGCAGCTGAAAGCCCCGCGATCTTCCCTTCAATCATGGCACTGCTTGCTTCTTCAATTCCAGCGACATCACCAGCCACAAAAAGTCCCTCTCGTGTGGTCATCATCAATTCATCCCTTAACGGCACAAACCCACCCAATGCAGCAGTATATTTCATCTCACATCCAGACTGCCATGCTAACTGGGTTAATGATGATAATCCGACCGAAACACATATCAAGTCGCACGGAATGAATTTCTCCGTATTTGGTATGATTTCCCATTGATCATCTAGATCAGCAATGGTTGCCCCCTCCACTCTGTCATTGCCATGTGCTGCGATCACGGTGCTTCTGGTTCGGATCGGAACCCCAAGGCGCCTTAATTTTGACGCATGGACCAAATATCCTCCAATCCGGGGAGCAGCCTCCACAACCATCGCCACATCCACACCTGCTTGAATCAGTTGGTAACTGACAATAAGACCGATATTGCCTGCTCCGACCATGATTGCTCTATGCCCAGGTTTTACACCATGAATGTTCATTAAGGTCTGCACAGCACCCGCGCCATAAATTCCTGGCAAATCGTTATTCGCAAATGATAAGTATTTCTCACTGGCTCCTGTGGCTAAAATTATGGCTTCTGGCTTAAATTTTTGATAAACCCCGTTACAATCTGCCGTGACCACATGATCCGCATACAGACCCAAAGCAGTCGTATTGATTAATACATCGATACCATGGTAGGACTCAACCTGTTCACGAAGTTTATGACTGATCTCAAAACCCCGGAGAGAAGCAAATTGGGATTTAGAGCCAAAAAATCGATGCGTTTGTTTTGGCAGCTGACCACCCAATGAACCATACCGTTCCATCAGAGTGACTTGAGCGCCTGCCCCAGCCGCTTCGATCGCCGCACATAAGCCGGACGGACCTCCACCGATAATCAGCACCTCAGTTTGCCTCATATGGATCACCCTTCCCGATTTGGGTTTTCACAACCATGCCTTCCCGCAAAGGTTCAACACATACTCGAACATTGGATACTCCATCAACCTCCATCATACATGAAGAACAGTTACCGATTGCGCAAAATAGACCTCTCGGTCGGTTTTTCTCGGGGCTGTGACTCAAAGTCCACACACCTGCGGCATGTAACGCAGAAGCAATCGTATCCCCCATCACTCCATGCAAACACTCACCATTAAAGGTAAATTTTATCACCGGTTCCAAGTTGAACGACAAAATCGGGTGATCTTTTATCCGCATGTGAATCCCCCTTCCATCTCTCAAGACAACATTCCCTTCTCTTATTATTATACCACGCATAATTTTCTAATCGGTAACACCCAAATAAAAAGAACAGCTCGAAGGCTGTTCTTTTACCGCACAAATATTCGAAAGCAATTAAGAAGTCGATGATAATGCCATATTCCCCAAATCAAAGATGTCATGGATCGCGATGACTGCCTGTTCTGCAAATCGTTCTTGAATCAAACATGAAATTTTTATTTCCGAAGTACTGATCATTTCGATATTGATATGATTGTCAGCCATTGCGCGAAACATTTTTGCAGCTACCGATGGATTACCACCCAGTCCAGCGCCGACAATTGAAATCTTCGCCACATTCATATCATAAACGACGCCTTTTGCATCAAATCCATCCGAGAGTTTTTGCATGGCAGTAACTGCACGCTTTAAATCATCTTCTGATACGGTAAAAGAAATGTCGTTGACTGAGTCACGTTTGATGCTTTGTATAATCATATCGACACTTACATTCTCATCGGCCAATGCTTCGAAAACACGACTGGCAACACCAGGCCGGTCAGGCACTTCAAGAATTGCAACTTTGGCTACATGTTTATCACAAGTTACGCCGCTAACCACCAGTTCTTTCTCCACTTGATTGACCTCCTTTACAATGGTTCCAGGGTTTTTGCTAAAAGTTGATCTGACATGAATGGCCACTTGATGGTTTTTCCCATACTCCACCGCTCGGGGTTGCAATACGACCGCACCCAGGCTGGCCATTTCCAACATTTCATCATAGGAAACTTCGTTCAGTTTACGCGCATCTGGTACTATCCGGGGATCCGCAGTAAATACACCTTCCACATCCGTGAAGATTTCGCAGATGTCTGCTTTAATTGCAGCAGCTAATGCGACCGCTGTTGTATCAGACCCGCCCCGACCTAAAGTCGTAATATCATGATTCGAATTCATTCCCTGAAACCCTGCGACAATGACGATTTTCCCTTCTTCCAATTCCTGTGTGATTCGTTGGCTGTGTACCTCCACGATGCGTGCCTTACGATGCACAGCGTTCGTAATAATGCCGACTTGCGGGCCTGTTAATGAGATAACCGATTCCCCTTCAGTCGCGATAGCCATTGACAACAGAGCAATCGAAACTTGTTCTCCGGTTGCCAGTAACATATCAATCTCTCGATCTGATGGATTATCAGTCACTTGTTTTGCCATTTGTATCAGTTGATCGGTTGTGTCTCCCATCGCAGAGACGACGACAACTACCTGATGTCCTTCATTCTTCGTTTCGATAACCCGATGAGCCACATCCTTGATTTTTTCAGGGGTGGCCACGGAGCTTCCACCAAATTTTTGTACAATGATTGCCATAAAACTACCTCCTGCTCCTTGGCTGCACATCCGTTCAAACAATCGCTTTATGAAATAATTCGTGTACCCTCCAGACATATCCCTGTTTCAACGATTTTACAACTGATTTGGTTTTTCGCAAATCCGTTTTTCATTCCTTCGCCGATGCTTGCAAGACTTTCTGTTCCAAAAGCAATGACAGTTGGTCCGGAGCCACTGATTACCACAGCCAATGCCCCTGCTTCACGGGCACTCGCAAATACATCTTCCAGTCCAGGGATCAATCCAGCCCGATATTGTTGATGAAGTCGATCTTGCATAGCCGATTCCAAAAGGGACAATTGTCCTGACATCATCGATGCCACGACTAAAGATGAACGACTGACATTGAAAACCGCATCATGCAACGACACAAGCACAGGAAGGACTTTCCGTGCATCCGCTGTTGCTACCTGAAAGTCCGGGATTGCCACGATTGCTTTGAGTTCTGGTGGAGGATTGGTTTTAATATAATGAACCTTATTCCCTTCCACACAAGAGATTGTCAATCCACCGACCAAGGCTGGCGTAATATTATCTGGATGCCCTTCAAGCTCCATCGCAAGGTCTAAGATCACATTCTGGTTAAAGGGACTGCCCTCCAAAGCATTGGCAGCTGACAATCCCCCAATAATCGCTGCGGAGCTACTGCCAAGACCTCTCGCAAGAGGGATCCGGTTGATCGTTCGGATTTTTAAACCTGGCATAGCTTTCCCAAGATAAGCATAAAATTTTGCGATCGATTGATAGACGATATTGTTTTCATTTCGAGGGAGAGAGTGCGCACCCTCACCCACAATTTCGATGCTGCTGCCATTGGAAGAATACATAAGTTCCACTTCATTATACAACTGTAATGCCATACCGAGTGTGTCAAATCCAGGTCCGAGGTTGGCTGTCGTCGCTGGAATCCTAACAGAAATCATATCTCTACCTCCCTAAAATACGTCCATTGGCATCACGAGCAAGCTGCTATCTCTCTCTTGCAGGTTGTCTAAGTGAGCGCTCAACCACATTATTTCATCTTCGTTGATTCGATGCGTTATGAAAAACATGCCGTCTGTCGGATGCTCCATAACTGAAAGGATCATCTCTTTAATTCTGAGAGGGAATAACGCAGGATCTGCATAATGATTCCAGTGTAGATAGTACGGGATGGGTCGAGTCCGTTTCCCACTGGAAACCGAAAGTTTAGTGGACCGCTGCTGCCTTTTTGATAAAGAAGCTGAATGATTAGCTACTCGTATGACATCATTGACCACTGCACTCCCAGTTGGGAAACTACCTGCCCCCCGACCGATTTGAATTAAATCTCCAACATGATCCCCTGTGACCATAATCCCATTGTATACATCGTTTACAGCAGTTAATGGATGACTCTTTGGTAGCATCATTGGCTCAACTCTTGCAAAAATTCCATCACTGTTTTGCTCGGCCATGCCAATTAATTTGATACGATACTCATGCGTTTTTGCAAATTCCATATCACTTTTCCGAATCTGCTGAATTCCTTTTCTTGGTATATCCATCCAGTCAACATAAACACCGAACATAACTTCGCATAAAAGGACCACTTTATATAGTGTGTCAAACCCATCAACATCCGCCGTCGGATCACTTTCAGCGTAACCCAAAACTTGGGCGTCTTTCAGTGCATTGGAGAAATCTGAATTTTCCTGTTCCATTTTCGTTAAAATGTAATTGGTCGTACCGTTGATAATCCCTGCAAATCGACTAAAGTCATTTCCATGGAGGCACGTTTCCAATGTTTGAATAATAGGGATCCCGCCACCAACGCATGCTTCAAAAAAAACAAGCCGGCCACATTGTTCTGCCAGCAGATGGATTTCTTTCCCATGCTTGGCCATCACTTCTTTATTTGCAGTGACTACATGTTTCCCGCTCAACAAACAGGCAGAGATATACTCGAATGCCGGCGATACGCCTCCCATTGCTTCTATCACAATATGGATATTGCTATCATTGGTTATTGTGTTGATGTCTGTTGAAAATTCCAGGCAATCGGGGTCGACAGACCTAGATTTTTTCATATCTCGAACTAAAGCTCGTATCGGAACTAAATTGACCCCGGTTCTATCCGCAATCGTCTGCTTCTTCTCCTTCATAATCGTATAAGCACCGTATCCAACAGTACCAAAACCTAAAAAACCAATTCCTTGCAAGCAATGTCCCAATGACCGTCATCCTTTCTCAATTATCAATTCTGAGCCAGTAACTCAACCTTTTTAGTCCCATCCAATTTCTTGATTCGATTGATTAAGTCCTCAGCTGAACATTCCAAGTTGAGCGTTTCGATGGATATGGATACATACGCCACCCCTTGCAGAGGAATACCTTGATTAATCATAATGATATTCCCGCCAGCTTGAGCAATTGTGTTTAAGACTTTCGATAACGTACCGGGACGATGTTCTAAATAGAAAGAAAGCGTAATAATTCGCCCTTCACTCATCTGATAATAAGGGAACACACCATCTTTATATTTATAGTAAGCACTTCGACTGATTCCCACTTCCTGTACGGCTTCGTTGACCGTTTTCGCCATTCCTTTGCTTAATAACTCTTTGACCATGAGGGTCTTACGATAAACATCAGGTAAAAACTCCCACTTGATCACATAAAACGCATTTTTATCCTCTATCAATGGTCTCACCTCGCTGTCTATAGTGGGGGGACACTTTTCTACATATGAGAGACATTATACCATGGACACAATTCTCTAACAAAATGCTTTTAGGCCTGTTTGGGACGATATTCCCCCTTTATACCGCTAATTCGCCATTTATATTGTACTTCCTCTCCAACAAAAAAAGAAAGCTCCTTTTATTTCAAAGGAAGCTTCCTTTAACCCATGGTATGATTGCTTATTTATTAACCATATCCTTCAGGTTTTTCCCGGGTTTGAATACCGGCACTTTACGTTCACCAACGGCGATTTCCTCACCGGTTTGGGGATTGCGGCCTTTACGCGCCGGTCTTTGTTTGACTTCGAAACTCCCGAACCCGACTAGTTGAACCTTTCCACCTTCGGCCAGAGCATCACTCATGGAATCAAATACCGCTGCGATAGCTTTACCTGCGTCCTTTTTCGAGAACCCTGACTTTTCACTTACCCGTTCAATCAATTCCATTTTTGTCATACTGTCACCTCCCTCAAAATTTTAAGGTGTAAAAGATACCAGAACCCACATCACTTGCAGGATTACGACAATTTTATCATTCCACGAACTCCATTTTATTCCTTCTTTCTTATCGAAATAAATCATAAAATTCGTTATATTTCAGCACTTTTCTCAATAAAAGACCTCATTGGTCCACAAACAGCTTAAGAAATGCATTTAAAAATTGAATCCTGGATGAATGATCATTGCAATCGTCAGAAATTTATGCTTGCTCCCATTCCCGTTTTCTCAAAGTCGATGATTCTTCGATTTCATATTTCCCTTCCCGAGCCATCAGGCTGATCACTGCATCGGCGGGTTTTTTGCCTTCATATAGCACTTGATAAGTTTCTCGCGTAATAGGAAGGTCCACCTGATATTTAGCTGCCAGGGCATACCCCACTTGAGTGGCTTTCACGCCTTCGATAACCATATCGGTACCGGCCAGAATATCTGCAATGCGTTCTCCTCTTCCGATCCGGATCCCAGCAGAGTGATTCCGGCCGTGAGGACTCGTGCATGTGCATACCAAATCGCCCAAACCTGATAGTCCCGCAAATGTCAGTAACTCTCCTCCCATGACAAAACCCAACCGGGCTATCTCTGCCAAACCACGGGTTATCAATGTCGCTCGCGTATTATCACCAAATCCAAGACCATCAGCAATACCCACACTTATGGCAATGATATTCTTTAAAGCCCCACCTGTTTCGACACCAATCAAGTCATGATGGGTATACACTCGTAAAGTTGGAGTCATCAGCATTGCCTGAACGTCGCATGCTACTGATTTGGCTTTTGATGCCACTACAGTGGCAGTGGGAATCCCTCTGCTGACTTCTTCTGCCAGATTGGGGCCTGATAGTGCACAAATATGCTCCACCGGTGTCTGAGGCAATTCTTCTGAAATCACTTGCGACATACGCAGAAAACTATCTTTCTCAAGACCTTTGGCCATGCTGACAATTTTCACATCAGAGGACACGTGATGCCGTAGTTCCTTTACAGTGTCCCGCATCGCATGGGATGGGACGGCAATGAGCACTAAATCTGCTCCTTTGACTGCAGTGTGCATAGCATGCGTGACGGCCAGTTGTTCCGGAAATTTTGCTCCTGGCAAATATTTCTTGTTTTCACGATCGTTGTTCAATACTTCAGCAAACTCATTCCGGCGAGCATATAATTGAACCTCGTGCCCTTTCTTGGCAAGAATAATCGCCAGGGCTGTGCCCCATCCACCAGCTCCGATTAAACCGATTTGACTCATGAGGGTACCTCCTGTGTTTGCTATTCTCGTTTTCGCATAATTAAACGCAATGGTGTTCCTTCAAATCCGAAAGATTCACGCAACTTATTCTCCAGATATCTTCGATACGAGAAATGCACCAGTTCCGGGTCATTGACAAAAAAAACAAAAGTTGGTGGTTTCACCCCAGTTTGGGTCGCATAGAGGATCTTCAGCCGTTTGCCTTTATCTGTCGGCGGCGGGTTGACACCCAGTGCCTCGCGAATCAAATCATTGAGCACAGGAGTTGATAAACGCATAAAATACTGATGGGCTGTTTTCTCGATCAGGTCCAGAATCTTGCCAACCCGTAGACCTGTCTTGGCGGACACAAATACAACCGGGGCATAACTCATAAATGCTAAATTCTGTTTTGCTTTTGCACGGTATGTCTCAGCAATTTTTGGGTCCTTCTCCACTAGATCCCATTTATTCATGACAATGATGGCTGCCTTACCAGCCTCATGGGCGTATCCAGCGATCCGCTGATCCTGCTCGGCAATCTCCTGTGATGCATCCAAAACCAGCAAAACAATGTCTGATCGATCAATCGCCCGCAATGCTCTTAAAACACTATATCGCTCCACTGTAGGGTCGACTTTGCTTTTTCGCCGCATGCCCGCAGTGTCGATGAAGACCAATTCCGCTCCATTGTGTTCAACAACCGAATCGATAGCATCCCGGGTTGTACCGGGGATATCACTGACGATCATCCGATCTTCACCCAGCAATGCATTGATGAGAGACGATTTCCCGACATTCGGCCGACCGATGACACTGATACGAATGCGGTCATCATCCACTGCTTCCTCATTTTCAACATCAGGGAAGAAAGCGACCACTTCATCCAGCAGGTCACCAACATTTAAACCGTGGGCAGCTGATATCGGCACACATTTATCAAATCCTAATGCGTAAAACTCATACATATCCATGGATCGCTCGTGGGTATCCATTTTGTTGACTGCG
Source organism: uncultured Candidatus Sumerlaeota bacterium (assembly GCA_964600665.1). Taxonomy (GTDB): domain Bacteria; phylum Bacillota; class SLNR01; order SLNR01; family SLNR01; genus CAZRKC01. The sequence goes on from CAZRKC010000008.1 coordinate 10,310, forward strand.
AGAATCACCGGTTTATCTGATCGGCGCAACACCTCTGCAACATCGATATCTCCACTTGTAATGCCTGCACGTCCGTCGACCACAAAAATTATGACATGGGCTTCGGCAACAGCCATTTCTGCTTGCTTCCGAATGTGTGGGGCCATCACATCATCAACGGATAAATCAATTCCCCCCGTATCAACGATCACAAAAGATCGTCCTTCCCACTCACTGTCTGCATAAAGCCGGTCTCTCGTGATCCCGGATTCACTTTCAACGATTGCTAATCGCTTTTGGATAATACGGTTAAATAGGGTTGATTTACCGACATTCGGTCGGCCAACAACGGCAACGATTGGTTTCACATGAATCACTCCAATTCTGCGACTGCAGTCAGTATACTTTTCAGATCATTCCCTAATTCATCTGCAATATAGATAGGTACCTTCAATCGGTTCGATAATTCTGAGACCTTCCAATCATCCAGCAAGTAATCACCATGATCATCCACCGCAGATGAGGGAATCAGCAAGGCCTTGCCTAAGTCTTTTCCACCGAGTCCTGCCGCAATGTCCTGCCCGGTTAATAAACCGCTCACCGAAATTTCTCCCCCAAAGAAGTGATTCTCTATCGGGTAGACTTGAATCGTCATCCCGGTTGCAGCAGATACCGTATTCGCAACCTGAAGAATCGTCGGTGCAGCTGCCGTTCCTGTGACCCAAGTTAAGCATGTCTGATGATTAATGGGTACAGGTACCGTCTCAAAATCAAATCGTACCCGATCTAAGAGCAGGCGCACCATACCGATTCCATTATCCAATTGGGGAAATTCCATATAATAGTTTCGACCAGGAACTTGTAACCCTGCTTTACCGAAAAACTCATCGGCCAAAAATACCATTGGATATTCGATTGTACTCTCGAAGTACTGTCGCCAGTGATCAATCTGACAAATAATTGCATTCGCACTAACACGGTCAACCGAAACCAGTGCTGGAAGATGCGTTCGATAACCTGTTAGACCCACCGGTACAATCCCGATTGATCGTACCCATGGCCAATACTCTCCTAAATCTCGCAAAGTTTCATCTAAAACATCCTGATCATTCCGTCCTGGACAGAGTACGATTTGAATATGCATGGTAATTTGCGCGTTTGCCAAACGGGCAATATCCGCTAGGATCCCACCTGCTTTAACGTTTTTCATCAACTCAGTCCGAATCCCAGGATCTGTTGCATGCACGGATATATGCAATGGACTTAGCCGCATCCGGATAATTCGTTCCAAATCTCGTTCTGTTAGGTTGGTCAGGGTAATAAAGTTACCCGAAATAATCGAAAAGCGATAATCATCATCCTTGACATAAAGACTGGGACGCATGTGGGGAGGGAGTTGGTCGACGAAACAGAAATCGCATGCATTCTCACAAGTTCTGATAGGAGAAAAGGAAGAAAAGTCGAAGACCATACCCAGGTCATCTTCGTAATCCTTCTCAATATCGATGACCACCGTTTCATTTTGACTCTCCAATACCAATGTGACTTCTTCATCTGCAACCAAGTATTGGTAATCAATAATATCCTCCGGGCTTTCACCATTAATGGTCAACAAAAAATCTCCGGGCAAAATCCCAGCTTCCTCGGCGATGCTGCCTGTCTGAACTTCCTTGATCAGGATTCGGGGTTTGTCCATCCGTATGCCTCCAGTAAGTCACTCATTACTGCCCTTATTATCCTTCATTACATGCTTTAAGTCAATAAGTACACATCCAGACCAAGATAGGAAGGCGGTATCGTATGAACCAGTGTACTCTGATTGTTTGCGAAAAACCGAGCGTCGCTGAAGCGATTGCTGATGTGATTGGTCAGTGCAAAAAGAGTAAAGGTTATTATGAATGCCAAGGGTATCTCATTACCTGGGTATACGGGCACCTCATCGACTTATACGACGCTGAAGACTACAATCGCCGCTACAAACGCTGGTCAATGGATACGTTACCCATACTCCCGCAGCGCTTTATGCTGAAGGTGAAAGCCGATGTCCGGGCTAAAGATCAATATGATCTAATCAAATCGCTTGTCAACCGTGAGGATGTAGTGAGCATGATCAATGCTTGTGATGCCGGTCGCGAGGGGGAATTGATTTTCCGATACCTCTATCATATGCTGGATACGGATAAGCCAGTCAAGCGACTTTGGCTTTCATCGGTGGTACCGAGTGCCATCCGTAAGGCCATGGGGGAGATAAAAGAAGGACACGAGTATGATCGCCTCGCTGCTGCAGCAGTCAGTCGTAGCCAGGGGGATTGGCTGGTTGGGATCAATGCAACTCGCGCTTACACCGTGCACTTTAAAGCATTACTCAATTTGGGCCGTGTTCAAACCCCCACTTTAGCGATGATCGTTCGGCGTGAACAGGAAATTCAAAATTTCCGATCACAATGCTTCTATGAATTGATCGGCGAATTTGACTGCCAAGGTCACCTTTATGAAGGGAAATGGCAAGGTGCGGATAGTTCACGAATTCAAGATATTCAAACCGCAACACAGCTTTGCAACAAATTAACGGGAGCAACAGGGCTGATTAGCAAGGTTAGCGAAAAGGAATCAAAACAATTTCCGCCATTATTATATAACTTAACGGAGCTGCAAAAAGATGCAAACCGCATGTTTGGGTTTACAGCGCAAAAAACTTTAAATTGTGCTCAGACTTTGTATGATGAAAAGAAACGTATCACGTATCCGCGAACCGATAGTCAGTACATCACTTCAGAAGTGTTCAAAGATTTACCCAGTGTTTTTCAAATGATATCGCACACTGCCTATGGACCTTTGATACAAAATGCCTCACTGCAAGATTCCGCGGTCTTCGCAAGAATCGTGAATGCAAAAAAAGTCGGAGATCATCATGCCATCATTCCCACAGCTTATAGCTATCATTCCCCTCTGCAGCCCGATCTGCAGAAGATTTATGATTTAATCATCCGCCGTTTTATTGCTGTTTTTTATCCCCCAGCTTTATATTTCGAGCAAGAAATCATTACGATTGTTGAACATGAGCAATTTCTATCCAAAGGGAAAACACTACGGTCACCTGGTTGGAAAGTGGTTTATCGAGATCAGAAAAAGGCTATCACCGATCCTGATGCTGATCAACTTGCCCGCCTCCCCTCTTTGACACAAGGTTCTCTGTCAAAGGTGGTGACTGTGACGATTAAAGAAGGTGAAACCACTCCACCGGCACGTTTTACAGAAGGGTCCCTGTTAACAGCCATGGAAACAGCCGGTAAGCAGGCCACAGATGAGTCCATTCGTGAAGTCATGAAAGAGAAAGGTATCGGGACTGTCGCGTCTCGTCCACAAATCATCGAGAAATTAAAGAAAACCGAATACATCATTAGTAAAAAACGCTTAATTTATCCCACAGATAAAGGGATGCAGCTGATCGCATCAATCCCCGATGGAGGACTCACTTCCCCTGAAATGACCGGTGAATGGGAAAAGCGGCTAAGAGATATGGAACGTGGACAAGAAAGTCAAACAGGGTTCATGGACGATATCCGACTATTAACAAAAGAAATCGTGGCACAAGTTGTTTCAATTCCCAAAAGCAGTATCGATTCGACGCGAACATCTTTAGGCCTATGTCCCGTTTGCCAAAGTGTTGTCCGGGAGGATGCAAAAGGGTTCCGGTGTACGAATCGGAATTGTCACTTTGTGATTTGGAAGCGAATTGCTGGGAAAGCGCTATCTCCAACTCAAGCAAAAAAATTGCTTACCACCGGCTCTACTGACTTTCTTAAAGGATTTAAAAGCAAGGTTGGCAAGTCATTCTCTGCCCGAATTATTTTAGATCAAGGTAAAACGATCTTCGCATTCGATGATCATAAGAAGCATCCACCGAAAACAAAAAAGAAGCCATGATATGAGCCCATATCATGGCTTCTACAATCAGCTTCAATCTTCTTTATTCGTATTTCCCAGCAGCTCGCCAATCGTCATCCGCTGTCCGCTATCATTTTGGTTGGCGATATATCGTTGATACTCATCTTTTGCTTTATCTTGCTCCATCTCAACGATACTCAAGCCAATTTTCCGCTCGCCTGGGTTCTGTGAGACGACTTTTGCTTCAATCGTTTGCCCGATCTCGAGAACTTCTTCCGGTTTATTTACTCGCTTGCTGGAGATTTGCGATATGTGAAGTAACCCATCGATACCCGGTTCAATTTCCACAAATGCACCAAACCGGGTGAAACGAACTACTTTGCCCGTAACGATTGACCCGATCGGATAGCGAGCAGCAGCAACTTCCCAAGGATTTGGCAAAACCTGCTTTAATCCCAAAGAAATGCGACCGTTTTCTTTGTTCACGGAAAGCACTTTTACGTCCAATTCATCGCCAACATGCATCACTTCAGAAGGGTGTTTGATCCGTCCCCAAGACATTTCTGAGACATGCAGCAATCCGTCAATACCACCTAAATCCACAAAGGCCCCAAAATCAGTCAAACGACGAACAATACCATGAACCACTGACCCTTCACCCAAAGCAGCCATGGTCTCTTGGAGTCGACTGGCGGATTCCTCTTCTATCGCTTTCCGGCGAGATATTACGACCCGGCGTTTATGAATATCGACTTCGATGATTTTAAAATTCATACTCTCTCCCACTAAATGGGTGAGGTCATCGACATATCGATCAGATGCCTGAGAGGCAGGAAGAAATGCCTGTAACCCGATGTCAACCAGTAAACCCCCTTTTACAACTTCCTTGATGGTGCCATGCACCAATTGGCCCTGGTTAAAGGCCTCTTCAATGGATTTCACAGCCTTCTCATCATCCGCCCGTTTTTTAGAAAGAATCAGACGACCTTCTTGATCTTCCACACTGACGACGTAAACATCAATGACATCCCCTCGTTTAATCATCTTATCCGGTTCATTCATCCAGATACTGACCAGTTCCTGTAAAGGAATTACGCCTTCAGATTTGTATCCACCAACATCCACAAGGGCTTCGTTTTGGCCAACCTGCACAACAGTCCCTTTGACAATCTGACCCTGCTGTAATGTCACAAAAGTCTGATCATAGTCTATTTCGACATCATTATCTTCTTCGTCGATTGTCGAATCCAATATTTCAGGTGGCAAAGCACGCTTATCATCGCCCACATTGGGTTCTGACGGCTCCAGATTTGGTGTATCTGACCCTTCTCTTATTTCTTCGTCCTCATTTTGTTCCAAGTCATTTTTAAGCTCTTCCATTTTATCCATAACCCCCTTAATGATCCATTCGGGTGTCGATGCTCCCGCTGTGATACCAACTTTATCTGACACATCAAACCATTTAGACTGAATCTCATCGGCGGACTGGACCAAATATGTCCGAGTTCCTTCATCGGCACTGATTCGGGCCAATCTGGCAGTGTTGGCGCTGTTTCGCCCTCCAACCACAAGCATGACATTGACTTGTCGTGCCAGTACCATCGCTTCTTCCTGGCGTTCGAGGGTTGCACTGCAGATGGTATTCATCAGTTTGATGGAACCAGTTCTATCCTTCAACGCTTCCATGATTTCATTCACTAGCGCGGTCGTTTGGGTTGTCTGTACAATTACACCGGCCTTCTCGATATAAGGAAGTCTTTCAACGTCCAGTTTCGTTTCGACCACGAATGCCTCATCATTTGCCCAGCCTTTAAGTCCGATCACTTCGGCATGCTCACTCTCGCCGATAATAATCACCTGATAGCCATCCTCTGCCAACTCTTTAGCCCATTGCTGCGCACGTCTTACATAAGGACAAGTAGCATCCACAACCTGTACACCTTTTTCTGAAAATCCCTCCATGGTTTTCGGGGGAACACCGTGAGCCCGAATCACCACACACCCGTTCTCAACCATCTTCAGATCATCCACAATTTGCACTCCATCGGACTGCAATCGCTCAATAACCAGTTGGTTATGAACTAAAGGACCAAGACTATATAACGGGCGAGTGCCAGAATGAATGCTCTCCTCGGTTAACTGCAAAGCACGACGCACGCCGTAACAGAATCCAGCTGTTTTAGCCAATTGTATTTCCAATGACACCCTCCTTTCTTACACTCAGGCGGTTTTTGCCAGTAAATCTGCAATGGCTTTCATCATTTTTTCCCCTGCTTTATCCAATACTTCCGAACTAGCCTTCATATCATAATACTCGGACATATCCACAGGCTCCCCAACCCTCACTTCAAGCCGAGCAAAAAAACTACCTGGCTTCATGATTCGGTTCGCATTGATCAAAGCTACAGGTATGACCGGTGCTTTTGTTTTCAATGCAAACATAGCAGCACCAGGTTCTGCTTTTTGCAATACACCGTCTTTGCTGCGGGTTCCCTCAGGAAACATAGCCAATAATTTGCCTTCCTCGAGAATCTCTAATGATCGCTTCACAGCCCTTCGATCTCCTGTACCGCGTCGCACGGGGAACACGTTGATCCGGGGTAACACAAAACTTAAAACCGGATATTTGAATAACTCCGCTTTGGCCATGTAGTGAACCGGACGTCGGAACCCACATGCACTCAACGGTGGGTCCCAAACACTGATATGATTAGAGATTATGATCCCAGGCCCTTCCACTGGCTCTTGACCATAATGAACCACGCGAAGGCGAAAGAATATTCGATAGAATAAACAGAAAAGTCCCTTGATGACTACATACCACATGAATGGGTCATCTCCCTGTGCAATTTCATAATGTGCTCCACAACCTGATCAATGTTCAGCTCCGTCGTGTCCATCAAAACGGCATCGACGGCTTGAGCTAAAGGAGATACTTCGCGCTGACTGTCGATGGAGTCTCTTCGTTGGATATCCTCCATTACTTCAGAAAAAACGCCTTGGTGGCCTTTCTTGACAAGTTCCTCATAGCGTCTTCGCGCTCTTTCTTCAATGGTTGCTGTCAAGAAAACTTTGAGGCCCGCATCGGGTAGGACCGTTGTCCCAATGTCCCTACCATCCATAACAACTTTGCCATGTCGTGCCAGTTTTCGCTGAAGTTCAGTAAATATGCTACGAACTCCTGCCACAGTTGAAACGGGGGAGACATGCCGACTTACCTCCAAAGTTCTGATTTGACGACTAACATCCTGACCATCCAAATAAATCCGGTTAGGTTCCTCTAAATTTCGTTCATCGAGAGCAAATGTGATATCGGATGCCTCTGCCAAATGAGTCAATCCTTCATGATCCACAACGGATACCTGTTGCTGTAGTGCTTTTAAAGTCACCGCCCGATACATCGCACCTGTATCAATATAGATATATCCCAATTTCCGGGCAAGCTCGCGAGCAACGGTGCTTTTTCCGGCGCCTGCCGGACCATCAATGGCTATTACGGTTGGATCCTTCAATACAACGACACCGCCTTATGATAGATTCCGTCCCATTATCGGGAGGATTATTTTAAGTTGGTCCATCAAAAGAGAAAACCGTTCCGTATGCAAAGACTGAGGTCCATCCGATAAAGCCTGCTCCGGATTGGGGTGAACTTCAATCATCACACCGTCTGCTCCAACGGCGGCTGAAGCCAACGTCAATGGCGTTACTAATTTCCAGCGACCGCAGCCATGACTGGGATCAACAATCACCGGTAAGCAGCTAAGTTGTTGGATCACTGCCACTGAAGCCAAATCCAGTGTATTGCGTGTATATGTTTCAAAAGTGCGAATACCTCTTTCACAGAGAACAATCTGGTCATTACCGGTTGCTGCGATATATTCAGCCGCTAATAACCATTCTTCATATGTTGCCATGGGATGCCTTTTCAAAAGAACCGGCTTTCCGAGACTTCCCACTTCTTTCAGTAAAGGGCTGTTTTGCATATTGCGCGCACCTATTTGCAACATGTCAGCGTAAGCCCCGACCAGTTCGACATCCCTTGGATCCATAACTTCAGTCACGACGGGCATATCCAGTTTCCGGCCGATCTCATTCAAGACTACTAGCCCCGCCTCTCCCATTCCCTGAAAAGCATACGGTGAAGTCCGGGGTTTATATGCCCCACCCCTTAAAACAGAAGCTCCGGCTGCCTTTACTGCAACTGCAGTATCCATCAGCTGTTCTTCGCTTTCAATAGCACACGGTCCTGCGATGACAGTAAAATGTGGCTCACCAAATGCAATGCGACCGACCTTTACCACTTTGCGTGCAGATCCATCGGCCGATGCCACCCTTAAGTACGGCGCTTCAATACTGACCACGCGTTCCACTAGTGGATGAGCCTCGAGGGCAGATGCTGTTTCAGAGTCGCACACTTTTGAGATATGGATAACATATCTCCCGCCATCGTAATGGATGCCAGAATCCGGCATGTCTGGAAACCGGTTCATCAGATCCGTTGCATCGGACTCTTTTGCAGATGATGACAATATGATAATCAAAGGGGCTCACCACCAGTTAAGTCAGGTCGCAACGCTTCGGCATCGCGCAGATATATATGCTGAACCTGGCTCCGTTCCGCCTGCGTCTCATAATGGATCAAGACACGAATACAACGGCTTAGACTACCTGGAACATCAACTTCTACACAACCAAACAATGGAATATCTGACCACCCTAATAAACGGGCACCAGCTGCAGGGAATACTGCATTCAAATCCTGTGTCATAGAGAATATGGCACTGACCACATCTTCCTGGCTAATGTGGTTAGCTTTGAGGATGGCAACCAGCAAGGCCTGCACCCCTTGAAGAATATCCTCTTGAGTATTCTCATCCACTGTGATTGCACCTCTAACAGCCCTCAGCATCATACTCGCTCCTATCATTGTTTTCCGGTCCGAAACCTGAATATATTATATTCTATCCGCTTCTAATTAGCAATAAACGCAGACAGCGCGTGCCTTGCAGCATGACACCCAGCCAAATATCCTGTCGAAAAAGCTGCCTGCAGATTAAAACCTCCGGTGTATCCGTCCACATCCAGCACCTCTCCAGCGAAATACAGACCAGGCACAAGCTTTGAACTCATGGTCTTTGGATCGATTTCTCTTGTATGGACACCGCCCATGGTCACAACTGCTTCAGTTATTGGGTAAGTCCCGTATATCGTCATCCGAAGAGATTTCAATAGCTGCAACAGTTTCATCCGTTCATCTTTTGATATTTGATGAACAAATTTATCTGGCTGGATTTGCGACAAACGAATGATAACCGGTATCAGTTTACGCGGTAAAAGATCCCCCAGTGCGTTCTTGAATTGCTTCCGCTGAAACTGCGTAAAATCACGCATTAGACGTTGGTCCAATTGGTCGACTGTCAATGACGGTTTCAAATCCAACTCAAGGTGAATCGTTGGGTGAGCTTCCAGCGTTCTGACAATCTCACGGCTTAATGTCAAAATTGCAGGCCCCGATACCCCATCATGCGTAAACAACATTTCACCAAAGTCCTCGCTGATAATACTACCACCAGGAATCATCGCTCGTACAGCTACATTTCGTAATGACAGGCCCTGCAATTCGCGAACCCATGCTTCATGGCACAATAATTGAACCAAAGATGGCTTCTGGGTGACAATATGGTGACCAAAATGTTGAGCCCACTGATAGCCATCCCCGGTAGAACCAGTGCCAGGATAAGAAAGACCACCTGTGGCAATAATCATAGTTCGAGACCTTATGTCCGAGCCACGATCACGCCGCACCTCAAAGCTATGTTCCTCAACCCGCGTCAACTCACGAGCTGGCGAATTGGCCTCCAAATGAACCCCGCTCACATTAATAAACCGAACAAGTGCATCACGAATGTCTGCTGCTTGATCACTGACAGGAAACACCCGTCGCCCTCGTTCGACTTTTAACGGCACGCCTAATCTTTCAAAAAATGCTTGCAATTCTTGACTGCCAAACGCAGAAAACGCGCTGAACAGAAAACGTCCGTTTCCAGGCATTTCCGCAACGAGCTCAGCCGTGCTTGCATCATTTGTGACATTACAGCGACCCTTACCTGTAATTAGAATTTTTTTGCCAGGCTCTCGATTTTTCTCCAAAAGCAGGACCCGTGCACCTGTTTGAGCAGCTTGCCCAGCAGCCATCATGCCAGCCGGGCCACCCCCGATTACTACCACATCATATGTGTTCATGATTCAGACCTTTCTGGAAGAAACCCTGAGATCACTCAGGGTTTCTTACCAAATCTATTTTCTGTCCCAGCTAATAGTCGTTGGATATTGGGTCGATGTTTGTACACAACAAATACACCAATCAATAGCCCGAATATGATATAACTGGTCGGCTTTCCATCCAGCCAGATTACAAAGGGTAAAAGCACTGCAATGGTGATCGAACCCAAGGAAACATAACGGGTGATTGCAATGATAGTAACCCAAATCACCACTTCAATCAAAACAACTCGAGGCATCAGGAACAATAAAACACCTGCAGCACACGCAACGCCTCGCCCTCCTTTGAAATTCAGAAAAGGCGAATAACTATGCCCCAGAATGGCTGTTCCGCCTGCAATCAGTGCGGCTGTACTGGTCCCACCCCAGGTTTGGCCGATATATGCCGCGAGTGCCGCTTTTGCGGCGTCCAGAACCAGAACCGCTGCACCCGGAAACGGACCGAGGATGCGAAACGCATTGGTTGCACCGATATTCCCGCTGCCGGTTTTGGTAATGTCAATATTTTTCAAGCGTCCGATAATGTATCCGAAGGGTATTGCCCCAAGAAGATAACTGACGACAATCACAGGAACCATTCGAAATTCCATGTCAAACTCCTTTCCCTTCGAAAGTCAACAATTTCTTGACGAGCTTTTCTAACAACATCGGCACAATTTGGAACGAATAATCTTCATGTAGTCGCTCCGTATATTTATGAGCGTCCTTTCCAGTGGGTCCGATATTGACAACTGGTAGATTCAGTCTCGCGATTGAATCCAATGGTAATGAGTACTTGTTACCCCAACCCGGCATATTATCTGTAAGCGTCCGTAAAGTGTCCATATCACAACCAGTCGAAAAATAACTGAGATCAGAGATGTATGGGTAAAACTTTTTCGCGATGATATGCGTATTGGTTTCTGTCTCCGCTTCGAGGATCGCAGTATTCAGCGCTGCCAATAGACGCTTCTCGGTTTCGATTTCCCCTTTTACATATATGTGGGGATAATAAGGCGGAAGAAAGAACACGACCACCATCGGCTCTTTCGATGTCCGATACCGCACCAGCTCATCCACAACTTTTAGACCATAATCTCGACCATCCAATGATCCGTCTTGAAGAAGTTCAGTTTGGAACTGTTTCATGTGAGTCGTAAAACCGGGTCCCAGTTTCTCAGATAGATCCGCCAGTAGTTCAGACATAGTCATGACGATCGGTTTCCATGGCAAAGGCTGAAATGGTATTTTGTTAGCCTCGCAGAAACCCTTGTACTCTGCATTTAATCGCTCGATTACAGTATTGAAGGATGCTTTAGCCTTTTGTACTAACTTTTCCAAGACCAGATCCGGTGTACTCTGATGCGTCGGATAATTGAAAAATAAATGGGTTCCTCCAGCAGTTTGAACAGAATATTGATTCTTTGTATCCTTCATGCGCAACGATATTGGTGGACTTGGATACTCTCCTTCTGCACCGTCACAGAGATCCATACTCAAATTGATATCTCGGGTAAGTTCAGCTGCCAATTGGTTTGGATCAAATCCTTCAAAAGATTGACCAACATGCGTCTCTTTCCCCACCACGAAGAATGATGGCAATAGTTTCCCCACAGTTCCGACGTAGACATAATGGTTGGTGTCACCAGGAAAACGAGGAGAAGTATAATCTGAGTCGACCGCAGCTAAATATCGGAAATCATGTGCCTCCGTTAATTCAAGCAATGTATCAACCGCAGCTAACATCCCTGCGGAGTTATTCTCTTCATCTGGCACTGCCAGAAACACAATGTTACCTTTAAGCGTGTCCAATCGCTGGCATATGTCTTCCATCAATATCATCTGCGCAGCCAACCCGCTCTTCATGTCGAAGGCACCTCTGCCAAACATCCATTCCCCCGAATCTAAATCACGCTTACTCTCTTGGTCGAGGTCTCGTGTTTTCAAAGCAGCTATCAGCGCCACAGGATTTGTAGCGAGGGATTTTAAATCACCATAATCATCTGTGGCCACAGTATCGATATGACCTAGCAATACCACCGTATCCTTGGACGGTATCCCACCTTTGACAATTGAAACCACATTGAACCGTCCCAACGGATCATGGGGAATCGGAATGAGTTGATTCAATTGCGGATGTTCCATAAAATACGGCCAGCGCGCCATTTGTCCATGGATAAACCGGGCACACTCATTCTCCCCATCCGTTTCGGATATGCTGGGTATGGCCACCAATTTCAACGTTAAATCTTTGACTCTGGATTTTATATCCATTCTGCTAACCTCCTTGATTTGCCAAGTGTCAGAAACCATTCGTCACAGTTTTACATCATTCCTGCAGATGATCAGACCAAGCTCATCCCGTCATGATTGACCTTGCGCACGAACCAATTCATGAAGTCTAACAACAAAAGCTAAGTGGATATTGATTGGTACTCCATCAATAGAAAGGGCCGGATGACCTAGGTTTCCATCCACCGCACCCGCTTCCGTCATGGCCTTCAGCATCAGACTTTCCTGTTCCGGTGTGTGGAGCAATTCCTGTTCAGCGAGTACTGATAATGCAGCCGTTAGTGCATATGCCCCCCAGTTGGTGATGCCTGCAGTAATCAAGTGATCTGCCGGCACGATGCAAGCAATCTCATCCCCAAACGGAACATGCATCCGAATCTCATCCACACAACGGCCCATTCCGATTTCGTTACCGCCATCTCCGATCCCAATGGTTGTAACCCCTTTTTCATTAGCCAATAATATCAACCAGTCCAATGGTGCCGTGCGTGAACGTAAGTCCTCCCCGCGCATGCTATAGTAACAACCATCCAAAGCCCGGCCAGGTCGTTCAATCGAAACGACATGAGTGGGTAATAAATTGTCCATATATCGTTGAAATAGTGCCTGGTCTGCCTCAATCGGCACTTCTATCAATGGGATATCTTCCCCCAAAGAAGCCATTGCCGCCTCAACAATCCGGGAATTAGGTGCATCCGTAAACAAGATTGGATTTTTTCCCAACTTCTTCAGTGCTCGCGCCAGTATCACAGCACCAGGAGGACCATCGCTTTCACCAATCCCAGCTGAAGCGATGTAGAAACCGGTGATAATAAGTACCGTATTCGCATCAATTAACGAAATTGCCGCCTTTTCGAGCTCACCAGAAATAAAAAAATGTTCGATCCCTCGATTCCCAGGGTCCTTTCTGATCATCCCTTCCAGTTCAAATATCATGGCTGGTGCTAACGCAATCATCGTACCCCTCCCTAAATGACAGCTAATGTTTCATCCCAGATATCAGTTACAAACATGTGCCCCGGAGCATGTGTAATCATCAATGGCGGTTTGGATACCATCGCAATCAATTGAGGTGTCACTCCGCATGCCCAAAATACAGGAGTTTCACCATCATTGATTGGAACCGGATCACCAAAGTCCGTCTCATGAAGATTCTGGATACCGATTGCACCTGGATCACCGATATGGATGGGAGCTCCATGAACAGAAGGGTAGCGAGAGGTCACTTGCACTGCCCGGATAATTTGTGCATTCGGGATCGGACGCATGGAAACAACCATATTACCCGAAAACATCCCTGCCGTGACGCAGGGAATATTCGTCTTATACATGGGAACATTACATCCACACTCGATATGCCGGATGGGTACTTTTGCATTGCTTAATGCCTTCTCAAAAGTGAAGCTGCATCCAATCAGAAACCCAACTGAATCCTTTTGCCAATAATCCTTAATATCTGCAACTTCACCGGTTAATTCTCCGTATTCATAAATGCGGTACTTCGGTATATCAAAACGCAGATCGGATCCAGGGCTGCTTCTGTATGCTTCCGGATTTCCAATATCCGTTACTTCGAGAACGGGGCAAGGCTTTGGGTTGCGTTGACAAAAAAGAAGAAAGTCATAGGCCAGTATTTTCGGCAAAACAACTAAATTTGCCTGAGCATACCCAGGTACCAACCCAGGAGTTGGTGCTTGATAGGAGCCCGCCCGGATCGCAAGTCTGAGTTCAGATGGTGTCTTAAAGTCCATCATATCCCCTCCCCAAATCGGATAAGTTACAATTCGCCGAAGTCAAGGCTGAACCCTTCTCATGAAACCAAGACGTCAAAAAGCCCGGTTACCCGGGCTTTATGATTAATAGTCCATATCTGGAGCTGGATAAGCCGGTGCCTTATCCTTTTTCGGAATATCCGATACAACAGCTTCTGTGGTCAACAACATGGAGGCAACACTTGCAGCATTCTGAAGCGCACTTCGGGTCACCTTGGCTGGATCAACGATACCCGCTTTGAACATATCTACATATTCTTCCGTGAGTGCATTAAGTCCAAAACCGGGTTTGTCTTCCCGTTTGATTCGTTCGACAACGACTGATCCTTCCATGCCAGCGTTCGCAGCAATCTGGCGGACCGGTTCTTCCAACGCACGTTTCACGATGGCAACGCCAACCTTTTCATCACCTTCAACTATCAATTGGTCAAAGGCTTTGATGACTGCCAGATAAGTAACACCACCACCGGCTACCACGCCTTCTTCAACTGCTGCGCGAGTCGCAGACAGAGCATCTTCAATGCGGTATTTCTTTTCTTTCAATTCAGTTTCTGTTGACGCACCAACTTGAATGACGGCAACGCCGCCAGCCAATTTGGCAAGACGCTCTTGCAATTTCTCCCGATCATAATCAGAGTCAGTATCTTCAATCTGTTTTTTGATCTGTGCAACACGACCGTTGATTTTTTCTTTTTCGCCTTTTCCTTCGACAATCGTGGTCTTCTCTTTTGTGATTCGAATCTTCTTGGCTTGTCCAAGCATTTCGAGATCCACGTTTTCAAGTTTTAGACCGAGATCCTCAGTAATAAACTGGCCCCCAGTCAAAATCGCTAAATCTTCCATCATTGCTTTACGCCGATCGCCAAATCCAGGTGCTTTCACTGCGATGGCTTGCAAAGTACCCTTTAACTTGTTCACAACCAAGGTCGCAAGCGCTTCCCCTTCAACATCCTCAGCGATGATGACTAATGGTCGACCTAACCGAATAATCTTTTCCAGCACACCGATTAAGTCATTGATGGCTGTGATTTTCTTTTCAAACAGTAAAATATACGGGTTATCCATGACCGCTTCCATCGTCTCTGCATTGGTGACAAAATATGGGGAGATATACCCTTTGTCGAATTCCATACCCTCCACTGTTTCAACGGTCGTTCCCGTTCCTTTGGATTCTTCCACAGTGATAACGCCGTCCTTACCCACTTTTTCCATGGCATCCGCAATCAGGGAGCCAATTTCAGGGTCATTGGCAGCGATTGAAGCCACATGTGCAATGTCATCTTTTCCCACTACAGGGATGCTCATCTTGTGAATCTCTTCAACGGCTAACGCAACGGCTTTGTCGATTCCTTTTTTTAAAATCATCGGATTTGCACCAGCAGCTACATTTTTTAACCCCTCGGTGACAATAGCCTGTGCTAAGACAGTGGCCGTCGTTGTTCCATCCCCAGCCACATCGTTGGTCTTCGAAGCGACTTCTTTCAACAGCTGTGCCCCCATATTTTCATACGGGTTCTCCAATTCGATCTCTTTTGCGACTGTCACACCATCTTTAGTAATGATGGGAGAGCCATATTTTTTATCAATGACCACATTGCGCCCTTTTGGCCCAAGGGTCACTTTCACCGCTCGTGCAACAGCATTGACACCTCGCTCCAAGGCTTGTCTTGCTTCAATATCAAACACTAGTTGTTTCGCCATTATTTGTATCCTCCTTTATTCTTTCGTCAGGCATTTCAATTAACTTTTGACAGCCAGAATGTCACTTTCTCGCACGATCAGATATTCGTCACCGTCGATTTTCACTTCCGTGCCGCTATATTTGGCAAAGAAAACCTTATCCCCGACCTTGACTTCAGGCGCAATTCGTGTGCCATTATCAAGGACCTTTCCCGGCCCCACCGCGATAACTTCTGCCTCCTGTGGTTTTTCTTTAGCGGTATCCGGCAACAGGATGCCTCCTTTGGTTTTTTCTTCGGCTGTGACGATTTTCACTACCACTCTGTCCATTAAGGGCTTAATCACGAGCACTCCTCCTCCATTGATATTGTTCCTTAGCACTCATTCAACTCGAGTGCTAACAACTCAATAATACCCAATCCCCTTTGCGGTGTCAAGTCCGGACATAAAAAAAACAGACAAAATGTAATTAATCTGGTGAAAATGGACGATGCTCATCATCGAACACAATATTCCCACGAGTCCTTGTCAATATATAATGCATGGATTGTTAAGTACGATTTTGTTTTCTAATCGCTACTGCCATCGTTACTGTCGTAAAAACAGCCCAATGACATTTCGAGGGTATGTTCTTTCTGCTATGGACTCAGAACCATTCCCCCTCATCAAAGTTCTGTGACCACATAATCATAGCTGTACATGCAATTGGCCGACCCCGGCCGGATATCTATCTGATCCGTGAGTGCGAATCTTTCTTGCTATCCCAAATCCTTTGTTGATGATATCGCTCCATAGAAAAAACCGGATAATTGATTTTTCAACCGTTTATCCGGGAGGCAAGCATGATTCATGTCTAGAGGAATCAAGAACTCCTCAACTATCGAATAGGCTATATTCTTCTAAATGCGCGGGCAAAGAAAAACCGCACTCCGTCAAAAACCCGCCTGATGATTCCGCCCGTGGGGACATCTTCCATGGCCAACAAAGGGATGCGATGAAACTCTTCACCACGAACATATACCACCAGTTCACCAACTTTTTGTCCACGGGAAACAGGGGCTTGAATCCGTTTATCAAAAATATATGCTGTTGTGATGTTGCTTTCATCACCTTTGCGGACAGTGACTGCAGCTGGGTCATTTGTTCCGACAGTCACAAGATTGCGATTACCTTTCCATATGCGTAATTCAGTGATCGCTTGACTATCGTCTGCCAAGCCAACTGTTGTGAAATTTGCGAATGCATAGTCCAGCATCCGCGTTGCTTCTTGTTCGCGCACAGCAGCGCTGGTTGCACCCATGACAACTGCAATAAAGCGATCCTGTTCTCTTTTCGCTGTAGCAACAAGACAATAGCCCGCATTGGTGGTATTCCCTGTCTTCAATCCATCTGCACCAGGATATGTCCATAGAAGCCGGTTTCGATTGAGCTGTGCACTGGTAATTGCATAAGTATATTCTTTTAGCGAATGATAAGCAATTGCGTTGGGATGATCACTCAGATGTCGCCTTGATAAGACAGCGATATCTCGTGCGCTTGCATAATGATCTGCTGCAGGTAATCCATGGGGATTGACAAAATGGGAATTAGTCATTCCCAGTTCCGCGGCTTTTGCATTCATCATATCTGCAAAGCCCTCAACCGTACCACCGAGTCTTTCTGCAATCGCAACCGTTGCATCATTCCCTGAAGAAACCGTCATTCCTTTCAAGAGGTCATCAAATCTCACAGTATCCCCGACGAGTACGAACATTTTAGAACCACCAGTTGCCCATGCCGCCTCGCTAATCAGGACCTTATCCTCCAATTGGATTAATCCTTTGCCCAATGCTTCAAATGCCAAATAAGCGGTCATGATTTTCGATAGGCTCGCTGGTTCCAACCGTTCATCTGCATTCTGAGCGAAAATGATTTGACCCGTTTGTGCATCCATCAAGACGGCCGCACGGCTACTAATAGAAAAGGGCGGTGCTGGCTGAGCTTGCAAAGTTGGGCCCCCCATGAACGATGCCAATAAAATAATCAATAGACATAGAACCCAACCGCGAAACCTTGGTCTTGAAAAGTATAGAGCCTTCACTGAATAAACCCCCCGATATGTCTATTTCACTAAGTTCAGCCCAATGATATAGGGGACCAGTTTCCCACGGTCCTCAATCGACAAAGCTACTTTCTTTTTGAAAGACTGTATGTACTTTTCAAATTCATCCAATTTAAATATTGGAACACGCTCAGCCACAACTTTGAGTTCCACTTTATTGTTGGTAAAAACAACGACTGGTTGAATCCACATGTTCTCCAATTCATCTTTCGGTATACCCAAAGTATCGGATCCTTCAATTAGCATTTCCCGCAGTTTATCTGCCTTATTTTGAGCATGAATCACTGGATTTGCGAAGGTGTTATGCTCCCTCACCCAGTAATGGTGCCAATATTCGCCTTCACTGACAATACGACCCTGTCGATGACGAGTTTCTAACAAGAAGATCCCTCTCGGTGCAACAACGATGTGTTGAATTTTCTGAGGAAGATAATCTCCAGGTATCGTGATATCTTGAATCACGGTATACTCATCTGAAAGGTTGTTAAGAATTTTTGTTACCTTCCCTTCAAGCTTTAGGCCGGAAGAAAACGCAGCGAAAAACCTCAGTGAAAACAAAAAACCACCGAATGGAATAATGGTTAGCAAACGTGGCCAACCTCTCAAAGACATAAAAATGTATACTCCCAAAATTACGAATCCGGCCATCATGGATCCGTACTGCAACCAACCTTTCTTAAGGGTTCGAAAATCACGAGAAATTAACGCCATTAAAATACCACTCCCATCTATTACTGATCAGCCAGGGTATTAGCCCCCACCCACAGGGCCAAACAATTGCACTTCATCTTGATCGTTGAGTAAGTCATCCAGGGATGCACGCATACCATTCACCGAAGCAAACATAAACTCTTCAGTCGGGATCCCAAGCTTCGCGACCAGATCTTTGACATGACTACCATCAGGAATGTCCACTTGGCCGGAAGGTCCATTGCGCGGCAAATACCGATATAGATTTCCAAATGCTTTTACAATCACCTTCACCATTATTCCCGCCTTTGCAAAACGTGTTTGCATGGTTTCGACAATCTGGTCGAAACTCCTCCATTATACCATTTAATTTACCCTCTGTCAGATGGTTTCTGTACATAAATAATGGGGCACCCCAATGATGCGACTTCACGGCCTAATAACTCTCCCAATGTTTTACAAAACGATTCAAGAATTCCAGTTGGGATCTCCATATCGACCTGAACATCAACGCCAAACTGCTCATGAACGCAACGAATTCGCATTGTTCTCATCAAATATTGCATTTTCCCGAGATTTTCATACGGCACCTGCACGGTTAGGATTGCGACCTGATGCATGGTGATTATCCCTGCTTGCCGGATTCCTTCGACGGCAGTCTGCGTATATGCACGGATTAACCCCCCTGTTCCAAGAAGAATGCCTCCAAAATATCGGGTCACGACGACCAGCGTATCGTGCAGATCTTCATATCGCAAAATTTCCAAAATCGGCTTTCCTGCAGTTCCACTTGGCTCCCCATCATCACTACTGCGCTGGACTTCATGATGCGTTCCCAATTGAAACCCAAATACATGATGAGCTGCTTTATGATGTTCTTTTCGAATATTTTCAATCCATGCCTCGGCTTCTGCTTCGGACTGGACTGGCGTGACATCTGCGATAAATCGTGACCGACGGAATTCCATTTCCCCGCGTCCATGACCAGCCACAGTACGGTATTCAGTCATGCATGCGGCCCCCTAAAGTGCCAATCTGTTTGATGATCAACGCCAGCATCGAACACCGCTGAGTCAAGGATGCTACGTCCAGATATTCCTCTGGAGAACACATCATGCCACCCACCGGACCAAGCCCATCGATTGTCGGCACCCCCAGGTCAGACACAAAATTCCCGTCTGATGCCCCTCCTGCGATTGCAGTTTTAAACTCAATGCCAAGTTCCATCATCACATCTTTCACGATTTGCATCAAGCATTCAGATCCAGGGACCTGAACTAATGGGGGGCGATTGAATATGAGGTCGTAGCGAATGTCGATCCCATCGAACTCACTTTGATCCAGAATCAATCGTATTTTCTCGAACAAACGATCCGCTGCCTCCTTCGTGCGAAACCGAAGGTCAACTTTTGCGGAAGCATCCTCTGCGACCACATTACGCGCAGTACCGCCGCAGAATTCTCCCACGGTTACCGTTGTACCCGCTGCAAAGTCATTCAGCGCTTTAAGTTCCAAAATTATACACGCTAACGCCTCAATTGCGCTTCGCCCCACTTCTGGCTCATTCCCAGCATGTGCAGCGCGTCCTTTTACCCAGATGTCCAAAAATCCGGTTCCTTTCCTTTCTATTACAATCGCACCATTGGCACGTGCCCCTTCGATGACTAATGCCCAGTCGGCCTTTTTACCTTCAGTCATAATAAGTTCCTTGCCTGTTTGACTTCCGATTTCTTCATCCCCGATTAACATAACTGTAATATCAGGTAAATGAGTCGCGCCGGTTTCGAGAAGCCCTTTAATTGCAAAGATCATCGACACCAAGCACGCTTTCATGTCTAATACCCCAGGACCATATGCCTTTCCTTCAATAATTCGATATGGATTGGCAACAGCCGAACCGGCTGGAAATACGGTATCCAAATGACCAATC
Source organism: uncultured Candidatus Sumerlaeota bacterium (assembly GCA_964600665.1). GTDB lineage: Bacteria > Bacillota > SLNR01 > SLNR01 > SLNR01 > CAZRKC01. Next base: position 30,903 of record CAZRKC010000008.1, read on the forward strand.
AACAAAAGATTTCCGGGTGAGTCACCGGTTCTTCGTCCAATGAGATGATTACCATAGTTAGTTTGTGGCAATACTTCAATTAAAAAACCTGATTGCTGTAATGCAGCAGCAATTATTTGCCCAACTCGATCCACACCTGCTTTGCAGTATGATCCACTGTCAATCATCACTAATGTTTCAAGCATATCGAACATGCTATCCTCATACCCTTTAATCATTTCTTGAATTACCATCTTTATCACCCCTCCATGATCGTATCTTTTTAGATTCGCTTTCAGTTAGTTTTATCCTACCGAAAGTGAAAAGGACCCGAATGGGTCCTTATGCGTCACTCCGTCGGTCTTTTAAGATACTTTTATAAATTTCCAGCTCTTCTAATGCAATTCCTGTGCCTTCGACAACAGCCGTGAGTGCATTCTCTGCAACCATGACTGGAACACCCGTTTCTTTAGACAGCATGGTATCGAGGTTATTCAATAGAGCACCTCCACCAGCCAACACAATTCCATGTTCCAGAATATCAGAAACCAGTTCGGGAGGACACGCTTCGATGGTTTGCTTCACCACATTGACGATCTGCCGCACGGCATCTCGGATTGCAAGGTAACACTCTGATGACTTCAGCTGAATGGTGCGGGGCAATCCCGTTGCTAAATCGCGGCCGGATACAGCCATTTCGATGTCATCGATGGGGTTCATGGCAGTGCCAATTTGAATCTTGATATTTTCTGCCGTACGTTCGCCGATCAGGAGATTATGGCGGTTTTTCACATATCGGATAATCGCGTCATCCATCTCATTACCCGCCACCTTGGTCGAATTACTGACCACGATTCCCCCCAAGGATATGATCGCCACATCTGTCGTACCACCGCCAATATCGACGATCATGTTTCCGATTGGTTCAGTGATCGGCATTTTAACACCAATGGCAGCTGCCACAGGTTCTTCAATCAGGTATGCTTCTCTGCCACCGGCTTGAATTACCGCATCAATGATGGCCTTTTTTTCGACGTTCGTGATGCCACTGGGAATTCCGACAACCACCCGAGGTTTTGACCATTTATAGTTTTTACCAGTAGCCATGGCTTTCTTGATAAAACTCTGGAGCATGACTCTGGCAATGTCAAAATCTGCAATTACCCCGTCACGCAGCGGGCGGATGGCAATGATATTGCCTGGTGTACGCCCGATCATTTGTTTTGCCTCTTCTCCGACCGCCAAAATCTGATTGGTATCTTTATTGATTGCCACCACAGAAGGCTCTTGGATGACAATTCCTTTACCTTTACAATAAACCAAGGAGTTTGCAGTTCCAAGGTCAACACCGATGTCACGGCTCCACATTACATGTCCACCTCTTTCGAATTCTATACGCAAAGCGTATACTAACAGACTTTAAAAGTCAACCTGAAAATCAGCTGCCATAGGCTCCCGGGCACAGTAAAACGAATTATTGAGTGTATTATTTGATACGTTCATCTGAGAGCTGTTGGATTTCTTGCCGATCAGCTAAGGAAGGCTGTGCCCCTCGCCTTGTGGCTGCAAGACCACCCGCTGCATTGGCAAATATGATCGCCTCCAATAGAGACCGACCTTCTGCTAAACAAACTGCCAATGTACCTGTAAATGCGTCCCCCGCTGCCGTTGTGTCAACCGCTTCCACTAAGAAAGCCGGGACAAGTGTTTCAATTTCAGGGGTGACCAGCAAAGCACCTTTGTCCCCCAGGGTCACGATCACCGCATCCGGTCCACATAACAACAACTCTCTGGCTGCAGATGTGAATTCACCTAACTCCGTCAAGTCTTTTCCTAATAATGCGCCCAGTTCGGATTCATTGGGTGTTAATACATCAACATACTGTAAAAGATCAGCCCTGACTTGAGTCGCTGGGGCTGGATTCAGTACAACCCTGCATCCTAACCTACTAGCCAATTTTGCCGCATGTGCGACGACATCCAATGGGATCTCCAGCTGCAACAGTAATACTTCCGCTTGTGAAATGATCCATTCTGCATCATCGACATCTTTGATTGTCACTTTCATATTCGCTTGAGGTACGACCACGATGCTATTATCCCCTGTTTCATCCACGGTGATGCATCCGACTGCAGTGGTTGTCGATAAATCCACAGTGACATACTCTGTGTCAACCCCATGACCTTGAAGGCTTTGGATCAACTCTTGGCCAAAAAAATCCGCCCCCACTCGCCCAACCATCCAAACTTTAGCCCCCATTTTTGCCGCCTGAACTGCTTGATTCGCACCTTTCCCTCCAGGGAACATACCAAAGTCTGTGCCCAATCTGGTTTCACCTTTGACGGGCCTCCGGTCTACACGCGCGACAAGATCATAGACTAAACTCCCAACGACAACCACTTTTGGAACCTTTGTCGTCTCCATCCCAGCAATCACCTCTCCTTGTCCTTTGCTAACATCTGCCCTAGATTTCCCCCTGGGTGACATCTAGCAAAATCAACCCGACCAAATCCTCTGGCTTCAGATACACATAAAGCTAATGCATCACCGAGAACCAGGGAAGCAGTTGTGCTGCAAGACGGTGCCAAACCTAACGAATCTGCTTCTTGACTAACTCCGGTAATGAGTTGGCTGATGCATTTTAATCCAATACTGCTATCAGGGCGTCCTGTGATGATGATAAGTGGTATCTTCATTTCAGAGAGATGAGACGCCACATGAAGGACCTCGGCGGTTTCACCGCTGTGGGTAATCAAGATTACAAGGTCATCAGGGGTTACCATGCCTAAATCTCCGTGCAAAGCTTCTGCGGCATGAAGGAAAAAAGCAGGGGTTCCTGTACTAGCTAAGGTTGCCGCAATCTTCCTGCCAATGATACCGGATTTCCCCACACCGGAAACGATGACGCGGCCTTTCGTGTCCAGCACTTGCTGACAAGCCTCATCGAAAGAGCTATCCAAACAGGTTGCCATATGCCGTAATGCCTCAACTTCCCGATCAATGATTTCCCTAGCACGCCCATGAAAAGACATTGAGTCCCACCCCCTAGAAATGAAGGCATCAGTTGAGTGTTTTCCACTCCCTTGATGCCTTCATCGCTTTTCGAAGAAAATTAGCGAATAATGCTACCACCCTTCATGACAAAACAAACATCTTGCAAGAGTGCGATATCGTCCAACGGGTTGCCCTGGACAGCGATGATGTCCGCGAACTTCCCTGGTTCAACCGTACCGATCTGGTTCTCCATCTGAAGCAGATAAGACGCCGTTTTCGTGGTTGCCACAATCGCTTCCATTTCAGTCAGCCCCGCTTTTACCATGAGCTCAAGCTCAAATGCATTTTTCCCGTGATAATTAAATGGTGTCCCTGCGTCCGTGCCCATTGCGATTTTGACTCCTGCCGCTTTTGCCCGTTGGAAACTGTCGATATGCGCTTCCTGTGCTTTTCTCGCTTTATTGACTGCATACTCAGGGATACCTGCTTCTACACCATGAGTGACGATGCCATAGACAGCCACCAAGGTCGGAACCAGATATACATCATTATCGATCATCATCTGAATTGCTTCTTCATCAAGGAAAAATCCGTGTTCGATTGAAGAAATTCCCGCCCGGATTGCTTCTTTGATCCCTTTGGTCCCTTGGGCATGGGCAGCAGAGGTCTTCCCAAGTTTCTTGAACTCGTCAATAGCCGCTTTCATTTCATCGTAGGAAAGTTGTTGTGCACCAGGTTCTGTTCCTTCTGACATAACTCCACCCGTCGCACATAATTTGAGTACATCAGCCCCATGCTTTAGTTGCTCTCTTGCCGCTTTGCGAGCTTCATCGGGGCCATCGACAACGCCCACTTTGGACGAGACGATTACTTCCGGGGCTAAATGACTATCGCCATGTCCACCGGTAATTGATAGTCCATGACCGCTGACCATCAATCGCGGCCCGACACATAAACCATTTTGAATTGCTTTTTTGACGGCAACATCAATGTACCCGACTTCACCCATATCCCGAAGGGTTGTGATGCCAGCTTCAAGTGCTTTTTTCGCATTAACAGCCGCTTTTAATGCTTTATAAGGGATCAACTCTTTGAGGCCGGGAAGTTCATAACTGGCTTCACCATTTGAGCCGATATGAACATGAGAATCGATCATCCCCGGAAGAATCGTCTTCCCCGACAAATCAATCACGGTTGCTCCTTCCGGAATAATAATCGCATCCGCGCATCCAACTTCCTTAATTTTGTCATCCTCAATCACAATAACCATGTTCTCTTGGGGCAGTCCGCCGTTTCCATCAATCAAGCAGCCGCCCTTTAATACTTTAATCACTACAATCCCTCCTCGACTAATATTCCTTTCCCAATTCGGCTTGTATGCAATATTTCCTGCAATACAGAAAAACTTTACGTTACGGGTTATGTAACACTCTCGGTTTACATATGATTTCCCGTATCTCAGTTTTGAAGAAGTCTTGAGAATGCGCGGGACAGATGACGATGGCCGTGTCTGCTCCTCTGCCAGAGCCCCCAATGGAAATCACATCTTCACCAAAAGGAATCATCCCGCCGTCCAGCGCCATGATGGCGATTTCCGTAGCCACCTTCACTCCCTGACCGAGCATTCGCAGTGTTGCAGATGTAATACCCCCCACGTATATTCCTCCAAATTGATTACTGGCTGCTCGCTCAATGTTGGCAAATACATGCGTGGTGGTTAAAACCTTCATGCCTGCCTCCAATAATTCAGCTCTTGCTTCAGAAGCCATTTCATCAATACCCGGACCTCGGAAGCCGACTTGATGACTCACACAGACAACCGCAAGCCCGCACCCCTTCAACAAACGAGCCGTCTCGCCGGTATTTGACGCCACAACAATGTGCTGGATCCCATAATCTTTCGCTTTTGAAACAGCCAAATCAATCGTGTTCTGTGTATTTCGCTTTCCAGGCATTTCCCAAAACATGTTTACCCCTCCTTACGCTTATTCCCACCGATTTGGCGCAGCCTACGAAAGACAACGCCAAATCCGATGATACTGCCAATGATAATACAAATAATCGTAAATATGTTTTCATATCCGAAATATTGGTCCAACTGCTGCCCAATCCAGAAACTGCCCGTGATCGAAATCAAGATGGTCATGCCTAAAAAAAAGCCCAGATTCAAAAATTCGAACAACCCGTCATATTTCATCATTTCACCAGCTCTCACCCGCGTCAGTAATGACAACATCGAAAACAGTCTGTTCCACCGTGACCCGCCACCGATACAACACGGATGACTTCGAAATCCGGTGGCCTCCACGCCACTGCTGCCACTGTTTCAGTCGTGTTCGATATTCCTCGACCGCTTGTTGCGGCGTCACATATATAAAACGCACATAATCACCTGGCATCCGTTGCGCTAATCGACAGATTCCAGCCCATGTAACACATCCCAGTTTCGGGTAGCCACCAGTGGTTTGTCGATCCGCCATCATAATGATGGGTGATCCATGACCGGGAACTTGGATTGCTCCCGGAGGAATCCCATCTGAGATAATATCCGCAGATTTTTGATGCTCCAACAAAGGCCCTTCCATCCGGTAACCCATCCGGTCAGCCTGTGGCGAAACCTGGTATTCATTATCCGTCAATGTCGCCAAGGATGAGCGGTGGAAATAGTCATCTTGGAGCCCCAGTACAACTGGAATTGGTTGAATGTCCTGAATATACGATTGCACCCATTCCGGTGCTTTCTCATGAATCCATGGTTGTTCATGTCCACGCCTTAATGTATCACCTGCTTGCAGCGCCCTTCCTTCAACACCGCCAAATCGTCCTCGTAAATATGTTGACGCGCTACCCATCAAGGACTTGACTGAAAATCCTCCTGAGACCGCAATGTATGTCCGACAACCGGTACGCCGGCCTCCAAAACTGAGGATATCACCTCTTATCATTTGCAAAGTGCACCAGTTTGATACTTCAATGCCGTTAATCATAGGGTTCAAATCCCCGCCTGTTATCGCAATCACCGATGTTTCTGTCCATTCCAACTCCAAACCGCCCATTGTAACTTCTAAAACAGCAAGACTCGCTTCATTCCCGCATAATTCATTCGCAATCATCGCTGCCCAAGGGTCCATGACGCCAGATACCGGTACACCCAAACATTGATATCCCCAACGCCCCATATCTTGTACCGTGGTCAGAAACCCACCTTTTCTGACCTTGGCAGCTTCAATGCCGGAAACGACCTTCACTGAGCCAGGAATTTTCGGGGGGAGCGCCAGCCTCTCGTATGCTGCTGAATCGATGGATTTAAAACGCACGCGATCTCCAGGGAGTAAATAGGACGGATGATCATTTTCTGCATCAAAGAGGACTTGAGGAGTCCGTCCAATCAAACGCCACCCCCCGGGACTATCAATCGGATAAACACCGGTTTGAGGACCAGCGATTCCCACTGATCCTGCTGGTATCTTGGTCCGTGGATTATCCAGTCTTGGTACTGAAATCCGTTGATCCATACCACCTAAGTAAGGAAACCCAGGTGTAAATCCCAGCATATAAACCCGATATTCTGGTTGGCAGTGGATTTGAATCACTTCTTCAGGTGTCATTTTGCACCAGTCTGCAACATCCTGAAGATCCGGGCCAGCCTCACCACCATACCACACCGGAATCGTAACAGAACGCGTCGAGACCGTCGAAACATCGTCTGGTGTTTCAAGAAGTCGGCCAATTTCTAAAGTGACCGCAATTCCATCAATTAGCTCAGGGTTAAACACGACAAGAAGTGATCGATATGTGGGCACTGCTTCCATCAACCAAGACGGAGATTTCCGGATCAGACAGCGGTATAACTGCATCACTTTCAAATTGATCGACTCATCGATGCTTTCACCAAATTCAACCGTGATGCCTCTTTCACCGGCCACCAGATATCGAGTATTATCCATATGTCCTCCTCAATCTATTGCCGATCCCATTGGAATGACAATAATTCCTGCATCCATTAAGCTTTGACGGACGCTGGATGCTAACGCCGCTGCTCCAGGCGTATCCCCATGGATGCATAGGGTATCGAATTCAAGTGTCAGTAAGTGACCCTCCATGCTGACAACGGAGTGTTCCTGAGTCATTTTAAGGGCTCGCTGTGCCACGATATCCGCATCATGAATCACTGCACCAGGAATGGAGCGAGGTGCAAGGCTACCATCCAGCAAATACTGCCGATCAGCAAACGCCTCTCTGGCAACTAATAAACCTTGCTCCATGCCGGCTTCGATCAAAGAAGATCCGGCCAATCCGACTAATATCAGATCCTGGTCGAATGTATAGACTGCTTTCGCAATGGACTTTGCCAAGGATTTATCTTTAGCTGCCATATTGTAAAGGGCCCCGTGGGGTTTAACATGAATCATTGGCGCTCTCGCTTTTCGGCAAAACGCATCAAGGGCGCCCAGTTGGTAGATGATCATATGTTCAATTTCTTGGGAATCCATGATCATGTTCCGGCGACCAAAGCCTTGTAAATCAGGGTATCCCGGGTGAGCCCCAACAGCGACACCATTGCGTTTAGCTAACATAACCGTCCGCTCCATAACCATCGGATCGCCGCCATGAAAACCACAAGCAATATTGGCAGAAGTGATATGGGCCATGATGCCCTCATCATCACCAATTTGATAGATTCCAAAGCTTTCCCCCATATCGCAATTTAAGTCGACTCGCATGTCGCACCCCCTATTGAGAGTCTCTGATTCGCTCCCAGTGGTCCTGACTGATCAAAATCTCCCTGGCTTTGCTCCCCTCGTGTTTGCCGACAATGCCTCGATCCTCCATCATATCAATCAAGCGTGCTGCGCGGGTGTACCCAATATGCATCCGTCGTTGCAGGAGCGATATAGATGCTTGATTACTCAAAAGGATGAGATCGACTGCTTTGTCAAATAATTCATCCTCGTACCCTTCCATCGAAGCAACGGTATCATCTAATTGAAATATGCTCGGCTCATAATCCGGGCTGGCTTGTTTCTTCCAGAAATCTACAACCTCTTCGATATCTTTATCTGAAATGAATGCACCTTGAATCCGAACCGGCTTTGATGCACCTGCCGGTAAGAATAACATATCCCCACGTCCTAATAGTTTCTCGGCGCCCGCCATGTCCAGAATCGTTCTGGAATCCACTTGAGATGATACCGCGAATGAGATCCGGGATGGAATGTTAGCCTTGATTAAACCGGTTACCACATCAACTGAAGGTCGTTGCGTTGCAACCACCAAATGGATCCCAGCAGCTCGCGCCATTTGTGCCAGTCGGCAAATTGCATCCTCAACTTCCACAGCTGCCACCATCATCAGATCGGCTAGTTCGTCAATGATGACCAGGATATATGGCAATGTGGTTTCCACCTGAAAGGTTGGGTCCCCAATCACCCGTGATTGATTCCGCTCCCGCACCATGAGATTGTACTTACTGATTTCCCTGACACCGGTGGAGGCAAATAGCGAATACCGATTCTCCATCTCTTGAACCACCCATTTTAGGACACCCGCTGCTTTTTTAGGATCTGTGACCACAGGTGCGGCCAAATGGGGAATTCCATTATAATTATTGAGTTCCACAACTTTGGGGTCAATCATTAACATCTTGACTTCATCCGGTTTTGCCTTAAACAATATGCTCGTAATAATCGCATTCATACATACACTCTTACCGGATCCGGTTGCTCCAGCTACCAAGAGATGGACCATTTTCCCCAAATCAGACACAACCGGAGCTCCGGCTATGTCTTTCCCGAGACCCACAGCCAATTTTGAAGGTGTCTCAGCAAATGCAGGTACCTCCAATACCTCCCGTAACGAAACCACGGCGATTTCTTCGTTTGGAACCTCTATGCCGATCGCTGCTTTCCCCGGAATCGGAGCTTCGATCCGCACGTCAGTCGCAGCGAGGCTCAACGCCAAATCATCTGCTAAGCTGAGCACTCGACTCACCTTAACCCCGGGTGCTGGATGGAGTTCATAGCGCGTGACCACAGGTCCTCGACTGATATTCGTTACTTTCGCGTTAACACCAAAACTCTCAAGTGTCTCTTCCAGTAGTCGACTTTTATCCCCGCCGGCATTTCCACTTCTGCCTCTTGGTATGTATGGTTTCTTGAGTAAGCCAATGGATGGTAGTACATATTCTTTCACTTCGTTTTCCCGTGGTTTCACTTGTGGCATCGATTCTGTACTCTTTTGCGGAATCACGGGAACCGTCTTGTCTTTAATGTCTACCACTTCTTTTTTGGATTCCGGTACCATTGATTCGATTGTACCACGATGGTCCCTGCTATAACGAGGCTGTGATGTATCGTCTTGGTTTTCTTCACCATATAGATCTTTTGGGTATTTGTATCCTTGTGGTTCCCTCTCAATCTTGCGGTTTGCTGCCGACCGTTTACGAGGTTCCCGTTCCGAATATACGAAGGCCGTCATCGCAAACCAAATATTGCGAATAAGCCGAACAAATCGATCTTTGATCTTTTTGAGTCCTAAGATCACAGAGAGCTCTGTGACCAACATGAATCCAGTGAGTCCCATCGTGCCGACCAGCACCTTCATTCCTAAGTCCCCGAAAATGCCGCGCATAAGCCAAACCAGTACTGCCCCGATTATACCGCCACCCAGACCATGTAAACCAGTCATCAACTCAGCCCCTTGCGGGACTGAAACATGAAGTAATGCAAGAAACGCAAGTAACACCAACAGGAACCCAACAATTTTGGATTCCCGCACTCGTCGATCACTGCGAATCATCATTGAAGCACCCATGACCAATAGAACGATTGGGAATGCAGAGGCAGCCGTACCGAACAGAACATAAATAACACGTCTCAGGTTGTCTCCAAACAACCCACCGGGTTCAACCCAGAGTGCTATTCCGCTGAGAATAGCCACTGCGATCACAACAATTCCACTGACTTCGCGACGAATTCCCTTTTTTGATTGTCGTACGGCCATATTCCCATCACCTCTAAGTGTCACAATTCTACATTCGCCAGTTAATTCCTTTGATTCACATTAAATGCAACGCCGTCGATTCAGTAAGCGAAAACCCACCAGATTCAGTAGTCTGGTGGGGTAGTTTCATTTGGGAAGGTCCGTTTCCATGATGATTGGTAAAATCATCGGACGGCGTCGTGTTTTTTCATACAAGTGCCGACTGAGAACCTCTCGAACACCTGCTTTTATCGTACCCCAATCGGTTCCTTCTCCTTCATATTTCTTCATGACGGTCCGTACTTTTTCCCTGGCTTCTTCCATTAGTTCTTCAGATTCTCGCACATAAACAAATCCTCTTGAAAGAATGTCCGGCCCGGCAACCAATGTCCCCATCTTTTTATCAATGGTCATGGTCACAATTAAAATCCCATCTTGAGAAAGCTGTCTCCGGTCTCGCAGTACCACATTGCCGACATCGCCAACACCCAAACCGTCAACCAGGATCTTTCCTGCCTGCACTCTCCCGGATTGAATGCCCTCCCGATCCGTGAATTCAAAGACATCTCCATTTTCGGCGATGAACACATGCTCACGCGGGATACCGACACTATGTGCAATATTTTCATAATGAATCGAGTGTCGATACTCTCCATGATAGGGTATGGCATACTGAGGACGAACCAGGTTTAACAGCAATTTGATTTCCTCCCGGCTGCCATGCCCTGAAACATGGACACCTGATGCAGAATCGTGAATCACTTTTGCCCCTTTCCGATAGAGGATATCCACAGTTTGTGACACTAACTTTTCATTACCTGGTATGGGTGTTGCAGCTAGAACCACCGTATCACCAGGTATCACCCGAATCTCTGGGTGTTCCCCCGTCGCAATGCGAGTCAATGCCGAGACGGGTTCTCCCGAGCTGCTGGCAGTCAATATCACCTGCTCTTCATTTGCGATTTCTGCGTTTGCTTCGGAGTATGGATGAAGCACAGATTGAAAGTCAGTCACAACTCCCAGGTCAAGGGCAATTTTGATTACTCCGGTCATACTGACCCCATCAATAAAAACCTTTCGATGATGTGCGACTGCAGCATCGATGACCTGTTGGATACGATGAACATTGGAAGCAAAGGTCGCAAGAATGATGCGCCCTTTCGCCGTGCGAAATATTTCATTCAGACTATTCCCGACCACCCGTTCCGAGGGTGTGTAGCCAGATTTATCCGCATTCGCACAATCTGAAATCAGCACCAGGACCCCTTTACTCCCCAGATCAGCAAATGTATGGAGGTCAAAGACCTCACCATCAACCGGTGTCTGATCAATTTTGAAATCACCACTATGGATGACCATGCCGACCGGGGTTTGAATACCCAGCCCCACTGCATCTGCAATGCTATGATTGACGTGGATAAATTCAACATCAAATACACCGATTTTAACCGTTTCCTTCGGTTTGACCACATGGAATTGGATTTCCTTCAATTTAATGTTATTTTCTGCTAACTTAAACTGAACCAGACCCAATGTTAATCGTGTCCCATAGATGGGCACCTGAATCTGTGGCAATATGTACGGTAGTGCGCCAATATGATCTTCGTGACCATGGGTCAATACGATCCCGCGGATTTTGTGCTTATTGTCAATCAGGTAGGAAATATCTGGGATGACAATATCAATCCCCAGCATTTCTTCATCTGGAAATGCCAAACCAGCATCGATGATCAGGATGTCATCTTCATACTCCAAAATCATCATATGCTTACCCATTTCACCCACCCCACCCAGGGGAATAATTTTTAAATTTGCCTTCCGTTCCATCTTAATCACCTCGAATTGGTGGTTGGATAGCATCCTGTCATCCTGAAACCACGCTCGTTTCTAAAAATGATCGTAACCAAGATAAATCCGCTTTCAGTGTTTGTTCTAACGACCGGTTGTATAGGATTGCGGCAGGATGGTAAATTGGAAAAAACACTTTCCCGTTATGTTCAAGCAGCTTTCCCCTCACCCGTCCGATGTTCTCATGAGGATCGACATACGCCTGCAAAGCAACATTTCCCATGATGCAAATGACCTTGGGATCGATCAAATCCATCTGTCTTTCAAGGAAATACCGACAAGCTTCCACCTCGTCTCTATTCGGGTTGCGATTTTTTGGTGGACGGCACTTGATGACGCTGGTAATGAAAACTTCCGTTCGTTCGAATCCGGCAAAAGCCAGAACATCATCCAGAACTCGACCGGCTGCACCTGCAAATGGGACGCCAGAGTGATCCTCTTTCTCTCCCGGTGCTTCGCCGATCAGCATAATACTTGCCTGAGACGGTCCTTGGCCGGGAACTGAAAGGATACGAGTTTGAGAAAGATGACAACGTTGGCAACCCCTGACTTCGGTTGCGATATCTTCAAGGGTCATGATCCTTCCTCCTGCATTATTTCAGTAGCATTTCCGCAATCTGGACGGCATTCGTCGCCGCACCTTTACGTAGATTATCGGCCACGACCCACACATTAATCCCATTCGCAATGGAGAAATCCTGCCGGATCCTGCCGACAAAGACATCGTCTTTCCCGGCAGCATGAATCGGAGTTGGATATTGCAGCGCCGAAAGATCGTCAATTACCGTAATCCCTGGTGCATTCTCCCAAATTGCTTTTGCATCTGCAGCAGAAAGGAACCTTTCTGTTTCAATGTTAACCGCCTCTGAGTGACCGATCATTACGGGGATTCTCACGGTTGTGGGAGAAATCTGAATCCGATTGTCTTCCATGATTTTCTGTGTTTCTAAAATCATCTTCATTTCCTCTTTTGAATAGCCATTCTCCATAAAGACATCAATCTGCGGGATGGCATTAAATGCAATAGGATAAGGGAAATGACGAGGTTCTACCCGTCGGTGTTCCATCCAAGCGCGAGTGTGGTCAGCTAACTCCTCCATGCCTTTGTTACCAGCACCGGACACAGATTGGTAAGTTGAGACAACCACCCGACGAATCCCAACCGCATCATATATGGGTTTTAAGGCAACCACCATCTGAATGGTTGAACAATTGGGATTCGATATGATTCCTTTATGAGCCTTCACTGCATGGGGATTAACTTCAGGAACCACAAGCGGTACCTGTGGATCCATCCTGAATGCACTTGAATTATCGACGACAACAGCCCCTCGGGAAGCTGCTTCCGGTGCATAAAGTTTACTGACAGCCCCCCCAGGGCTAAAAAGTGCGATATCTACTCCTGCAAATTTCCGCTCATCAACTGGTTCCACCACGATATCTTTGCCTGCATAGGTCAAGATGGTCCCGGCAGAGCGTTCAGAAGCTAGAAGGGTCAACTTCCCAACGGGAAACTTTCGTTCTTCCATCACTCTCAGCATTTGACGACCGACTGCACCAGTCGCCCCCAATAAAGCAACATGTACTTTCTCCATTCCAATACCCCCCTATTAACCCTATCTGACACCTGTGGAACCAAAACCTCCATCCCCTCGAATGGTAGGTACCAATTGATCCACTTCGACTACTTTCCCGCAATATACCGGTACAAATACCAGCTGTGCAATGCGATCCCCTGGTTGAATGGTATAGGGTGCATCCCCCAGATTGATGAGCGCACAGATAATTTCCCCAATATAGTCACTATCGATTACACCCACCCCATTTGCGAGGGTGATTCCATGTCGAGTTGCCAATCCGGATCGAGCAAACACCAAGCCAACAGCGTCTTCACCGGTAACTTGGACGCAGATGCCAGTTGGAATGAATACTCTGTCACCTGGCAACAGTTCAACAGCAGTATCCAAACAGGCAGAAAGATCCATTCCCGCAGACCCCTCCGTTGCATACACCGGCAATTTTGCATGATCTGACAGCCTTTTGACGTGGATTTCCATGCATACCCCCTCCAATCCATATTGATACTATACCATTATTCAATGATAGTTGCCAAGTACTGAGTCATGTAATATACTATAGAAGGAATTGAAAATGCCTGGTTAGGCGAGGCTCCTGTACGGTCAGATGCTACTGCCCAAAAACATCGTGAGATGCCAATGGGCAAACAGATATGATTGCAAGGTCATATCTAGTGTAGCTGGGTTACCCTAGCTGTACAGTGCCAAACCCCGACAGGTGATCGCTTGCTAAAGCCTTCCACCTGTGGAGGGCTATATTTATTGAAAGGCGGTGGTGTTATGGATCCTGCTCCTAGTCACGAGAGACTCATCAATCATCAAACATATCTTCCGTATCATCACAGGCTGAGTAAATCCCTTTGGTGATACGGTTGCCAAAGGAGGGAAATTATGGAACACGCGCTGCTTACACTTCTCGCAGAAAAAAATTATCGGCGATTTAAAGAAGAATGCGAACACTATGCCCCCGCTGATATTGCAGAATTAATGGAAGAGCTCAACCCAAAAGACACTTTGCTGTTTTTTCGCCTTCTACCCAAAGATCTAGCCGTTGAGGTTTTCTCCTACCTTGAACCTGCCCAACAAGAAATACTCAGTCAGTTAATCAATGAAAAAGAACTGCGGGAAATCATGGAGGAACTGTACTTTGATGACAAAATCGACTTTCTGGAAGAAATGCCCGCACATCTAGTCAAGCGTATCTTGAGAAACTCTCCTGAGAAAGAACGCCGCATAATCAATCAGTTTCTAAACTATCCTGAGTTCTCTGCCGGCAGTTTGATGACCATCGAGTATGTCGATCTGAAACAAGACATGACTGTGGCCGAAGCCATCCGATATATACGCCACACAGGCATCGGAAAGGAAACGATCTACACCTGCTATGTGGTCGACCCCAATCGCAAACTTGAAGGCATTCTGTCTTTGCGAGAACTGCTGATCGCCGATGATGATGATCAGATCGCTGAAGTCATGACCCGAGATTATATCGCAGTCTCAACGCAAGATGACCAGGAGTATATCGCATCAGTATTCAAGAAGTATGACTTCTTAGCCTTGCCGGTCGTCGACAAGGAAACCAGGCTAGTCGGGATCATCACCATCGATGACATTGTCGATGTCATCGAAGACGAAAACACGGAAGACTTCCACAAGATGGGCGCGCTGCAGAAATCAACTGAAGAATACATGGAGGCCAGTATCCCAGCACTGGCAAAACAAAGAATTGGATGGCTACTGATTTTGATGCTGTCTGCGACATTTACAGGAAACATCATTCGCCATTTTGAAAATATCCTGCAAACAATCGTCCTGCTTGCTGCATTCATTCCCATGTTGATGGACACAGGCGGGAATGCAGGTGCTCAATCATCCACTTTGATTATCCGTGGTATGGCTTTGGGCGAAATCCAATTGAGTGACGGCTTAAAAATCGTTCGAAAAGAGTTAGCGGTCAGTTTTATAGTCGGAGGCGTATTGGCGTTACTGAACTTTCTCCGTATCGCTTTTTTGGAACAATATCCAGTTCGAATTGCCATCGTTGTGAGTTCCACTATGTTCTTGACGGTGGTCATGGCAAAGGTGATCGGCGGCATTCTGCCCATTGTGGCCAAACGAATGAAGGTCGACCCGGCTATCATGGCGAGTCCGTTAATTACAACCATTGTGGATACGCTGTCATTACTTGTATATTTTAACATCGCACGATTAATGCTTAACATCTGAGCGAGCTTCTAGGAGGTGAGACGATGTCGTTTTTTGCCCGTTTAGCAACCTTCTATGATGAGCTGTTTCCATACAATCCCCAGACCTTGGATTTTATCCATACCTATTTTCTCTCCAACCGGGCAATGGACCTAGCTGATGTCGGATGCGGCACCGGGCAGTATGCAATCGAACTGGCGAACCGTGGTCACACCGTTGTCGGCATTGATCTTGATGCGGAGATGGTGAAAAAAGCCCAATGTCAAGCTGCACAGCATTCAGATCGACCTATTCGTTTCCTAACTGGAGATATGCGCCAATTATCATCCCTGATTTCAACCGTCCAAGGAATCTATTGCATCGGCAATACAATGGCCAACCTGACAGATAAGCACGATATCGTAAACACATTAAAAGAATTTTATGATGCGACCGCCCCCGGCGGTTCCCTCTTACTGCAACTTGTCAATTTTGACCGGTACATATATCAAGGAACACTCCATCTTCCCGTGATTCAGCGGTCACCAAATGGTCCTCGCCTGATACGAACATACCTTCCGTCATCAAATGGCCTGGTTGAGTTTCACATGGAATTATCCATTTTTAATGCATCGAATGAGATAATTGAAACATATTCTGCGTCAACTATACTGTATCCAATCACCCAAGCATTCTTGGAATCCCAACTGATCAAAGTAGGATTTACCAACTTAGACTTTCGAGGGGGATTTGATCAATCCACCTTTCAAGTGAACTCACCTGCAATGGTTGCCATAGCGACTCGTACCTAAAGAACAAGGCCACCGTATGGTGGCCTTTGATGTTACTTTAGAGTTATACATCCTTTTTCTTTTCGGCTCGAAGAACCTCTTTGCGGGATAAGTTGATGCGCCCTTTATCATCGATCTCAGTGACTTTGACCATGAATTCGTCACCCAACTTAACCACATCTTCCACCTTGGCAACTCGTTCCTCTGCCAATTGAGATATGTGAACTAAGCCTTCCTTGCCGGGGAGAATCTCCATAAACGCTCCAAATGTCATCAAACGCGTCACTTTGCCCATGTACATCGCGCCGATCTCGACATCCTTCGTTAATCGTTCAATAATGGCGAGTGCCCTTCTGGCGTCTTCCTCATTGATCGCGGCAATGAAAACGCGCCCATCATCTTCAATATCAATCTTAACATTCGTTTCAGCGATAATCTTATTGATGGTTTTCCCTCCTGGGCCAATCACTTCCCGGATTTTCTCCGGATCGATCTGGTAAGTGATGATCCTTGGTGCAAAGGGGGATAACTCAGGTCGTGGAACCGGTATGGTTTCGAGCATTTTACCCATGATGTACATCCGACCGGCATATGCTTGGGTCAATGCCTGCTCAAGTATCGCACCCGACACTCCACGGGTCTTGATATCCATCTGGAGTGCAGTAATGCCTTTTTCAGTACCAGCAACTTTAAAGTCCATATCTCCCAAAGCATCTTCAATTCCCTGGATATCAGTTAAGATACAAAACCGGTCGCTATCAGTATCTTTGACCAAGCCCATTGCTACGCCAGATACAGGATATTTGATCGGAACACCAGCATCCATCAATGCCAATGTACTGCCGCACACACTGCCCATCGAAGATGAACCATTGGACTCCAAAACTTCTGAAACCAAGCGGATAGCATACGGGAATTCAGTTTCTGATGGAATCATCACAGACAACGCACGCTCTGCCAATGCACCATGTCCGATATCCCGACGGCCTGGACCCCGCAACATTCTTGCTTCTCCAACACTATAGGGCGGGAAATTATAATGATGCATGTAGCGTTTCGATTCTTCTTCCCCCAACCCGTCGAGGATCTGTACATCCCCCATTGGGCCAAGCGTCACCACAGTGAGAATTTGCGTTTGCCCTCTTGTAAATAAGCCGCTACCATGAACACGGGGAAGATAACCCACTTTACAGGTTATCGCGCGAACTTCATCCAAAGCGCGCCCATCAGGTCGGTATCCGTGAGTCAAAATAGACTCGCGAACAATATCTTTCTGTATGTCATGGACAATATTCTTGATATCTTTGATGCTCTCTGGGTATTCCGATAGGAAGTGGTCCAAAACATTTGCCTCAGCCGCAGCCATTAAACCCTCGCGCTCCAGCTTATCGCTGTTCATAATGGCTTCTTTCATTGCAGCAGACGCATATTCCCGAACTTGCTTTTCTAATTCTTCATTCACTTTATAAAGTGGAATTTCCCGTTTTGGTTTACCGACTTGGTCTGCGATTTTTTGAATAAAAGCAGCAACCTCGCTGACAGCTGCATGACCAGTCATGATAGCTTCGAGCGCAACTTTCTCCGGGACTTCGTTCGCACCTGCTTCAACCATCATCACAGCGTCTCGAGTACCAGCCACATATAGGCTTAAATCACTTGTCAGGGATTGGGCCGAGTTGGGGTTTACAACAACTTGACCATCAATGAGCCCCATCTCAACAACCGCTACCGGTCCTAGAAATGGGATATCAGATAGAGTCAACGCCGCAGATGCCCCGATTAGGGCAGCAATCTCAGGTGGATTATCTTGGTCTACAGACAACACAGTTGCGATCACCTGAACATCGTTGCGAAATCCACTGGGAAACAAAGGACGAATCGTCCGGTCAATCAGCCGTCCAGCTAAGATAGCCTTCTCTGAAGGGCGCCCTTCTCGTTTTATAAACCCGCCCGGAATTTTTCCCACAGAGTATAACCGTTCCTCATAATCTACGGTCAACGGGAAAAAATCAATCCCCTCCCGTGGTTCTTTCGAGCTCGTGGCGGTCGCCAAAACAACCGTGTCACCATATCGAACGAGAACTGATCCGCCTGCTTGCTTTGCGACTTCACCGGTTTCGATTTTTAACGCACGTCCTGCAAAATTCATTTCGAAATGATTCAATAATGACACCTCCTTATGACATCACCCGCAAAGACAATGCCATGATAATTTCAGTTTCCATAAAGAACAAGAGTGGAAATCCACCCTTGTTAGCGACGTAGTCCAAGTTGTTCAATCAGAGTACGGTATCGTTCGATGTCGTTTTCACGAAGATAGGTCAGCATGTTACGCCGTTTCCCGACCATTCGCAACAGGCCTCGACGAGAATGGTGGTCCTTGGTATGGACACGCAGATGATCCGTCAAATAGCTGATTTTCTCACTGAGAATCGCAATCTGCACTTCCGGTGATCCTGTGTCATGCTCATGGAGCTTATACTTCGTGATGATTTCCAATTTTGATTCTGGATTCAATGCCATAATTTCACCTCCTTTTATAATTAACCCTGCGAGCCAAGAATACCGTCGGAGTTTCGGTAAACTGAGCAGGCAGTTACCTTTATGCTGACTCAGTGCCGGATTGTTTCGATGACCCGCTCACCGTCTTCATGCGTCAGCAAAGCATATAAAGCATCTTGAAAAGCCAGTATATCCGGGTTCTCCATGCGGCACTGCCGGTATACAGACTCCAATTCACGGCATAAGTTTTGAAACTCAGAGCTGAGGCAAATAGACGAAATTTTTGTGACGATAACTTTCATTTCATCATTATAACCACCCAGTGATGTCAACATGGTAACCCTCCTCTCATACAAACCCTTCATGATAGCCATTGCAATTGTACCACAACATCAAGTGTTTGTAAACATTACAGCCCGGCAGACTGCAGCCGATTGCGTATCACCATGTGATCTTTCTCCAATTGGGCAACCAAAGCAGCTGGTCCGGAAAACATGGTTTCGTCCCGAACTCGGAAAACAAAATCAACATCGAGTGTATCCCCGTAAATATCCGCTGAGAAATCAAGAATATTCACTTCCAGGCGAATCTCCAGTTCAGTCGCTCCCCGGAAAGTTGGTCTGATCCCAATGTTTGCCATCCCCATCAAACGCTTGCCTTGATGGTACACCCATACCCCATAGACTCCAACCGCAGGAACCAGTATCCCTGGATCGATCATCAAATTTGCCGTCGGGAAACCCAGTGTTCTCCCTCTCATATCACCTTTGATAACTTTCCCGCTGATTTGATAGTTACGACGCAAATACTTAGCGGCTTCCTCAACTTGTCCATCAGACAGCATGTCCCGAATGAGTGTGCTGCTGACCATTTTCTCATGAAGGTAAACCGGCGGTTGTTGTGCCACGTGGAAATCCAGCTCGGCTCCAAGCAGTCGCAGCATTGAAGGATCACCAGTTCCATTCATGCCAAAGCGAAAGTTCTCACCGACAAAAATATGTTTGACCTTAAGGCTATCCAAAAGAACTTGTCGCACAAAAGCTTCAGGCATCAGATTTCTGATTCCTTCGGTAAATGGCATCACTACTAATGATTGAACTTCCAACTCAGAGAATAACTTGGCTTTCAGCGATAAAGGTGTCAATCGATTGCCATGCTGATAGCCTGAAATGACATCACGCGGATGAGGTTCGAATGTCACAACCAACGAAGGTGCATTGATTGCCTGTGCCTGCCGCACCATGGATTGAATTAAGACCTGATGTCCAAGATGCACTCCATCAAAAGTGCCCAGTGCAGCTAATCCGCCACCAGTATTTGAAATATATCCAGGTTCCCAATACACCATTTCCATTAATTATCACCCGTTATCACTTTAGTTGGACGAATCATATCTGCCGTTTTATGTCCAATTGCAAGAAAGTTACCATCCTGATCATACAATCTAACAGTCTCAGGGTCTTCCTGATCATCATGTTCTGTGGAAACAGCCCGGCCGTGACGAATACGCTCTGCATCGTCCCTTTCAAGCTGGACTTTTCTCAGGTGGAATAACGGATAATCAACAGGATAGATCAGTTCATGGATTCGATTTACCGTCACAGCATTCTGAAGTTCTTCCAGCGTGGATGCATTTTCTAAAGCAAAAGGCCCTGACCGGGTACGTAAAAGATATGATAAATGCGCGCCTACCTTCATGAAAGTACCCAAGTCAGAGGCTAGAGTTCGGATATATGTCCCTTTGGAACATTCAACATCAAACATAACGATTGGGTAACCATCAGCTCCGATGCGATAATTGATCAGTTCGAGATGAAATATCTCAATAGGGCGAGGCAACCTCTTGACTTCGATACCAGCCCTTGCCAATGTATAGAGCCGCTCCCCATTAATTTTCAATGCGGAAACCATCGGAGGAATCTGCATTTGCGAGCCAGTGAAATGTACCATGGCCGACTGAACTGCTTCGAAGGTCGCAGCACTTCGAGACTCATCCGGTGATGATCGCTGGATAACCTCTCCGCTGGCATCTTGGGTGTCAGTTTCACATCCAATCATCATCTCTCCTCGATAGGCTTTGCTGGCAACTTGCATATACTCAGCCATTCGTGTCCCCTTCCCGATACATAAAGGGAGCACACCAGCAGCATCAGGGTCCAATGTACCAGCATGTCCAACCTTGCGAACACCAATCAATTTACGGACGACCGCCACGACATCGTGGGAAGTCATACCAGAAGGTTTAAGAATATTTAAGTATCCATCCATCTGAGTCGGTGTGAGTTTATCCACGCAAAAAAGCCTCCGTTTTCGCAAGAACCGCTGCCTTGACGTCATGCAGATTTCCCATCAAGACTGCACCGGACGCCTTCTTATGTCCACCGCCGCCAAATAAAGCTGCTAAAGCATGCACATCAGTCAGATCTCTCGAACGGAAACTGACTCGAACCACATCTTTCTGTTCCTTAAAGAGAATCGCGACGCGTGAGCCAGTGATTGACCGGGCATAGCCAGCGTAATTCTCCGTTTCAGATTCATCAGTTTGCATCCGTGACAGCATATCCATGGTGACAGTCATGACAGAAATCTGTCCCTCAGCATAGAGTTCAAATGTTGATAATATTGCAGCCAGCAGTTGCATTTCTTGTGGCGTCCTTGTGTCAAAAAGTCGTTGGCTCATTTCTGGGAAATCAAATCCCTGTTCATGTAGTTCCGCAGCAATTCGATGGCTCGCAGCTGTGGTGTTGGTGAAACGAAATGATCCCGTATCAGATGCAATAGCTGCATACAGGCATGCAACTATTTCAGTATCCATGGGGTAGTTCAGACGTTGCAACACCTCGTACACCTGCTCACCACAAGCAGCTGCATTTACATCAACGAAGTTAATATCTCCGAATAACTCATTACTCAAGTGATGGTCAATGTTAATTGTGATTTCCGCCCGTTTAAATACCCGCTCTCCGTGTCCGAGACGCGATTGAGAACCGCAATCCAGCGCAATAAAGATTTCGGGAGACAAGTCAGGTTCCAAATCACTCCAATACACCAGTTTGTCGGCACCGGGAAGAAATTTAAAACTGTTTGGCAATTCTTCGATCCCGCACACCACATGCTTATGGCCATACAATTCCAATGCCCTGGCAAAAGCCAGCATCGATCCTATGGAATCAGCATCGGGTTTTGTGTGCACTCCGATTACGATTCTGTCTCCATACTGCAGAACCTTGATGATCTCTGTGAGCATCCGATCCCGGTTCTCCATCACTTATCCTCCTTGCTCAGACTCTTTTTTAACCTGATTGATCAAAGCTGATATTTTCGCACCATATGCAATCGAAGAATCCAGATAGAAGATAATCTCGGGCATATGCCGTAGCCGAATCCGTTTAGCCAGTTCGGCACGGATAAATCCCGCGGCACTCTGTAAGCCCTTGATCGCCTCTTTTTGTTTATCCTCGTCACCGAATACACTGGCAAATACTTTCGCATGGCGAAGATCATTGGAAACTTCGACTCCGGTAATACTGGTCATTTCTCCGATTCGCGGATCCTTCAAATCTTTACGGATGATATCGCTTATCTCAGTTTTTATAACTTCTTTAAGACGATCAGCCCGATGTTGGCTCATCATCCAACACCCCGTTTCTTAGTAGACTTGGATATCACTTTCCAAAATTTCCACATCCCATTGCATTTCTATCCAAGGAATAATTTCTAACATAATTTCCCTAACTAATGTATATGAATTGCTCACATATGCAAACCCAATCCCAGCCATATCCCAACGCTCCAGATGATCGACTTCAGCAACAGCCACCTGGTATTTGTTCCTCGTTCTTGATAAGATACTCTGGATGAACCGACGTTTGTCTTTCAGTGAGTGATTCTGATCCATCCGAATAGTCAGTTGCAACACACCTGTGAACATGTTGTCACCACACTTTCAGGATTAGACCTCTACCATGGTGAACGCCTCGAGGATATCCCCTTCTTTGATGTCGTTGAATCGCTCAAGACTGATCCCAAACTCAAAACCAGCACTGACTTCACGAACATCATCCTTAAAACGTCGCAGCGATTCGATCTTCCCTGTATGAATGACTATATCATTACGCAATAAGCGAATCCGTGCATTTTTTGTAATTTTCCCATCTAACATATAGCTCCCAGCAACTGTACCGGCTCGAGGCACTTTGAAAATTGCACGAACTTCGGCGCGACCAAGAATCACTTCTTTAATTTCCGGATCCAACATCCCTTCCATCGCTGCTTTGACATCATTAATGGCGTCATAGATTATCCGATAAGTACGAATGTCGATGTTCTCCATCTCAGCCAACCGGCGACTATTGCTGTCTGGGCGTACATTAAATCCGGTGATGATAGCATTAGAAGCTGATGCCAACATCACGTCGGATTCGCTAATTGAACCCACTCCGCCGTGAATCACATTGAGCCGAACCTTATCATTGGTCAATTTGTCAAATGATTGTCTCACTGCTTCGACAGATCCTTGTACATCCGCCTTGACAATGATGTTCAGTTCTTTGACGCTGCCTTCCTGTATGTGTGCAAATAAGTTGTCCAACGTCACCTTAAATGACTTTGCATGCTGCTCATCACGCTGTTTGTCAAATAGTTTCTCGGCAATGATGCGGGCAGCCTTTTCATCACCGACTGCATAAAGCATATCACCTGCCTGTGGGACATCGGAAAGCCCAATAACCGCCACAGGGGTGGAAGGGCCGGCTTCTTTAATCCGCCTGCCTTTATCATCAATCATAATCCGGACTTTCCCAGAAGCAACCCCAGCAATGATACCATCCCCAATCCGGAGCGTCCCTGTTTTAATCAACACGGTTGCCAGTGGCCCCATGCCTTTATCTAACTCAGCTTCAATGATAATCCCTTTTGCCGGTCGATCCGGAACGGCTTTCAGATCCTGCATTTCAGCTACAAGCAGAATCATCTCTAAAAGATGATCAATCCCAATTCTCTCTTTCGCTGAAACTTCGACGCAGACGGTATCCCCGCCCCATTCTTCTACAACCAATCCATATTCAGTCAATTGTTGTTTGACTTTCTCAGGATTCGCATTTGGTCTGTCAATTTTATTGATGGCAACAATAATTGGAACTGCAGCGGCTTTTGCATGGTTAATTGCCTCAATGGTTTGCGGCATAATGCCATCATCCGCAGCCACCACTAAAATCGCGATGTCCGTTGCTTGTGCACCTCGCGCTCGCATCGCGGTAAATGCTTCGTGACCTGGCGTGTCTAAAAACACGATGCGTTTATTGTTTAAGACAACTTGATACGCACCGATGTGTTGTGTGATGCCACCCGCTTCGGTTGCAGTTACATTGGTTTTTCGAATTGTATCTAACAGTGAAGTTTTCCCATGGTCCACATGTCCCATGACGGTAACCACTGGAGATCGCGATACCCAAGTCCAGTCACCTTCATCAGAAGTCGCACGGGCAAAGCTATCTGCAACCGCCTTCTCCATATCCGTATCCATGGATTCAGGTATCTGCACATCCACTGCGTAACCGAATTCCAATGCGATTTCCTCAGCAGTCTCCACATCCACCTCTTGATTGATGGTAATCATCATCCCTTTTGTGATAAGTTTCTTGATTATCATTGTGGGATTCATATCCATTTTCTGTGCTAGATCTTTAAGACTGAGAGACCCTTCGAGTACAATAACTTCCTTCTCCTTGTTTTCAACTGGGATCTGCGGACGAAAATCTGGCCGTGCCATATTCCCAGGTTTTCGAGCGGTTCTTCCGCCCTTTCCTTTTCGGTCAGTTCCCTTTTTCCCTTTGCCTGTAACGACAGGTACTGTTGGTGCAACTACCACTTCTTCCTCTTCAGGTAGCTCTTCATCAGCCGGAGCTTGTGAACTACCCGTAAGAAGTTCCATTAACGCATTCACAGACTCGTCTTCCAGAACACTCATATGGCTCTTTGCTTCAATATTCAATTGACCGAGAGCAGCCAGAACATCTTTACTGCTGAGGCCTAAGTCTTTTGCTACTTCGTGCACTCTTACCTTTGTCATATCTCCACCCCCTGATTATTAAGCAATCATAAAACTCACCACAATCACTCTCTCCCATCCCAAATTTTAATAATGGCATCCGCCAAAGAAAAATCAAGAACAGCAAGTGCGGTCCGCGGTTGTTGCCCAATCGCTCGCCCGAGTCTCACTTGATCTGCAAACTGAATGTTTTTTGTTCCATATAGTGAACACCAATATGCGATTTCTTTTAATCGTTGAGGTTTTGCATCACCGGCAATGAGGATTAATTTTGCTTTACGATTTTGAATATGAGCACGAATACCTTCCTCACCAGCAACGATTTTCCGAGACCGCTGAGCAAAACCTAGCAGGGACATGATTCTATTCTCTGCATCACTATGGGAGCTCACGGCGGATCCCCTCCATTACTTCATCACTAATTGGGCAATCCAGTGCTTTTTCCAACCTTTTTGCCTTGAATGCCTGAGTGATACATTCGGAGTTTGGGCATAAATACGCCCCTCGTCCGGATTTTTTCCCCGTTGGGTCAATCAGGATAGTGTTGTCCGGCGTCCTGACAATACGAATCATCTCCCGTTTTGGTTTCATAATCTGGCAACCCAGACACATTCGCTGCGGAACTTTGCGTTGTTTCATTTCCGGACCTCCTCTATCTACTCGTTGGTTGTATCAACTGCAACTGGGGGTTGCGGCATGACTTGGGATTCACTTTTGATGTCAATTTTCCAATTAGTCAATTTCGCTGCTAACCGGGCATTTTGTCCCTCTTTACCAATCGCCAAGGAAAGCTGATAGTCGGGCACCACAACGCGTGCGATTTTGAGATCAGGATCCACTTTTACTGAAACGACTTTTGCAGGGCTTAGGGCATTGGCCACAAAAATTTCAGGTTCCCCACTCCACTCTACAATGTCAATTTTCTCTCCCCGCAATTCAGTTACAATTGTCTGTACTCGCACCCCTTTAGGTCCAACACATGCTCCAATCGCATCCACATTCTCGTCTTGTGAAGATACTGCCACCTTTGAACGAAATCCGGCTTCTCGTGCGATGGCTTTAATCTCGACAGTGCCATCATGAATTTCCGGTACTTCAAGTTCGAAAAGTCGTTTCAGCAATCCCGGGTGGGTACGGGAAACAACGATTTGCGGCCCTTTTGTGGTTTTTTTCACTTCAACAACATAAGTCTTGATCCGATCCCCTTGCTTGTATGTCTCATTTGGCGATTGCTCAGCAGGGGTCAATATCGCTTCTGTTTTGCCCAAATCCACAAATACATTTTTATGCTCAAACCGCTGAACAATTCCAGTCACAATATCATTTTCCCGATTGGCATACTCTTCATAAACGATACCCCGCTCGGCTTCTCGAATTCGTTGTACCACAACTTGTTTTGCAGTCTGGGCAGCAATTCGTCCGAAATTCTTCGGTGTAACCTCGATTTCCACCACATCGTCAATCCCAAAATTAGGACTGATGGCACGGGCTTCCTCCAATGATATTTCCAGCCTTGCGTCATTCACTTCTTCCACAACATCTTTTCGGGCATACACATGGATGACTCCCGTCACCCGATTGATATCGACAGACACATTCTGTGCCGATCCGAAATTTCTCCGGTAAGCAGATATCAATGCTGCTTCAATTGCCTCAATCAATACGTCCTTTGCAATTCCTTTTTCGTGTTCGATCTGATCCAATGCATTAATCAAATCAGTACTCATCTTTCATCCTCCCTATGCTTCATCTGCTCAAAAATCCACATGCAGATTTACCTTCGCCACTTGATCTCTCTCAAATTTGATTAATTCCGTATCATTCAGTCGAATCGTAACGCATCCTTGATCATACCCTGCTAATGCGCCGACCCACATTTTTTTCTTCTCATAAGGTGCGTAAAGATGCACATCCACTCGTTCACCCATAAACCGTAAATAATCTCTTTCATGTTTGAGCTCACGGTCGATTCCTGGGGAAGTAACCTCGAGACGATATGTATGGGGTATAGGGTCTTTTTCATCCAAAGCGTCCCCTGCCAGTCGACTCACGGCAACGCAGTCATCGTGGTCGATACCGTCGATTTTGTCGATCGTCAACCGCAAAACCCACCCACTTGGATCTTTCTCGTATTCGACATCCACTAAATCCAAACCGATGTCTTTGATTTTTCCCTCGAGCATGGACGCAATTTTCTGCTGGATTGCCTCTTGTCCCTTCAAATAGAATCCTCCTTTCGGTCATCTAACAATGAAAGAGTGGGCTTTGAACCCACTCTCTGCGCAGACTTAAAATCCTTCTCTATGATTATATCATACTGGCAAACAGCCTGCAATACTATCGATCCATGTAGTCCACATCGTAAACGCCTGGGAGGGCTGATATCTCAATAATGACACTACCCATGTCCAAATACGGAGGGGTTTCGATCAACAGCGTCAGCAGTGCTTCTTTGCTGGATTCGATTTCTTTGAATTCGATCCGCTTGATATTGATCCGCAACTTACCTAATACGGTACCAATTGCGCCGATCTGTCCAGGAACATCTGCGATACGAATGGAGATCTGGCGATACCGTTTCTTTGCAGCAACCCAAACCTCAACTCGATTTAACAGGGCTAAAGTCAAAAAAACAACCAAAGTCGTTATTACTGCCGCAGGATACAATCCGGCTCCAACGGCAAGACCAATCCCAGCGATAGCCCACAAACTTGCGGCCGTCGTTAAGCCTTTGATGGTTGCGCCTTCACGAAGGATCGTACCGGCGCCCAAAAATCCGATGCCACTGACGACCTGAGCTGCAATTCGTCCAGGGTCTGCATCCCCGCTGGTGAACATGAAGTACATGCTATTGGAGATGATCATCATCAATGATGATCCAACACATACTAAAATATGAGTCCGAAACCCGGCCGGTCGATTGACAGTTTCCCGTTCTAGACCCACCAGTCCCCCCATGAGTGCAGCCAATAAGATTCGAACTGTCAGTTCGCCAACACCAATCATGATTATTTCTCCCTGTAGTGATGTCGAATCATCCGGTATCGGATGATGTCGCGATACATTTTGATTCGGGAGCTAAAACCCATCATCAATCCGAGTTTCTCTTCTTTCATCACATGGCTGACATGAGGCAAGGTAACCCGATGTACTCTCAATCCCGATTGCTTCACATACGTTGACAAAGCAATTTCCACGCCAAAACGGCTGAGGTCAATATCCGAAATCGGCTCGATTACATGCCGTTTGATTGCTCGTTGTCCACTTAAATTCGGTGCAATTTCCTGAGCAATGTCCGTCAGGAACCGACCGCTTTTGAAGAGACCAATGGTCATATCTGCCTGATCGTCGATGATCGGCTTCAACAGCGAAAGGATATGGTCTTTTGTCAGACCCAACAAATCCGCATCCAAAAGCAAGAAAAGTTCTGCATCCGTAGCGTCGATCCCTTTTTTAACAGCGCCGCCTTTTCCCACGTTCTTCGGCAGCTGGATAACGGTTGCCCCTGCCTCCCGGGCGATATCTGCAGTCAAATCCGTCGAGCCATCACTCACCACAATGACTTCATCAATTTCGGGTATCGTTTTCACGATTCGAATGACCCCGCCGATTGTTTTTGCCTCATTATATGCAGGAATCACAGCTGCAATTTTCACGATTTTCCCTCGCTTTCAACGATGACCTTGAACCATACCGACGATATCATCGTGAAGTTGGGAGAGATTGAGTAGCCTATCTTCCCCGGTTTTCCGGATCCGAAGCTCATACAGTCCTTCTTCCACGGCTTTACGTCCAACAGTAACACGCAACGGGAATCCGATCAAATCGGCATCCTTAAATTTCACACCCGGACGCTCATCCCGATCATCCATGATCACATCGACTCCTGTCGATTTTATTGTATCATACAACTCCTGTGCCAGTCTCATCTGATTCTCGTCTTTGATGCTGATCGGCACCACCACGACATGATAAGGTGCAATCGGTACCGGCCAAATAATTCCATCTTTATCATAGTTTTGTTCAATTGCAGCTGCAATGGTACGGGTGATGCCAATCCCGTAGCATCCCATAATCATTTCCTGAGCTTTACCGTTTTCATCCAAATAAAGTGCTCCTAAAGGCTGACTGTATTTGGTCCCTAGTTTGAAGATATGTCCGACCTCAATGCCGCGCACGATTTCCATCGGTTGTGCACAATGAGGGCACCGGTCGCCTGCTTGGGCGGTACGGATATCCGCCACTTCATAAACACCAAAATCCCTCCTGGGAACCACATGGAGTAAATGATAATCCGCTTCATTGGCCCCAACCACACCTTCAGCCATCTGATGCACCGTTTGGTCTACGATCAAGCAAACTTGCCGTATTCCCACAGGACCGGCAAAACCACCTGGAGAGCCGGTGGCCTTGAATACTGCGTCTTCTCCTGCCAAAGCCAAGTGAATGCAATCCAGTAGGTTCATCAACTTAATTTCATTGATTTCCTGATCACCACGGATCACTGCAGCCACGATCTGTTCATGATCCGGATAAAAAGCCTCATACAATACCGTCTTGATAATTCGGTTTCGGTCCAAACCTAAGGCTGTTGATAGATTTTCGATGGTTTTAATCCCCGGCGTGTATATACGCTCAATGGCTTCTTTCGGTAAGACCGTTGGATCATCATACTGTTTAGGCTCTCCGATTGCCTTTTCAGTATTCGCCGCATAATCACAGGCAGGGCAAAAAGCAATTTCTGCTTCCCCGTTGCTAGCCGTTACCATAAACTCATGAGACGCGCTCCCCCCGATTGCACCCGAATCTGCCTCAACGACACGATAATCCAGCCCACACCGTTGGAATATGCGGTTATACGCATCGTACATCTTATCATAACTGATATCCAAACCCACATGGTCCCGGTCAAACGAGTACAGATCTTTCATGATAAATTCTCGAGACCGCATTACACCGAACCGTGGTCGAATCTCATCACGGTATTTATTGGCAATCTGATATAAAAGTATCGGTAACTGCCGATAAGAACGGACCTCCTGCCGGACCAGGTCCGTAATCAACTCTTCATGGGTAGGCCCCAAACAAAATTCACGTCCATATCGATCCTTAAGTTTGAACATTTCTTCCCCATACACTTGCCATCGACCCGTTTCTTTCCATATTTCGGAAGGCTGGATGATCGGCATAAGCACTTCCTGACCACCTTTGGCATCCATTTCCTCACGCACAATCCGCTCGATTTTGTCAATAATCCGCCGGCCGATTGGCAAATAAGCATAAACGCCGGAAGCAACTTTACGAATGATGCCAGCTCGCACCATTAATTGATGGCTGATGATTTCCGCTTCAGCCGGGACTTCTCTGAGGGTTGGCATTAACATCTGAGACATTTTCATCGGATCGCTCTCCTTTAGACATCAACATTGGCTTAATCTTCACTGAACTCCAGTTCCTCGACTGCATCAATCAATGCTTGCACCAACTGGTCTTCCGGTATGCTTTTTACAATCTTGCCCTTCATGAATAGGATCCCTTGCCCGTCACCACCGGCAATCCCAACATCCGCTTCCCGCGCTTCACCTGGACCATTGACAACGCATCCCATAATTGCAACCTTCAAAGGTTTCTGAAAATGCTTGATTCTCTCCTCCACCTGCCTTGCAATGGCTAACAGGTCGATTCTGGTCCTACCGCATGTCGGGCATGAGATTATCTCCGGGCCACGAGTTCTCAATCCAAGGGATTTGAGTATATCCCAGCCGACTCGCACTTCTTCGATTGGATCTGCGGTCAATGAAACGCGAATCGTATCCCCAATTCCCATATACAGCAATGCCCCGATTCCAACTGCAGACTTGATCGTTCCCATATCCTTCGTACCTGCTTCTGTAACTCCCACATGGAGGGGATAGTGGATCTGGTCTGCAATCAAGCGGTATGCATCAATCGTTGTATTCACATCTGCAGCTTTCATTGAAAGGACGATTTCTTCATAACCGAGCTTTTCCAAAATAAGCACATGTCGCAGGGCGCTTTCAATCATCGCTTCCGCACATGGATGTCCGTACTTCGCCAGTATGTCCTTTTCCACAGACCCGGAATTAACACCAATCCGGATGGGAATACCATGTGTTTTTGCTGATTCAACCAAAGATCGGATACCTAATTCAGATCCGATATTCCCAGGATTGATCCGCAGGCCATCAACACCCATGGCTACGGCAGTCAAAGCAATACGGTAGTCAAAATGGATGTCTGCGACGATTGGAATGTGCACTTTGGATTTGATTTCACCGAGTGCCATCGCAGCCTCATGGTCTGGAACTGCCAAACGAATGATCTCACATCCGGCCTGCTCTAGTTGGAGAACCTGATTGACTGTCGCTACCACATCCCGTGTGTCCGTCTTTGTCATTGATTGGACGGTCACCGGTGCATTACCACCAATGGTCAGTGTTCCCAGATGGACCGGTCTACTCCATCGTCTCTTCATCACCCCACCACCCTATCACCTTCACATGCGCCCAATATTCAAAATATCACGATACGCAACAAATATCGCCAATAACATCAACAGTGCAAACCCGATGACGTGGAACATATTCTCTTTATCCTGTGCCACTGGCTTCCCGCGAATTCCCTCAATGGCTAGAAACACCAGTCTGCTCCCGTCCAGTGCAGGGATCGGAATCAGATTAAACAACCCAATATTGATGTTGATAATCGCTGCCAGGTTAAGGAGATAGGGAAATCCCAAGCGAGCTGCCCTTCCGAGTACTCGCGTGATTGCAATGGGTCCAGATATATCCGCGGCCATTTTTCCGGTAATCATCTGCCAAATCGCATTAAGGATCAACCCTGCAACAAAAAAGGTCTGTTGAATTCCAAACCGAATCTGCTCGATGATCGTCGCAGGTCTGACTAAATAGGTACCAGTGATTCCGATGACACCTTTGCTGTCTTCTTCGCGCATCTTCGGTGTCACGGTCAGTGTCTTTTCAATTTCATCTCTTTCTATGACCAGGGACAATGGTTGATTCGGATTTGCATTAATAACTGCAACCAGATCAGTCCAGTTCTGCACAGGTTCCCCATCGACTGACAACACGAGATCCCCTGGAAGCAACCCAGCCAAATCCGCAGGTTCACCGATGATGATCTCACCGATCCGAGCCTCGTCAGAAAACTCACCCGTGGGAATTCCGGTCAACGACACCAAAAGCCCAAACATGACCATCGCTAAGAGAAAATTCATTGTAGCGCCAGCAATTATAACACCCATCCGTTTCCCAACGGATTTTTTAGCAAAACCATTCTCATTATCGAGATCATCCGGATCAGTCCCTGCCATGCGCACAAATCCGCCCAGTGGGAGAAGACGCAAAGTATACCGTGTTTCCTGCCGCTGGAAAGTGAAAATCTTTGGCCCAAACCCGATACCAAATTCCAATACGTCGATTCCTGCTCGCTTCGCCGCAAGGAAATGTCCTAACTCATGAATAAAAATCAATAAACCAAAAACAATCAGCGCAATCCATAAAGAATTCATATTAACACCTTCCCTTTTTGTCAGGGGCATCCCGCCATTGTGAGGCCTGGCGTCTGGCCCAGTTATCAGATTCGAGGATTTCCTCCATGCTTGGACGCTTGTGGACTCGATGTTGTTCCATAACCGTCATGATCAAAGCAGCTATCCCCATAAAACCAATATCCCCAGACAAAAACCGCTCTACTGCCTTTTCATTCGCCGCGTTAAATACAGCTGGCATGGTACCACCAATCCGGCCAGCCTCATACGCCAGCGAAAGCCCAGGGAATCGGAGCAAATCCGGGTGTTCAAATGTCAGCGCACTGATACGAGTTAGATCCAGCAGCGGATACGAATTCATCAACCGTCTTGGATACCCAAGGGCATATTGAATCGGAACCCGCATATCCGGTAGTCCCAGTTGAGCCTTAACTGATCCGTCACAGAACTCAACCATGGAATGCACAATGCTTTGCCGATGAATCAATACTTGAATCAGATCCAACGGACAGTCAAATAACCATTTTGCTTCCAGTACTTCAAGTCCCTTATTGACCATTGTCGCTGAGTCAATGGATATTTTCTGACCCATTTTCCAATTTGGATGTTGCAAAGCCTGTGATGGAGTAATGGATCCCATTTGTTCAATGGCAGTATCCCGGAAAGGTCCCCCAGAAGCGGTCAGGATAATACGTTGGACAGTATCCGGGTCTTCACCCTGGAGACACTGAAAAATCGCACTGTGCTCACTGTCAACCGGGAGGATGCGAACATGCTGCTTTCTGCTTTCTTCCATTACAAGCTCACCGGCAGCGACCAATACTTCTTTAGTTGCTAATGCGACATCCTTTCCTCTGGAGATCCCGGTCATCACAGGGCGCAACCCCAACGTTCCAACTAAAGCCATGACCATCAAATGATAATCTGCATCTTCGACCAGATTCAGAATACCTTGGGTGCCCCAAAGAACCGTTGTCGGCAAATCAGAAATTGCAGCAGATAGTAAATCTGCCCCCGCTTCCGTGGCAACGGCCACCATCGCCGGTTGAAAATCACGAATTTGCTTCTCCAACCGGTCAATATTATTTCCCCCCACCAACCCCGTCACTTCAAAATGTTCCGGGTGTTGCGCAACAACATCCAACGTCTGGGTGCCGATTGAACCCGTTGAACCCAGGACGATCAGTTTCCTTTTCATGTTTCCTCCAGTATCGTTTTAGATAATGAATACTTGAATATAATAATACACGACCGGAGCGACAAAAATCAAGCTGTCACATCGGTCCAAGATCCCCCCATGGCCTGGGATCAGATTCCCAGAGTCTTTGATATCGACGTACCGCTTTAAAGATGATTCGACCAGATCCCCTAATTGGGCTGCTGCTGCAATCACAAACCCCAGAGGAATAAAATGTCGCGCTTCAATGCCTGCAACCAAGCCCACAATAGACACCATCACAATACTGCCAAGTACCCCACCGGCAGCCCCTTCCCATGTCTTTTTTGGGCTAATACGAGGATTCAATTTGCGCTTGCCATAGCGGATCCCTAGGAAAAAAGCGAATGTGTCGCACCCCCAGGTGCCACCGAAAACGAATGCCAAACTTTCCAATGCTCCTGGCTGATTCCGGATCATGATGAGAAAACTAAAAAGCATGCCAACATATAAGCAGCCAAAAGTGTTGACAATCACATCATGGAAATTATATCGAGGATAACACGCGATTTCAGCGACCAGCGCAAACAGCAGCAATCCGGTTATAATTCCTCCAAAATAACGATCACCGTAATAAAATGAAGAAAATGAAAATAGGATAATGCCACTATACACAAGCCAAGGCATGGGATTCACATCTTTGTTGCGCCACATGGTCATATATTCATTTCCACCAATTAGCGCCACAGTCCCAACTAATAATAGGAACGGCAGCGGACCAGCCAGTACAATCAAAACAACCATCGCGATTCCAAGCAAACCGCTAACGATTCGCTTTTTTATCATCATGACCACCATCCGTCTCCCTACCGACTTTACCAAATCGCCGCTCACGATTTTGATAATCAACAATCGCGCTGATCAAATGTTGCCTGTTAAAATCAGGCCATAAGATACTCGTGACCCATAACTCTGCATAGGCAGCCTGCCAAATGAGAAAATTGCTGATGCGCATTTCTCCTCCGGGTCGAATGATGAGATCGGGGTCTGGTAATCCTGCTGTATACAAGTGTTCAGAAAAGTAGGCCTCATCGATAGCATCAATGTCAGGGGTCGCTTCATCAGTCATCTTCGCGCATATGGCTCTGACAGCGTGCAGTATCTCGTGACGTCCGCCGTAGTTGACTGCGATATTCAGGATCAAGTGTTGATTGTCCTTTGTTAACGCTTCCGCTTTTCGGATGGAAGACTGGATATTCTCTCGTAAAGGGGCCAAATCACCAATAAACCGGATCTTGACTCCATTCTCGTTCAGTTCACTCGTTTCCTTTGCCAAATATTCCACAAGTAAATCCATCAGACCTTCCACTTCATCTTTCGGGCGATTCCAGTTTTCTGTTGAAAAAGCATACAATGTTAACACCCTGACTCCAAACTCACGGCATGCTCTCACCATATCCCGAATCGAATCAGCCCCCGCTTTATGGCCAGCAGATCGCGGTAGTCCCCGCTGTTTTGCCCATCGCCCGTTCCCGTCCATGATAATTCCAATGTGTACAGGTAGTTTCGACATATCAATACCGCCATTTTTACTGTCGGATTCATTCCATAGCGATCGTTTCCGTCTTTTAAATAACCACTCGACTAACATTATTATCCCCTGCCTATCATGAACAAGCCCCCTCTAAGGAGGGGGCCAGGTATTTATTTACTGATTGCTCCTACCGGACAGGTAGATTCACACATTCCGCATTCAATGCACAGATCTTCGCTGATCACATATTTTTCCCCTTCACTGATAGCACCTACCGGACAAACAGATGCGCAAGCACCACATGCAATACACGCATCACCAATTTTGTAGGCCATTTATTTCACCTCCTTCATATAAGACTCATAGGAAACGACCAACTCAATGTGCCGAGTATCCATCAGCCGCTGCCTCACGATCCGAAGATGACCCATGGGTACAACTTCTCGCGGAGGCTTTGTCTCAGATATACAGCCAATCGTCCAACCACATTGCTCTAACATCCGCTGGCCAATTTCCAGTTCATTACCTATCACCAAGGGGACCACAGTTGCGATCACACCTCCATGACCTCTTTTTCTTTGTTTGCCGTCACCTGATCAACCTCTTTAATATATTTATCAGTCAACTTTTGTACGTCATCCTGCGCCTTTTTAGCTTCATCTTCTGAGATGAGTTTATCTTTTTCACCCTTCTTGATCATCTCATTCGCATCCCGCCGCAAATTCCGGATAACAACTCGTTCATCTTCTGCATTCTTCTTGATCAGTTTGACCAGATCATTGCGTCGTTCCGTGGTCAAGTGAGGCACCGCCAGGCGAATTACATTGCCGTCATTAACTGGCGTCATACCCAAGTCCGATTTCATGATCGCCTTTTCGATAGACGCGATGCTTTTCTTGTCCCAAGGTTGAATGATTAATAATCTTGGTTCGGGTGTCGAAATATTGGCAAGCTGTGAAACCGGCGTCATGGTCCCGTAATAGTCGACACTGATTTTATCCAGCAATGCCGGTGTTGCTCGACCGGCTCGAAGTCCCGCTAAATCCTTTCTGAATACTTCGATGACCTTCTTCATCTTTTCCTCAGTTTCCTTCATCAATTCTTTGATCAAATCCGATCATCTCCTTTCACAAATGTGCCGATTGCTTCTCCCATCACAACTCTTTTAATATTCCCTGGGATCTGCAGATCGAAGACAATGATTGGAAGTTGGTTATCCATACATAGCGATGTCGCAGTGGAATCGATAATGCCAAGCCCTTTCTGCAAAACATCAATATAAGTCAATTGCTCATATTTCTTTGCGTCGGGATTGGTTACCGGATCCGAGTCATAAACCCCGTCCACTTTTGTTGCCTTAAGTATCACTTCAGCTTCAATCTCTGCAGCCCTGAGTGCAGCTGTTGTATCTGTTGAGAAGAAAGGATTTCCAGTACCAGCAGCAAAAATGACAACCCGTTTCTTCTCCAGATGTCGAATCGCCCTGCGCCGGATGTACGGTTCTGCGACTTCTTTCATCTCAATGGCAGACATGACCCGTGTTTCCACATCATACTTTTCCAAAGCGTCTTGCAGAGCAAGGGCATTGATGACTGTGGCCAACATTCCCATATAATCGGCAGTGGCTCGATCCATCCCTTTTCGACTTCCAGCTACACCACGCCAGATATTCCCTCCGCCAACAACAATCGCGATCTCAACACCAAACCCCTTAACTTCTGCGATTTGCTGCGCAATGGATTCGATGGTTTCAGGATCAATACCGTACCCACGATTACCTGCCAATGCCTCACCACTCAGCTTCAAGACGATTCTGCGATATACCACACCATCCATGGCAACCCCCTCTTCCGATAGAAGTATCTTCTA
This sequence comes from uncultured Candidatus Sumerlaeota bacterium, assembly GCA_964600665.1. GTDB lineage: Bacteria > Bacillota > SLNR01 > SLNR01 > SLNR01 > CAZRKC01. The sequence continues at coordinate 67,899 of CAZRKC010000008.1, forward strand.
CAGAGTGCAAAAAAATCCTCTTCCAGCCGGTATTTCAGCCTTTTGTCTGAAAAAAAAGGAACACGATGTGTTCCTTAATTGCACTTTTCGTCTTGATCTCCTTCAGACGGAGCCTGGGTCTCGCCCACCGCATAACGCACAAAACGGCCAATCTGAATGTTCTCACCAATTTTCGCCACTGCGTCAGTGATGAGATCGCGAACAGTTTTATCCCCGTCCTTAATGTATGCTTGCATCAGCAAACAACTATCTTTGAGATATCGTTCCAAACGCCCATCAGCAATCCGGTCAAGCAGATGTTCCGGTTTGCCTTCATTTGCTGCTTGCGCCCGTGCAATTTGCCTTTCTTTATCTAAGGTTTCCACAGGAACATCGCCTTTGTCAATATATAAGGGATTCATCGCAGCAATCTGCATAGCAATATTATGCACGAGATCCTTGAACTCAGCCGTTTTTGCGACAAAATCAGTCTCACAGTTGACCTCAACTAAAACGCCCACTTTACCACCCAAATGGATGTACGAATCGATTATCCCTTCAGACGCGGTTCTTGTTGCCTTTTTCGCTGCGGCAGCAAGACCTTTTTCTCTCAAGTACTCAATCGCTTTTTCCATATCACCATTTGTCTCTGCTAACGCTCTCTTACAATCCATAATGCCCGCACCCGTTTTTTCACGAAGTGCTTTCACCATTTCAGCTGTAACCATTATCTTCCCCTCCATCCTTCCACCAAGTGCAAAGAGGAGGACAGGAACTGTTAACCCTGTCCACCTGCATCATCTTCAGTTTCGTCATCAACAAATGACTCCGCTGTTACTTCGGCAACAATACTTTCATCCATCAATTCTTCACCTTGACGACCCTCTAAGACGGCATCCGCGATCTTGGAGGTAATCAGACGAACCGCCCTGATTGCATCGTCATTGCCAGGAATTAGGTAATCGATTTCATCTGGATCGCAGTTCGTATCCACAATGGCTACGATCGGTATACCCAAGATACGCGCTTCCGCGATTGCAATCCGCTCTTTCCGTGGATCAATGATAAATATCGCACCAGGGATTTTCTTCATATTTTTGATACCGCCCAAAAACTTCTCCAGCTTCTCTTTCTCTCCGCGGAGCTGGATTACTTCTTTCTTTGGGAGCACATCAAAAATTCCGTCTGCTTCCATTTTCTCTAACTGATGTAAACGGCTGATCCGTTTTCGAATTGTATCAAAGTTGGTTAGTGTGCCTCCCAGCCAACGTTGATTGACATAGAACATGTTGGCACGCAACGCTTCATCGCGGACCGACTCCTGCGCTTGTTTCTTTGTGCCAACAAAGAGGATGGTCTCACCTGCTTCTGCAACTTCTTTGATAAACCGATACGCTTCATCCATTTTCCGAACGGTCTTCTGCAGATCGATAATGTAGATACCGTTACGCTCAGTGAAGATATATGGTTTCATCTTCGGATTCCAGCGGCGGGTCTGATGACCAAAGTGTACGCCGGCTTCCAATAACTGTTTCATTGAAATAACTGCCATGGTATTCACCTCCTCCCCTTGGTTAAACCTCCGCTTCACTCATCCGGTCACTCCACCAGGTAAAATACCCGGCACCCGAGTCCCCGTCCTTTAGCGTGTGTAATAGAAAAGTACCACTAACGATTATACCACACCAGCATTGCTTCCGCAATCACTTAATTTCGAGAACGTTAGTAGGCTAAACCGTCTTGAAGGTATTTCAGCACATCTGCCATTGGTAACCTGACCTGATTCATCGAATCCCGGTGACGAATCGTGACTTGGTGATCATCAAGGGATTCAAAATCGATGGTAATGCAATAAGGGGTGCCGATTTCATCCTGTCGGCGGTATCGCTTCCCGATACTGCCGGATTCGTCATATTCACACATAAAATGTTTTGCCAGATCTTGATACATGCTATATGCAGGTTCCCTGAGCTTTTTGCTTAGCGGGAAAACCGCCGCTTTTACAGGCGCCAAAGCAGGGTGAAAACGAAGCACGACTCGGCTGTCACCAGGTGCAATCTCTTCTTCATCATAAGCATCTACCAAAAATGCGAGTGCGACTCGGTCAGCGCCAACAGATGGCTCAATGCAGTACGGTATGTACTTCTCATTGGTATCCGGATCCAAATAGCTAAAATCTTCTCCCGAATGGAGTGCATGTTGTTTCAAGTCAAAATCTGTACGGTCTGCAATTCCCCAAAGTTCACCCCAGCCAAACGGGAACCGGTATTCGATATCGGTTGTCGCGTTGCTATAGTGGGATAGCTCCTCTTGGTCATGATCTCTCATACGGATGCTCGCTTCCGATAAACCTAAGTCAAGGAGCCACTTGAAACAGTAGTCCTTCCAATAAATAAACCATTCCATATCGTCCCCGGGTTTGCAGAAAAACTCCAACTCCATCTGCTCGAACTCTCGTGTACGGAAAGTAAAATTCCCCGGTGTAATTTCATTACGAAAAGACTTGCCGATCTGTCCAATCCCAAACGGCACTTTCTTTCGGCTGGTGCGTAACACATTTTTAAAATTAACAAAAATTCCTTGGGCAGTTTCAGGTCGTAAAAATATCTCAGCCTTACGATCTTCAGTCACACCCTGATAGGTTTTAAACATTAAATTGAACTTACGGATTTCTGTGAAATCGTGCCCCTGACACTTTGGGCAAGGGATTTTCTCTGAATCGATGAAATCCATCATCTGCTGTTCAGTCCAACCGTTAACACTAAACTCTGCACTTGTTCGCTGCAGCATCACTTCCTCAATCAGTTTATCCGCGCGAAATCGAGATTTGCATGCCCGACAGTCCATGAGCGGATCATTGAAACCACCCACATGGCCGGACGCAACCCAAGTCTGCGGATTCATCAGAATAGCGGAATCTAAACCCACGTTATACGGGGACTCCTGGATAAATTTCTTCCACCATGCCTTTTTCACATTATTCTTAAACTCGACGCCTAATGGGCCGTAATCCCAAGTATTAGCCAGTCCTCCATAGATTTCGGATCCGGGAAAGACAAATCCTCTGGACTTCGAAAGGCTAACAATTTTTTCCATCGTAACTGCTGATCCTCTCATCTCAATTCCCCCTGATTCAATAAAATAAACCTCCCGTCCGCAAGGGACGGAAGGATTCTTCCGCGGTTCCACCCTTCTTGGCTTTCGCCCACCTCAATCGACTGTTCCCGGTCCCCATTCATCGCATTCCACCCTCAGGCTCACACTGTCCCTGAGTCGCTTATGACTTTCTGCGATTACTCTTTCCCGTCATCACAGTAAACTTCATGTAATCTTAACTATTATCATACCGTAAGAAGAGGAAATGTCAAGTCTGAAGGAGAAGTTTGATAAGTAAGAAAATCCCCTATCTCCAGAAAGGAGAACCTGGATGAATAAATATGGTTGGGTACTGATACCTCTTCTCGTAATGTGCGTGATTTTTTCAGGCTGTTGGCGACAAAACTCTGATAACGACCCAACTCCCACCCCGACGCTAGAACCGACCCCAACACCTGTTCCAATGCCAGATTTACCAGGCGCAGTCTGTGTCGTCATTGAGAACCATGCTTCATCAAGACCCCAAAGTGGCCTCGATAAAGCGGATACAGTGTATGAGATGGACGCCGAAGGTGGAATTACTCGCTTCCTCGCGATATTTTTCTGGGAGACATCCGACAAAATCGGACCCGTCAGAAGTATAAGACCCTACATAACAGCAATTGCCAAAGCATACGCATCCCCATTGGTTCATGCAGGCGGGAGTGAAGACGGGCTTCTCTCCATATCAAAATTGAAAGTGCAAAACCTGGATGAAATTTATAACGCTTCTGCGTATTTCTGGAGGGATCCGAATCGACGGATGCCCCATAACCTCTATACCAGTATCGAGCGAATCCTGGCTGGCAGCCAAAAAAAGAAATACCTCCTGACACCTGTAATCAGTTACCCTTTGGGAACAAATCCGGAAGGGCAATACTGTGAACAAGTTACGGTTACATATAATTCCGGCCGCTTACGCATTGAATATCGTTATGTAGATGGACGGTACCAGCGATATTTAAATGAATCCCCATTTTTATCGGACAACAACAAAATAATCGAAACAGATAATATCGTTGTGATTGTTACACGCATCACTCGCGAAGTTAAAAATAACGAGACATACGCGGTCATCAATACAACCGGTTCAGGTGTTGCATATTTCTTCACCAGTGGTGAATTTTTTGAAGGTCAGTGGGAAAGAAAGTCCGAAACAGATCACTTTCATTATACGATTAATGGTGAGCCTGCTCGGTTTGCAAAGGGGAAAACTTGGGTGCAAATCGTCGGCAGCAGCCAATCCGTAACCTATGACTTACCGGAAGACACAGCAAACACCGAAGACTGATCTTGATGCACAAGGGTTCAATACAATTGAAATCACGTAAAAAGGGACTGTGAAATCACCATAATCACCGTCCCTTTTGATTGGATCATGCAGTTGTTCCTTGATTCTACGACTTCATGCGCTCCATCTCTTCTAAAAGCTTATCATTAATAATGCGAATATAGGTTCCTTTCATACCCAAAGAACGGGACTCGATGACACCGGCACTTTCCAGTTTTCGCAATGCATTTACGATTACGGAACGCGTGATACCCACCTGATCAGCGATTTTACTGGCAACCAGCAATCCCTCTGTACCAGCTAGTTCTCGGAAAATACTATCAATCGCTTCCAACTCAGAAAATGATAGTGTTCCCAGAACTATTTCCACCGATGCTTTCTTCCGGGCTTCCATCTCAATCTCATCCGCCCTTGAACGCAAAACCTCCATGCCAACTAAAGTAGCCCCGTACTCCGAAAGAACCAGATCCTCATCGTCGAATGGTTCCTTAAAGCTTGCAAGAACCAAAGTTCCTAGCCTCTCTCCGCCTCCAATGATCGGAACCACAGAAACATACTGGGTTTCGAACTGGCAATCGACATCTTTCCGGAATACACAGATTTTATCGGTCAATTCACGATTGGCCTCTGTCTCGGCCACTTTCAGCAGCTCAATATTGGCTTCCTCTGGAAACTTTTCACTCTTGAGAACCACATCATCCATAACAGCACAAGAATAACCTTCTGCCAAGGAATGTCCCAAGATTGTCCCATCTTTGCGAATGATATAGACATTGGCATTAATAACATGGCTGAGTACTACGGCCATATCGTTATAGTCCACAGGCATACCGGCTGCTTTTTGCAGCATTCGATTGATTAATCTCGTTTTGTCGAGTATAGAACTCATATATCCAAGCCTCCTTACTGACCTACCCGGTCTCTGATAACCAAATTATAAGATATACCGACTTAAATCTCGATTCTTAACGATCCCGGCCAACTTCTCAATCACATATTCTTTTGTAATAATAACTTCCTGAGCTCCAATCTCAGGTGCTGCAAATGAGAGATCCTCCAATAGCTTTTCCATAATGGTGTACAGCCTTCTGGCACCAATGTTGTCAGACTCCTCGTTGACCTGACATGCAATCGATGCAATTTCATCTACAGCATCTTCTGCAAAGACCAGTGAAATTCCTTCACTATACATCAAGGCGATATACTGTTTTATCAATGCATTTTCCGGCTCAGTCAGAATTCGCTTAAAATCACTCTTTGATAGACTTTGAAGCTCCACTCGGATAGGGAAACGGCCCTGAAGTTCTGGAATTAGATCCGACGGCTTTGACACATGAAATGCACCTGCTGCGATAAATAACATGTAATCGGTCCTCACAGGTCCATATTTTGTCATCACAGTGGAGCCTTCTACAATCGGAAGGATATCTCTTTGTACCCCTTCCCGACTTACGTCAGGGCCAGAGCCACCTTGAGAACCTGCAATTTTATCCATCTCATCCAAAAAAACAATTCCCGTCTGTTCCACCATATCAATTGCTTCGTGGATGACCTCGTCCATATCAACTAATTTTTGGATTTCCTCGATTGTAATGATCCGTTTTGCTTCAGAAATCGTAAGCTTCTTCTTTTTTTTCTTTTTTGGAAACAACCCTCCAAAAATATCTTGCAAATTGATTCCCATCTCTTCCATTCCTGACCCGGGCAGAAATTCAATCGTTGGTTGGCTTGAAGTTTCCACTTCGATTTCCACCGGTTCATGATCCATTGCATTACTTGACAATGCGATTTTCAAATCCCGGCGGCGCTGCATCAAATCATGGATTCTGTTTTTCTCGGCAGCATCATCTTCTGGTGCTTCTGCCTGTTCATCGCTTCCGAATAACATGGCAAATGGATTTTTTGATGTCGTATCTTTGCTTGGCAAAGGTGCCATGATATCAACGATGCGATCGATCACAAGCCCTTGTACTTTCGCCTCAAGCCCTTCAGTTTTCGCGGCCTTGACCATACGAACTGCCATTTCCACGATATCTCTGACAATTGATTCAACATCTCGTCCAACATAGCCCACTTCAGTAAATTTTGTTGCCTCAACTTTGATGAACGGTGCATTCACCATTTTAGCTAGTCTCCGCGCAATTTCAGTTTTTCCAACCCCTGTAGGGCCAATCATCAAAATGTTTTTTGGAATAATTTCATCCTTCATTTCCGGTGGCAGCAGCTGTCGCCGATATCGATTTCGCAATGCCACTGCGACCATTCGCTTCGCCTGATTCTGACCAACAATATATTTATCCAGTTCTGCGACGATTGCTCGAGGTGTTAAATTCTCCATTATTGAAACCCCCGTTTAATCATGATAAAACTTCGGAAATAATTTCTGAGTTTGTGAACACACATATCGAGGCAGCAACCTCCAACGCTTCTATTGCGACTTGTTGTGCATCAAGATCGGTGTGTTTTAGCAATGCTTTTGCTGCTGCTAAAGCAAATGGGCCTCCTGATCCAATGGCTGCAACTGGCTCATCTGGTTCAATCACTTCACCGTTACCGGATAATACGAGCAAAGTGGTTCGATCTGCAATGATTAACATAGATTCTAATCGCCTTAACATCCGGTCAGTCCGCCATTCTTTTGCGAGCTCAACGGCTGCACGCGTTAAATTACCTTGATATTGTTCTAGTTTCTCTTCAAACTTCTCAAAAAGCGTGAATGCATCAGCAACTGAACCAGCAAATCCTGCCAATACCTCTCCTTGATAAAGCCGCCTGATTTTGCGAGCTTTGTGTTTCATAATCGTATTTCCACCCATTGTTACCTGACCGTCACCGGCGATTGCCACCTGGCCATTCTGTCTTAATGCGATAATCGTTGTTCCTTCAAACATCATGTTTTGCTCCTTTCCTTACGCCCTTGGATGCGCACGGCGGTATACATTTTTCATTTGTGCGCGTGTGACATGCGTATATATCTGTGTTGTCGAAATATTCACATGCCCGAGTAGTTCCTGCACTGATCGAAGGTCTGCTCCAGCATCGAGTAAATGTGTCGCAAACGAGTGTCGTAGTGTATGAGGACTAACATGCTTTTGCATCGCGATTTGATCTACATATTTGTCGATAATGCGCCTTACACCTTTATTTGACAGTCTCTCCCCGAATTTATTCAAAAATAGTGCCTTCTCCATCAGGATGGATTTCTTTGCATTCTGAAGGATTTTCATTCTACCACCCTTTAAGTAACGGGTCAGAGCCTCTATCGCCTTTGATCCAATTGGTACGATTCGCTCTTTTGACCCTTTGCCAAAGACCAGCATGGTGCCTTGATCCATATCTATATGATGCACATCCAAACCGGTCAACTCACTAACACGGATACCCGATGCATAAAGCACTTCAAGAATTGCCGAATCCCTTTGACCTTGATCTGTCCGCACATCCGGAGCTTCCATCAGGCTGACTGCTTCATCAACAAATAAGAAATCTGGTAACCTTTTTTCTTTTTTGGGCGTTGAGACATGCATAAAAGGATTATTCAAGACGATCTGTTCGCGACATAAGAATCGAAAAAATGAACGCATTGCTGCTAATTTCCGTGCCACACTCGTTCTCGCATAATCTTTCCCCTTCAAATAAGCCAAGTATTCACGTATGAGTAGTCGATCCGGAACAAGGAGCTCCATATCCTCGCACAAGGCCTCTTGATTCGTGGAGAACAGATAAAACTGTTGGATATCCCGAAAGTAATTGTCAGTTGTATGTTTCGATGCACTTTTTTCAATTCTCAGATACTGAAGAAATGCATCCATACAACCGCGCAATTGTTGTCCTTTCATCTGTTTCCCTCCCGTCTGATATCATCTACCGCTTGAAGATCGTTTCCTTCCAGCCATCAAGCACAGCTAATGCATGTTCACTGATTGCCAAACCCCTTGCACGTTTGTCTTTTATGCGGATATCCAAACTCGGGAGCAATCCGAAATTGATATTCATAGGTTGAAAATCAGTGGCCACTGAAGTAGTGATATATCGACAAAGGGCACCGTGTGCGGTTTCATGAGGAAACTCGACCGGTACCAGGCCTAAAACAACACGAGCCGCATTAATGCCAGCCACAAGCCCATTACTGGTTGATTCCACATACCCTTCAACACCCGTTATCTGTCCGCCGAACAATATTCGTGGGTTTACCTTCGTTTGCATGGTGGGAAGGAGTACCCGACGTGCTTCGATAAACATGTTTCGATGCATAAAACCGTACCGGGCAAATTCTGCATGCTCCATACCAGGGATCATTCGAAAAACGCGCTCTTGTTCTGGCCATGCCAATCGAGTCTGGAAACCAACCATATTGAACATTTTCCCTGCCGCATCATCCTGGCGCAACTGCACAACCGCATAAGGACGTGCACCATTTCGTGGATCTACTAGGCCAACCGGTTTTAACGGACCAAACAAGAGTGTCTTTTCTCCCCGTTTAGCAAGATTCTCGACTGGCATACAACCCTCAAAATACCGCTCGTTTTCGAAATCTTTGATTGGATGAAGTCTTGCCAAAATTAACGCCTTCCAAAAAGTCAAATACTGTTCTTCATCCATTGGGCAATTGATATAGTCATCAAGGCCTTTTCCATATCGAGACGCTCGAAATATCTTTGAAGCATCCAAAGACTCCTCCATGACAATAGGAGCCGCAGCATCATAGAAATACAATGCATCTGAACTTGTTAATTGTCGGATGGATTCAGCCATGGCAGGTGATGTCAGCGGCCCGGTCGCAATGACAACCGCTCCGTCGGTTAGCGGTATCTCCCGTACTTCTTTTCGGATGACATGGATTTGCGGATGAGCTTTGATCTTCTCTGTCACCATTGCTGAAAACCCATGACGATCTACAGCTAGAGCACCTCCAGCAGGAATAGCTGTTCGATCAGCACATTCCATGATCAAAGAACCCAATCGCCGCAATTCCTCCTTTAGAAGACCTACTGCATTTTCCATGGATTGAGCACGAAGTGAATTGCTGCAAATGAGCTCAGCAAAAAGATCTGTTCGATGGGCTGGTGTAGATACGGCAGGCCGCATCTCCCATAACTCCACTTCAATTCCAAAACGTGCGGCTTGCCATGCGGCCTCAACTCCAGCCAGCCCAGCACCGATAATCCGTACTTTCGGAACCATTTAATTCACCTCGTCTTTAAGTTCTCCATCTACATCTTCCTCATAATGGCAGGTCTTACTACTGCAACGGATATATACACCTCTTTGACGACTATTCTTCTCAACCATGTAAGCACCGCAATCCGGACATTTCCGGTCAAGAGGTTTTTCCCAAGATACAAATGAGCAATCGGGGTATCGACTGCACCCGAAAAAACGTCGCCCTTTCTTGCTGATTCGTTCGACGATATCGGCACCGCATTCCGGGCAGTGTGTACCCGTTTCCTGCAGAAATGACTTCGTATTCCGACACTCAGGGAACCCAGGGCATGCGAGGAATTTCCCAAACCGCCCCCACTTGACGACCATTAGACGCCCACACTTTTCACACTCCACATCGGATACTTCGTCTTCAACCTGGATTTTCTGAACTTCAGATTCTGCGATCCGTAAATCCCGTTCAAAATCAGTATAAAATTCCCGGACAACATCATACCAACTAACCGTTCCTTCTTCCACTTTGTCAAGTTGTGACTCCATGTGGGCAGTGAAGGCCAGATCGATCACTTGACTAAAATATTCGACTAGAAGGTCATTTACGATTCTTCCAAGATCACTGACAAAAAACCGCTTCTCTTCCATATAGACATATCCACGCTGGCGGATCGTTTCGATTGTAGGGGCATATGTACTGGGGCGGCCAATTCGTTTGTCTTCCATCTCTTTGACCAGGGTTGCTTCGGTATACCGAGCAGGTGGCTGCGTAAAATGTTGAGCAGGCTCGACATTTTCGAGGCATAATACTTGACCTTTCAGCATGTCCGGCAAAGGATGTTCTGCAGTTTCCTCCTCGTCATCGAGACCTTCCACATATAACTTCATAAATCCCGGAAACTCAAGCGTACTACCGGTGGCACGGAAAAGAAAATCACCACCTCGAATATCCCCTGTTACCGTGTTGTACACAGCACTACTCATCTGGCTCGCAATAAAACGCTCCCAAATAAGTCGGTAAACTCTATATTGATCGCGGCTCAACCAAGACTTGATTAGCCCAGGCTCTTTCTCTGGATAAGTCGGGCGGATCGCTTCGTGAGCGTCTTGAACACCTTCCTTTTGCGGTTTCGCCGGCTGCAGCGCGCTGCAAAAATCCAGACCGAATCGCTGTTGGATTAACTCATGTGCGATTTTAACTGATGAATCCGATACCCGGGTTGAATCTGTTCTCATATAAGTAATGAGTCCAACCCGCTCTTTTTCTCCAATCTCCAACCCTTCATATAGCTGTTGAGCGATCATCATCGATTTTTTCGCACTAAACCCAAGCTTTCGCGATGCTTCTTGCTGAAATGTGCTCGTGGTAAATGGGGAAGCTGGGTTTCTTTTACGTTTGCGCCGACGCACATCTTCGATGGTGAAGGTTTCATGCTGCAAATCATGTACGAATTGATCTGCAGTTAACTCATCACGGATGTCCACCTTTTCCCCTCGATACTCGAATAATTCAGCATCCAATGGGATTTGTGCATCTGGGGTAGCAAAAAAAGCCGTAATCGACCAGTATTCTTCCCGAGCAAAACCATCGATTTCATCCTCTCGCTCACAAATCATTCGTACTGCTACCGATTGCACCCGTCCCGCGCTCAATCCCTTTTTAACCTTCTTCCACAATAGGGGGCTCAATTGATACCCCACCAGACGATCCAGTATCCGCCGGGCTTGCTGTGCATCAACCAGATGGTTGTTAATGGGACCAGCATGGGTGATTGCATCCTGAACCGCTGGTTTTGTGATTTCGTGAAAGGTAATTCGGCACGGATTCCCTGCAGGGATCCCCAGGATATGAGATAAATGCCAAGATATCGCTTCACCCTCACGGTCAGGGTCTGTTGCCAGCAATATTCGGTTGCTTTGCTTTGCGGCCTCCCGCAACTCCTTGATGACGTCGCCCTTACCGCGAATCGTAATATATTTCGGATTGAAATCCGCTTCGATATCAATACCTAATTGACTTTTCGGCAGATCCCGCACATGACCGTATGACGCTTTTACCATATATCGTTTGCCTAGAAAGCGCTCGATCGTCTTTGCTTTTGCAGGCGATTCAACAATTACCAAGGTTTTCATAATACTATCACCTCCATGATACACCATCGGAGCCGAGTCAGCACGCGCAGGAGTATTCTCCAAAACCTGACAAACTCCTTTTTCAATAGCGAATTACTCATCTGGGCCCCGAGAGCCTCATAAAAAACCAAGGGTACACAGGGTACCCTCACCTATTCTCTGAAAGTCTGATAAACCGGTGGCACTCGATCTTTAAACACCGTCATTGTCTCGCGAATTGTAGTTGCTGTCGTCAAGTCTATATCCGCCCAGACGATAGCTTCCTGCTCATCTCCCTCAGCCAAAACCTCTCCCCATGGATCGATAATCATAGAATGCCCGAAATATGATAAGTGTTTAACTTGACCGACTCGATTGCATCCAATGACATAAGCCTGATTCTCAATGGCACGTGCCTGTAATAGTATTCGCCAATGATGGAGGCGGGGGTGAGGCAATTGGGCTGGAACAAAAATCATCTCCGCCCCTTGAACGCCTAATGGGCGATATATTTCAGGAAATCGAATATCATAGCAGACAGTAACGCCATATTTCCCATCTTCCGATTCCACCAGATTCGGGAGCGCACCCCCTCCTGCCATAAATCGCTCTTCACCCGTATAGCTGAATAAATGTATCTTCCGGTACCTCTCGGTCACATCACCAGTGCGGTCAAAAACATAGGCTGTATTGTATATTTTGCCATTTTCCAATTCTGGGAAAGAACCTGCCGCAATGTTCATCCTATATGTTTTTGCCAACTCCCCAACAAGTGCCACAGTATCAGCGGTATGTGCACTGGCAAGATCCTTCAGATTGCGAAATGCATAGCCTGTCAACCACATTTCCGGCAACACGGCAAAATCAGCGCCCAGATCATGACATCTGGAAAGCATCGTCTGGCATTGCTCGATATTCTTTTCTATATCGCCCAATACTACATCCATTTGGACACATGCAATCCGTTTCTTTTTCATAAAAACCCTCCCTGGCTGTTGATTTGATGCGTTTTCGCAGGAAATTCAGCCATTCCCTATTATACTTTCCCTCAATACCCTTGTCAAATCAGGCTGTCAGCAGGGCAGGATATTCCCTATTGTAAGAGAAATCATAATGCAAATCACTTACAGAAAGAGGTGCTTTGATGGATAAGCATGCAGATATTGGCGTCTTTGGGGGATCAGGGTTTTATACTTTTCTGCCGGATGTTGAAGAGATCAAGATTGAAACGCCTTATGGCGCACCCAGTGATCGCATTGCCCTTGCAACTGTTGAAGGCAAAAAAGTGGCATTCTTGCCGCGTCATGGTAAAGACCATCGGTTACCCCCCCATATGATCAATTACCGGGCAAACCTATATGCTATGAAACAATTAGGTGTCAGCCGGATTATTGCACCCACTGCAGCTGGTAGCTTACAGCCACATGTGAAACCTGGCGAATTTGTGATCTCCGATCAACTTGTTGACCGGACCACAGCACGAAAAGACACGTTTTATGACGGACCGATCACAACCCACATATCCATGGCTGAGCCCTATTGTCCAGATCTTCGCGCATTGGCGATCCAATGTGCACAAGATTTATCTATCCCCGTACATCCCACTGGTACGGTGGTTGTTATCCAAGGACCTCGCTTTTCCACACGCGCTGAAAGTCGCTGGTTCAGCAAAATGGGCTGGGAGGTCATCAACATGACCCAGTATCCGGAATGTGTCTTAGCCCGTGAACTTGACATATGTTACGTGAATATCGCGCTGATCACAGATTATGACGCTGGGCTAGAAGGGAATCCAGATATTGCCCCGGTAACTCATGGTGAGGTCATCCAAGTTTTTAATAAGAATATTGAAAATGTTAAATCCATGCTTTACCAGATGATCACAAAGATTCCAACCGACTCTACACGCGACTGTGTCTGCGCAAGTGCAATGGAAACAGGACGATTTTAACATAAGTGGGTGATATCATGAATCCAATTCGTTGGGAAAACCAGACGCTCTATTTACTTGACCAAACCAAGCTCCCGCTTACCATCACTGAAGTCGTTTGCCAGACACATCAAGACACGGCTGATGCAATTCGAGACATGAAGGTTCGAGGTGCACCTGCAATTGGTGTTACTGCTGCTTTTGGCATGGCACTGGCAGCCATTCATGCAGCTAAGACAAGCCTTAGCCGAGAATCACAGTTAAGTTATTTAACTGCAGCTGCTGAAGTTCTCAAGTCATCTCGGCCAACAGCCGTCAATCTTGCATGGGCGGTCGATCGGATGATGAGCACCGCGTATACGCATGAAGCTTCTCTTCCTGAAATTCTGGAAAACGAAGCGCTGATGATGATGGATGAAGACATCCGGATCAATCGGAGGATCGGCCATTTCGGTCAAACCCTCATCCAGCCCGGCTCATGCATTCTCACATACTGCAATACCGGCTCTTTGGCAACAGCCGGATACGGCACAGCCCTCGGTGTGATCCGTTCGGCTCATGCTATCGATGCCAAAATCACAGTCATGGCATGTGAGACCAGGCCTTTTTTACAAGGCGCTCGTTTAACGGCTTACGAACTTAAAGAAGACGGTATCCCTTTTACTCTGATAACGGATAACATGGCCGGCTATTTCATGAAACAAGGACGCATACAATGCGTCATTGTTGGTGCTGATCGAATTGCACGAAATGGAGATACTGCCAATAAAATTGGTACATATACCATGGCTGTGCTGGCACACGCCCATCATATCCCATTCTATGTGGCTGCTCCTCTATCGACCATCGACTCGTCCCTTGCCAATGGATCTCTGATTCCAATCGAAGAACGATCTCCAGAAGAAGTTACTACAATTCAAGGAGTTCGAATCGCACCTGAGGGGATTCGAGTATTGAACCCAGCTTTTGATGTGACCCCTGCTGCGCTGATCACAGCCATTATCACAGAAAAAGGCATCTTGTTTCCCCCATATGATCTATTGCCATAACATAGCATAAATCGAACAAAGCAGGCATTGAGATGCCTGCTTTGTTCGATTCTGATGCTCCCGCTACTCTGCGGCTTTCATCAATATCAATGCTGTTAATTTAATCTTTTCCAACAACGAGTCCACTTCAGCATATTCACTCAAACCATGAGCCAATCCCCCAGCTGTACCCATAGAATCAATTGTTGCCGCACCCACTCCGCTGGTAAAATTACCGTCAGACGCCCCGCCACTCGCAACATCATGAACTGCAATACCCAGTTCCTCTCCTGCTTTTTTCACTAACTCAAACAGACGAATAGTCCCCTCATTCTTTTCCATGGCAGGTCGATTGATTCCACCTGTGAGGACAGTCGTCGTACCAGGCAAAAAACTATGGTTGGCAATCTCCTGAATGGTTTTATCAACCCGTTCAGCTTCCTCTCGAGAGAAAAATCGAACATCGATATCGCCCTTCGCTGACTCAGCAATAACATTTGATCGTGTCCCTCCTGCAACCGTGCCGACGTTAACGGTGGTTCCAGTATCAAAGTTTGTTAATTTATGCAATGCAATGGTCTTGTGTGCCAGCTCTTCCACTGCGCTGATACCTGCTTGAGGATCTGCACCCGCATGCGCAGCTCGTCCTGTAACGGCCATGTGATACATCCCGACCCCTTTACGTGCAGTAACCAGTGCACGATCAGTCCGAGCTGGTTCAAATACAAACACAGCATCTGCTTTTCTCGCCTCGATTTCAATGATTTCACGGGAACTAGGTGAACCAACCTCTTCATCACTATTCAGCAAGATGGTTAGTGTGTCATATCCTTGATACCCGAAAACCGTCAATGTCTGCAAGGCTGCAGTCATCACCACTAATCCGCCCTTCATATCATGAACTCCAGGACCGTACGCTCTGCCACCATCAATTCGAAATGGACGTTTGACAGCTTCAAGATCAGGAAAGACCGTATCCATATGACCAACCAGTAGAATTCTCTTTGTACCTGTACCAAATTTACGAGCAATCAGATGGTCGCCAAACTTCTCCTGAGGATGAATCATGAGTTCAAAACCCATACGTTCTAACTCTTGACGAAGGATCCCCCCGACTGCATCGACACCTTTTTTTATATAAGTTCCGCTGTCAATATTAACCAGAGTCCCCCATAAATGGACCCATTCCTGCTCATTTCCCTCTATCCATTGTATCATTTCAGATACACTCATCCCTGATTCACTCCCATCAGATCTAGTTCATATCCTCGCCCGCTCTCCATTGAACGAAGATATGCCAAACGCGCCACAGCCATATCCAGCGCAGCAAATCCCACAGTCTTGAAAATCGTAATCTCATTCTCGTTTTCTCTGCCCGGCTTTGATCCGAGAATAATCTCTCCCATTTCGGCATGGATTTGTTGTGGTGTGAAACATCCGAGCCGGATGGCCTCAATTAAATCCCCCGCTTCTTCCAATGATCCTAAACGGTTATCAACGACCACTTTGTCCGCTCGAGAGATGGTCACTTCATCCAACTCTCTCATCGAGGGTTTGTACGAGCCGACCCCATTGATATGAACGCCTGGTTTTAAATCATTACCGCAAAACACCGGGGTCTTCGATACGGTAGCCGTGATGATCACGTCTGCCCCGTCTAAAATATCGGTTGGGGTGCGCCCAGCGTAAAAGCGAATCGAATCGAATTTCCGACTCATAAAATCAATAAATGTCATTACTGCCGCCGGGTTAGGATCATAAACTTTCACATCCGTGATTCTTCTCACAGCGGCAACACCTTCTAACTGGGTTCGGGCCTGCTTACCGGCACCAAATACAGCAACGCAGGATGCATTTTTATTAGCTAAAACTGCGGTTGCAGCTCCCGAAGCAGCACCAGTACGCAAAGCCGTGAGGTAGCCACCTTCCATGAGTGCTTCAGTTTCACCAGTTTCACGGTTTTGCAAAAGAATCATAGATTGGATGGTATCTTTGCCTTTTGTCGGGTTATTCGGATACACCGAAACCACTTTGATTCCTAAAGCACCGGATTCAGCTAAGAAACCCGGCATATACAAGAGCACTCCTTGCGTAGCCTCAACATCGATCTGGGTCCGTAATGGGATTTGAGCAGATCCTTGTGTCGATTCAGCAAATGCTTTCTTGACTGCTTCAATTGCATCTGCCATTGAGACAGTCTCCATGATATCCCTGCGGGTCAATGCCAAAACCATTTTGTTCACCTCTTGGATGTCTTTTATGCCTTTTCGAACAGCTTCCGCCACATCTCCAGATAGCCTGGAATCGTCATCGGTGGTTGGCTCGAAGATTTGACTGCTTTCCCTTGGGCAGCACCATTCCACAGCAGGTCAATCACGGTCATTGCCATGGCCTTAGCTGGCACAACATACGCCATTTCTGGATCAACAATTTCATAATCTCTGGCATGGGCTCTCCCCGTTACACCGCCGATTTCTGGATGAATACCAGGCATCACATTGGTTACATCTCCCATGTCGGTAGAGCCGGCCATGTGTTGCCCATGTGACACATTCTCTGGTCCGATCAGACTGCCAATGTTGCTTTTGAACAACTCTGAAATCGTCGGATCGTTGATCAAGGGTAAATACCCGGGAATTTCTGTAATCTCCACTTCAGCGCCCACAGCCATTGCCCCCGCTTCCAGCGCCCGGTTTACTTTTACATTGGCATCTAAGATCGCGTCCATCGTTTTACCCCGTATGTATGTTTCCATCCGCACATCAGCTGGAATTATATTAACCAAGTCACCACCCTTAGTGATAATTGGATGAACCCGGATTGAATCAGCATCTTTGAAGGTCTCACGCTGTGCATGAATCCCCATCAACCCAATCATCGCCGCATTGAGGGCGTTGACCCCCTGATGTGGCGAGCCGCCTGCATGCGCCTCTTTGCCAATATACCGAATTGCTTTACCGATGAAGCCGTTGCTGCCACCACCAATTCGGGCTTGTCTCCCTGGCATATTTGAACTGGAATGAATCATCATCGTGGTATCCACATCATCAAAGACACCGAGTCTGATAAACTCTTGCTTACCCCCAAGAAACTCAATATGCCCTTGTTCTCTCAATTTCATCCGATATTCGATCTCCACATACTCTTCTGCTGGGACTGCAAGCAATGCGACATCACCGTCTAGCTCATTTATGACCCCTGAATCCACCAACCCCATGCCGACGCCTAACATGGCTGCTACTTGGGCATTATGTCCGCATGCGTGAACAGCACCAGTTTCTGCGTCAGAATATTCATGGTCATGACAAATCACCGCATCCAGCTCTCCCATGACCGCCACTCGAAAATCATGGGATCGCCCGGGGAGTTCTGCTCTTAAGCCCGTAATTGCTAAACCATCTTTAAATTTCAGGTTCATCGCCTTGAATTTTTCTTGAACCAAAGCAGTTGTGTTCCATTCCTTAAATCCCAATTCGGGCTTTTTAAAGATAGTTTGCCCGATCTCGATGATTTCAGCCGCCCGTGCATCAATGGCAGCACATACCTTTTCTTTCAGTTGCTCTTTCGTCGTCATGAAATTACCTCCTGATTGATAAATTGGCAATACTGCTTTACATTCGCCAGTTAAATATGGTTCCCCTGCCAAATAAAAAAGCAGAGGGATTGCCCTCTGCTTCGCTCATTAACCATGCTTTTTCTTGATGGCTTTGATCAAATCGGTTAATATCTCCTTGACGTCCCCCACAATACCATAATCTGCTATCTGGAATATGGGGGCATCCGCATTTTTGTTGATGGCAATAATCACATCGGCAGATCGCATACCGATGAGATGTTGCACTGCGCCAGAAATCCCACAAGCGATGTACATTTTAGGACTGACAGTCCGACCGGTCTGTCCAATCTGTCGAGCATAAGGCGCCCATCCTTCATCCACAGCAGCTCGAGACGCACCTGCAGCGCCTCCTAACAAGTGCGCTAATTCTTCAACCAAATGATAATTTTCTTTGGATCCGATTCCTCTCCCACCTGATACGATGATATCTGCTTCATCGATGGGAATCGCATCCAACGCTTCGTCCACTTTTTCAACTAGTTGGATCTTGACTGGCAGTGTATCCACTGGCAAATGCTCATATCGGATCACACCTCGAGGTGCACTTTCCGGTTGTGCCTTTTCGAATACTTTTGGACGAACAGTTGCCATTTGCGGTCTTTTGTATTGGCATATAATTGTTGCCAGAATGTTTCCCCCAAAGGCAGGCCGAGTTTGAAGCAAGCATCTTCGCTCGGGATCAATATCTAATTCGGTGCAATCTGCAGTTAACCCGGTCGCCAAGCGTGTGGCCACTCGCGGTGCTAAAGAACGCCCGTTGGTCGTACCCCCTAAAAGTAAAATCCCAGGGTTGTGCTGCTGCACCAGGCGCGTGAGTACATAAGTATACCGCTCGTCGTGATAATCATCTAATAACGGATCATCTACCACTAAAACCTGATCAACAGGATAAAAGGCTAGTTTTTGGGCTTCATCACCCATCGCATGACCGATTATCACAACCGTTAACGGCTCATCTAAAGCATCAGCCAGCTTCCGACCTTCATTGATCAATTCATAAGTCACAGGCAAAGCATGCCCCTTCTTTTGCTCAGAAAATACCCATACCCCTCGATGATCGACATCAGATTGAGTCTCGTTTTGCTTTATGGGCTGCCGAAGAGCCTGTTTGGGACAATACGACACACAGATTCCGCAAAGTGTACAGCTTTCGCTGACCGCTGCTTTTTGGTTATCCAAAGTCAACGCACCAAACGGGCAGGCGGGAACGCAGAATCCGCAGCCATTACATAAATTCACATCAATCATAATTGCCATCATCTATCCCCCTGCCATTCATCTTAGACTACCTTAAGCGTTCCGAGAATACTCATCAAGTGATCAACACATTCGTCTGTGTTGCCTGAATACATTTCACCATTACTTTCAGGTAGCGTCGGAGTGAATATTTTAGTAACCCAGGTTGGTGACCCTTGCAGCCCGATAGTTTCCGGTGCAAGTTCCAGATATTCATGATTCCACACGGGAATCTGAGTTTTTTTCGCCTTCATTAATCCCTTCATTGATGGCATCCGCGGTTGATTGATCTCTCGAACCACTGACACCAGCAAGGGACTTTTCCCCGTCAGGACTTCATGACCATCATCCGTCAACCTCTCAACAGTGAAACCGCTTTCTGCTTCCCAAGAGATTTTCCGAACACTGGTGATATGGCCGATACTCAAATGCTCAGCGATTCCGGGACCGACCTGCGCAGTATCACCATCAATTGCCTGGCGACCGCAGATAATGATATCCACCGGGTCCATTTTCCGTATTGCTGCCGCGAGTGTCAATGAAGTCGCCCAAGTGTCCGCTCCAGCAAACGCGCGGTCACTAAGAAGTATCACTTCATCAGCACCTAAGGCAATCGATTCCTTCAGTGCTTCTTCTGCTTGAGGGGGTCCCATGGTCATAACAGTGACTTTGCCACCATGAGCTGTCTTAAGCCGCACCCCTTCTTCAATTGCATGCAAGTCAAACGGGTTAATGATGCTGGGTACCCCTTCGCGAATCAACGTGTTGGTTTCTTTGTCGATTTTGACTTCACTGGTATCCGGAACCTGCTTTATACATACAAGGATATTCATGTCTTCACCGCCATTATTTCTTCGATTTTCCAATGGTTTCTTTGATCAGTTCCAGTGCAATTACATTGCGTTGTATTTGATTTGTTCCTTCATATATCTGTGTGATTTTAGCATCTCGCATCATCTTCTCAACAGGGTAGTCACGCATGTACCCCGAGCCACCCATGACCTGAACTGCATCTGTCGTGACCCTCATCGCAGTATCCGAAGCAAAGACTTTTGCCATCGCCGCTTGTTTGGAATACTCCTTCGCTCCGGCATCGATCATTTTTGATACCTGATACACTAAACCCCGTGCTGCTTCAATCTGTATCGCCATATCCGCCAGCATATGCTGAACGGCCTGAAATGATGTGACCGGTTGTCCAAATTGAATACGCTCTCGTGCAAATGCAATCGATGCATCAAACGCTCCTTGAGCTATTCCCAGTGCTTGGGCTGCGACCCCTGGCCGAGTGACATCCAATGTCTTCATGGCAACGATAAACCCTGTCCCTTTACGGCCCAGCATCTGATGCCGCGAGATTCGACAGTCCTCGAAAATGACTTCGCTGGTTGCGGAAGCACGGATACCCATCTTCTTTTCTTTTTTGCCATAGCTGAGACCTGGTGTACCTGCCTCAACAATAAAAGCACTGGCACCTCTGACACCCTTCGACGAATCGGTCATCGCGATCACAATATAGACATCCGCTTCACCGCCATTGGTTATCCACTGCTTTGTTCCGTTGAGAACAAAATCCTCGCCATCTGCAACCGCTGTCGTTTTTATATTGGAGGCATCACTGCCAGCCAATGCCTCTGTCAAACAGAAGGCCCCGATTTTTTTACCGGTCGCCAGGCCTGGCAGATACTTCTGCTTTTGTTCTTCGGTTCCGAAAAGAAGGATTGGATACGTTCCCAAACCGCTTGCTGCAAGGGTCACAGACACGCCTCCGCATGCTGCACTGAGTTGCTCTACCACAAGAGTATTCTCAAAAACTCCCATACCTAAACCGCCATACTCCTCGGGAATGTAGACTCCAAATAAGTCCGCGTCAGCAATAACCCCAAGTAACTCCCGTGGGAATTCTTCCTTTTCATCCAATTCCAATGCCACCGGGGCAATCCGCTCAACAGCGATTTTACGGGCCAAATCCCGGATCATTTCTTGCTCTTCTGTCAGGAAATAGTCCATTCGCCAATCCCTCCAAAAATAAAAAAATGTTGTCACATTTTCGGTCACAAACAATCAATACGCTAGCAAGTATAATAAGTTTAGCATAGCCCAAGATACAGTGTCAAGGAAGTCAGTGTTTTCCAGTAATAAAGAAAGCATCAGGTAAGCCTGATGCTTCTAAAACTTCTCCCAATGCACCCATTCAGACATTGGTCTTCTATCTGGTCCTTCTCTTTCAACTTGAGCTGGATAACCCAAAGCAATCAAGGCCATGACACAATAGTGATTTGGAATTTCAAAAATTTCTTTGACTGACTCCTCAGAAAAGTCACCGACCCAGCAGGTACCAAGTCCTTTACCATGAGCAGCAAGTAATAGATTCTGAATGGCGGCGGCTGTATCCTGCACCTCAAAATATTGGAGGCCTGGTTCTTCAGAATCCGTCTTTCTCATTTTCAACTCGCAGCACACTGCAATGACAACATCAGCATTGGGGAGAAAACGCGCAAAGCGATGCCCTTCTGCCAATTGTGCTTGTTTGATTTTATCACGAGTGATGATGATCTCCCAGGGTTGTTGATTATGGGCTGAAGGAGCCCAGCCCGCAGCCTCAATCACCTCAGAGAGCGTATCATTTGGGACATGCTTTTCTGAAAATGCTCTCACACTTCGTCTTCCCCGGATTGCTTCAAATATCTCCATCAATATTCCTCCCCATTTCATCTTGTGCCTCGGTGTAGTATCGTTGCATGTCAGCCGATTACGACTCGTGCACAAGGCAAATTCTACTAACGAACTTCGCCCAAGGCTTCATCAGCTTCCTTGACCCATTTTTCAATCTGCTCTCGAGTCGATTCATCTTCCCATTGGAGTGACAATAGATGATTCCACACATTCAACGCACTTGCGTAGTCTTTCAGATAAAACTGATAAATGACGCCGCTACTGTATAGTGCACCCCAATGATCGCTATCAAGAACCAGCGCTTGACGAAATGAAGCTAATGCTGCCTCCATTTGGTTTGAATAATAATACGCCGTTCCAATCCCTGCAAAGATCGATGCATTTTCTGGATGCTCTGGATCTGCTGCAATCGCATCAGAATAGTAACTCACCGCGTCTGCATATTTCCCGGACTGCAGCGCCTGATCGCCCTGAGCTACAAGGCTTGACCAGCCGGTACGATTAATTCGAAAATAGTCCAGGATTCCCGAACCGATAGATATTGCAGGAACCAATACCATCGAGAGGACAATCAAAAGAACACCCGCTTTAATAAGGAGCGAATTTTTTGGCTTTTGGCGCGATTCGTCCGTTTGGCCCTGATTTACACTCATATGAATCCGTCTCATGATTAATAACCGCCTTGATCTTGCTTTTTTATTTTCTCGTTCTGCAGTCGGTATGATAAAACAGCTAAATCAGCTGCTAGATCTTCGTTGCGCACTAAAACCCCCGGTCGCGATCGTAAAACAATTGGTGCAAAATTCCATATCGCAACAACCCCATGCGCTATCAGCTCATCGGCAATCCGCTGCGCTGAATCTGCAGATACGGCTATGATGCCCATGTCAATCCGGTTTTCATCAATAAATCGACCAAGCTCACTCACCGGCATGATCGTTTTCCCGTCCATCATCGTGCCAATCTTGTTGGAATCACGGTCAAACAAACCGACAATATCGAGTCCGTAATCGGAAAAACCGGAATAATCTGCTAGTGCTGAGCCAAGTTTCCCAAGACCAACCAACGCAACGCGATGTCCAGATGATGCCCCTAATAGAAACCCGAGCCGATTTAAGAGATCGTGTGTACGGTAGCCAACACCAGGTCTCCCTTTTCCCCATATATATGATAAATCTTTCCGTACCTGCGCTGGCTCGATATCTAATGATAACCCGATCTCTTCAGACGAAACAGTGGCCTGACCTATTTCCTGTCGGTTCATTAAATCCCGGTAATAACGAGGTAATCGTTCAGCTGTGGGAGGTGGAACTCCCTCTTTTTTTCTCATATATGTCACCTGATTCTCTTAGATTCCAAGATACATTTTACCATAAATCAGCGATTTTGAGCAAATCCTGTCTTACTCGAATGCTATTCGTGAAACCGCATCAATTACGTAATCAACTTCATCAAGAGAGTTAAAATATCCCATGCTGAATCGAATGGTCCCGGTTGGATAGGTGCCAATCGTCATATGTGCATGTGGGGCGCAATGCAGGCCGGTTCGACAAGCCACGCCATAACCAGTATCCAAGAGATGGCCAACAATAGCGGGATCTTTCCCGTTTATACACAACGAAACGACAGCCACACTTTGACTTCGGTCATGTGGACCATATACTGTCACATTAGGAATTTGTATCAATCCACTCCAAAGTTTTCTTGACAACTCCGTTTCATGCACTCGAATGCGATCTATCCCTTGATCAAAAATATATTCAATACCCGCGGTCAGCCCTGCAATCCCCGAGGTGTTGGGTGTTCCGGCTTCCAGGGCATCCGGGAAAAATTCGGGATGCCGATCACTCTCGGATATACTTCCGGTTCCACCTTCTCTCCATGGAGCCAGGTCGATCCCTTCTCGAACATAGAGCCCGCCGGTACCTTGCGGCCCCATCAATCCCTTATGTCCAGTAAATGCTAGCATGTCGATGCCCATCTCTTCAACATGGATGGGAACCGTGCCCGCTGTTTGGGCTGCATCAACCAACAGGCATATCCCTTGCTCCCTGGTTAATTTACCGATTTGTGCCACTGGCATGATGCTCCCGGTCACATTTGAAGCATGCGTAAGGACAACCATTCTTGTATTGCTTCGGATAGCAGACATGATATCTTCAGGCGCTAATATCCCTTCCGGGACACAGGGAACCACAGTCAATTCGATTAGACCGCGATGATGTAAACCCATCAGAGGACGCATGACAGCATTATGTTCCATCGAGGAGGTGATCACATGATCACCAGCTTTTAAATATCCTTTCATCGCCATGTTGATGCTATCCGTCGCATTGAGAGTAAAGACAATTCGATCCTCATGTGTGCATCCAAAGAGTGTACTCACAACTTCTCTGGCATGGAATAAAATTCGTCCCGCGCTCAATGACCGTGTATGTCCAGAACGGCCAGGGTTCGCACCAACCTGTCTCATAAAGTAGTCAGCAGCTTGGTAAACAGATTCAGGTTTCGGCCAGCTCGTTGCTGCATTATCAAAATAGACTTCCATCTCGACAGCCTCCTTTAGAATACATACAGCCCCTCATAAGAAAGTGTTTGTTGAGCCAGATAGCATTCCACTTGCTCCCTGTCGCTTACATTAAATCGCAATGCTAGTCCACAACCAGAATGGATTGCTCTGGGGACCGGAATGGTGTCGAAGCGCACATGCCCTTTATGGAATCGATTCTCTGCCTTAAGGGCATCATGTATAGACCGAAATGTGATATAGAGATACATTATGCAACCTCCTTACTCTTTTGCATTTTCGTGCTCAGTACGGAAAATCCTTTCTTGTGAACACGCAAAAAAAGAGCCTTCCGGCTCTGCAAAAGCAAGATCTCACTTGCTCAAATCCTCGATGGCTTTCAAAAGCTGATTATTTAAAACTTTGACGTATGTGCCCTTCATACCCAGGGACCTTGAGTTTATTATACCGGCACTTTCAAGTTTCCTTAAGGCGTTGACGATCACAGACCTGGTAATCCCGGCTTGATCCGCGACCTTCGCTGCCGTAATGACACCCTCTTCTCCATTGAGCTCTTGGAGAACAGCCTCAATGGCAATGAGTTCAGAATATGATATGGTGCGAAGAACCAACTGGATCGATGCAGCAGCCCGCTCACCCTTTTCAGCATGCTCCATTCGCGATCGGACCATTTCCATACCCACAACAGTCGCACCATATTCTGCAATAATAAGATCATCATCACTGAAAGGCTTTTGAGTATTAATCAAAACCAATGTCCCAAAACGTTCACCATGAATGATAATCGGAAGGTAAGAACTGATATGATGCTCACCGGTACAGGCGATGGAATCATCGAATAAGCATTGGTCAATGTCTTCTTTCACATTAGTCAATGTTTCATCCATTTGTTCAAGTCGTGCCACCATCTTTTCAGATAACGTCAAGTCCTTGAGGTCGAGTCCATCTGAAACAAGACATACATAACCAATAGAAAGATATGCACCCAAGGCCTGCCCAGCTGTATCGAATATAAATGCATTCACGCCCAGGGCTTGGCCCAATATTTTCGTCGTATCATTAAAATTCATCGGATCTCCGTATGAACGAAGGATCAAATTCCTGATTCCTCTGACCCTTTCCAATAGTGTTTGCACAGTCATCCCCCCACACTGTTTTTCGTGCTTCGCCTACTTGACGTGCTGTCTTCTTACGAAGACCAGGTTATACTGGCTCAATGCCTCTGGCCATTTGCTGAAATATTTCATATATTCACGATATAGTATCTATTTGAACATATATCGTGTTTTTCCTGCAATCTATGGTATTTTCAAAAAAAATTATCCAATTATCAGCTTAATTTCTCTTATGAGACAAACACTCATTGAACAAACCTAATTGACCATCTGAATGATTCGCCAGTGCTTGCCGTACCGGTTCATAGTGGATTCGATGGATTGGGCAGGGCCCAAATCGTTCCAACGCTTCTTTGTGTTGCTTTGTCAGATATCCCTTATTCCGATCAAACCCATACGACGGGTATGCTCTGCTGATTTGTATGATTGCCCGGTCACGAGATACTTTCGCGAGAACTGAAGCTGCACTGATAGCAGGAACGATATCATCACCTTTCACAATTGCTCTCCCTTGAATACCCGTATCCGGAACAAAAAGCCCGTCAACCAAAATAAGACCAGGCCGGATCGATAACCCCGCCACAGCCC
>CAZRKC010000009.1:0-76870 GCA_964600665.1 uncultured Candidatus Sumerlaeota bacterium
GGGTGCTCATTGCCCGGGTGGGGGATCGGTTTGGCAAGGGGATCCGGACGGCACCCCGGGATGCCCTGATTGCAGAAAGTGCTGACCGCAACCAACAGGGAGCAGCTTTCGGATTACATCGGGCTTTGGATACCATGGGGGCTGTAGTGGGGATTGCCTTTGCCTACTATTTATTCTCCCATTACCAGGGTGATTATGCCCGGGTATTTTTGCTGGCTTTGATCCCGGCCGCCTTGGGCATCGGAACCTTGCTCATGGTGCGGGAACCAAAGGAGAAACGGCTACAAAACCGGCCGCAGATCGTCGTCCAATGGCGCCAGCTGGATGGGCGACTGAAGCATTTTCTGCTGATTACCCTGGTGTTTACCTTAGGCAACTCATCGAACCAATTTCTATTGCTCCGAGTCCAAAACCTGGGGTTTGCGACGGGAACGGTTTTGCTATTGTATCTTGTCTATAATATTGTCTATGGTTTCAGTGCATATCCGGTGGGTCGACTCGCCGATTTATTCGGGGCAAAGCGACTGCTGGTGACCGGTTATGCTGTATATGGACTGGTGTATATCTTGTTTGCCAGAGCGGGATCCCTCGGTACATTGTATGGGCTCTTTGCACTGTATGGGCTGCATAGCGGACTAACAGAAGGGGTACAGAAATCCTTTGTCTCCCAGCTGGCACCAGCGGAAGCCAAAGGGACGTTTATGGGACTGCATGCCACATTAGTCGGGATCGGTTTGTTTCCCGCATCACTGTTGGCGGGACTCCTTTGGTCGACAGTCGGACCGGCCGCACCATTCTGGTTCGGCGGAAGTCTGGGGTTTCTGGCTGCCGCGGGCTTGTGGCTGTTCATTTGAAATTCGAATTTAAAGGGGGCATGATGCTTGAGTGCCATGATCTTGCTGGCATCGTCCGTGGACATGCCTGAAATTGATTTACGGCCTATCCAGATGATCACAGTGACCGATGCCATCGCGCAAAACATCCAACCGCATCCCATGATACCCTGGTCACAAATGGATCCAACCGACCCGGTCATGGTGGTGGCCTGTGAAGATGATCTGCATGAACTGATGATTCAGCGCATTAATGAATGGCCGGGGGACTGCCCCGGGAAGACGTATTTGACCCATCTGTATACGGTCAGTTTTCGTTACACCCCAAAGCGGGGAGTGCAATTGCTGGTTTACCTGAGAATGCATTTGCCGGCGGGTGAACAAGGGGAGCTGTGGCATGTATTTCTGGGAGATGACACGTCGGTCTGCACCTTTCAAGTGACCATCGATGCGTTGACCCAAGACATGCTCGCGTCTATTCTGGATCATGCCCATCCTGGATTTTGCTGGAATCAAAGCATGCAGGTCAACGCATAGAGCAGTCAATTCATTCCGGACTGGGATGAATCGGCTGCTTTTTGCAGGATATGCCGGAAGGAACGAGAATTAATCAAGATTATGATACACCACAGGAAAAGGGGAATCAGACGCGCATGAGTATATATCAGGCTTTGCTCCAGGGCGATGCCATTTTGTCTGTGATTGGATTAGGATATGTGGGCATGCCGATTGCCGTGGC
The DNA here is from genome assembly GCA_964600665.1 of uncultured Candidatus Sumerlaeota bacterium. Classification (GTDB taxonomy): domain Bacteria; phylum Bacillota; class SLNR01; order SLNR01; family SLNR01; genus CAZRKC01. The sequence goes on from CAZRKC010000009.1 coordinate 1,573, forward strand.
CTTTGGGAAAAAGGTCAAAGTCATCGGGTATGATGTCAATCCAACGAAAATCCAGCAGTACCGATCCGGTATTGATCCCACCCGGGAGGTCGGTGATGAAGCCATTCGGGAAACAACGGTTGACTTTACGGCAGATCCCACCCAGCTGCAGGCGGCGCGGTTTCATATTATTGCCGTGCCGACCCCCATCAACGCTGACAAGACGCCGGATCTGACGCCGGTGGTCAATGCCAGTCACACCGTTGGGCGTAACTTGATGTCTGGGTCTTTCGTGGTTTATGAGTCCACCGTATATCCCGGTGTGACTGAGGATATATGTATTCCCATTTTGGAAGCCGAGTCGGGTCTGCGCTGCGGGGAAGATTTCTGGGTGGGGTATTCGCCGGAACGAATCAATCCCGGGGACCCGGTGAATCGACTGGAATCCATCGTGAAGATCGTATCAGCAGTGGACGAAACATCGTTGCAGGAGATTGCCCAAGTCTATGAACTGGTGATTACAGCCGGTGTCCATCGGGCGCGGTCCATTAAAGTGGCAGAAGCTGCCAAAGTGGTGGAAAACAGCCAGCGGGATATCAATATTGCCTTTATGAATGAACTGGCGATGGTCTTTGACCGGATGGGCATCGATACCAAAGATGTGATCGACGCCATGAATACCAAATGGAATGCACTTAAGTTTTATCCGGGTCTGGTGGGCGGTCATTGCATTGGTGTAGATCCGTATTATTTCATCTATGAGGCAGCGAAACTGGGTTATCACAGCCAAATCATCCTGTCCGGCCGCAAGATCAATGACGGGATGGGTGAATTTGTGGCGGATGCCTTGATCAAGCGATTGATCCAGACGGACAAAGTGGTATCCAAAAGCCGGGTGGTGATTATGGGCATCACATTCAAAGAAAACTGCCCGGATCTGCGTAATTCCCGGGTGGTGGATATCATCCGCCGCCTAAAAGAGTTTGGGATCACGCCCCTTGTGGTGGACCCGGAAGCAGATTCAGCAGAAGCCATGCATGAATACGGGGTCGCACTGACACCGATCGCGGATGTGAAGGATGCCGACTGTCTGGTCTTTGCTGTCGCCCATCAGGGGTTCAGAAATCTGTCATGGGATCAGATCGATGGCATGTTTGCACCGCAGCCCCAGGCAGGAAAGGTGATCATCGATGTCAAGAGCATTCTGGACCGCAAGGAACTGGATGCCCGGGGGTATACCTACTGGCGGCTATAAATTGCTCATTATCTCACCCAGGAGGGACGCAGGTGAAGATCATGGTGGTCGCCCGGGGGTATCCCACCGGGCGTTATCGGATGAATGGCCTCTTTGAATATGATCAGGTCAGGGCTTTGGTAAACGCAGGTCACCAAGTGGCCCTGTGTTTTGTCGACTTGCGCTCTGCTGCCAAAGTGCGGGCCTGGGGATTTGAACAACGGCAGCAAGATGGTCTTACCATCATGGGCATTCATATTCCCTGTGGGCGAATTCCGACCCGGGTATTGCACCGGATCAATGTCTGGGGTTTACGCCAGGTATATAATCGCATCGTATCCACATGGGGGCGGCCAGATCTGATCCATGGGCACTTTATCCGGATGGGCGCGGCCATGGCGGAGGCATTAGCGGATACGGGTATCCCCCTGGTGTTGACGGAGCATTTTTCCGGGATGCACGAAACAGAATTATCCTCCGGTCTTTTACGATTGGGACATGCCACCTATCCCCGGATGGATGGCTTAATTACCGTAAGCCAGCATCTGGCTGATCTCACCGAAGCCCGGTTTGGCATCAAACCCATGGTCATTCCCAATGTGATCCAAGGTCACTGGTTTGCGCAGGCAGCATGTATTCGACAAGAAAAACCGTTTATTTTCGTGTCGACAGGGGCGTTGACCACTGCAAAAGGGATGGATTTGCTGGTGGAGGCATGTGTGGCCGCCTTTCAAAGGCAGCCAGACATGCAGTTGCATCTATTTGGGGATGGTCCTTTACGGTCTGCTTTGGCCCACACGATCCAGCAGCATGGACTGGATGCGCGGATTTTTTTACGGGGTTCCTGCAGTCGTGAAGTGATTGCGCATCAAATGGGGGAAAGCCATGCTTTTGTTTTGTTGTCCCGGAAAGAGACCTTTGGCGTCGCCGTGGCCGAAGCACTGGCAGCGGGACTGCCGGTTTTATCCACCCGCTCCGGGGGCCCGGAAGAATTCATCCATCCAGGGAATGGCATCTTGCTTTCAGACCCTTCGGTTGCCGCGGTCACCGCACACCTGCTCACCATGCCGGATCAGATTCACCAGTACCCCAGGGTGGATATCGCCAGAGAAATCCAGGATCAATTTTCCGGTCCAGTGGTGGCAGACCGGTTAACGGCATATTATGAAATTGTCCGCTATGAATCAGGGAGGTCCCGCTGATGGGCGCACACACGGAAATCAATCCAAATCGACCGATCTTTGCACTTTTGGCGTTTTGCATCATATTGACGCCAAACATACCCATTCCCGGCTTCTTTGCGGTGCGCCTGGAGCAGTTGCTGTTGGCACTCTTTGGGCTTTCAGTGGTGATCATGTGGGTGAGCGGCAAACGGCTGGTGTTGCGGTCATGGACGTTTCCGCTGTGGTTGGCGGGGTTTGGCGTGTGCATGCTCATCGCCATCGGCAACGGGTATCGGTCAGGATTGCCGGTGGTGCCCAACGATTTTTTTGAAATCGCCAAGACGGTCATGTATCCAGGGTTTTTTATCATGGCATCCGCTGTGCTGGTAGGGAAGCGGGATCAATTATGGGGTATGCAGGTGGTGCACGGAGTCCTGGTTGTCTCTGCATTGATTGCCTTGACCCAGTTTTTCAACCCGTGGAATATGAATGCCTATTATGTCCCCTGGATGGCACCGACCCAGTACGCCGCCCTGATGGAAGGTTATACCTGGCCCCGGGTGATCGGCATGGCCAATAACCCCAATGCATACGGCTTTATGGCGGCACTGGGGGTGATGCTGGGGATGATTCTGCTTAAATTGCAGCGCAATCCCATGTACATGCTGACCACGGTGCTGATGGTGACAGTGTTGATGATGACTCGCTCCCGGACCGCCTTTGTCATGTTAGGAGTTATGCTGATGGTTTATATCTGGCTGAGTCTTTCCCGGAATCGAGGGAGGAAGGGACGGATTTCCCGGCTTGGAGGGGTGCTGCTGGCACTGGCAGGGGGAATTATTTTTCTGACGGCGCTGTTGCTGCTATTTCCTGAGTCGTTGACCTGGCGGTTTAAAGAAATGTTCAATCTGGCAGAAAGCCGCTCATGGCAGATTCGGCTGCGGGTCTGGGAGGAATACTTCTGGATGTTCATGGACCACCCGTTATTGGGGACGGGTCCGGTGAAAGCCATGCCCCACCGCATTCCGGCAGACAATGAATGGCTGTTTCTCTTAAAGCGCTATGGCCTTGTGGGCACCATCTATTTTGTGGCGGTCTTTTGGACATGGGTGAACCGTTCATGGCAGCTGCTTATGGGGCATCCCGCCGGCCGTTTGTATGTATCCTTGCTGGTGGGAGCTGCCGTGTATATGATTCCCGCATCGGTGTTCCATTCCTATCAACTGATGGCACTGGTCATGATCATGGGTGCACTTGCAAATGCATCGAACCTTGGGCCGCCAGGTTTTGAGGGGAGCGGTGGCCGTGGATGATGGAAACCAATCCGACCGGCTGTGGTTACCTTGGTTGCTGGTAATCTGGTGTCTGGGGCTGATCTGGATGGCCAGCGGATTCCCGTTCACCGGGGATGACTTTTTCCGGGTCCGGGCCGGGAGTCCCGCATGGTATCATGTGATCCCGTTGGCCCGATACTTATGGATCCACACCAACGGTCGGGTACTGGGGAATCTTTCATCATTTCTTTGGGTCGATCATCCCATCATTCTGGCCATGATTCGGGGTGGCATGGTGACCCTTATTGCTATCCTGTTGGGGGGCATCACCAAGATTCAATCCCGGTGGGGGTGGGCGGTGGCCATGGGTGGCACCCTGTTCTTGCCGGTGGCGGTATTTCGGGAAGTATACCCATGGAATGCAGGTTTTTTTAATTATGTACCACCAGTGATGCTGATCCTGCTGGCGGTATGGTGGTTTGACAATGGGGGCAGGCAAACCACCCGTGGTTATGCGGGTCTGGTTGGACTGGGGGCGGCCTTGTTGGGGACCTCCACGGCGCTATTCATGGAGAATATGACCCTGATTGCCGGATGTGCCGGTTTATGGTGGGTTTGGCGGGGCAGGCACCATCGGTCCATATCCGTCCCTTATCTGGTGGGTGTGCTGGCAGGCGGGGTGCTCATGTTTTCATCACCTATTTATCGCACCGCTCTGGGGGGTGCAGACAGCTATCGGACCATTGCAGGCTCCCTGGGTGCACTATTGCATCAGCTGGTGACAAACTACCGGATCCTATCCATTCATTTGCTCCATCGTAATCCATTGTTGGTGGGATTGATCCTGCTGTGCATCGCCTGGAGACTCTGGTCCGGCAAATCAACCCGCTGGTTGCTGGGGCTGGCAGGATGGGGAGCCGGGTATTTCCTGGTGGCAGCTCATTTGCCCCAAAGCTGGGGTTTGTTGTCCCTGTCACAGCCGATGAAAGGGGCTGCGTTGATGCTGGATCTGCTGATGCTGCTGGCCTTGATGCTGCCGGTGGTTCTAATCCTGTGGCAGGATCAGAACCATAAAGGGATGGGATTCATGGCAGCTGCGGTGGTGGCCGCTGCCCCATTGCTGGTAGTCACGCCCATCGGCCCCCGCAACGCATTCAGCCTCCACATCTTCTTGCTAGGCATGATCTTGACTATGATCAGTGCCCAGGAGACGGGACCGGTCTGGGGGGATCTGCGACTGGGCACGGGGATGCTGGCGGTGGTTATGGTGGTAACCGGTTATTACGGATTCATGTTTTCCCGGATCGGTGAAACCCAGAGGGTTCAATATCACCATATCGCTGCCCAGATGGCACAGGGAGCTACCGAAATCGAGATTCCGGAGTATCCGTACCCTGAATGGATCTACGGGCCCCACGGACGGAAAATCGAGTATTTGTTCTGCTATGAAAAACCCGGTGATATTCAGATCACATTCATTCCCCGGCAGCTGTGGCAGGGGAAATGGGTGGACAATGGTTCGTAGACGATCAGGAGGGGCGTATGGATGGGTAAAGCGAAATCGGAAATCCTCCGTTACTTGTTTTTTGGTGCCTGCACCACAGGGGTCAACTGGGTGGCCTATTACAGTCTGACCCGGTTTGGGGGACGCGGGTATCTGTTCAGCACCATCGTTGCCTGGATACTGGCGGTGCTGTTTGCCTTTGTGACCAATAAGTTCTGGGTCTTCAACAGCACTGACTGCTCCCTGGGAACCGTGGGCCGGGAACTGGGTACGTTTATGGCCGCGCGGCTGTTCTCCGGCGGTGTGGACCTGGGAATCATGTGGCTGGGGGTGGATGTGCTGGGAATGTACGATCTTTGGGTGAAAATCGCTGCCGGGGTGGTGGTGATCCTGTTGAACTATATCTTAAGCAAGCGGATCATTTTTCGAAAGGGGGGAGCCCGATGAATCAACGGCTTTCAGTGGTGGTGCCCTGTTATAACGAAGGGGAGATGCTGCCCCAGTTTTTTGACCGGATGGATGCCCAGCTGCAGCATCTGTCGACAAAGTACGCGTTAGCCATGGAAGTGGTGTTGGTGGATGATGGCTCCACGGATGATACCTTGCCGTTGATCAAAGAATATGCAACCAGTCATTTGGGAACCCGGTACCTCAGCTTCTCGCGAAATTTCGGCAAAGAATCCGCGATGCTGGCCGGGATGCGCCATGCCCGGGGTGATCTGGTGGTGGTGATGGATGCTGACCTGCAGCACCCTCCTGAACTGCTGGAAAAAATGGTCCAGGGAATCATCGGATCCGGATATGATTGTGTTGCAACCCGGATTACACGCCGGGAAGGGGAAAGCCGGATCCGATCGATGTTTTCCGATTTCTTCTATCGACTGCACAACCGGCTTTCTGATGTGGTGATCGTGCCCGGCGCCAAGGATTTTCGCATGATGACCCGGCCGATGGTCAACGCCATTCTCGCCATGCCGGAGTACAACAGGTTTTCCAAAGGGATCTTCAGCTGGGTGGGATTTAAGACCCTGTGGCTGGAAATGGATCCGGTCCCGCGTCCGCTGGGCACATCCAAGTGGTCTTTTTGGGGCCTGACGGCCTATGCCTTGGATGGGATCACGGCGTTTTCCACCGCACCCTTGCAGTTGGCATCCTGGATGGGCCTTTTGTTTTGCCTACTGGCCGTGGCGTTGATCGGGGTGGTGGTGGTTAAAACCATCCTCTGGGGTGATCCGGTGGCCGGGTTCCCAACGTTGATCAGTACCGTGATGTTTTTAGGCGGGGTTCAGCTCTTTACCATCGGGGTGTTAGGTCAGTACATTGCCCGGACCTATCTGGAAACCAAAGGGCGTCCGCTGTATATCATCCGGGAAGTAAACCCAGGGGATGGGGAGCAGATGGATCGGGTGTAAATACTGCTGATGCGATGAAATCAGTGACCTGCCAAGGGGTGGGCGTCAAAAAAGCCCCCTTGACAGGATGCACGCAACGTGGCAATATGCATGTGACGGCATCATAAAGAGGTGACATAGCGTGGTCAAGCGGATTCGCAGGCGCAGAAAACCGTGGCAAGGCATCAAACCGAAACAGATCCTCATCGGGGTGCTCATACTGAGTCTCCTCTGGGGTTGGTGGATGTGGGCAAAAATCTTTCAGGCAGTGCCAAACAATGCCCTGTCGACAGTCCGGGGGGAATCCCGGGAGGGGATCACCAATATCCTGATTGCCGGTGTGGATAATTATTACAGCATGGAAGGCCGTGCAGATTCGGTGATGATCCTGAGCATCGATACCCGGGATAACAGTGCCACCATTACCAGTGTGCCCCGGGACTCCCGGGTCACGGTGGATGGGTACGGCTATCGCAAACTCAGCATGACCATGGAAATCGGGGGGATGCCCCTGCTTCGGTCCAAGCTGGAAGCGCTGCTGGGTATCCGCATCGACCATTATATTTTTACCAATCTGGCTGGATTTGAGGATATTGTGGATGCCCTGGGGGGAATCACGGTGAATGTCCCCAAGGAAATGACCGTGCGCAAGACCTTCCCCAACGACTGGGTGACATTGCAGCCGGGAATCCAGCGGATGGATGGGACGACAACCCTGGCGTATCTCCGATTCCGGTCCGATTCCGGTCATGATCCCGGACGGATGGCCCGGCACCGGGAATTTTTCACCACCTTGGCAAAACAGACCTTGCGGGCCCGGAATCTATTCCGTTTTCCCCTGATCCTCCATGCCATGTCCAATGCTGTGCGCACGGATCTGACCATTTCCGAAGGACTGGCTTTAGCAAACCGGATGCGCACCATGGATCTAGGACAGATTCCCATGGTTGCCCTGGAAGGTCCCTTTGAGCTGATTGACGGTCTGGCCTATTATGTCATCGATATGGACCATCTCAAAAAAACGGTGAGTGCATATATTTTACGGGATACACCCATGGATTGAACGCCACGGGTTGCAGGAATTTCGACAACTTTCGCGGAATGACACCATAGATACGGGGCATCAGCCGCACTTTTGGCTTGTGCATTTGGTCTTTGAGGGGGCTTATCGATGAAAATCCAGTTTTCACCACCAGACATCACTGAAGCAGATATCCAGGGCGTGATCGACACCTTAAAATCCGGCTGGATCACCACCGGCGCCAAGACCAAAGCCTTTGAAGAAGCCATCGCCACTTATTGCGGCACCGAACGGGCTGTCTGTTTGGGTTCAGCCACGGCAGCCATGGAACAGATCCTGCGGTATCTGGGGATCGGCCCCGGGGATGAAGTGATCACCACGGCATATACCTACACGGCAACGGCCAGTGTCATTCACCATGTGGGGGCACGGATCGTCCTGGTGGATACGGCACCGGATTCCTATCAAATGGATCTGGACCGGCTGGCTGCCGCCATTACACCTCGGACCAAAGCCATCATTGGTGTGGATCTGGGGGGTGTGATGTGTGACTATGACCGCCTTCGCCAACTGGCAGAAAGCCATGCGGATATGTTTTCGCCTGCCAACCCCATTCAGGACCATTTCGGGCGCATCATCATCCTGGGGGATGGCGCCCATTCCCTGGGTGGGACATTCGGATCCTATCGCAGCGGACAGGCTGCGGATTTCACCACGTTTTCCTTCCATGCGGTGAAAAACCTCACCACCGGCGAGGGGGGCGCGATCACCTGGCGACCCATGGCCGGGCTGGATGCGGACACGATCTATAAAGAGTTGATGCTGCTGTCCCTCCATGGACAGACCAAAGACGCCTTGGAGAAAAGTGAGCTGGGGACCTGGGAGTACGATGTGGTGGTCTTAGGCTATAAATGTAACATGACGGATATTCTGGCGTCATTGGGCCTGACCCAGCTGCAACGCTATGGGGAGATACTCAAACAGCGCCGGGACATGATCTCGATCTACGATGACGATCTGCGGGATGAACCCATATCCATTCTGCAACATTTCACCCCGGACTATACATCCACAGGGCATCTTTACCTGGTCCGCCTGCAGGATCGGGATGAGGCGTTCCGCAACCGGGTGATCATGGATCTGGCGTCCGCTGGTATTGCGGTCAATGTTCATTATAAACCATTGCCTATGTTTACAGCCTATAAGCAGCTGGGTTTTAAAATCGCTGATTTTCCCAATGCCTATGCCCAGTATGCCAACGGCATCACATTGCCCCTGCATGGGCTCTTGTCTGATGATGATATTCACCGGGTCTGTCGCCAGTTCAGCCAGGCGATCCGGTAAGGAGGGAATCCGGTGGGGTATGCCACATTGAAACGAGCTTTGGATATCACCGGCTCTCTGGTCTTGATGCCTATATTGGGAGCCGTCACTGTTTTGGTCTGGATCATGATCCGCCGGGACGATGGCGGCCCTGTCTTTTATGTTTCCCGGCGACTGGGCCAAAACGGGCGGACTTTTCAGATGATCAAGTACCGTTCCATGATGGTGCAGGCGCCGGATCTGCGGAATCCGGACGGGTCCACATACAACGCCGATGACGATCCGCGGCTGACCCGCCTGGGACGGATCTTGCGGAAAACCAGCTTGGATGAGCTGCCTCAGATCATGAATGTCCTCAAAGGGGACATGAGTTTCATCGGTCCGCGGCCGGACCTGCCCGGGGCATTATCCCGGTACAGTGAAACGGAACGGAAAAAGCTCCAGGTTCGCCCGGGGATCAGCGGCTACAGCCAGGCCTATTACCGGAACGCGGCGGATATGGCGGAAAAGTTCAAAGGGGATGTGTATTATGTGGACCACATGTCCCTGTCGCTGGATATAGCGATTTTCATCAAGACACTGGATACGGTCCTCCGGCGACGGAATGTCTATCAAGGTTCCTCCGGACAGGATGTGAAATGATGAACAGACGGATCATGATCTTGGGGGCCGGCCCGTTGCAGGTGCCGGCCATTGAAAAAGCCGTGGCCATGGGGTTGGATGTGGTGGCGGTGGACCGGGACCCTCAGGCGCCCGGTTTCAGTCATGCCCATCACCGGGTGCTGGTCAGCACCATTGATATTGACGGGGTGCTGGCTGAAGCCTGCCTGCTTAAACCTGACGGAGTTATGACCCTGGCGACGGATATGCCGGTGCGGACCCTGGCGGCGGTTGCACAGACACTGAAACTGCCGGGGATGGACCCGGACACGGCGATCCGGGTGACGGACAAAGGGGCGATGCGACATGCCCTGGCGGCAGCAGGTGTCGCGATTCCGGATTTTTTTGTGGTGGACGATCCCTCCACATATGCAGCAGCAGCGGGACAACTGGATGTGCCCTTTATCGTCAAACCGGCGGATAATTCGGGGAGCCGGGGTGTGACCCTGGTGGCGGATCGCAACCACCAGATGGCTGCCTATGCGTACAGCCGGGAACATTCCCGCAGTGGGCGGGTGCTGGTGGAAGCATATATGGCGGGCCCGGAAGTGAGCGTGGAGGCCTTTACCGTAGCCGGCACCACCCACATTCTGGCGGTCACCGATAAGATCACCACCCATGCCCCGTACTTTGTGGAAATGGGCCATACGATTCCATCCCGCTTACCTGATGACATAGTGGCGGCCATTTATAGCCTCACCCGGCAAGCCATTACCGCGCTGGGTTTAACGGAGGGGCCATCGCATACGGAGATCATTATCACAGCCCAGGGACCCAAGATCGTGGAAGTGGGGGGACGGCTGGGGGGAGACCATATTACCACCCATCTGGTGCCATTAGCCACCGGCATTGATCTGGTGGGTCAGAATATTGCCTTTGCCGTGGGGGATCCGGTGGATTTGACCCCACGATTTTCCCGGGGAGCTGCCATCCGCTATCTACGGTGCGCACCGGGTTGGATCCGCCAGATCCATGGCGTAGACATCGCCCTGGGGATGCCGCAAGTGATGGAAATCGGATGGACCCGCCAGGTGGGTGAATGGGCGGTTCCCGTCCATAACAGCGCGGATCGGGTCGGGTTTGTCATCTGTGAGGGAGCGGACGCTGAAGATGCGGCAGATGGCTGTGAACAGGCGGCCCAAGTGATTCAGATCGAAATCGAGGAAACAGGTGAATGATATGGATAAGCAGGTGATCATCTTAGGCGGCCAGGGCACGGGTACCATTTTTGCCAGCGCTCTGCTGGATGCCCAAGCTCGGGGTGCGACATCGTACCGATTCGCCGGGTTTCTCAACGATCGCATGGAAACGGGCAGCGAACTGGAAGGGTTTCCAGTGCTGGGTCCCTTGGATGCGTGGCGCGATTTCGATGAACACTATGTATTTATCAACACGATTCTGCGCATTGACGGGAATATGCACCGGATCCAACGGGTGGATGCCTTGGGGATCCCGGACCATCGGCTGGCGACATTTGTCCATCCCTTGGCCTTTGTCGCCCATAATGTGGTGCTGGGTCCGGGGGTATTTATCATGCCCTTTGCCGCAGTCTCACCCAGCACGCAGCTGGGGAAAGGAACCCTGGTGATGGCCGGTGTCACCATCGGTCATGACAATGTGGTGGGGGCGTATTGTCATTTTGCGGCCCAGTCCTGTGTCGGTTCGTATTTGACCATCGGCGCGGGTGTCCATATCGGTCTCAATGCCACCGTCCGGGAACACTTAACCATTGGGGATTACGGGGCACTGGGGATGGGAGCCGTTTTGCTTTGTGACATGGGTCCCGGTGAAATCTGGGCGGGAAACCCCGCGCGGTTCCTTCGCCGGGTGGATAACGAAACCGATTGACCAGCCGCTGCAGGAATCATCAGCGATCATGAGAAAGGAGCGATCCCATGAAGTCATTTCGTGTGTATTTGCGCGCCTTGGAGCCTGACGATTACCGGACATCCATTCACTGGCGGCGGGATGACGCCATCTGGCAATCCCTGACGGGCCCCAAGTATTTTGTCTCAGAAGCCATGGAAAAGCAATGGGTGGAAAAAAAGATATTCGATCCCGGAAATGATCTGGTCCTGGCCATCTGTCTCAAAGACACCCATGAGCACATCGGGTATGTGTATCTCAACGGGATTGACATGAAAAACCGCAGTGCCAGTTCCGGCAAGCTCATCGGGGTCCGGGCGTACTGGTCCAAAGGGTACGGTACGGAGGCCACTTTATTGATGTTGTATCATGCCTTCATGGTGCTGGGACTGGAGCGAGTGGAGTCCCGATCCATGGTGGGGAACACCGGTGGTATTCGATCCACGGAAAAAATCGGCTATCACCAGGAAGGCATCCTGCGACGGGCTGTCTACAAAGATGGCGCCTATCGCGACATCAATGTGATGAGTATCCTCCGGGATGAGTTTATCTCCCGGATGGATGCATACGACTGGGGCGTTTAACCAGGGAACTCCAACGGGGTGGATGGAAGGGGAGGATGGGGTGGACACAACTGCAAAACCGATTGGTGTGTGTCATGTTACCAGTGCACATCCTCGTCATGATGCCCGCATCTTTCATAAGCAATGCCGGTCCTTGGCCAAAGCCGGTTATGATGTGACTTTGGTGGTCCATGACCCATTTCCTGATGCTCAGCTGGATGGGGTCCGGATCCTGTCCACCGGTCGGAGCAGCCGGAACCGGTATGCGCGCATGGCGGCGTCCCGCCGATGGGTATTGGACAAAGCGTTGTCTGTGGATGCAGCCATCTACCACCTCCACGATCCGGAATTGCTGCCCCTGATCCGGATCCTGAAAAGCAGAGGGAAAACCGTGATTTTTGACAGTCATGAAGATTATCTGTCCACCATGGGCGTCAAACGCTGGATCCCTCGATTCCTGCGGCCCTTGGTCCAGTGGGGGTATGCCGCATATGAGCGCCGCGCTTTATCCCATGTGGATGCAGCCGTGGTCTGCTACCCCTGGACGGAAGCCCGGTTTCAGCAGATGGTCCCCCTGGTCCGGATGATCCTGAATTTCCCGCTGCTGGAGCCCAGATTTATGGATGTAAAGCCCGATTTTACCGCCAAGGCGGTGGCTTTTGCTGGGGGGATATCCCGGCAGTGGCACCATGCCAACATTCTCCGGGCGTTGACACAGGTGGGAGATGTGACCTATGAACTGGCAGGGCGCCTGGTGGGGTCTTACGGCCAGGAACTGCAGGCCATGGACGGGTGGACCCATGTCCACCATCACGGGATGCTGCCCCTGGCAGACGTGTATACCCAGGTGTACGGACAATCCATGGCCGGACTGGCGTTGTTGGATTATATCCCCCAATGCAAAGGGACGGTGGGGAATCTGTCCAACACCAAGTTTTTTGAATATATGGCTGTGGGGTTGCCCCTGATCTGTACAGATTTTGATATGTGGAAAGCCGTGGTGGAAGCCGAAGCATGCGGCATCTGTGTGAACCCCCAGGATGTGGATGCCATTGCCGCTGCCATCGTCTGGATCCGGGACCATCCCCAAGCGGCACAGGCCATGGGTGAGCGTGGCCGACAGGCGGTGCAGATCCGCTACCACTGGGGCATTGAGGAAGCGAAGCTGTTGGATATGTACCGGATGTTATCCGGCCGGGAGGGATCGTAATTGATCAATGTGATTGGATTGGGATATATCGGGTTGCCCACGGCGCTGATGTTTGCCGCCCACGGGGTGGACGTGGTGGGGACGGATGTGAACGCAGAGCTGGTGGCCACACTCAATCAGGGAATCTTAACCTTTACCGAAACCGGCATGGCAGACCTGTTTGCCGCAGCCAAAGCCCGGGGGATCCGGTTTACCACAGACTATGTTAAAGCCGACCAGTACATGATTGCCGTTCCCACTCCATTTATGAAGGAGAGCAAGAAACTGGATCCGTCCTATTTGATCCAGGCGGTGGACCAGGTGCTGGATGTAGCCCCCAAGGGTGCGGTGATCATCATCGAATCCACCATTACGCCGGGCTCTGTGGACCGCTATGTCCGCCCCCGGGTGGTAGCCCGGGGTTTGGTCCCAGGTGACGATATCCATCTGGTCCATGCACCGGAACGGATCATTCCGGGGCGGATGATCCCGGAGCTGGTTGGGAATGCCCGCACCATCGGCACCGATGATCCTGCCGTAGGGGCAGCCATCAAAGCTCTTTACAGCCGGTTTTGTCAAGGGGAGATCATCGTCACGGACATCCGGTCTGCGGAAATGTCCAAAGTGGTGGAAAATGCGTATCGGGATGTAAACATCGCATACGCCAATGAACTGGCCAAGATCTGCCGGGCAGACGGGATGGATGTCTATGAAATCATTCGCATCGCCAATCTGCATCCCCGGGTGAATATTCTGCAGCCGGGACCTGGCGTGGGAGGTCACTGTATTTCCGTGGATCCCTGGTTTTTGGTGGGGGATTATCCGGACCTGACCAATTTGATCCTCACCGCTCGCAAAGTCAATGATTCCATGCCGTCCCATGTCTTGGGCCGGATCCGGACCATCATGCAGGCTCACGGCATCCGGGATCTTGCCCGGGTGGGTTTGTACGGCCTGACGTATAAAGAGAATGTGGATGACACCCGGGAAAGTCCGACCCTGCAGCTTCTGGAACGGATGGAAGACCATCTGGCTTTTGGGGTCCGGGTTTATGATCCCATGGTGAAAGGGATGGTGGTGTCTGGACAGATGGCGGATTTTGCCGCATTTGTGGATGCAGTGGACCTGGTGGTGATCATGGTGGGGCATCAGCATCTCAAAGACCATATGGCGGCCATCCAGAACAAATGGATATTGGATACCCGCCATGTCTGCCATTTTGACGGGGTCTATCGCTTGTAAATGATTATTGGCATGATTCGATCCAGCATGAAAATGCTGGATATTTTTGTCGAAATTTGGCGAACGATTCATGCCGGGGAACCATGCCAACGAAAGGGAAATGTTCAGAAGACGCGAACAATTAATCATGGAAAAATATGCATGGTGAGGGGCATGGATCGATTGGGCAGGGGGCACAGATCCAAACCAATCGAAAACAACAATTTGCGAGGAGGATGCTCGGATGAGATCGTTGCGGACACGGGTTCTATGCGCACTCATAATCGTCGTTTCCCTGGTTATCCCCTGGGGGTCTGTCACAGCAGGTGAAGTGACGAACTTCGAGGACATTTTTTTATCGGCAAGCAGTGAAAGTGATCCGATTACCCCTTCATATGTTAATTATGGTGATAAGCTAAAAGACAAAACGTATGTGCAAACGAATTCTGAGCTTTTTACACGGGTTAATGAAGTGGAACCCAACGATACCATCGCCAAAGCCCAGCTGATCAAATCCGGGTATTATGGACAGGCCATGTACAAAATTTCCGGAAGTATGTCCGTCGCATCCTTGGGTGAAGATGCCGATGTTTATCGTGTGGATGTCTCCCGCCAGGGATACATTGAGCTGATGGCGTTCTGGACTGAAAATATGACTAACTGGGGTTGGGAAAAATATATGCAGCTTGTGTTATTGGACACAAGTGGCAACTGGGTTGTGGCTTTGCTCATCAATGAGCCGCTTTCACCCGAGGATACGGTGGCTTATATGCGGGCTCATGTGACACCGGGCACTTATTATGTCGCTTTATTTGTCGAAGGCGATGCGTATAATCCCAACAGCGATTTTGCGGGTGAATATTATGCCCTCTATATGGCCTTCAGAGAAAGCATTCCCACTGTGGTGGTGTTCGGTCCTCCCAGCGGGCCAACCAATCCCATGCGGACCACCAGCCACGCGTACACGGTGGAGGGGGCTTTTTGCTCCCTGGGGCATTCAGTGCAGTATCAGTATTCGTGGGGTGACGGCACCCAGTCGACCTGGAGCACCAATCAAACCCGCACCAAACAATGGAATACCGCTGGCAACTTCGATGTTTGCGTCCGCGCCCGCTGTGCGACCAACACCAGTTATGTGTCGGCTTGGTCGGATGCGTTGACCGTGACCGTGGCACCTTTGCCCAGTTTTGCCGTGGATGTGACGGTGATCCCGACCGAGGAAGCCACCATCAGCGGCACCGGCATCTATGAGACGGGGACGGTGGTGACGGTGACCGCTTACCCCATTGAGGGTTTTCGTCTGGGGTACTGGGAAGAAGGGGAAGTTAAACTGGGATACAATCCCTCATATACCTTCACGGTGACTCAGGATCGAATGATCAATGCCCATATCCGGGAATCCATATTCCATGAGCGGATCTATGGGAACAACCGATATTTGACCGCCCAGGAAATCAGCATGCGTGGCTGGAACGAGGGTGCCTCTGTGGCATTTCTGGCCAGGGGTGACAATTATGCCGATGCATTGGCCGGTGTACCTTTGGCGTATCAAATGAACGGACCGATTTTATTGACCGGGAGTACCTCCTTAAGCACTGCTGCCCGAGACGAAATTCTGCGGCTGGGTGTGAGTCAAGTGATCATCCTGGGAGGGACGGGCGCAGTTTCAGATGCTGTGGCAGCAGAGGTCGCCGCCATCGATCTGGGCGGCCATTATCCAACGGTCCAGCGGATCAGCGGGGCTAACCGCTATGAGACAGCGGCGTTGATCGCCCAGCGGATGCTGGATGAAGGTGGATCCTTCACCGATGCGTTCGTGGCGGTGGGAACAAATTTCCCGGATGCCCTGTCCGCTGCTGCATATGCTGCCATGGCGGGAAAACCCATTTTGCTGACCGCTACCAGTACCATTCCGGCTGCAACCCAGCATGCCATCGATACCATGGGCATCATGAATGTGGTGGTGGTGGGGGGTCCTTCAGTAATCAATGATACGGTCTACAACGGTCTGCCCGATCATGGGGCATCACAGCGGATTTACGGCAGCAATCGGTATGCCACTTCCGTGAATCTGGCCACCACCTTTGGTGACCCCCAAGGGGTCATCTATCTGGCTACGGGTTTGAATTTCCCTGATGCCATTACCGGTGCCGTCTTGGCAGCCAAGCAACAGACCGGGATCCTGCTTATTGACGGTAGTCAATCCGCTCCCGGAGCCTTGGTGCGGGACTATATCTTCGGCAACGACATCCATCAAGTGAATATCTTTGGTGGCACCGGTGCCGTATCCCAGGGCATGGGGCTGTGGTTTTAACCATCGCTTCAGATTGAACAATGACCCGTCTGTCTCATTTAATCATGGATTGCAGAATCTTGCGGGGTGGCACGCTGATCACGGTGCCATCCCGCTGATGATTGTGTCTGGATCAGAAGTGGGACGATATGTCCCCTGGGTATCCAGCAGGCATATGCCATGGCAATCAGAATCAAAAGATATGGATATGAAATCGGCAAACCAGCAGTAATTTCAGATTGCGTGGCGAATAAGCAAAGAAGAGCGTGGCCTCATGTTCAGGAATCATGTTTCAGCACATACGGAGAGTGGAGTGATGATGATGCGATCACGGACGCAGAAGACGATATGGCTGTTGGTCTTGTTGTTGGTGTGCAGTCATGCGGTGTTGCCATTCCAGACGGGAGCTTTCGCCTCGCCCCGTGTCACCCGGGCGGTGGTGGACCCGATCTTATGGAATGAAGAACCCTATACATCCGGAATGGCGGATGTCATCGTCATGTTTTCCCAGCAAGCGCCTGTGTCGAAAGTGGTGCGATCCCAAATCATGACGGGCAGCCCCCATGCCGATCTGATCAAAGCGCAGACCCGTAGGCTGGTGGTAGCCGCCTTGATGGAGACCAGTCAGGCCAGCATGACGGCTATCAACCCGATTCTAAAACGTTATCTGCGGCAGGGTTTGATCGCGGATGTTGCGCCTCTGTATATCATCAATGCCGTGAAAATGAAAGCGACCCGGGATGCCATCGACAAACTGGCGGATCACCCCTTGATCCAGTATATTTGCCATGATGCCATCATGACATTGGATGAACCAGCCGACATGGAGGAGATGGTGACGCTAGCCGCTACGGGCTGGAATTTACAGTCAGTGGCCGCTCCCCATGTCTGGGATGTATATGGTCTCCGGGGTGACGGGGTGGTGATCGGGGTGATTGATACGGGTGTGGATTGGACCCACCCGGCATTGCGGAGCAAATTCCGCGGATATGATCCGGAGCACCCGCTTGTGCCAAATTTGACATACAACTGGTTTGACACCATCCAGCCCGGGAGTGTTGCACCCGTGGACTCTGAGAGTCACGGCACCCATGTGACGGGGATTCTGGTGGGCGAGGATGTCAGCCAGGGGATCATCACCGGTGTGGCGCCGGATGCGCAATGGATCGCTGCCCGGGTATTTAGTGCCAATTTGACGGCAACTTCCAGTGACATCATTGCGGCGACACAGTATATGCTCGCTCCCACGGATGCAGCGGGGGTTCCCAATCCGGATATGGCACCGGACATCATCAACGGTTCCTTCGGCAGAGATGTGGTGCTCACCGAATACGAATGGTTTCGCTATATGGTCCAGCATTTGATCGCGGCTGAAATTCTGCCGGTGTTCGCGGCGGGAAATAACGGGACCAGCAAAACTTATAATGTGCAGACACCGGCTGCTTACCCGGAAAGCATTGCCGTGGCAGCGGTGGATGATCAACACAAACTGGCTACTTTTTCCAGCCGGGGGCCGGGCATTTACAGCAGTGATGAGAAACCGGATCTATCCGCACCCGGGGTTAATGTGAACTCCACCCTTCCCGGCGGTGGTTACGGCCAAAAGAGTGGGACATCCATGGCCACGCCCCATGTGGCCGGGGTGGCGGCACTGATTTTGTCCTTCGACCCGTCTTTAGGGGTGGCTGCAGTGCGGGGTATCCTGGAGGGTACCGCCTTGCCTCTGATGGATGCAACTTACCCCTTCAGTCCCAATGCGGGGTATGGATATGGGCTGGTGAATGCAAAACATGCCATGGAAGGCTTGACCATCGGCTATTTCGACTACCGGGTGATCGATGGCGAAGCCTATGTCCTCCATTATATCGGGCCCGGTGGTGATGTGGTGATCCCGGATCAACTGGGGGGAGCCCCAGTGATCTGGATCAGTGGGATGGCCGACAAGGGGCTGACCCATGTGACGATTCCAGACACCGTGCGTTTTTTAGGTGACTGGGCATTTGGCAAAAATCAATTAACGTCCGTGACGCTGCCAGCCGGTCTGGAGGTTATGGGGTATGGGTGTTTTCACTCTAACTTGCTGCAAGAGATCCAGCTGCCATTGGGATTGACCGAAATCTGTGAAAATACATTTATGTACAATCAATTGACCACGATTCAGATACCAGACGGGGTGACCGCAATTGGCGCGTATGCTTTTTTGTACAATAATCTGACGACACTTTGGGTGCCAGACAGTGTGCAAACCATTGACAGGTGTGCTTTTTATGGCAATCAGTTGACATCCGTGCGGCTGCCGAACAATCTGAAGGTTTTGTCGGAGGCCGTGTTTTATAAAAATCAGCTGGCAAGCATCCAAATTCCCGCCAGTGTCACCCATATGGATGATTACGCACTGGCCAAAAACTTGTTTACGGAAATACTCATTCGGCCGACAGTGATCTATATGTCACAGGAGCCATTTGAACGGTCCATCACCATTCGCGGTAAACCCGGGAGTTATGCCGAAACCTTTGCGTCCAGGTACCGCTACCCATTTATCTCCATGGATTGCGTGATCACCGTGAATCGAAACCCCGTGGAGGGTGGTAGTATCAGTGGGGCCGGGACCTACGAATATGGCAATGATGTGATCGTGGGGGCGCAGCCGAAAACAGGGTGGCGGTGGGATGGCTGGTATGAAGGCGGTGTCTTGCAGAGTACCGCATTGAGCTATCAGTGGACGGTGACCCACAATCGTACGCTGGAAGCACGCTTTTCCCGATTGGCCTATACCATCAGCGGTGGTGCATCCCCTGGGGATGCGGGCACCGTGACGGGGTCCGGGACCTACCTCCATGGCGATTTGGTGCAACTCCAGCTGAATCCAACCGGCGATTACCGGTTCCGCTACTGGCTGGAAGGGAGCCAGGGGCTCAGTTGGGGAAACCCGGCCAGTTTTTCTGCCACCAGTTCGCGCACCATCTGGGGGGTGGCGGGGCCGGCCATCCAAGGGACGCGCCTGTCCGGGGCTAACCGGTACTTAACAGCTGTTGCCATCAGCCAAGCCGGCTGGGATGAAGCGGACACGGTGATCATAGCCCGGGGGGATCATTATGCCGATGCCTTAGCCGGGGTCCCCTTAGCCGCGATGGTGGATGCACCGATTCTCCTCACGCCAACGGCTGTTCTCAGTGCGGCGACAGGGGAGGAGATCCTGCGACTGGGTGCCCGTCATGCCATCATCCTAGGTGGTGTGGGTGCGGTGAGTGAAGAGGTGGTGACCATGCTGCAGGACCGGGGGCTTTCCGTGGAGCGGATCGCCGGGACTAATCGGTACGATACTGCAGGGAAGATCGCCCTGCGGATGACAGAAGCCGGATCTGTTGCCGATACCGCCATGATCGTAGTGGGGAGCAATTTTCCTGATGCTGTATCCGCCGCGGCCTATGCTGCCCGGGATGGGATGCCCATCTTACTGGTGACCAAAGACAGTATTCCCGAGGCGACACAGACGGCTTTGCAAGCACTCCAGATCAAGGATGTGATCGTTGCCGGCGGTGATGCGGTGATTGCGGCATCGGTATTTAATGGTTTGCCAAACCAGGGGTCATCCTGTCGGATCGGGGGGAGCAATCGCTATGAAACGTCGGTGAACATGGCACGGTTTTTCAATCCCACCGCCCAGCATGTGATCATCGCCACGGGGTTGGATTTTCCCGATGCGATTACCGGTGGGGTTCTTGCAGCGAAGATGGGGACCGGGGTGATGCTGGTTCCGGGGACGGGCAGCATGCCCAGTCTGGCGGTGCGGATGTATCTGGTGGAGGCCCAGGTGACGGGCGTGACCCTTCTGGGCGGTACCACCGTGGTGTCCAGCGCCATGATGACATGGTTTTAATGGCACCAGGGAATGGTGCCGGATAGATAGGATGCTGGAAAGGGAAAAGGGAGGCGCATATCAATGGACATGGTGATTCGAAAAGCCACATGGGACGACCGGCAAGATGCGGTCATAGCAGAAGGACTGGCAACCCCCAGTCTGCACTATCTGGATAAGGTGTATGACGAATGGATGGCAGATACGGACGGCGAACTCATCGTTGCTGAAGTGGATGGACGGGTGGTGGCGGTGGGGAAGTTTTCGGTGGTGCCCGACGGGTCTGCCTGGCTGGAAGCCTTACGGGTGGATCCGGCGCAGCAGGGGCAGGGAATCGGCAAAGCCTTTTATCGCCGTTTTTTTGAACTGGCGGACATGAAAGGGATCACCACCATGCGCATGTACACCGGGGTGACCAATCTGGTTAGCAAAGGGTTGGCGGAGCTTTTTGGCTTCAAACTGGCAGGAACCTTCACCGGGCATGCCTTGGTAGTACCGGCCCATGTGCCGGATGTGTATGGGGACGGATTTATGCCGGTGACGGACCCCCACCAAGCAGCGGCGCTGTTAGCACCGTATGCCCAAGCCTGGAATCATTTTAATATCATGAACCGTACATTTTACAAGGCCAGTGATGCCCTGTGGGGGGATTGGGCGAAACGGGGCTGGATCTATGCCCAGGGGGATACCGCGGTGGCATTAGGCGCGCGCTTCATTCCGGAGCAGGCGCTGCATCTGGCCATGTTTGGCGGCGATGCCGATCAGGTGTTGAAATTTGCCCAGTGGAAAGCCCGGACTTTAGGGAATGATAAACTCCAGTGTATGTGCCCCCATGACAATCCGGCCATCAAGGCGGTTTTGCAAGGGGCAGGTTTTATCCCGGAATCCGGGGACTGTATCACCATGGAGTATGTACAAGGGTCATAGGGTTGGGATCCATGCAGATGAGACGGGGTATGGATTGTGGCATCCACACCCCGTTTTGGGTGGAGGACGGTTTTTGACGGTGTTTTCACCATATCAACGATCTGGTGATTGCCTTTGCCTTTTGGGTGGGGATATGGTACTATAGGTAAGCTCGTCTGTATATGGGCGATGCGAAACGAAGGGTGATGGACTGGGAATGAATCGGTATATGGCCCCGGTTTCAGGCGGGACGATGGGGATTTTCAGCGAAATTACGTTGATTAATTTTTCATGAAGATGCAGGAAATCCAATTATATTCCAGAATCATTATGCTATTGTGGGTGATCACGGGACAGAACAGGAGGAACTTCATTGGAGCAGGAAATTGAGTTGCGGGAGATATTCCAGATTCTGAGAAAGAAAGCATGGCTGATCCTATTGATTACTGGCCTGGCCCTTGCAGCCAGCGCGGTGGTCAGTTTTTATTTTCTCCAACCGGTGTACCGGGCATCCACCACCCTGATGGTGATCAAAAAGGAACAAACGACGATTGATTATAACACCATCATGCTTAACCGGCAGTTGGTGAAAACATACGGCCGCATCATTCAGAGCCGCACAGTATCTGAGGCGGTGATCCAGCAACTGCGGGTGGATTTAACACCCACGGAACTGCAAAAGCGGATCAGCGTCAGTCCTTTAGGGGACACGGAAATCATCCAGATCGATGTGGACGATCCCAGTCCGCTGCGGGCGCAACTTTTGGCCAACAAAGTAGCGGCAGTGTTCATGATGCAAATCGGCGACATTATGCAGGTGGAAAATGTGAGCGTGATCGACCCGGCCATCCGCCCGGATGCACCGTATAAACCCCGGCCCATGATGAACATGGCCATCGCCGGTGTGTTGGGACTGATGGTGGCGGTGGGACTGGTCTTCTTATTGGAATACATGGACAATACCATCAAGACCCCGGATGATGTGATGACCCATTTGGGTCTGCCGGTCTTAGGGGGCATCCCCCATATTGATATGGCCAAGGAACAACGCCGCTCCCAACGGGCACGGCAGGCCGAAGAGGGGGTGCAATAATGGCGAAACGACACAAAAGCGAAGCCGGTAAACTGGTGGCCTATTTCAGCCCCAAATCCCCCGTGACGGAAGCCTATCGTATCCTGCGCACCAACATTCAGTTTATGAGTGTGGATGAGCCGGTAAAAACCCTGGTGGTGACCAGTGCCGGGCCTCAGGAAGGGAAAACCACCACGGTGAGCAATTTAGGGATCACCATGGCTCAATCGGGCAGTAAAGTCTTGCTGGTGGACTGCGACATGCGGCGGCCGGCGTTGCATAAATCCTTCAAGATGGATAACATCAAGGGATTAACCCACATCCTGCGGGGTGATGCGGTCCTGGAAGAAGCGGTGCAGATCACCGGGATCGCCAATTTAAGCCTGTTGAGTTCCGGACCGTTGCCCCCCAATCCCGTGGAGCTCATGGGCTCAGCGCGGATGCGGAGTCTGGTTTCGGAGATGAAAGATAAATTTGACATGGTGGTGTTTGACACCCCGCCGGCCATTGCGGTGGCGGATGCGGTGGTGCTGGCATCGTATACGGACGGGGTCATCATGGTGATCAACCACGGAGAAGTGACACCCCAGGCGGCCAACCGGGTGAAGGACATGCTGGAAAACGCCAAAGCCCGAATTTTGGGTGTGGTGCTAAGCGGTGTCCCCACCAACGGAGACGACTCCTACTATTACTACTATTACGGGAAGCGCTGAGGCAGGAGGGCATATCATGATCGACCTCCATGCTCATATGCTCCCGGGTCTGGATGACGGACCCGTTGATCTGGAAAAAGCGGTGGCCATGGCGACGATGGCGGCGGCAGACGGGATCACCCATGTGGTGGTCAGTCCTCATGCCTTCAACGGTGTCTACCGCAATACCCGGGACGAGATCCTGAATTCAGTCAATGCCTTGCAAGAGGCCCTGACACATGCCGGCGTGATGCTCCGGATCCTGCCGGGTATGGAAGCTCATGTCCATCCCCACATTGGGGAGCGACTCCGGATGGGGGAAGTCCAGACCATCAATCACAGTCGCTACTTGCTCCTGGAACTGCCGGATGCATCCATTCCCTTTTTTGCGGAACACTTGATGTCCCGGCTGGTGATATCCGGGATCACCCCGGTGCTGATCCACCCGGAACGGAATGTGGACATTCAACAGGATCCCAATGTGCTGCTCCGCTTTTTGGAACAGGGGGTTTTGGCGGTGGCGTCTGCGGACAGTCTGCGGGGAACCACCCGGCCCATTTATCAGGAGACAGTGAAGATCCTCCTCACCCACAGTCTGGTCCAAGGGG
Organism: uncultured Candidatus Sumerlaeota bacterium; assembly: GCA_964600665.1. Lineage (GTDB taxonomy): Bacteria > Bacillota > SLNR01 > SLNR01 > SLNR01 > CAZRKC01. The sequence goes on from CAZRKC010000009.1 coordinate 25,391, forward strand.
TGGCCAGCGATGCCCATGGACTTACCCATCGTCCACCCGTGTTGTCCGATGTACGGAAGACCGTGGCCAGGATGTGCGGCGAGACGCATACAAGGATGTTGTTTGATACTTTCCCCAAACAGATTATTCAAAACCAGGACCCGGAGTATCCGGATCCCATTCCGGTCCAGAAGCGAAAGCACTGGCTGTCATGGCGATGAGAACTTGATGAGATCAGTAAGCGATGAGCCACAGCCCGTATCTGGGCGCTTGGACTGTGGGGAGCCAGTAGCGCATCCCCTGCTGATTTTTACTTGATCATGTGTTGGGAATTTGTGGCTAGTTCGTATAGTGCATTCCAAATATGGCAACAAGTCAAAATTGGAATAGCTGGTGTCCAGGATAGGAGATGCGGGACCATGGTGACAAACTGGCGGCGGATCGTCCTCATTGCCATTGACGGTTTGATGGTGGCCTTGGCGTATTATCTGGCGTTTATCATTCGTTACGATTTCCGTTTCCCGGCGGGAGTGCGGGTCTTATATGGCCGTACGGTCTTTGTCATGGTGGGGATGTATCTGGCGGCGTTGTTTTTGACCATGCAGTACCGGAAAATCTGGCGCTATGCCACCTACCGGGATATCATCAGTCTGTGTTACAGCCTGACGGCAGGGGGTTTTGCGGCTTTTGTCACCCTCTACTATTTCAACACCGGGGTGCCGCGAACGGTATCCTTGATCACCCTGTGTCTGTTGTACATTCTGATTTCCGCCAGCCGGATCATCTACCGGCAGATCTGGAACCGATCGCCGAAGGTCACCACCCGGGAAGGGTTTCGGGTCCTGGTGGTGGGGGCAGGGAGAGCCGGGGAAATGCTGATCACGGAAATGCTGACTCATCGTCAGCTAGGGCGGGTGCCCGTCGCGATTTTAGACGATGATCCCAATAAACTGTACCGGAATATCCAGGGTGTGCCGGTGGTGGGGGTTTTGGATAATCTTCGGGATGTGATTCAAAGCAAGGACATCCATGAAGTGATTTTTGCCATTCCCACGGCACCACGGATCCTGCTGAAACAGGTGATCGATGCCTGTCGGGATTTGAAAGTGCGAGTGCGGACCTTACCGGGAATTTATGAACTGATCGAAGGGAAAGTGATGGTCAGCCAGCTGCGAAACATAGAGATCAACGACCTTTTAGGACGGGATCCAGTGCAGGTGGATATGGGGCTGATCTGCGGCTATATAAATGAGAAACGGGTGCTGGTCACCGGTGGTGGTGGGAGTATCGGCAGTGAACTCTGCCGGCAGATCGCCTGGTTAAAGCCAAAAGAACTGGCGATTCTGGATATTCATGAAAACTCTCTGTATGATATTCAGCAGGAACTCCTGCGGCGATACCCGGATCTCATCATTCACGGCATCATCGCGGATATGAAAGATGCCCACATGATGGCGAGTGTTTTTTCCAATTTCAAGCCGGAGATCGTCTACCATGCCGCTGCCCATAAACATGTACCCTTAATGGAGGACAACATCCAGGAAGCGGTGAAAAACAATGTTTTTGGCACCTTGAATGTGGTGGAACAGGCGGCGACATATGGTGTGCAGCGGTTTGTCCTGATTTCGACGGACAAGGCAGTGAACCCCACCAGCATCATGGGGGCCACCAAGCGGATCTGCGAGCGGATCATCCAGGCCTTTGATCATGATGGCAGCAAAACAGAATATGTAGCGGTCCGGTTTGGCAATGTCCTGGGGAGTAACGGTTCTGTGATTCCCCTGTTTCGAAAGCAGATCGAAGAGGGCGGGCCGGTGACGGTGACCCATGCGGACATTGAACGCTATTTCATGACCATCCCGGAAGCGGTGCAGTTGGTGATCCAGGCAGGGGCTCAGGCTAAGGGCGGCGAGATTTTCGTCCTGGATATGGGTGAGCCGGTGAAGATCATGGATCTGGCCAAGGATTTGATCAAACTGTCGGGGTATGAACCCGATGTGGATATCCAGATCCTGGTGACAGGACTACGACCCGGTGAGAAGTTGTATGAAGAACTGACCTTTCACACGGAGCAATATGAGACGACTTTGCATGATCGCATCCTGATCGAAAAGGCTAAACCAGTCTTGGCCAACGGGGTGATACCGATATTGAAGCGTTACAAAGACCAGATTCATACCATGGATAAGGAGTCAGTGAAGGAACTGATCCGATTGCTGGTGCCAGAGTATACGGGGGATGCCAGTCCATAATCGTTGAATTTATCTGTTATATGAGCGAAACATTTGGCGGTTTGATTGATTAAATGTGTTTTCGAAGGAATCGGAAAGGAGTTTGCGAGTTATGTATCAATATGTCAAACGATTGCTGGATATTGTTATGGCTTCAGTTGCACTTATTCTTCTAGCACCGCTTTTCTTTGTGATCATAGTGCTTATCCAAATGGATTCCGAAGGACCTGTCCTTTTCCACCAGAAACGGTACGGGAAGAACCGGACATTTTTCTATATCAAGAAATTCCGCACCATGCGCATCGATACACCCGAAGATGTGCCGACCCATCTCATGGTTAATCCGGACGATTATATCACCAAAGTCGGGCGCATTCTTCGGAAGACATCATTGGATGAGCTGCCGCAGTTATGGAACATTCTTAAAGGGGAAATGAGGCAAGGCTATGGTAAAGAGATAAGCCTTCAAACCCAGTAAAATGAATACATACAGTGTTTTGAACAAAAAGCAGGATTACATAGATTTGAAGATTTAGACAGAGCAATTTTAAATTTGGAAATTATCGGGCGACCCTAAAAGCAGTAAAATTGCAATAGCCCTTTTATATAACCACAGTTAAGGTAGACCTACGATAAAAATACGAGAGTGAGGAACTTATGATGAATAAGAATTTATTGATACTTGGCGCAGGCGGTCACGGAAGAGTTGTAAAGGAAATTGCTGAAGCGATGGGCACATTTGAAAAGATTGATTTTCTTGATGATCATTCAGATCTGGCTATTGGCAGCTTGGCAGACAATGAAAAACTAGCCGGTGAATACAGCTATGCGTTTCCTGCTTTTGGAGATAGCAAGCTTAGAATGAGGTGGATGGAGAAGCTTGAAGAAAACTGCTTCACAATACCAGTACTGGTTCACCCAAGCGCATTCATAAGTCCTTCAGCTTCAGTCTATCCGGGATCGGTAATTGAAGCCAGAGCAATTATAAATACAAATACCGTTATCGAGCGAGGCTGCATAATTGATTTAGGATCAATTGTAGACCACGATTCATTCATTGGCTTTGGTTGTCATATCGACTGTGGTGCTATTGTGAAGGCTCACTGTGTGGTTATGGCTCACACAGAAATTGAAAGCGGGCAAATTGTTACACGAGATGACATGCCAACACCAGAACAATTTTTGAAAGCTAATGGATTTTAGGGGTGGATATGATGTACCTAAAAATAAAAAGAAGCATAGATTTTATAATGGCGCTAATAGGACTAATCGTTCTATCGCCCTTGTTTTTGTTTCTTATAGTTGCAATAAAGATCGATTCACCAGGGCCTGTTCTATTCAAACAGAAGAGAGTAGGAATTCATAAGAGTCATTTTAACATTTTGAAATTTAGAACTATGCGCATTGATACGCCGAAGGACACTCCAACGCATCATTTGGAGAATCCGGAGCAGTGGATCACTAAAGTTGGAAAGGTTTTGAGGAAGACCAGTCTTGATGAGCTACCTCAAATTATAAATATACTTCGTGGGGATATGGCGATAGTAGGACCTCGTCCTGCTCTTTGGAATCAGTATGACCTGATTGAAGAAAGAGACAAGTATGGTGCCAATGATGTGCCAGTTGGTCTTACAGGATGGGCGCAGATTAATGGTAGAGATGAACTTGAGATCCATGCTAAGGCGAGACTTGATGGAGAATACACTGAGAAGATTGGGATGTTAATGGATCTCAGATGCTTCTTTGGGACTATCTTCAGTGTTTTGAGAAGTCATGGTGTTGTTGAAGGTGGGACTGGTACGAAAAAGGCTGATAAAGAGTCAGTGAAACAATAGGGGTGAACAGATGTTATTAGTGACAGGGATTACAGGGCATACAGGTAGATATTTCTTACAAGAACTTATTGATCATAAATATGCTGGACTGATCCGATGCATCGTGAGGGAGACATCTGACACGTCAATGTTGGATAACAGTGAGTTAAATATTGAGAAGGTTTATGGGGATCTATGCGACAAAGAGTTCATAAGAAAAGCTGTCAATGGTGTAGATAATATCATGCACATCTATAACATTCATCATTCCCCCATGATTGTACAAGCAGCAATTGAAAATAATGTTAGTCGAGCAATCTTAGTACATACAACTGGAATTTATTCAAACTTTAAATATGCTTCTCAAGGCTATAAGGACATAGAGAAAAAAGTATCAGAAATGACTTCAGAATCAAATTGTCCTACAAATGTAACGATTCTTAGACCAACGATGATTTATGGTGATCTTTGTGATAGTAATATGAGCAAGTTCATAAGAATGATAGATAAACTTAGAATCATGCCAGTTATCAATGGTGGAAGAAGTTTGATACAGCCAGTAAATGCTAGAGATTTAGGAAAGGCATTTTTTACAGTCCTTATGTCTACTGATAAAACAGCTGGAAAAGCATATGACTTATCAGGTGAAAAGCCTCTACAGATGATAGAAGTTTTTAAGATAATTAGCGATAGTCTCAAAAAGAAAACAATCTTTGTGAGTGTTCCTCTTGGATTCGGTGTCTTACTTGCCAAAGTAGCGAGAATACTAACTTTTGGAAAGATGGATTATATAGAAAGGGTTCAGAGAATGGGAGAAGACAGAAGTTATCCACATACTGAAGCCAAGAAAGATTTCAACTATAGTCCTATGAGTTTTGAAAAGGGCATTCTAATTGAAGTGAACCAGTATTTGAAGAAGACTAAGTGATGAAAGTAGGACTGACAATATGAAAATAGCTGTACTCTCAAGCCATACGTCATCACTATTTTGGTTTCGTATGGATATGATGAAAGATTTTATAAAACATGGACATACCGTTATTGCTTTAGGACCAGAACCTGAATCAAACTGGAAAAGTAAGTTTGAGGAATATGGTGTTCATTATAAGCAACTCTTTGTAGAAAGAAATGGTATAAACCCGTTTAGTGATTTAAGAACTTATCGAGAGCTTAAGCGATTTATGAAAGAAGAAAAGCCAGACAAAATATTCGCATACCAAGCAAAAACTGTAGTTTATGGAAGTCTTGCAGCAAAATCTAATGGTATTACCGAAGTATATCCTCTGATAGCAGGTCTCGGGTCAATTTTTAGGGGAGAAGGAATTAAAAACAAAATAATCAAAACAATAATGAAGACAGAATATCGTTTGGCATGTAATGCGAGTAAGAAGGTATTTTTCCAAAATAATGATGATAAAAATGAGTTTATAAATAACGGACTTATTAAAGAAGATAAAATCGTGATTATAAATGGATCAGGTGTGAACCTTGAAAAGTTTAGACCAGAATTATTGCCTGATACACCAGCATTCTTGTTTATAGGTAGACTAATAAAAGATAAAGGTGTTATGGAATATTTAGAAGCTTGCAAAAGAATTAAGAGTGAATATCCTGAAGTAAGGTGTTTGCTTGTTGGGCCTTATGATAGCAATCCATCGGCATTACAACCAGAAGAGTTACAGCCTTATATAGACGAAGGTATTATCGAATATTTTGGAGAGCAGACCGATGTTAGGCCTTATCTAAAACAGTGTAGCACTTATGTATTACCTTCGTATCATGAAGGGACTCCTAAGACTGTCCTTGAGGCAATGGCTATAGGGCGAGCAATTATAACTAGTGATGCTCCTGGATGTAGAGAAACTGTCACAGATAAATATAACGGATTTCTAGTGGCTGTAAAAGATGTAAAAGGTTTAGTTGATAAAATGAGAACTCTAATAGATGATCAAGAAACAAATAGGATTATGGCGGAACGCAGCTTGAAACTCGCTGAAGAAAAGTATGATGTAAATATTGTCAATAAATTTATTATGAAAACTATGGGACTAATATAAAGGAGTTAACTGATATGAGTTTATATGAAAAGATTAAAAATAGAGAAGAAAAAATTTCACTTGTTGGTTTAGGTTATGTTGGTATGCCAATAGCAGTTTCTTTTGCTAAAAATGTTAATGTCATTGGATTTGATATTAGTGAGGAGAAAGTTGAGTTATATAAGAAAGGAATTGATCCAACTAAAGAGGTTGGAGATGATGTAATTAAGTCAACAACTGTAGAGTTTACAGCTGATGAGAGCAAACTTAAAGAAGCTAAGTTTCATATTATTGCTGTACCTACTCCGGTTAACGCAGATCACACACCCGATCTAAGACCAGTAGAATCAGCAAGTAGAACAGTCGGGCGAAATCTGACTAAGGGATCCATTGTTGTATTTGAGTCCACTGTTTATCCAGGTGTTACAGAAGAAATCTGTATTCCAATTCTTGAGAAAGAATCAGGATTGAAATGTGGCGAAGATTTCAAGGTGGGTTATTCACCAGAGAGAATCAATCCTGGTGATAAAGTACATAGACTTGAGACGATTGTAAAAGTTGTATCTGGTATGGATGAAGAGTCACTTGATATTATTGCAAAAGTGTACGAGCTTGTGGTTGATGCTGGAGTACATAGAGCTGAATCTATAAAAGTGGCTGAAGCTGCAAAGGTTATTGAGAATTCACAAAGAGATATTAATATCGCATTTATGAATGAACTTTCCATCATCTTTAATAAAATGGGAATAGATACTAAAGCTGTTCTAAAAGCTGCAGGAACGAAGTGGAACTTCTTGAACTTCTCCCCAGGGTTAGTTGGTGGACACTGTATTGGTGTGGACCCATATTATCTCACATACAAAGCTGAACAACTAGGATACCACTCACAAATTATTCTTTCTGGTAGGAGAATCAATGATGATATGGGCAAATATGTGGTTGAGAATCTAATTAAAAACCTCATTAAAGCAGATGTTCCTGTTAAAGATGCAAAAGTCGCCATTCTAGGCTTTACATTCAAAGAAAACTGCCCTGATACGAGAAACACTAGAGTTATTGATATTGTCAACGAGCTAAAAGAATATGGAATCAATCCGATGATTGCAGACCCGGAGGCAGATGCTGAGGAAGCAAAACAGGAGTATGGCATTATATTTGATTCAGTAGAAGATATAAAAGAGATGGATGCAATTGTTGTTTCAGTTGGACATGACCAATTCTTAAAATTCACTCAAGAAGACTTCAATAAGATGTTTAAAGAAGGAACTAATGAAAGCAAAGTATTACTTGATATCAAAGGAATCTTGGAAAGAAAAGAGTACGAATCAGCTGGATATAAGTATTGGAGATTATGATGAGTGGTAAATTTGTAATATCGTTAGATTTCGAAAAATATTGGGGAGTAAGAGACCATAAGTCAATTAGTGATTATCAAGAGAATTTAGATAATGTTGACTTAATAGTTAAAAGAACCTTAGAACTGTTTGATATGAAAAAAATTCATGCTACATGGGCGATAGTAGGCTTCATGTTGTTTGAAAATAAAATCCAATTAATAGAAATGCTTGATGAAATTAAACAATTATATTTCGATATTAGTTTGAACCCGTATAAATATATTGAATTTAACGAGTTAATACCAAAATATCATTTTTCAATTCAACAAATTAGACAGATTTTATGCACTCCTTTTCAAGAAATTGCATCACATACTTTTTCTCATTATTACTGTTTAGAAGAAGGACAGAATATTGTTGATTTTAAGTTTGACTGTGATAGGTTTCAAGAAATCTCGAAAGAGTTTGGTATTAATGTTAAAACAATCATTTTTCCAAGAAACCAAATAAATACAAATTACTTAGATGTTTTAGTTGAGAATAGTATTTATGCCTACAGAGGAACTGAGGAACATCCAATTTATGAGGCCAGCTCAAAACAAAAGAACACAATGCTTAAGAGGATTTTACGTTTCTTAGACAGGTATATTAATTTAACTGGTCATCATACCTATAAAATTGATAAATCGTTAAAAGTTATTAATGTAAAATCAAGTCGATTTTTAGCTCCATATAATAAGAAACTGGCTTTGCTTGATATGTTACGATTAAATCGCATAAAAAAATCAATGACTTATGCTGCCAAGAACAATCAGGTTTTCCATCTTTGGTGGCATCCACATAATTTTGGAAAGAATATTGAGGAAAACTTTAGGTTTTTAAATGGAATAATTTCACACTATCAGTATTTGAATTCACATTATGGATTTGAGAGCAAAAATATTAACGAAATCGTATCGGAGATGTAGGCTATGAAAATAGTAATGTTAGCAGGTAAAGGGGACTCATCAAAGTTTGTTTTTAACGAGATCCAAAAGTATTATCCAATAATCAAGGTTTTAGAGGAAGAGAGTCCAAACAAATTCAATATGATACGTAACCGTGTTAGAAGAGTTGGATGGATCAATGTTATTGGACAGATAATGTTTCTTTTGTTCAGCAAACTGCTTAAAGTTAAATCCAAAAATAGGATTAAAAAACTAATTGAGGACTACGAACTAAGCAAATCACCTATCAATGAAAGAGTATTGAAACATGTAACAAGTGTAAATTCTGATGAAGCTATAGAAGAACTAAAGCATTTGGACCCAGATATAGTTATCGTAAACGGAACTCGAATTATTTCTCAGAAAGTGCTCTCATCTGTAAGGGCTAAATTCATTAATACACATTTAGGTATTACACCTAAATATAGAGGCGTTCATGGGGGGTATTGGGCAATTGCCAATAACGATATGGGGAATTGTGGTACCACAGTTCATTTAGTAGATAAAGGTATCGATACAGGAGGTATACTATACCAAGGTGTTATTAAAATAGACTCAAGTGATAATTACTGCACTTATCCAATACATCAAGTTAGTATTGGAATTAAACTAATGCTGAAAGCTTTAGGTGATGCCGAAAAGAATAATTTACGCATTGTTGAAAATGATTTAGAGTCAAAACTTTGGTATCATCCTGAAATTTGGACGTATATTAAGAATTATCTGTTATGGAAAATAAAGTGAGGCGAATTATTTTATGGGATATGAAAATATAACATTTGAAAAAGATAGTGTATTTCTCGTAACAGGTGGAGCTGGTTTTATTGGCTCCAACTTGTGCGAAGTTTTACTAGATAAAGGTTATAAGGTGAGATGTCTAGATGATCTTTCTAATGGCAAACAGGCTAATGTTGATTTGTTTATTGATAATCCTAAGTATACATTTATAAAAGGGGACATAAGAGATCTAGATACTTGTATGAAGGCTTGTGAAGGCGTTGATTATGTCCTTAATCAAGCGGCTTGGGGAAGTGTTCCGAGAAGTATCGAGATGCCTTTACTATATGAAGAAATAAATATTAGAGGAACACTTAACATGATGGAGGCTGCGAGGCTAAACAGAGTGAAGAAGTTTGTCTACGCTTCCAGTTCATCTGTTTATGGGGATGAGCCCAATCTCCCAAAACAAGAAGGCAGAGAAGGAAATTTACTATCTCCATATGCCTTAACTAAAATGGTTGATGAGGAATATGCAAAGCTTTATTCAAAATTATATGGATTAGATACTTACGGACTAAGATACTTTAATGTATTTGGGAAAAGACAAGATCCTAATGGTGCCTATGCTGCTGTCATTCCTAAGTTTATAAAACAATTGCTTAATGATGAACAACCAACAATAAATGGTGATGGAAATCAAAGTAGGGATTTTACTTATATTGAAAATGTGATTGAAGCTAATCTAAAATCTTGTAAGGCATCATCCGAAGTTGCTGGAGAAGCTTTTAATATTGCTTATGGTGGAAGAGAATATCTAATTGATGTCTATAATTCCCTTTGCAAAGCTCTAGGGAAAAATGTAGAACCCGTTTTTGGGCCGGATAGAAAAGGTGACATTAAGCATAGTAATGCTGATATCAGCAAGGCGAAAGAAATGATTGGATATAACCCTAGCTGGAGTTTTGAACGAGGCATAGAAGCTGCAATAGAATGGTATAGAAAGAACCTATAAAATGTTCTGGTGCTTAAATAAATAATGAATGGATGATTTTATGAAGAAAATAATTTATATGGGGCCAATGGAATTTCCCGATAAGAATGCTGCAGCACAAAGGGTCTTGAATATTAGCAAAATTTTATCCGAATTAGGATACGAAGTAATCCTAATAGGTTATAATCGACAATTAAACTTAATGAACAATGCTTATCATCATTCAAAAGTCGGTGGATTTGAATGTTACGAATACCCCTACCCAGAAACAAAAATAAATTGGTTTAATAAAGTAATTAGCACAAAAGAATTTGAGCTAGTTTTTGAGAAACACAATCCAGAGGATATCGAAGCTGTTATTCTTTATAATTACTATTCAATTGCATCGATGAGAATCAAGAAAATATTATCCGAGTTCAATGTAAAAGTTATTTCTGATATAACAGAGTGGTACAGCAATTCTAGAAACATATTTAAGAATATAGATAATTTTTTTCGGATGAGATTTGTAAACTTAAAGATGGACGCAAATATTTGTATTAGCAAATACTTAGAAAAATATTACCATGAAAGAAAATGTAAAACTGCATATATTCCGGCAATAGTGGATTCTCATAATACAAAATGGAATAATTGTCATTGGGAAAGACCAGGTTATCCAAGAGTAATTTCATACGTTGGTTCTCCAGGAATTCGAGAAGGGAAAGATAGATTAGATATAATTGTTGAGTCTTTCAAAAAAGTAAGAGAAAAGAATATAAAGTATTTGTTAAATATTGTAGGGATCAATAAAGAAGATTTTCTTAAATTTTACCCGGATTACAGTAAACACGATTTTGAAGATATCAACTTTTACGGAAAGGTAAATCACGAGATTGCCTTAAATATCATTAAGAAGTCTGATTACACTATTTTTTTTAGAGAAATAAATAGAGTTACTACTGCAGGTTTTCCAACTAAGTTAGGTGAAAGTTTTGCATGCGGAGTACCAGTTATTACAAATTCAACAAGTGATATTTCAGATTTTCTCATTGATGAAGAAAATGGATTTATTGCTCAAAACTTTGACTTAGAGAGTCTTGTTGAGACAATAGAAAAAGCATTGTTGATTGATGATGAGAAATTAACTGAAATGCATACCAGTTGTAGAATAAAGAATATGCTTGATGTTAGTAATTACTACAATGAATTAGGAATGTTGTTTGATTAAATATTTAGGAAAGGGATGCTTATGTTTAAAGATAAAACATTACTTATAACAGGTGGAACAGGATCATTTGGGAATGCAGTGATGAAGAGATTCCTTGATACAGATATCAAAGAAATTCGCATTTTTTCTCGTGATGAGAAGAAACAAGATGATATGAGGAAGCTATATAAAAATGATAAATTAAAGTTCTACATAGGAGATGTTAGAGATCTCGCAAGTGTTAAAAATGCCATGCATGGAGTAGATTATATCTTTCATGCAGCTGCTCTTAAGCAAGTACCTTCCTGTGAGTTCTTTCCTCTTGAGGCGGTAAAAACTAATGTATTAGGAACAGATAATGTTCTAACAGGTGCAATTGAGATGGGAGTTAAAAAGGTCATTTGCCTTTCTACTGATAAAGCAGCTTACCCGATTAACGCTATGGGCATCTCGAAAGCTATGATGGAGAAAGTTTTTGTCGCAAAAGCAAAGACTGTTGAGCCTGAAAGAACGCTAATCTGTGGTACAAGATATGGGAATGTAATGGCATCTAGGGGTTCTGTAATTCCGTTGTTTATTGATCAGATTAAGAGTGGACAACCACTTACCGTGACAGACCCAAATATGACAAGATTCTTAATGAGCCTAGAAGAAGCTGTAGAACTTGTTGTATTTGCATTTCAGAATGCGGAAGCCGGAGACATAATGGTTCAGAAGTCACCTGCATCAACTATAGGGGACTTAGCTCAAGCAGTTAAAGAACTCTTTAAAGTAGATAATGAAATCAAAGTCATTGGAACACGTCATGGCGAAAAGCTTTATGAAACACTTCTAACCAAAGAAGAGCATGTTGTGGCTAAGGACATGGGTGGGTTCTATAGAGTGCCTGCTGATAAGAGAGACTTAAACTATGACAAATACTTTGTTGAAGGGGATCAAAAGCTTTCATCAGAAGATGAGTATAACTCTCATAATACAGAAAGGCTTAACATAGAACAGATTAAAGAAAAGCTACTTCAGCTTGATTATGTAAGAGAACAATTGGAAAGTTGGGATAGATGATGAAAATCTTAGTCACTGGGGCAAAAGGCTTCATAGGAAAAAACTTAATAGCAGAGCTGAGAAATAGAAAGCACACTGATATTTTTGAATATGGCAGAGATACGGATCCTTCTTTGCTTGATGGGTTCTGTAAAGAAGCTGACTTTGTATTTCATCTTGCAGGGGTAAATCGACCAAAAGAACAATCTGAATTTATGGAGGGTAACTTTGGATTCACCTCAGATCTATTAAATTCTCTCAAGAAACATAATAACACCTGCCCGGTGATGATTTCATCGTCTATTCAAGCTGAGTTAGATAATCCTTATGGTGAAAGTAAGAAGGCGGGAGAAGACCTTCTGTTTTCTTATAGTGAAGAAACAGGGTCGAAAGTTCTTGTTTACAGATTTCCTAATGTATTCGGTAAATGGTGTAGACCGAATTATAACAGTGCAGTAGCTACTTTCTGCCATAATATTGCACATGATCTTCCTATCCAAGTGAATGATACCAGTGTACTAATGAATCTTGTATATATTGATGATGTGGTTAATGAACTGGTTAATGCTTTTGAAGGAAAAGAAAATAAAGTAGATTCATTCTGCGAAGTTCCTGTGGTACATACTATCACCCTTGGCGAAATAGTAGATTTGATTTATACATTTAAGAAGAGTCGAGAAGATAGGTCAGTGCCGAATATGTCGGATGCATTTACAAAGAAGCTCTACAGTACATATCTAAGCTACTTACCAGAAAATCAGTTTAGTTATGATTTAAAGATGAACGTGGATCAGAGAGGATCATTTACTGAATTTATAAAAACTCCTGATCGTGGCCAAGTTTCAGTTAATATCTCAAAACCTGGAATTACAAAAGGGAATCACTGGCACCACACTAAAAATGAAAAATTCCTAGTGGTAAGTGGCAAAGGGGTTATTCGCTTTAGAAAGATAGATTCAGATGAAGTGTTAGAGTATTTCGTAAGTGGTGACAAGATGAAAGTTGTTGATATCCCAACAGGTTATACACACAACATAGAAAATCTGGGTGATTCGGATATGGTAACAATTATGTGGGCCAATGAGTCATTTAACCCTGAAAAACCTGATACTCATTATTTGGAGGTATAACCGATGAAGAAATTAAAAGTTATGACAGTCGTTGGCACTAGACCAGAAATAATAAGACTTTCAGCTGTTATTAATAAATTAGATGAATCTGAAGCGATAGATCATGTTCTTGTGCATACAGGACAGAATTATGACTATGAATTAAATGAAGTGTTCTTCAATGACTTCAAATTAAAGAAACCGGATTATTTCTTGAATGCTGCAACGGGAACTGCTGTTGAGACGATTGGTAACATTCTAGTTAAAATTGACCCAATTCTTGAAGAAGTAAAGCCTGATGCCTTTTTAGTGTTAGGGGATACAAATAGCTGCTTATGCGCTATAGCTGCTAAAAGAAGACATATTCCAATCTTTCACATGGAAGCTGGTAACAGATGCTTTGATCAGAGAGTTCCTGAAGAGACAAATAGAAAGATTGTGGACCATACAGCAGATATTAATCTTACTTATAGTGATATTGCTAGAGAATATCTCTTAAGAGAAGGTCTTCCTGCAGATAGAGTGATTAAGACGGGTAGCCCGATGTTTGAGGTGCTTAATTCTAGAAAAGATGATATTGAAAAATCAGATGTTCTTGAAAGGTTAGGGCTCGAAGCTGAGAAGTATTTTGTAGTGTCTGCTCATAGAGAAGAGAATATCAGCTCTGAACAGAACTTCATGGATTTAGTAGAGAGCTTAAACACAATAGCAGAAAAATATCAGATGCCATTAATTGTTAGCACACACCCAAGAACAAGAAAGATGATTGAAGCAAAAGGAATTGAGTTCAATCCATTGGTTAGAACTATGAAGCCACTTGGATTTAATGATTATGTAAAACTCCAAAAAAATGCAAGGGCTGTTTTAAGTGATAGCGGAACAATCAGTGAAGAATCATCCATTCTTGGATTTAGGGCACTTAATATTAGAGAAGTCCATGAAAGACCTGAGGCAATGGAAGAAGCATCGGTTATGATGGTGGGTCTTAAGAAAGAAAGAATTCTTCAGGGGCTAAAAATACTGGAAACACAAGGAAAAGGTACATTAAGGTTGGTTACAGATTATAGTACGCCAAATGTGTCGGATAAGGTATTAAGGATTATTTTATCTTATACAGATTACGTGAATAGAATTGTTTGGGGAAAAAGAGAAAGCGAAGGTACACCATAATGAAGTATTATTTTGTTGCAGTAAATTATAATGGTTCTGATTTTACAAAAGAGTATATAGATAGCGTTAACAATATAATAACAGTACCTGAAGACGAAATTCATATAATTATTGTCGATAATGCTTCAAATGAAAATGATAAAGAAAAATTGACATCCATTGAGAAACGCTGTAACAATCTTGAGATAATTTTCTCCGCAGAGAACGTAGGATATTTCAAGGGATTAAATAAAGGTATCGAGATTGTTAAAAAAGATAAAGATTCGATTATTATTGTGGGAAATAACGACTTAACATTCGATCGTAGTTTTATAGAAAATCTAAAAAAAATTGATTATGCCGAAGATGTTCTTGTTATAGCCCCAAACATAATAACTAAAGATGGCAGGCAACAAAATCCTCATGTAATTAAGGAAGTACCTAGAGTTGAAAGAATAAAAGTTGCATTATACAATTCAAATTATTACGTTGGCCAAGCGTTTAGATTTGTAAATCAGAGAATTAAAAAGCTAAGAAATAAGCCAGTACCTCTAACAAATAACTTTGGCCAGATGAAAATCAAAAGAGGTATAGGCGCTTGTTATATTTTAACACCAAACTTTTTTGATCATTTTAGAAAGCTAGATGATAGGGTGTTCATGTGGGGCGAAGAAGCCCTACTTTCAAATCAAATAGAAAGTGTCGGCGGATCAACCTTGTATGATCCAACGATTATAATAACGCATCATGAAAGCGCAAGTGTAAAAAGCATTCAATCGAAGAAGAAATACTATATGGTTAAAGAGTCATACAAAGTTTACAAGAAGTATTTGTAGATACTTGTTTTATAACTTGGTCAACAATATCTACATAGGGGGTGCAGCGTGATATATATATTGTTTATTTCATTACTAGTGATGTTAGCAGTTAGTTTTTTTATTAATAAGTTTGATTTACTGTCACCTTGGCTAATTTCAATTAGTGTATTTATTATAAGCTTATTATTCGTTATTTTGAACAAGGACAATTGGGACATTAGCTTATCTCCATATACTGTATTAATAATAATAATCGCGTTACTTTCAATTGGTATTGGTGAAACAATTGCTCGATTTGTGTTCAGAGATACATCCCCAACATTAATTCCTAAAGCGCACAACAAGATAAAAATTCCTCGATTGTTAAACTTATTAGTATATGTGTTTTCGTTAGCGGTGCTTATCTGGTATTACTTAAGAATGCGACAAATTGCAGGAATGGTTGGATACAGTAGCGGACAACAATTATTGATTCAATATGCACGGTTAGGAATTTTGCAGTATGGAATTTCTGTTGGACCAGTTCTTGCAATAGCTACGTTTTTACTAAGAGCATTGTCATATGTTTATACCTTTATTTTTTTATATAACTTCTATATGTTTAAAGAATCAAGGATCAAGAGAGAAGTTTATTATCTACTTCCCTCTATTGTATATCTTGCTCAATACTCTCTATCAGGGTCAAGAGGGGCTATCATCGAGTATTTCACTTATATAATTATTTTGATTGGCATTTTTTTGATTAAAACTAAAAAAAGCAACATCGAAACCAACAAAAGAATAGCTAAATATGCTGTTTTCGGTTTATTAGTGTTTTTTATAGTCTTTATTTTTTTAGGTAATTTAAAAGGGTGGAAAGGTGCTGATATAAAATCACTTTTATCAATATATACAGGGGGCTCGATATTGGCGTTTGATAATTATCTCAATTTGCCAAAAGTACCTAATGAATATTTTGCAGAAGAGACTCTTGTTGGAGTAAATAATTTACTGAATAGAATTGGTATTTACGAAAGAGAATTTTCAAGAGTTCTAGATTTTACTGCTATAGATTCAAAAACAACTACAAATATATATACTTCACTAAGAAGATATATACAAGATTTTGGAGTCTTTGGAATGATTATTGTTCAAGTCTTAATTGGCTTTTTCTTTGGCGCTCTTTATTCCAAAATTAAAAAAAGCAAGAGATTTAATTATGTTGTAATATTTTACGCAATCATATTCATGAGTATTATTTATCAAAGTATAGATGAGCAATTTTTGACAACATTTTTATCTACAACTCAGATTTTCACGATTCTATTTACGTATATATTTTATAGGGTCCTAATCAAATCAAAACTAAGAAAAGCACATATCCAAAATTCAAGCGAAACATAATAATAAGAGTTTGAAAGGAGACAAGCAATGAAAGGAATAATATTAGCTGGAGGATCTGGTACTCGCCTGTATCCTTTAACAATGGTAACGAGTAAACAGTTGTTGCCTGTATACGATAAACCAATGATATATTACCCGCTTTCAGTACTAATGTTGGCGGGTATCAAGGATATCTTAATTATTTCAACACCACATGATTTACCAAATTTTGAGAAGCTCCTTGGTGATGGCAGTGAATTTGGTATAAACTTATCATATGCGGAACAACCATCTCCAGATGGTTTAGCCCAGGCATTTATTATTGGAACAGACTTTATTGGTGACGATAATGTGGCGATGATTCTTGGAGATAACATCTATTATGGGAATGGATTCACCCCAATTTTAAAAGAGGCAGCAGAAAACGCACAAAATGGGAAAGCTACAATATTTGGATATTATGTACATGATCCTGAGCGATTTGGAATAGTTGAGTTTGATGAAGATGGAAAGGTAATTTCTGTAGAAGAGAAACCTAAGAATCCAAAGTCAAATTATTGTATTACCGGACTTTATTTTTATGATAATAGAGTTGTTGATTTTGCTAAGAAAGTTAAACCTTCTTCAAGAGGAGAGCTAGAAATCACTGACTTAAACAGAATGTATCTTGAAGATGGAACCCTCAATGTAAAATTGCTCGGTAGGGGTTATGCATGGCTCGATACTGGTACAATGGATAGCCTTGTTGAAGCTGCTGAATTTGTACAAATGATAGAGAAGAGGCAGAGTATAAAGATTTCTGCACTTGAGGAAATTGCATATCATAACAATTGGATTGATAGACAGACACTTTTAGCCTCAGCTGAAAAATATGGAAAATCACCATATGGAGAACATCTTAAGAAGGTTGCAGAAGGAAAAATTAGATATTAAGTGAGGGAACTCAATGAATATTATAAAAACAGAGATTGAAGATTTATTGATATTAGAACCGAGAGTTTTTGGAGATCATCGGGGATGGTTTACAGAGACATATTCCAAAGCCAAGTTTCAAGAATTGGGGATTAATATTGAGTTTGTACAGGATAATCATTCAATGTCAGCACAAAAAGGGACATTAAGAGGATTGCATTTTCAGACAAATCCTAAAGCACAATCAAAGTTAGTGAGATGTACAAAAGGGAAAATTTTAGATGTTGCCGTTGATTTAAGAAAAGGGTCATCTACATATAAACAATGGGTAGGAGTTGAGTTGTCTGAGGGAAATAAAAAACAACTTCTGATTCCGAAAGGATTTGCACATGGTTTTTTAACTTTAACTGATGATGTAGAGGTCCAATACAAAGTTGATGAATACTATGCACCAGAGTGCGATAGAAGCATTCGGTTTAATGATTCTGAGATTGGAGTAAATTGGGGGATTGAGGACCCAATACTTTCAGAAAAAGATTTGAACGCACCATTACTTAAAGATAGTGACGTAGATTTCAGCCTGAAATTTATGGTTACAGGAGTAAATGGTCAACTTGGTCATGATGTAGTTTTAATATTGAAAGAATTAAATATTGATGTTGTTGCTCCTGAAAGAGATGAATTTGACCTAACAAACAGAGAGCAAATTCAGAAATACATTTTAAAAGAAAAACCGGATGTAATTATTCATTGCGCTGCATATACTGCAGTTGATAAGGCAGAAGATGAAAAAGATTTATGTTATGTTGTGAATGTTGAAGGGACAAGGGCTATCGCTGAAATTGCCAAACAGATTAAAGCAAAGCTAATTTATGTAAGTACAGATTATGTGTTTGATGGATTAGGAAAAGAGCCTCATTTTGAAAATAAAGAAACTAAACCTGTTAATTATTACGGCTACACAAAAGAACAAGGTGAAATAATCATCAGAGAGTTACTAGATAAATATTTTATCGTCAGAACGTCTTGGGTGTACGGCTCAAACGGGAATAATTTTGTAAAGACAATGCTTAAATTAGCAGAAACAAGAAGTGAAATCAGCGTAGTTAGTGACCAAATTGGTGCGCCTACATATGCGAAAGACCTAGCTGAATTTATAGTAAATTTGGTTAAGACCAATCAGTACGGAATTTATCATGGAGTTAATGAAGGCTACTGTAGCTGGTATGAGTTTGCAAAAACAATCTTTGAAAAATCAGGGATTGAGATAAATATAAGTCCTATTTCTACAAAAGAATATCCAACAAAAGCTGCGAGGCCATTGAATTCTAGATTATTAAAGGGAAACACTGATAAGGCGGGAATTAAAAGATTACCTCATTGGGAGGATGCACTTAGCAGATTTATTGACGAGCTTTAATGCTAGATAAACGAGGTTGATATTTTGAATCTAAAAGCTATGAGTCTTATAAAAAACATGTCATATACAATTTCATCAAACTTTATATCGTTAATTATATCAACTTTGGTAGTTTTAATTGTACCTAAACTCATAGGGGTTGAAGAGTATGGTTATTGGCAACTCTATATTTTTTACACTTCCTATGTTGGTTTTTTGCATTTTGGTTGGAATGACGGTATTTATTTAAGATTTGGCGGAGAGGAATACAAGAATTTAGATAAGAGACTATTTTATTCTCAATTTATTGAGTTATTTGTTAGTCAACTTTTTATAGCAATATTAATTTGGTTAGGATCCTTTTTTCTTGTTGGGGACTTTAACCGAGGATTTATTCTACAAATGGTTGCTCTAGCAATGATTTTAGTAAATACTAGATTAATGTTTTTTTATATCCTACAAGCAACAAATAGAATAAAAGAATTTGCAAGACTAACCATGTTGGATAGAATTGTCTATATTCTTTTAATAGTAATTTTCTTGCTATTTGGGGTTAGAGATTTCAAGCTACTGATAATTGCTGATTTAGTTGGTAAGTTTATCTCATTATTTTTCACTGCACTTTCATGTAAAGACATAGTATTCAGAAGAATAAATACATTTTATCTTACGATTTCTGAATCGATTACGAATATCAGTGTAGGTATTAAGCTTATGTTTGCAAATATTGCAAGCATGCTCATAATAGGAATTGTAAGATTTGGAATCGAACGTGCTTGGGATGTTGCCACTTTCGGGAAAGTTTCATTAACTTTAAGTATTTCCAACATGATGATGATTTTTATTAATGCAGTTGGAATTATTATGTTTCCAATTCTAAGACGGACGAATCAAGATAAATTAGCAAACATTTATTCAACGATGAGAGACTTCTTAATGGTAATACTGTTAGGTTTCTTAATAATATATTACCCTCTAAAAACGATTATGGCAGCTTGGCTTCCTCAGTACGCAGAAAGTTTACTATATATGTCATTAGTTTTTCCTATGTTTATATATGAAGGGAAGATGGCATTATTAATAAACACTTACTTAAAGACGTTAAGACGTGAAAAGGTCATGCTGAAAATAAATTTGATTTCTATGTTGTTGAGTTTAGTTATGACTTACATTACCACCCAATTATTTGTGAATTTAGATGTGGCTATTTTAAATATCGTAATTCTGTTAGCTATAAGGTCAGCATTTGCAGAAAGCTATTTAGCAAAAGAATTGAACATTAAAGTTAAGAAAGATATTGTATTAGAGGTATTGTTGACCATCGTATTTATCCTAACAGGGTGGTTTGTGAATTCATGGATGACAATGCTTATTTATGGGATGACTTATCTAATTTATATATTGATCAAAAGAAAAGACATAATGGGAACCATTCATATTATTAAATCACTTATGAAAGCTTAGGAGGATTAAGAAAATGAAAACAATTTTAGTAACAGGTGGTGCAGGATTCATTGGAAGCAATTTTGTAAAACTAATGCTTGAAAAGCATCCGGAATACAAAATTATCAATATTGACGCCCTTACATATGCAGGGAATCTAGAGAACCTCAAAGAAATCGATGCCAATCCTAATTATGAGTTCAATAAAGTTGACATCAGAGATAAAGGAAAAATTGATGAGATTTTTAAGAATAACGATATCGCTTCGGTCGTAAACTTTGCTGCAGAATCTCATGTGGACAGAAGCATCGAAGAACCAGAAGTATTCTTAACTACGAATATTATTGGCACTCAAGTGCTCTTAGATACAGCTAAGAAATATTGGAAAGTGAATCCAAATGATAAGTATTGCAAGGAGTACAAGTCTGGAGTAAAGTTTCTTCAAGTTTCAACTGATGAAGTCTATGGTGCACTTGGCGAAACGGGTATGTTTGTTGAAACAATGCCACTGATGCCAAACAGCCCTTATTCAGCGTCTAAAGCAAGTGCTGACATGATTGTTAGAGCCTATAGTGAGACATTTGGAATGCCGGTCAATATCACAAGATGTAGCAATAACTATGGTCCGTATCAATTTCCTGAAAAACTTATACCTTTAATGATCAACAATGGTCTTAAAGAAAAAGACCTCCCAGTTTATGGAGATGGGATGCAAGTCAGAGATTGGCTTCACGTTTCTGATCACTGCTCTGCAATTGAAACTGTTCTGCATAAAGGTAAAGATGGAGAAGTTTATAACATTGGTGGGAACAATGAAAAAGCTAATATTGAAATTGTAAAACTGATCATTAGTACTCTTGGTAAATCGGAAGATTTGATTAAATATGTAAAAGATCGTCCAGGCCATGATAGAAGATATGCAATTGACAATACCAAGATTACAACAGAGCTAGGTTGGGAGCCTATATATACATTTGAACAAGGAATGAAAGAGACAATCCAATGGTATCTTGAGAATACTGAGTGGATCGAGAACATCATTTCCGGTGATTATGCTAACTATTATGATAAGATGTACTCTGCAGTATAACAATCAAGAATATGGATACATCGAAAGCGAGGTGACCACAACCAATGAACATATTAGTAACTGGAGGCCTAGGCTTTATCGGCAGTCATACGATAATAGAACTCATAAAAAATAACCATGAAGTAATCATTGTTGACAATCTTATCAATTCAAAGATTGAAGTGCTGGACAAGCTATCTACCATAACAGGCATCAAACCATCTTTCTATCAGATTGATGTGACGGATGAAGCGGAGGTAGAAGAAATCTTCTCATCTCACAAAATCCGATGGTGTGATTCACTTCGCAGGCCTTAAAGCTGTAGGAGAGTCTGTTTCCAACCCACTTGAGTACTATTATAATAATCTGGTAAGCACGATGATACTCAGCAAGATGTGTGTGAAGTATGGAGTTCAGAAGTTTGTCTTCAGTTCATCTGCAACAGTGTATGGTGATCAGCCATCTCCACTTAAAGAAGATATGGAATTGAAAAAGACTACCAATCCGTATGGTGAGACAAAAGCCATGAGTGAGCGGATCCTGACAGATACAGCTTATGCTAATATTGGATTTGCAGTTAGTCTATTAAGATACTTTAACCCAGTAGGTGCTCATGTGGCTATTCTCCTCAATTCAGACCGGCGTTCCTGTAACATCCGGCCACCAATTCTCGAAATATCCGGACACCGTTCCTGCGATATCCGGCCAGCATTCTTATCTTATCCGGCCAAAGGCCGGCACCTCATGCATGGAGTTTAACATAGATTATTCTCTTGCGCTACCGCCTCCTTCATTTTGGGGAGTATGAGGTCTTAAGCTTGGCCCTTTGAGTTCTATTCGGTAAGCATTGTTAACCAATCTGTCCAATACGGCATCTGCAATTGTGGCATCTTCAAACATGCTATGCCATTTTGCCACCGGTAGTTGGGCAGAGATTGCTATAGACTTTCTGTCATGTCGATCATCGACAACTTCCAATAGATCACGGCAAGAGCTGGGGTCAAGGGATGACATGCCAAAATCATCGAGGATGAGCAAATCAGGTTTTTTTAGATCATTGAGTAGTCTGCCGTAGGAACCATTGCCTCGGCCAATAGCCAAATCAGTCAGTATTCTGTTTACCCTATAAGAACGAACCTTCAAACTCTTTCTACAAGCAGCATTGCCAAAGGCACTAACCAGATAGGTTTTACCGGTACCGGTAGCTCCTGTGATTATGAGATTCTTACCCTCTTTAATCCAGGTACAATCAGCGAGTCTGGCAATGTTCGTTCTATCGAGATTTCTCTTGGAATCATAGTTGATATTTTCAAGATTGGCGGATGGTTCACGCAGGTTTGCTTCCCTGAGGAATCTCTGTAATCGGTTGTTTGCCTTGGCCAACCATTCAGCGTCTACCAGCATTGCCAGACGTTCATCAAAGGAAAGAGCTGTATTTGCAGATAGCTCGGTCTGCCGTCGGTATTCCTGTTCCATAGCCCGCAGTTTCATACCATTAAGTTTATCTAAGGTTTGACTAATCATTGCTTATCCACCCCCCTATACATAGGCTTCTGCGCCGCGTAGATTTTCATGTAGGGGTGTAGGTTGGTCCGTCTTAGAAAGAGAAACTTTGTCCTGACCATTTTTAAGTATTGTGGTTATGGTTGAGTAACTGCAGGATTTCATGGTTATGGCTTTTGCACAGGCAGCTTCGAGCCGTTCATTGCCATATTTCTTAGAATACTGTAATATCCCCATGCAAGAGCGATAAGCCTGTTCTTCAACAATCTGCGAAGATAACAAATGGTCTATAGCAGTATTGGTTTGCTCACCAATGTTCTTGGCCCACATACGGTATTGAGTGCCGTCAAAACGATTGGCATGGTATTGATGGTGGTGATG
This sequence comes from uncultured Candidatus Sumerlaeota bacterium, assembly GCA_964600665.1. Classification (GTDB taxonomy): domain Bacteria; phylum Bacillota; class SLNR01; order SLNR01; family SLNR01; genus CAZRKC01. The sequence goes on from CAZRKC010000009.1 coordinate 48,860, forward strand.
CGACGGCATATGGCCGATATTTGTTACATATCTTGATCCTGTATAACGCCTTTGATGCAGTGCCACACGCTCTCTATTACCGTTAATAATCTCTATGGTTGTTGCAGTGGCTCTGATGGTCACCAACTGTTTATACAAGCCATGGGGTACCGAATAATGAAAATCATCGTATTCTACATGGTAGTTTGCCGGGGTTCTGCGTACGATGTAATCTGAGTACTCGTATTGCGTATATGGCAAAGGTCGTAGCGCCGGTTTGTCCAATTTCTCAAATACACTTTGCCTGCTGCCTTTGCGCTTTTGGTAGGGCCTTTTGGTCAGTTCTTTTACACGATATTGTATTTCGGTATTCAGAGCAGCGAAACTAAAGAAACGTTTGCCCCGCAGCCATTCTAAAAGCCAGGTTTCCAGCCAGCCCACACTGCTCTCAACTGGGGCTTTATCTTGAGGCTCCCGGACTCTAGCCGGCAATATGGCCACTTCATAGTGCTGGGCAAAATCCCAGTAAGAATGATTTATAGCCGGATTATAGTAGTTTGGTTTGGTTGTTGCAGTCTTACAATTATCCGGTACAATTACCCGGGGAATACCCCCTAGATATCTGAGGGCATTAACATGAGCCAATAGCCATTTATCTAGTTTCTCATCGGGGAATGCTTCTACATACGGGTATGAGCTATCGCCCAGGGTTGCTACAAAGAAATGGGCTGTGAGGATTTCTCCTGTGGAACTGTCTACTACACATTTCAGGGTGTCGCCCATCCAGTCTACAAACAATTCTTTGCCCGGTTCACGATTCTGAATCATAATGACGTTTTTGCCGGTCTCGTTTTTCCAGTGAAGGTAACGTTTACAAAAACGGCTATAGCTTAGACCTTCGATATTCTCTAACTTGTACTCTTCCCAGATATATTGTAGATTGAGACGTCTGTTAGCCTGCAACCGTTCATGAATCATACGCCAATCCGGGTCTTTTTTAATGGATCGCCCAAAGCTATCAGGATAGAGCATCATCTTGATTTCTTCATTAGTCATTTTTGCTGCTGCTTCGTAGTGGAGTTTACAATTCTGGCAACGCTTCTGTATTTCTCCCACAGTGGATTTACTACATTTGATACTTTGAGCAATTTCTCGTTGAGAATATCCTTGCTCTTTCAGCCTTAATATTTCTATGATTTTCACTGGTTCTTCGCACCTCATTTTCTTCCTCCCATACACGTATTAACTACATTGTACAGGATTAATTTGTTGAGGTGCCGGTTTCCTGGCCGGATACTGCAAGAACAGTGGCCGGATGTGATAGGAACACTGCCCGGATGTCACAGGATTGCTGGCCGGATGCCGCAGGAATACTCATCATGAGAGTGGATTAATTGGGGAAGCTCCTAATGGTATACCAAACAATCTCATGCCGTTCGTGACGAAGGTTGCTAAGGGTCAATTAGAGAAGCTTAACGTGTTTGGAAATGATTATGATACTAGTGACGGGACTGGTGTCCGAGATTATATCCATGTGGTCGATCTAGCCAAGGGCCATGTGAAAGCTATCGAAAACCTTAATGATGGTGTTAACATCTATAACTTGGGAACTGGACGCGGCACTTCCGTATTAGAACTTGTGAATGCCTTTATGAAGGTCAATGATATTGATGTGCCATATGAAATTGTAGGAAGACGTCCGGGCGATATTGCGACCTGCTTTGCCGATGCCAGTAAAGCCGAGCAGGAGCTAGGCTGGAAACCAGAGTTGACTATAGAAGATATGGTTCGAGATGATTGGAAATTTGAACAGGAGAATATCTAAGCAGAGATTGGTTGTTTTTTTGAAGGGGTAGGGGAGCTATGACTGAAAAACATAAAGCAATTGAAAAATCACAGATTTCTAAAGGCGTTTCAATTAGTGTTTATAATGATTGCATATCGATTAATATTGAAGGAATGAGTAAGTTGGCTTTTGTAGACTACTCTGAAGATATGTTAGAAATAATCAGAAATGCAAGATTTAGAGTGCCAAGAACACCAGAAACTAGAACGAAGTATAAATACCCCTATTCAAATGAGTATGGCAAAACTCTTCATCAAATAGTATTTGATTTTTATTTTAGTGAAGAGAAGCGAACAGAACTGTATGCACAGAAATATATTATTGAGCATCTTGATAATGACGGATTTAATTGTAGAATTTCAAATCTTTATTTTTTGAAAGATATTAAGAATACTTATAAAGGTTGGCATCTGGACAAAATTTCTAAAGAGTCGATGCCTATTGTAGCAATGAAAATTTATCATATATTTGAAAACAAAACATTTCAAATTGTACTATTCTCTAATCAGTCATTTGTAAACAAGAGCACTTTAAATTATTTGCAGACTGTGAAGCTTTTATATGAATATAACTATGAGATAGTCCTTCAAGATGCTGAGCAAATTTTAGAGAGCACTGTAAATAGTGGAGAAATCAAATTTGACCAGTGGAGAAAGTTGTATAGGTATAACGATATCAGAAAGACATATTTTCCAAAGATAGAGCTTACGGAAGAAGAAAAGCAGCAGGGCTTTGGAACACTTATTTGGAGAGATGGGGAGCCTTTATTATTGGTCGGTATGGATGAGAATTCTATAGGCTTGGTAAATTCAGTTCCCTATGATGTTGATTGGAATGTAAAACAGTAACATAACAAGAGGGACAGACCACCGGCTACAAGTTAACGTACTAAAGTACTGATTTTGTAACTACAATAAATATTTAGACGATCTGATCTTCGAGATGACCTCCTATCTTATTCAATTAAGTTACTTAAGAACCAACTCACCTCTTCGCTTGAGGTTGCTGCTGGGAAAGACATTTAATGGATCTATAGTTGCCCGTCATGTACAAATGGACAAGTTGATGGGTTTTTAATCTTGAGACAGGGTAATGTGAGATAGTACAATTAATAAAGACAAGCATTTAAGCTTGGCATCAATATAAACATTGCCCGTTTTATTTTCTATAAAGGTGTCAGAATATTTGGGAAAATGTGTGAGGTGTGGGAGCGTTATGAGCTGATTGAAAGGGTGTGATAAATTGAACAAAAGCATATTAATTGGTAATGGTATAAACATAGCCTTTAGTCAAAATGATGATTACAAAAATTTTAAAATTATTGAAAGACTTACCAAGTATTTAGACACCGAGCGATATAGCGATGTATTTAATAGTTCGATAGAATCGAGGGAGATCAAACAGCTCTTAGAGGATTTGAATGATTTTTTCAAAAAGATGTTACGTGGGCTTTCAGCACTAAAGTTGACTGAAGATGAAGAAGAAATGAGAACGTTAATCGATATTGCGAGAAGATATAATCAAAAGCCTCAAGAATTAATCAATGTTGGTATTGAAGACTATTTCTTTGTAATGAAGTTAGTATATAACAAAGTCGGTGATAGCGAGTTTACACCAATAAACTCTTTATATGATGGGTTGAAAATGTTGTTCCTGGACTCAATTTATAATGATGGTGACATAGAAAAATTGCATAATAAGATGGGGTACTATTCAAAAGAATTGCAGCGGTACAACGAAATCTTTACTGTAAATTATGACACAAATATTGACAAATTAACTGATAAAGAGGTGTACCACCTGCATGGAAGTTTTGATGTTCTAGATGACACGTATAGAGTTGAGACAGTGAATGGCCTACTTGCAAGTTTCAAAGATATCCCACCCAGAATAATAGAAACGAAAAGTCATTTATATTGTAATGCAATTATGTCGTATTCTGGAAAAAAGAAAAAAGAACTCATGGATTTGTACAGCAATGCAAATATGGCACTGGACACGCTAGTTGCACGTCTAAAAAACCCTAATGACATAGAAGCCAAAGAATGGTTTAAAAAAGTTGAGAAATCGTCAGAGCCAAGCGATAGAAATTTATATATATCTGTTAAAGCTAAGCAAACAAACTCAAATCTACGAAATACTGAGTATCCAATAGATATGTTTAAGAATATTTCTGGAGAGCTACATGTATTAGGAATGTCACCCAATAATGATAGCCACATATTTGAAATGATTAATAGCAATTCTAAATTAAAAAGAGTTGTTTATTTTTCAGCTAGTAGTGATGACAGTACAGCTGCTCAAGCAGTGATAAAGCACCCTTTGCAAATAAGGAATGTTCACAAATATTGGGAGTCACTGAGATAATAAAGGAGGCCTTCACAAATGGACAAACATACCTTCGCAGGAAAAATAATATCAATCCAGCCGCGGATCCGGTTACTGCGTTCGTTTGATGAGGCCTCTCATACATACCTTGGCTATGCCATTAAAATTGAAGGGGAAATCGACAACCACCATCACAACAATAATCAGGATATAACAATCTTCTCCATCGGTATCGGCAAAGCAGCTCATGCCAAACATCAATTCAAAGTGAACGATGTTATCTCAGGAGAGTGCGTACCCGTACCAGATCCTGATCTTGAACCTACTCAATACTACAAAGTCTCAAAACTCAAAGTCATAACTCCAGGTACCACTGGCAGCAATTCATCACCCTGGGAACTGGTGCCGCCGGAGCTGGAAGTTTACAGAGAAAGAGGACATCGTAGACTGGCAGCCAGGACATATGATAGTAAGTGTAGCAACTGCATGTGGGGATGCCGGATGCCAGTGGAGATCATCGTGGATAACTGGAACCCCAGTAAGAAAAAATACCGGTTTGAAACTTTCTGTTATGGACCATTATCATGTAATTTGTATAAACCGGGGCCAAATCGGAAAGTTGAAGGTCGGAATGGTATGGTATATGTGGAAGAGGACTGGGTGGGTGAAGAAATGACTTCACATAGGGAGTGGGATGAGTAAAAAAATTGAAACGTATCAAACGGAGCACAATAAATTTAAGAAGTGCAACTAATGCAAAAGACTCATTTATGTTTGAAACAAGGTAGTGTGGAGAAGGCGGGTGAGCTGTGTCGAAAAAAGGAAAAGATGAGAAAATAGCTGTTGTAATTGGAGATATGGATATCTGTAGGATCGTACCATTTAAACCTGTTGAAGGTAAATATGAAATTAAGATCGATTTTTTGGAGAATGAGTTCAATACTAAATGTTACAGATTATTTGCACTTAGACCCATAGAATGGGAGATTATTGACTCGAGTCAATTTGAATTGACCTACCATAAAGGCGACAAGGGGAAACCGTTAACGATACATCTGAAAACTAGGCAAACAATTGAGGGGAAGCCAACATACACCAATTTGCCGTTAAAAAAGATACAGGCTCCGAATGTTAATCAATTGTTCCCTATTCCACTACTGAAGATTGAAGTTCCTGCACATTCATCGCCTAAAAAATATAAACTCCGAAAATATCACAAGGTATTGCAGCCAGATGATTGTAATGTTGTAGAAATTTACATGGCGCATTCTAGTTTTGATATGGATGCCTTTGCAAATAAACTTCCCGGCGTCCATTTATCTTTCCTATTGCTATCTTTTGAAATATTTGCGACAAATACGGTTTTAACAGACACTCAAAAAAGTGCGAATATTATGCCTCAAGAGGAAACAAAAGTAATTATGACAGGCTTTGATATGTTTGATGATATGAAGATATTCGCGATTCACTATAAAGACCAATTTTTAGACAAAAAATTATCTAAAATAAACGTTACGTTCATTGAAAATGAACTATCAGAAGCTATTCTTTGCATGATGAAAGTGGCCTATCCTAAAACATCTACGAATGGATTCTTTGATAGTATTTATCTTGGCGGTGCAATGCTGAAAGATGTCAATCAACCAACGGCGCCTATGCTAAGACCTTCTATTGGCATTGACAATGTTATTTCAGATGCGTTCCGAAGAAATCAGTTGACGGATGAAGAAAAGGACAAACTGTATTGGCATGCATTACAATTAAGAGCCCAATTAAGAGATGCTTTGATCGGACATCAGAAAAATAGCGATGAGTTAAAATTTAAATTGACTGAAAAGGTAATGAGGTTCACTGAGGCGATGAAGGAAATAAAGAAGGGAGTAAAGGGATTAAACCTGACAGATGCAGAAAGCCAGTGGTTTGCTCTGTACCCTGAGAAGAAAACGTTGGATACCTCTCTCCTGGTTGCGAAATATCTAGGTATGCACGAGTGTATCCTATATGCAAGAGCAATAGGGGTTCCAAATGCAGAGCCAGAGGTACATCACTTTTGGCTGTTGTATCATGACAGGTTTGATATTGACGCTGCCTACTCTTCTCTTACTACATATTCAACTTCAGAGTTAGAAGCTGTTATGATAGCTCCGGCGGAACAACATCCATTATTGGCGGAACATTCAGGTTTGAGGCATACGCTTCATGAAAAAGGTTATGAAAGAGGAGTATTAAAGCGTGGAGTATATCAAGTAAAAGAGTTTGATGGTTGCTTCAAGAGAAATGATGGATTATTAAACGAACTCTATGAAAAAATATTGGCAGTTATGAAAGCAACCGAAATAAACAACACGTAATACCAAAACACTATCAGGTGGCCAGGGAAAAAGTTTTTCACTAGAAAAATATCAGAATATTCATACTAATTAGAGAAGATGAGTTTACCCGCTAAGCTGAGTTAATCGGCCTGGCGGGTATTTTTTTTGCCCTAAACACGAACATACATTCGGTTAATTTGACGCTAACGGTGTTTAATGGAGAATTTGATTTCTAGTATTAAATTTATTATTCATTATCGTCGTGATCATTCTTCTGGGCCGCACCTCCGGAGCGAATTCATCCAAAGACGCCCGACGGAGCATCGTGGTGGAGAAGATGAGTAGGATCACAGTAATTGATAATTGGATAAAAGTAGATGAAATTTTGTTTGTAGTTCATTAGCAGCAATATCTATTGAGTGCTGATAACGATATGAATTTAGTTAAGACCATGATTGGCAGTTTAGTAGCTGCTGGTCATGGTCTTTTTTATTTTCAATCGATAAATAATTCGGGAACATTATACTGTACATCTGCCACTTCTTTTCGGACGCTAATGTTGTTACACTCGACCAGGGAGCGACGAAGTTTTATTTCACCATCAGCAGTATAAACGACATATTCCTCTTTGTTTTTCCTAATAAATGTTGAGGTTTCCCTGGAAAATCCGTTTCTCTGCAGCATGATTGAGAGCGGGTTTGTCGTACCGTACTCAACATATTCGTACCAGTCATTGGGGAATGACTCCAAATCATGATAGCGCTTATATTCTGATGAAAATCTCAAAAAGTAATTGGAAATACTGAAAAGAACAACATTCTCGATAACTTGAAGTGTATCGGAAATCACGATATTACGATGCTCAAGGGAATCATTATAAGTAACCGGCTGGAAGTTTATCATAACACCTGATCTGCGATTTTGCCGTTTGTAATCAAGAGATTGTTCCATAATAAAGCTTAAACCTGTCCCTTTAACCCATTGGGAGAGGATGACAGCATACCATCTTAGTTTCCCGTGCGTCCCATCTTTACTGACAAATCCAAGTGTTGACGGCTCGTAGATTTCCCATTTGAAAATCTTACATAGTTCTTCAAGGAAAACCAATAAATCGCTATAATCAACATTACCTCTTTCATCAAGTTCAGGATATTCTAGCCCGTTGGCAATAGCAACGGTTAGATTTGCTGTCTGATCTACTGAAACACTGATGTCATCGTCTGGTATCTCTTCTTTAGCTCTAAAGGCTTCTACTATTTTTGTTTCAATATCGTTATCTAGAAGCTCAGAGAACTCTTGCCACACAAGACTCTTATTTCCTTTGGTAATATCCCTTAAAAGAATAATAGCAAATTTTCGCATCAGTGCAAAGTCATCTTCTGACTGATTTTTGGGATATTTAAGCAATTCTATATTGCCTTGAGTAAGGCAGTTTATAATCAACTTTTTTTGATTCTTTGACAGCTCTGTTGCGAGAGATAGCTTTTGCTCAGGCACATCTTCCCTTAGCAGCTTAATAAAATCTTCTGTTTTAACATTTTCTTCAAGCCGAACAAGAAAGACATTGCCATAGAGGTTGTACTCAATTCTTCCTACACGACCGATTAAATTTTTGAAATCAACCGGGGACATTTTTGCTCTTCCATTCTTATAGTGGGTGATAAACAAGTTATCGGCTGGAAGATTAACACCCTCCACCAAAGTGCTGGTACAAAACATTGTCTTTATAAAGCCTTCCTTGAATAGTTCTTCGATGCGCATACGAATTGATGAAGGCAAGTAACCAATGTGATAAGCTATGCCTCTAGTTATCAAGTCTGCAAGATAGTAATCGCCATGAACTTCATGTTTTATGTCTCTTGATAATGTAAGAAGGTCTTTGTCATCTACTTTATCTTTATCAGCTGCAAATTCACGGGCTAATTCAACGGCCTTAAAGGTTGAGTTACAATATACAATGTTTTGAGATTCTGATCCGATTCGTGATAATACTCGGAAAAACGTAGTAGATTCTTTAATATTTGCAACATTGGTGAAGGTATCGCTGTAGGCGTTATATAGCAGAATCTCTTGATTCGGAAAGTCTATAAAATATTTTAACTGACTAACAGGTGCAAAGGTTGTTGTTAATTTTTGATCCGCTTCAGCAGCTGCATCTGGTATAAGTTTAAGATAAATTTCTGGGTTCGGTATATTAGGTGAAGCAAAAATCATATGGGGCTTATTTTGACGTCGGCTAAGCATGTCCACCACTTTATAATAAAATGCACTACGACTGCCCTTGGTTGAGATTTTGTGAGCTTCATCAATGAATAAATAGTCAATATCTAGGGTTGGATTGCTTATAAGCAGATACAATAACCTCTCAGGAGTGAGAACCATAATGAAGTTATGCTTTTGTTGTAAAGCCAGTGCGCCAGCTGAAGTGACAAGCCTGTAATTATATTCAGCAAGAAGTTCTTTTAAATCGTTTATTATACTGCTGGTGACTTCATTGATTAGCGCTTTTGTTGGAACGAGTAGTACAAAATTTGCTCTAGTCCCATCCATAATTTGTTTCTTGACGAACATACGCATCACAAAGGACTTTCCCATGGAAGTAGGTCCTGAATAACTGAAATACTGGCTATCCAGGCGGTCATATACAAGCTTTTGGGAACGGAAAAATTGGTTTTCAGGATCTGCTGGAATGCGCATAATGTCTTTACTAAACTCTGCATAAAATCTATCCAGTAAGGTTTTACTCTGATGATCAGGAGTGACCATCGCCATACCACGAAAATTACCGGCACTTAAAAGCACTGAGCCTAGGTAAAAATCAACCGCCGGATGTTCTGGCTCGACGGTTTTCAGGAGCGCAACGATCTCTTGTGCCATAATTTTATGTTTGTCAGTATTTTGTGGATCCGTGGACTTAGATAGGAGATCTGAAAATCTCAATGCGTCTTCTATGTCAACAAATTTCTTCTTATTCTTCCTGACTCCAAACAACCTAGTTGAATAGTTATAGAGAATATTATCATACAACTCATTTAAATAAGGATTTTTATGAATATCGCTAAAAATAGCGCTGCCGAGATTAATCTTATTCTCCTGGTTCAAATCAAACCCCTCCATTCAATAGCGTATCCATAATATTTCGTTTCTCACCATCAGCGTCGTTAAACGGCAATATATAGAAGTAGAATGAATGTGCACCTAACTTTGTCTCTTTGATTTTTTCTATGATATAGGCTACATGAGCCTTAATATCTATATCCATTTTCCGCATAACTTCATTACGAAATTCTGTGTTTGAATAATTATCAGGATTCAGTCCAATTGAATAGCCAAGGAATACACCAAACGCCCGGTCTACTGTGGCGTTTATATTTTTGCTTGGAACAATGATACTTTTCAAGAAATCAGTAGTTTGAGGATCATAGGACTGAGAAAAGATAGTGCTTTCAACAATTTTTAATTCACTGCTGGTGTTGTCTCTGATCTCAACGAGAGATTCAAAAGCATTGTCGATTGCATCTTGCAAATCACCGATGATATTAGATTTACCAAAAACCATCTGATAAGAAGGCGTTGGGCCAGTATTTCCAAGTGATAGCAAATGAACACCACCACAATGAAGAACACCCTGATCTCCAAATGCAGCTAACTCTATTTTGCTAAACAGCTTTGGAGCGTCCAGGATTTGTTCCAAAAACACATAGAGCATGACATCCCCGAGGTCTTCATCGATCCATTTTTCATCCATTTTATAAGCATTTTGTAGAAGATGTATGGCTCTAAGTCCAACAGACTCAGTATCTCCTTCTATTTCAAATTGCTCCATTCGCGCTCGAGAGAATACATATCGACCAATGTTTTTTATAAGGAAGTCATGCAAGGCATCAAAAGAAAACGCATTGTTTGCCACATCCAAATGGAATATACGTAGCTCATTGGGATTCCTAAGTCCCAGTGATTCGGTATGAGTCACCTCAGTAAAGACGCCATCAAATCCCTTTTTCAGTGTTTTCGTGAATTGTTGCACTTGCACCACCTCCATTGATAACTGATCTTACGATTCGGGTTTTTCTTTCTTGGGATTGCGATCATCCGCTCCACCGGAACGTATCCACTCGTCAACTTCAGAAATTTTAAATTTCCACAGCCTGCCCACCTTATAGGCCGGCATATTTCGTTTTGCTATCCATTGCAAAATCGTTTCTCTCCCGACTCCTAAATACTCCTGAATCTCTTTCAATGTCGACCATTTTTCAATGTTATTTTTCTTATCCATTTTAAGCCTCCATTGTGATGCTTCGCTTGTTTACAACGATAACTTCAACTTTAAGCGCTTTCTTATCGGTGAAACATGAGCGACCTTCAACATCTTTCATTTCCCATAGAGCTTCATATCTACCTTCAAATCCTCTAGCGTTAAATGCTACTGTCAAACATACATCATCCCCGGGTTTAATTTTTGGTATTTCAATGATCTTGTCTTTTGCTTTAATTCTTATACAAGACTGGTTGGAACATTTAAAGTATCTACCTTCCCAAGTAACTGTTCCTGTATTTCTAATCGTCCACTGATGTTCGAAGTCTTCATAAAAACTCACGTCATGGTTTTGCTCTGGAACCTGGCTAATTACAAGGAGATCGTCACCCGGATAATAAGGAGCGTCACTTGCTATATCTGCGCCTGCTTCCCGTAACAATCGAAAGTACTCAGAAGCCACAATATCATCTACCTCATCGGAGGCATCCGACACGATGCTTTGAAACTGTGTGCACAACGCTCTTATAAACAAGCATTTGTTTTGAGTTTCACTTTCCGGTATACCAAAGTTTCTCATGATAAGAGGCAATGATGAGTCACCAATGCGTTCATCAAAGAAATCTTTAAGGCTTTCAACATCGATGGGTTTTGGGAAACTATCCTTCATTTCCTGAGTGAAGTCTCTTGTACCACCAAATATTTTCCTTTGGTATCCATCAGTACCATATGAAGGTTTTAAAGGAAAGAAACCACTTCCTGCGGCATTAAAGAGAGCCCCTATAAAATATCCCTGGTTATTAAGTCCGCTTAATTTTTTATAAAGCCTCTTTGAAAATTCCGAAAAATTCATTTATAGGGTTCCTCCCTTGGCTTTTCTATCAAATATCTATTTGTACCATGCTTGTACCACATGTCCCATATCTGTCCCTATTTAGGACAGACCTATCTTGAGATAATTAGCTTGTAAGATATTTAGTTAGTTCTTGGTGATTATAAATAATTTAACAAATTAATTATATCACATTAACTAACTAAAATAACCTATTAAAGCGCAAAGGTGCTTATAGATGGTTATTAAAAGTCTAAAAAAGCTAAAAGAAGGGAGGGACTTGGTATGAGCGAGATCAGAAACCTAGACGGTAAGTTAGTGTGCAGGATTGATGATGTATCGGGCATCGTTGAAATCAAAGTAAAAGATTGTATCACCCTGATTAAAGTCAATCCGGATGGTATAACGAAGGTCATCAATCGTAAGAACCCAGCAGCCTAGATAAAACTCAATAAAATAATCCGCGAGACCGTCAGACGGCAGTGCGGAATACCTGTGAAGGTGTTCCACTGCCGTCTTTTTTTTGTCTCTTCGGATAATCGGCGGCTCCCGCGGATTCAAAAAAATTTGAAGCCAAAGGAGCCAAGCGTATGAGCAGATTTATCAGAGTTGGTAAAGAGTCGGTGCCCGTCAGTGAGGAGATTTACCGAGAGTACCACAGGATGAGAAGGCGTGAGCGGTACATGGAAGAGGATATCAAGGTAGGCCGTATTGATATCGACCCTGAAACAGGGACGCCTACCTTTATCCCCAGTAAAGAAGACTCCATTGAACGACTCATGGAGGAGGGAGAAGACTTTGCTGATAAGCAGCAATCAATTGAAGACATCATCTGTGATAAAGCCACCCTACTAATCCTGCAGGAAGCTATGGCAGAACTGAATCGTGAGGAGCAAGATCTCATTCAATCCCTTTATCATAAAAACCTTACGGTCAGAGAGGTAGCCAAACAGGAAAACATCTCCCATGTGGCAGTGGTGAAGCAGCATAAAAAAGTTTTGGACAAGCTCAGAAAGTTTTTTATCTAAATTTGGTTACCAAGCCACCCTCCCCATTGGCTAGTAAGTGAGGGGATACTCCCTAACTAAAGCATGAGGAGGCTTAAAGAAATGAACGAGCTAATCAAAGTGGACTACAGCAACCAAGAACCAACGGTATCAGGCAGGGAGCTGCATGAATTTCTTGAGGTGAAGACCAAGTATGCAGACTGGTTTCACCGCATGAGGGAGTACGGATTTACAGAAGGCATCGACTTCATATTGGTTGCTCAAAAAAGAGAAACCAATAATCCCAAAAATCCCTACACCGATTACCTGGACCATCAGCTAACCATTCCCATGGCCAAGGAATTGTGTATGATCCAGCGGACAGAAAGAGGAAAAATGGCCCGCTAGTATTTCCTCTCCATCGAAAAGGCGTGGAACACCCCGGAGATGGTGATGTCCAGAGCCCTGAAGATGGCGGATCAAACCATCCAGCACCTACAAATTGAAAACTCCCGGTTATTGGTGGTCAACGCTAACCTCCAGCCCAAGGCAGAGTATTTTGACGAACTGGTGGACAGAAACCTGCTGACCAACTTCCGGGACACAGCCAAGGAGCTGAAAGTTCAGGAAAAGACATTCATCGGGTTCCTGATCGAACGGAAGTACATCTACCGTGACAAAAAGGGTCAACTCAAACCCTATGCAGACAAAAACAATGGGCTGTTTGAGATTAAAGAAGCGAAAAACGAAAAGACCGGCTGGGTAGGTACCCAGACACTGATTACACCCAAAGGAAGAGAAACATTCAGGCTGCTGCTAAAGGGTGTGCCAGCGCAAATGAAATTGTTTTAAGAATCTGGTTACCAAGCCACCTTCCCCGTTGGCTAGTAAGTGAAGGGATTATTCCAAGGTGAGGAGGTGACCAGGTGAAAACGCAAGCGAAGGAGAGGGACAAACCAATGAAGCCAGACGCAAATAAAGAAATGCAGGAAGAAATGGTTGGCGTGCTGACGGCGATCAGCATTGTATCCAAAAGGTTAGCCAACCGGCTCTTACAGCTGGATGAAGAAAAGGAAACCGAACATGAGGCAGATCAACGCGAAAGGAGCAAGTGAATGAGTGAAAAACAGAGACCCACATATGTATTCACCTCTGAATCTGTGACGGAGGGTCATCCCGACAAGATGTGCGACCAAATTGCGGACGCCATTTTGGATGCCATCTTAACAGAGGATCCAGAGGCAAGGTCAGCAGTGGAGGTCACAGCCTCCGACGGATTTATTTATGTCTTTGGCCAGGTGAGAACCCAGGCCAGAGTGGACTACAAAAAGGTGGTCCGCGATACCGTGGACGGAATTGGCTACAGGGCAGATGAACTGTCAACGGATGGGGAGTTTTACAGGATGCTCATCAGCCTAAACAGCCAATCGCCGGATATCGCCAGAGGCGTTGACGGGAAAGACATCGGTGCCGGGGATCAAGGGATGATGTTTGGTTATGCCTGCGATGAAACAAAAGAGCTGATGCCACTGACTGCTGTGCTGGCCCATAAGCTGTGCATGAGACTGGCGGAAGTGAGAAAGTCCGGAGAGCTGCCCTACTTAAAACCCGACGGGAAGGCCCAGGTGTCCATGGCCTATGATGACCGCCATATTCCCATGGGCCTCAAAACGGTGCTGGTATCAACCCAGCATACAGAAGATGTGGATATTACCAAGCTTCGTGCAGATGTGCTGGAGCAGGTCATTCATAAAGCAGTTCCCCGTGAACTGATGGATGAAAACACAGAAATCCTGATTAACCCCACCGGACGATTTGTTCTCGGTGGTCCGTCAGCAGACTCCGGGTTAACCGGCAGGAAGATCATCGTGGACACCTATGGCAGTAAAGGAAGACATGGCGGTGGCGCTTTCTCCGGCAAGGACGCCACAAAAGTGGACCGCAGCGGTGCCTACCTGGCTAGGTACGTTGCCAAAAATATCGTGGATGCAGGGCTGGCCAGGGAATGCGAAGTGCAAGTATCTTACGCCATCGGCATTTCTAAACCGGTGTCGTTTAACATTTCAACTTTTGGAACCGGGCAAATCTCGGATACAGTGCTAACCGATTTACTCTACCAGTTACTGGATTTAAGGCCCGGTGGCATCATCAAGCGCTTTGGCTTACGAAGGCCCATCTACCGGCAGTTTGCCGTCTATGGTCACTTTGGCAGAGAGAAAATGACCCTAAATGGCATCGAGACAGAGACGCCCTGGGAGCGACTGGATCTGGTTGATGCTTTAAAAAAAATAGCTTCAAAAAATATGGAAAGAAAGGAGCCCGATCATGAGTAAAACCAAACTTGCACTGGATGTGGTAAGCGACTTAAAGTCGCTGGCTGAAAGCATTGAAACCCTTGTCCGGGCCATGGAAGATCAAACGGAACCAGTGGCAGAGGCACAAAAAGAACAGCCTGCATCCAACGCCAAGAGCGAAGGAAAATGTGCTGAAGAAAAAACATCAGAAACAGCCGACGTTTCAGCTGAAGAAAAGCAACCCCCAGAGAAGCAACCAACCCTCGAGGAAGTAAGAGCCCTTATGGCTGAAAAGAACAGAGAGGGCCACAGAGAGGCGGTGAAAGCCATCATCCATAAATATGGCGCCAATAAACTGACCGCTCTTGACCCGGCACACTTTGCCCAGGTGCTAAAGGAAGTGGGTGAGATCAAGTGAGTGGATCCAATCATGCACACTCCACCTACTCCGCTTCCGGAGCACACCGCTGGATGCCTTGCCCGCCATCCGCACAGTTAGAGCAGCAATTTCCTAATGAAACGAGTGTTTATGCGGATGAAGGCACTGCCGCCCATGACCTGGCAGAACATAAGTTGAAGAAAGCTTTGAAGATGCGCTCAAGAAAGCCCACCAGCCCCTATCACTCCGATGAGATGGATGAAATGATGGACCTTTATGTGGAGTACTGCTTAGACCTCATTGAAAAAGCCAAAGAGAACTGCCAGGACCTTCAGATCCTGATTGAGCAGAAGCTGGACTTCAGTGATTATGTGCCAGAAGGCTTTGGAACCGGTGACCTGGTGGTGGTCGGCAGTGGAACCCTCCATGTGGTGGACCTCAAATACGGAAGAGGCGTGGTGGTATCAGCAGAAAGAAATCCGCAAATGATGCTCTACGCCCTGGGCGCCTTGTCCCTGTTTGAGATGCTCTACGATATCGAGAAGATTTCCATGACCATCGTTCAGCCCAGAGTGGACAACTTCTCCACTTATGAAATCAGCGTAGAAGAGTTACTGGCTTGGGCAGAAGAAGAACTGAAACCTAAAGCGCTATTGGCCAGTACCGGTGGGGGCGAGTTTTGTGCCGGAGACCATTGCCGCTTCTGCCGGGCCAGAAATCAGTGCCGGGCCAGAGCTGTAAAAAATTTGGAGCTTCTAAAGTATGAGTTTCAGGATCCAGCCCTTTTAACCGATGATGAGATTTCAGAAATCATCGGTCTGGCAGAGGAGCTATCCAAGTGGGCCAGTGATATCTACACCTATGCCACAGCACTGGCTATTAACGAAGGCCGACAATGGGACGGATTTAAACTGGTGGAAGGCCGGACCCGCAGAAAATACACCGATGAAGCTGCCGTGGCCGAAACCGCCAAGGCTTCCGGGTACACCGATATCTTCAAGCAAAGCCTGATTACCATCACCGAGATGGAAAAGCTCATGGGCAAGAAGAAATTCCGTGACCTTTTAGGAAATCTGGTGGAAAAGCCTGCCGGTAAGCTGACTCTGGTATCGGAAATAGATAAGCGGGAAGCCGTGGATCCCATTCATGCAGAGTTTCAAGTGGAAGCATAGATGCCCCATTATACAGCCAATCAAACCGCAGCTCCAAGGAGCTGAAATAAAAATTGAGGAGGATTTTATCATGAGTAAGAACACAAAAGTGATCGTTCCCGGAAGATTTAGCTTTGTGAACATCTGGGAGCCAAAGAGTGTGAACGGGAGTGACCCCAAGTACAGCATTTCCCTGATCATTCCAAAGAGTGACAAACAGAGCGTCAATGCTATTTTGAAGGCCATCGAGGAAGCGAAAAAGGAAGGCGTCGCCAAGTTTGGCGGCAAGGTGCCTGCCAGTCTGAAGACCCCGCTGCGGGATGGCGATATTGATCGCCCGGACGATCCCAATTATGCAGACTGCTATTTCATCAATGCCAATTCCAAAGACGCACCTCAAGCGGTGGACGGAAAGCTGCAGAGTATTATCGATCGCAGCGAAGTCTACAGCGGCTGCTACGGCAAAGTGAGTATCAATCTGTACGCCTTTAATGTCAACGGGAATCGCGGGATTGCTGCGGGCCTTGGAAATGTTCAGAAACTGCGTGACGGAGAGCCCCTTGGTGGCAAAAGCCGTGCTGAAGATGATTTCGAGATTGAAGAAGATGATGATTTCATGGCGTAAGGCAAGTTCAAAAGGAAGCAACGGGAGGTGGTAAACCCATGAAGGTGATCAGTATTGACATCGAAACATTCTCAGATATTGATCTGGGGAAGTGTGGCGTTTACCGCTATACCGAAAGCCCAAACTTTGACATTTTGCTCTTTTCCTACAGTATCGACGACGGGCAGATCCAGCTGATTGACATCGCTAGTGGTGAGAAGCTTCCGGAAGAAATCATCAAGGCGCTAATGGATCCCAGGATTATTAAGACTGCTTTCAATGCCAACTTTGAGCGGGTGTGTCTGATGGCCTATCTCAGCCGAATTCTCGACCGAGTGGTATATCTGGACCCGATTTCCTGGCGGTGCAGTGAAGTTCAGGCAGCCATGCTTGGACTTCCGCTCCACCTGGAAGGGGTGGCCAAAGTGCTGAGGCTGGAAGAAAAGAAGATGGCAGAAGGAAAACCCCTGATCCGGTACTTCTGTATGCCTTGCAAACCCACAGCAGCCAACGGAGGCAGAAGGAGAAACCTGCCCCCGGACGCACCGGAGAAATGGGCGATGTTTAAGCAGTATAACATCCGGGATGTTGAGGTGGAACTGGCGATTCGCAAAAAACTTGAACCATATCCCATACCGGAAGCAGAACAGCATTTATACGTTCTTGACCAAAAAATCAACGACCGGGGCTTTCAGGCAGATATGTCGTTTGTGATGCAGGCCATATCCTGCGATCGACAATTTAGTGTGGCAGCCACGGAAAAAGCCTATGAACTGACGGGGTTAGAAAACCCCAACTCTGTCGCCCAGTTAAAGGATTGGCTGGCAGACCGGGGTGTTGAGGTGGAGAGCCTGTCCAAAAAGAATGTGCAGGAGCTGGTGAGTGAAACAGAAGGGGAAGTGGAGGAAGCCTTGAAGCTGCGGCTTCTCATGGCCAAGACCAGTGTCCGAAAATATGAAGCTATAGAAAGAGCCGTTTGTTCTGATGGCAGGGTTCATGGACTATTGCAGTTTTACGGGGCCAATCGAACAGGTCGGTGGTGTCTTACTGGAGACCATGAAGTTTTAACATCAGAAGGGTGGATGAGATTGGATCAGTGGGATGGTGGATATATCGCATGCTGGTCTCCATCTACCGAAATAATCTCTTTTCAAAAATCGTCAGCACGTACATTTGATTATGAAGGTGAGTTGTATCATATCGAATCTCAAAGATGTTCTCAATTGAGTACTCCAGAACACAAAATGCCGCACTGGGGAAAGAATGGAACTTGGGAGGTCGCAACAGTAGAAGAACTTGCAACAAAGAGGTTCAGCATCCCGTTTACCGGGAGACGCCTTTCAAATTGTAGCATCGAGCATGATGAGCTGCGGGTCTTAATTATGACCCAGGCAGATGGCCATTACACAACAGATGGAGACTTAAGATTCCATTTTAGTAAAGAGAGAAAAATTGAGCGTTGTAAAAGATTGTTGCGCAGAGCGGAGATTATCTTTACTGAAACCAAGCGAAAAGACAAGGCAACAACAATAGCCGTTAAATCCAGGGCGTTGCCTTTGTGGCTAAGAACGTTCAGGGATAAAACATTCCAAATGTGGCTGCTCGATGAATCGCCTGATGTCATCTTTGAAGAGTTGGAATATTGGGATGCCTATCGATGTGGGCCGAATTCCATTCAGTATGTGACGATTAATAAGGAAAATGCAAATATCATTCAAGCTTTAGCACACCTTTCAGGAAGAGCCGCTACGATTGTAACCAAAGTTAGAGACAACCAAAATTGGAGTACGGCTTATGTAGTTAATGTCTGGTTGACGCCCGGTGGACGTAACGAAATTAGGAACAAAGCGACTAGGGAGTTCTATAAAGGAAAAGTCCATTGTGCCGAGACACAGACAGGATTCTTTGTGGTCAGACGCAATGGCAAGGTTTGGATCACAGGAAACTCAGGGCGCCTCGTGCAGGTGCAAAATCTACCCCAAAACCATTTGAAGGATTTGAAGCTTGCCCGGGACCTAGTGAAAGAAGGTTATTTTGAAGATGTGGAGCTACTCTTTGGCAACACACCAGGGGTTTTGTCAGAATTGATTCGGTCCGCCTTTGTGCCCAAAGAGAGTCACCGCTTTATCGTAGCCGATTTTTCAGCTATTGAAGCCAGAGTTATTTCCTGGCTGGCCGGGGAGAAGTGGCGCATGGATGTATTCTCTTCCCACGGAAAGATCTACGAAGCAGCGGCGTCCATGATGTTCCACGTACCCATTGAAGAAGTGACAAAAGGCAGTCCCTTGAGACAGAAAGGTAAAATAGCGGAATTAGCTTGTGGATTCGGCGGCGGGGTTGGCGCCTTAAAATCCATGGGTGCCCTGGAGATGGGTGTTGAAGAATACGAACTGCAAAGCTTGATTGATAACTGGCGAGCCGCCAATCCTCGCATTGTGAATTTCTGGTGGGAGGTGGATAAAGCCGCTATCACTGCCGTCAGGGAAAGAACCAAAACCCGCACCCATGGTATCGGCTTCACCTATAAAAGCGGCATGCTCTTTGTAACTCTACCCTCCGGCAGAGATCTGGTGTATGTGAAACCAAAACTTAGGCTCAACAAGTTTGGCCGGGAAGGCCTCACCTATGAGGGGATCGGCCTCACCAAGAAGTGGGAGCGGATTGAAACCTATGGCCCCAAAATTGTGGAAAACATTGTTCAGGCCACCGCAAGAGATCTGCTAGCGGAAGCCCTGCTCCGGCTGGACCAGGCAGGCTTTGCCATCGTGGCACACGTCCATGATGAAGTCATCTGTGAAGTGCGGAAAGACCAGTCATCGGTAGAGGAAGTCTGCTCGCTGATGAGCATGCCTCCCAAATGGGCCAATGGACTGCCATTAATCGCCGAAGGATATGAGTGCGAGTTCTATCTAAAGGACTAACCCATGAAAGCACCGGAACAGCAAGTATCAGTAAAGGAGGACGCCATGAAATTTATAATTTCTACCGGCAATAGCCGTAAAGATAAATTTTGGAAAGAACAGACGGTGTCCTGGGAGGAGTTTGTCAAAAGACTCTCCCAAACCACCGTCACCAGCGAGACGCAACAAGAGTATCGCAAGATGAAGAAATATCAGCAAGACAATGTCAAAGACGTGGGCGGTTTTGTGGCAGGAAAGCTCAAAGACGGAAGGCGCAGGAAAGAAAATGTCCTGAACCGCTCCATGCTGACCCTGGATATGGACTATGCCGACGATGCAGAAGAAATTGCTGCCAATATTGAGCTACTCTATGGATATGCCTGCTGCATCTATTCCACCCATAAACATACGGGGGACAACCCAAGGCTCAGGCTGATTATCCCTTTATCCAGACCGGTGTCGGCGGATGAGTATCAGGCCATCAGCCGCAGAATTGCCAAAGAGATCGGCATTGAGCTTTTCGATGACACCACCTATGAACCCAACCGGCTCATGTATTGGCCCAGCACTTCATCGGATGGGGAATATTTCTTTCGAGTCATCGAAGGCAACTTCTTAAACCCGGATGCCATCCTAAAGCTTTACGAAAACTGGCAGGATTCATCCACATGGCCGGTATCATCACGGCAGACATCGCTTTTAAAGAAGCTGATGAAAAAGCAGGCGAATCCCCTCCGTAAGGAGGGAATGGTAGGAGCCTTTTGCAGGAGCTACACCATGGAAGAGACCATCGAAAAATTCCTGTCGGAGATTTATGTACCCAGTGTGATGCCGGAGCGCTATGACTATATCCCGGCAGACTCCACCGCAGGAGTGGTGATCTACAACAACTGCTACGCATACTCTCATCACGCAACGGACCCGGCATGCGGTAAGTTGTCAAACGCCTTTGACCTGGTGCGGATCCACCTCTTCGGCGAACTGGATGAAGTCGCCGATGAGAAAAAACCGCTCCCGTCCTATAAAGCCATGCTGGAATTTTGTACCGAGGATGAGACGGTCAAGCATCAGCTGGCCAAAGAACGGGAGAAAGAAGTCAGGGAAGAGTTCGGCGAGGTCGGTTCACTAGATGCTGGGAATGAAGCGGAAGCCATAGATGTGGGTTACAAGGATAGTGAGGAAAAAGAAGAGACAGAGGAAGACCTGAGCTGGCAGTTATCCTTGGATCTTAATAAAAACGGAACAGTTAAAGATACACCAACCAACATTCTCACCATCATGCGAAACGACCCCAGGCTGAAAGGGGTGGCTTATAACCAGATGACCCATCTGTTGGATGTAAACGGAAAACTGCCTTGGAAACAGGTAAAACCGGGATGGAACGATGCGGATCTGGCCCATCTGAAGATGTACTTTGACAGGCATTATGGCATCTGGTCACCCACCAAGGTAAAGGACGCTCTTTTAACCGCAGCCTCGGAGCGAGTGTTTCATCCCATCCGGGATTTCCTGAATGCACTGCCTGTGTGGGACGGAACCGAGAGAGTGGATAGACTCCTGATCGATTATCTGGGCGCCGAGGATAACCCCTATACCTGGGCCGTGATGAGAAAAACCTTAGTAGCGGCAGTGGCCCGAATTTATGAACCGGGCATCAAGTTTGACTACATCTTGGTTCTCAATGGTCCGCAGGGCATCGGCAAATCCACCTTCTTTGCGAAGCTTAGTGGTAAGTGGTTTTCTGACAGCCTGACCGTTTCGGATATGCGGGACAAGGCGGGAGCAGAAAAATTGCAAGGCTACTGGATTTTAGAGCTGGGAGAGTTGGCCGGTCTTCGAAAGATGGATGTGGAGACGGTGAAATCTTTCATCACCCGGACAGATGACAAGTTCAGGCAAAGCTATGGTGTCAATGTGGAAAATCATCCAAGACAATCGATCGTTGTGGGCAGCACCAACAGCACGAGTGGATTTTTAAGGGATGTGACCGGCAACCGCCGGTTCTGGCCGGTAAGGGTAAACTGTGGCAGCAAAAGTGTCTGGGAGATGACAGAGGTGGACCAGATCTGGGCGGAGGCCATGGTCAAGTATCGAGCTGGCGAAATATTGGTCCTCATTGGCGATGAAGAACGCATGGCCTATGAAGAGCAAAGGGACGCCATGGAAGCCGATGACCGAGAGGGACTGGTGGAGCATTATCTTGACACCCTGCTGCCCGAAGAATGGAACCGGATGGATATCTACGAGCGGCGCAGCTTTCTTGCAGGAGAAAGCGAGTTTGGTGGAGTGATGCCAAAAGGAACCGTCAAGCGGGATCGGGTTTGCTGTCTTGAGATCTGGTGTGAGTGTTTTGGAAAAGAGCGAAACAACATCAGAAGAACCGATTCTTATGAGATTGAAGCCATCCTCATGCGCATTGGGAACTGGAAGCGGTATGACGGCAACAAGAAAGGGAACATGAAATTTCCCATTTACGATTCTCAGAGAGCCTTTGTCAGGGAAGAAGATGCCAAGCCATGAATCGGCAGCAGAAGCGGTGGTCGATGAAAGAAAAAAGGTGGTCTAAGTGGGAAGCGGGTGGTCTAACGGATGAGAAGAAAAGTGGTCTATGGTGGCGTGAAATTCTATCTACCACCGCTATCTCCCACCGGCTCAAACCCTCTCATAGTAGGCGTTGCAAGACAGTAGTGGTATGAGTAGACGATGACTGTATTGATTAATTGATTATATATAAATAGTAGTATATCCACCCACCACCGCGCGTAAGGGTTTTAAATCCCTCAGACCACCGCCTCAGACCACCAAAGATGATATGCGGAAAACAGGCGTTGAAAAGCTGATGATTGGTGTAAGTGATGAAATGCAAAGAATGGTTGAACTTTATCTTGATGAAAAGCGGGTCATAGGAAGCTTTGAAATATAAAAAGTGAGGGTACACGAAATGACTGAAAAAGAACTGGAGCGGATGCTTGTAAGGGAAGTGAAAAGAAGAGGCGGGAGAGCTTTCAAGTTTATCTCCCCTGGAATAAATGGGATGCCTGACCGGCTTGTGCTGATGCTTGGCGGTAGAGCAGGGTTTGTGGAAGTGAAAGCACCGGGTAAGAGCCTGCGCCCGAATCAGATAAAGCGAAAAAATGAGCTGGAATCGCTGGGGTTTTTGGTGTATTGCTTGGACGATCCAGAACAGATCGGAGGTGTGGTGGATGCCATTGAAGGAAGAACGCTGTGAGTATCATCCCCACGAGTACCAGACCTTCTCCACAGATTTTATCTTAAACCATAAAGCCGCAGGCCTCTTTTTAGAACCAGGGCTTGGGAAAACGGTGATCGCTCTAACAGCAGTATGGAGACTGCTTTATGACTATTTTGACGCCACCAAGGTGCTGGTGATCGCACCGCTGCGAGTGGCCAGAGATACCTGGGGCAGAGAATGCGAGAAATGGGATCACCTTAATGGGCTGACCATTTCTAAGGTCCTCGGAAGTGAAAAGGAAAGAAAGATGGCCCTTTATCGAAAAGCCGACATCTATGTCATTAATCGGGAGAATGTGGAGTGGCTGGTGAAAACCAAGGAGTGGGATTTTGATACGGTTATCATCGATGAGTTATCAAGCTTTAAATCCCCATCGGCAAAACGGTTCAGAGCCCTGAAAAAAGTCCGGCACAAAATCAAAAGGATTGTGGGGCTGACCGGAACACCGGCACCCAACGGTCTTTTAGATATCTGGAGCCAGATTTATCTATTGGATGGTGGGGAGCGACTGGGCAGAAGCTTTAGCGGCTACCGCAGCCGGTACTTTCACCCCCAGAAATATATCAATGGCGGTATCCCGACAGATTATGCCATCAACGAAGACGCTGAAGAAAAAATCTATGAGAAGATCTCCGACTTCTGTATCAGCATGAAAGCGCTGGAGTACCTGCAGATGCCGGATATCATCTTTAACAAAGTGGGAGTGGAGCTGTCGGAAAAGGAAATGAAGCTTTATCGTCAGATGGAACGGGACCTGCTGTTACCTTTAGAGGACAGTGATGTGGATGCCGCCAATGCCGCAGTGCTTTCAAACAAGCTCCTGCAAATGTCCGGTGGTGCGGTCTACGATGAGTTTGGTGATGTAAAGCTTATTCACGACAGGAAACTGGAAGCGTTAGAGGACTTAATCGAAGCCGCCAATGGAAAACCGGTCCTCATCTATTACGCTTACAAACATGAGCGAGACCGAATCAAGAAACAGTTTAATACCGGTGACATCAACACGTCAGAAGATATCGCAAAGTGGAACAGGGGCGAGATGACATTAGCTCTTTGTCATCCAGCTTCAGCGGGACACGGGCTCAATCTTCAGGAAGGTGGCTGCACCATCATTTGGTTCGGTCTTACCTGGAGCCTTGAACTCTACCAGCAAGCCAACGCCAGACTGTGGCGGCAGGGACAAAAACAAACGGTGGTCATCCATCACATTTTAACAAAAGACACCATCGACCACAGAGTGATGGCGGCCATTGATAACAAGGATACCAGTCAGAGTGCACTGATCGAAGCAGTGAGAGCCAGGCTGGAAGCCAACAATAAAGAAACGGAGGGAAGATCGCATGGGAGTGAATTTATACAACCAAGAAGGATACCTGGATCCAACGGCCTATGAGGCCTTAACCAATATTGAAAAAGAGAAAAGACAAAAGAAAAAGATTGTCTTCATCTGCAGTCCCTTTGCCGGAGACGTGGAGGGAAACGTCATGAGGGCCAGAAGGTATGGACGGTTTGCAGTAAGCGAAAAAGTCATCCCGATTATCCCCCACCTCATGTATCCTCAGTTTTTGGAAGAAGGGGATCCGGAAGAACGAAAGCTGGGGATGGAAATGGGGCTGGTGCTACTGACCAAGTGCCATGAACTGTGGGTCTTTGGAAATCATCTCTCATCGGGAATGGCAGTGGAAGTAAACAAAGCCAAGAGGTGGAAGATTCCGATTCGATATTTTACAACGGAGTGCAGGGAGACGGGAGGTGTTCACCGATGACAGAAAAAGCGTGTTTCGCTTATAAAAACGGAAAGTGCAAAGCCCTGAAGGTAAAGAGGTGCACAGGAGAAGGGTGTGGCTTTTTCAAGACCGCAGCTCAGATCACGGAGGAACAGCAGAAAGTGTTGGAGCACATCCGCTCTTTAGATCAAGAGACGAAGGAACATATCATCCACCTGTATTACGGGGGGAAGATGAGCGTTTTGGAGGAGGGAAGCTGATGAATGCAAAAGATTATTTATCCCAGGCCATTTGGCTGGATCAGACCATCGACAGCAAGTTGGAGCAACTGACCGTATTAAGAAGCCTGTCAATGAAAGTGACCACCAATTATACCAAAGATAAAACACGTGGCGGATTGCCAGAGAAAAGCAGAATGGAAAACACCATCGTCAAGGTGATTGATCTGGAGAACGAGATCAATGAAGACATTGATCGGCTGATAGATCTAAAGCGAGACATCATGGAAACCATCAACAAGATAAGCGATTTTAACCATCAGCTGTTGCTGGAGATGCGATACCTTGGTGGAAAAGGCTGGGACGAGGTGGCCCAAGCGCTGGGCTACGACAGAAGATGGATTCTACGATTGCATGGCAGGGCGTTAAAAGAAATTGAGGTCAAAATGAAAGAAGCCACTAAAAGCCACTAAAAGCCACCCCAACCCTGTGATATAGTATAAGCTGTAAAGGTATAGAAAAATCAAGAGCACCATATGCTGTAGGATATGCCTGAGCTATATCGTTTCGATCTTAGGAAACGCAGCATTCTTGATACCAGGCTCCGGTTAACCGCTGGAGCTTTTTCTATACCTTTTAATATGCAAATAAGAAAACATATTATGAAGGGGTTGAAGGTGATGCCTTGGAAACCAAAAACCATCTGCAGCTATCCTGGGTGTCAGACCCTCAGCCATGATAGGTACTGCGACAAACACAAAAAGCAGATGGCCCGGGAAGAAAATGAAAAGAGTTCAAAGCTTTATACCTACCAGTGGCGTAAGGCCAGTAAGGAGTTTCTTAAGAAGCATCCGCTGTGCATTCACTGTGAAAGAGAAGGACGACTTACCCCAGCAACAGAGGTGGACCATATTAGACCACACGGTGGTGATCGGAAGCTCTTCTGGAACAAAAAGAACTGGCAGCCCCTTTGTAAAAATTGTCACTCTAAGAAGACAGCACTTGAGGATGGCGGCTTTGGGAACAAACCCAGTCACCCCTAGGGGGTTATCATCTTACCAGAAGTCTTTAAACGACAACGCGCCAGGGTCACGCGCGATAGTTCGCAGTATTCGAAGGGGCGGGGGGTGTAAAAACGCGAAACTTGTACTGTTGAAGAGTTTGAGGTGTTAACAAATGGGGTGATAAATATGTTGGGAAAGTCTAAAAAAGAGGAGATTTTAGAGCTAAGAAACAGAGGTTACGGATATAAGAGTATAGCGGTTATCGCAGGTGTAAAGAGAGATACGGTGAGAGGTTTGTGTAAGAGTTGGGGTTTGGAAGGCTGTTTAGGATTCGGGTTATCCAGAGAACCTGAGAAAAAAAGTGTGTTTTTAGAACACATTACAAATTGCCTGTACTGCTACAAGGAAATCAATATAGAGGATCGTAGAGGTAGAAAATCAAAATTTTGCTCTGATCAATGCAGAAGAAAATGGTGGTATGCGAATCAAGATAGGAAAAATAGAAAAGATTCTGCCTGGTATCATTTTATCTGTCTGTATTGCGGTAAAGATTTTAAAGCCTACGGAAATAAGAATCGAAAATTCTGTTCAAGACGATGTGTAGCTGATTATAGATTTGGATCACATAAAGAAAAAACTGGATACGAAAAAAGAAAAGAGCTTGAAGGCGGCACCACTCAAAATGAGTAGAGTGCTTTTTTAATGTCCAGAATCGGAAGGTGGTAAAAAGATGAATCAAGAGATGACCATTCGAAAGGTGCCGGTATCTGAGATCAAACCGGCGAAATATAATCCCCGGAAAGATCTAAAGCCAGGGGATCCGGCCTATGAAAAGCTGAAACGGTCCATGACCGAGTTTGGTTATGTGGAGCCTATCATCTGGAATGAAGAGACGGGTAATATCGTCGGCGGCCACCAGCGCTATAAAATCCTGCTGGAAGAAGGGCACTCAGAAGTGGAATGTGTGGTGGTGAAGCTGTCCCCGGATAAAGAAAAGGCGTTAAACGTGGCCCTAAATAAAGTGACGGGTGATTGGGAAATTGGCGCATTGGCTGACCTCATCAAGGATTTGGAAGAACAGGACTTTGATGTCACCCTGACCGGCTTTGACGCTGCGGAAATTGAAGACCTTTTCAGTCAGGTCCACGACAAGGATGTAAAAGAAGATGACAATTTTAATTTAACAAAAGCGCTGGAAGAAGCATCCTTTGTGAAAAGGGGCGATATATGGACCGTTGGCCGGCACAGACTTGTGTGTGGTGATGCCACATGTAAAGCAGATGTAGCAAGGCTTGCGGATGGTAAGAAGGTTAACCTTGTAATTACGGATTTGCCATATGGTGTTTCATATAAAGGTGGGACTGGACTGACAATCCAGAATGATGACCTTAAGGGCGAAGAGTTCTACAAATTCATCTTGGATTCTTTTAAAAACATGGCAGAAAACATGGCTGCGGGGGCATCCATTTATGTTTTCCATGCAGATACGGAGGGTCTTAATTTTAGAAAAGCCTTTGTAGATGCGGGTTTTCATTTGAGCGGGGTTTGCATCTGGAAGAAAAACTCCCTGGTGCTAGGCAGAAGTCCGTATAACTGGATCCACGAGCCTATTTTATATGGTTGGCTAAAAGGCGGTAAACATAAATGGTACACCGGGAGATCAGAAACAACAGTATGGAATTATGATAAGCCGAAGAAGAATGAGAATCATCCAACTGAAAAACCAATCGTCTTATTGTCTTATCCAATAAAAAACTCATCCCAGGTCAACGGTATTGTCATGGACATTTTCCTCGGGTCTGGCTCCACAATGATTGCCTGCGAGCAAACCGACAGGATTTGCTTTGGCATGGATTTGGACGAGAAATATGCCAGTGTGGCATTACGCCGATATTATCAGAACTTCCCGGATAAACCGATTAAAAGAAATGGAGTATTGATAG
>CAZRKC010000010.1:0-72889 GCA_964600665.1 uncultured Candidatus Sumerlaeota bacterium
GTTTTCCTATCTATTGGGTATAGCTGACCTGTCTACTATGATGAACCTGTCATTGGTGTCACGCTATAATAGATTTTGGCTGATGTGCAGGTGATCAGTCGTCGGTAATTGATGGATATTTTCATCATTAGGCATGCGAAGAAGGCACAGGCAAATGTTCAGGATGTGTCTTTTTAAACGTACAATGGCCAATGAATCAGAATCAAATCAATTATCAAATGGCATAAGGATGTGTCCGGGATGAAAAATTCGAGCACCAATACTGAGTGGCATCTCCACGCATCGACCGGGAAACCTAGCGAAGAACAGACAATAATCTCGTTGGGTATACCTGAATTCATTGTTGATGAGCTATGAACAGTTGAGATAATGATCTTATTCCAGCATCGACATTGATTACTGCCAAAGTATGAGCGAAGGATGTATAGAGAATATTTCTACTAGGAAGGTCAAATCGGGAGGAATTTCGCTTTAGCTCACGAATCAATGGCCGAAATGCAAACGATGAAACAGGTATGGAGCAGTTCAAAGTCTTTCATAATGGATCTGATCTCAGTGTGTGAAATGGAGATTATGATTATAAGAATCACCTGCGGTATAATCTGCAAAAGCGTGTGGCTTGGTTATTTTGCAGATAAGTCTGCACCATGAGAAACAGAGGATGCATCAATTTAATCCGAAGGGGTGTATAGATGAGTATGGAAAAGGAATTTCACCAGAAAAAGCCTCGGCAGACCACACGAAAGAAAATATTCAGGGTTCTGCGTATTTTTTTTGTCGGTATAGGTATACTGATGCTTGTTGGAGCCATTTTGCACAGTACCTATTTTCAAAATAAGTATAACCGGATTGAACCATATGGGCAGTTGGTGGATGTAAACGACGGTAAGATGCATGTCTCCTCCATGGGAGAAGGCGATGTGACCGTTGTGCTTCTTCCCGGTATGGGAGTATCGCTTCCTTCTGCAGAATTCGGACCGCTGATGCGAACTTTGGGTGAAACCTATGAAGTGGTTTGTGTGGAATACTTTGGGGTGGGGTTTAGCAGCCAGACCGCCAGCCCACGTACCGTTGAAAACTATGTGGAAGAAACAAGAATGGCACTCCGCTCGGCGGGTTTTGATGCACCTTATGTGCTGATGGCGCACTCCATTTCCAGTGTCTACGGTGAATACTATGCTGCCAGATATCCAGATGAAGTAACAGCAGTGATTTCCCTGGATGGGACATCAACCGCCAGCTATGCCGAAATGCCCGAGTTTGTTAAATCCCTGCTGGGAGTTGCCAAGTTCCAGCAGTTTATTGGTGCATCATCAATCATCGGCTCTCTGGCCACCAATCGAGAGTACCTGCTTGCGGCTGGATACATCGAAAAGGAAATCGATGACATGATTACTTTTGCCGGTTTCACCATGAATAATAATTCGCTGCAACAGATAACAAACTCAGCTGAGTTTATTAAAAACACACTAGATTTGCCTTACCCTGTGTCCATTCCGTATTACAAAGTGATTTCCAGAGTTACCTATGAGACACCCAACAGCCAGATGAAAATGACCCCTCAGGAGTATCAAACCATGCATTTAGCCCGAATCGGTCCCCAAGCCCGCTACGAGATCCTGGAAGGAAATCATTTCATCTATGTGAACAATGAAGAAAGAATTGCAGCCATTGTGGGAGAGGTGCTGGGCGATTAACGGCCATGATGAGCACTTTTATTATAACGGCACTTAAGAATATGTTCGGATAGGATCATTGATCGACACAAATTAATAATGATGCAGACAGGAGGACCTATGGAAGTAAATCTGATCCGACGAAGAGTCATCATATATCTGTCGCTCATCTATTCTTTTCTTCTGGCTGGCTGGATAGCCATTGCCATCGATCCGCAAGCATACATTATTGTTTGGGGCCTTTTCAGCGTATTTCCGGTGGTTGCCACGCTGATTGCCCGCAAACTTACCGCAGACAAAAGTTCATGGCATGTAAAGCCGAACCTTCGAAGAAACAGAGGTATCTATCTATTATCAGCATTTGGCCCGGGCGTTGCGATTTTTCTGGGAGCTCTGGCCTTCTTTTTCCTGTTTCCCCAGGACATTGATTTCAGAGCCCGCTATATTGTGGAAAATTATGCTCGTTTCGGGGCACCGGCGTCCTTGCAGCTTACCATTCAAAATATTATTGCGGTCGGGATAGCAGCCATTTTCATTTCCCCGTTCGTTCTGCCGGTTCATCTGTTTGCCCTAGGGGAAGAAATTGGATGGCGAGGGTATCTGCTGCCCTTGCTGCTGCAAATGACCAGCACAAAAAAGGCTGTATTGCTGCACGGATTTCTGTGGGGAATCGCTCATGCGGTGCTGATCTATTTTGGGTTTAATTATGCAACGAACTATTGGGGGGCTCCATACAGTGGGATGGCCATGATGATCCTGGTCAGTGTGGTCCTGGGGATCTGGCTGGCCTATGTAACCATCAAATCAAACAGCATCATTCCGGCCACCATCCTCCATGGCGCTTCCAATGTTATTGGAGAACTACCAGTGATGGTATCGTTGATGTCTGTGAGCCCTTTGTTGGGACCCAATCCTACAGGAATCATCGGATTAAGTGGATTGCTACTGGGGGCAGTGATTCTCTTTCTAAGTCTACCAGAAAAAACTGATTTGATCGATAAGTCTGAGGACAGGATAAAGGGATGACCCTATTAGCGAAAGAATTGGTATGATATAGATCCGAATCCGAACTTGCGTCAATAGAATTTTGAAATGAAGTATTGTCGTACATAGAAATGCTGAATGTAATGAAATGATATTCGATGAACCATCTTCAATCGTTTCGGTTTAGTGTTTTGATTTCTTCAGAACATTGATTCAATCAAAGCAAATCACCGCACGCGTTGAGCTTGATATGGGGGGACTCCATTGACAAATATAAAGGGTATAAACAACATTTCATCTCTAATTCTACGCATAGTCATCATTCTTTCCGTGGGCACTGGCCTTATTGTGAGTGTGTTCATAGTGCCTATCTTTGGAGGTGCAATAGCAAAGAATTTTCCCGAATATGCATTATTACAGTACCCTATTAGCATAGGTCTATATTTAGCGGCTTTATTTTATTTCTTTGCACTCTTGCAGTTTTGGCTCATGGTGAACGAAATCGATCGAGACGGCAAGCTTTTGGCAACAAGACTTAGAGCAATCCAATTGAGTGCGATTGCTTTCAGTGTGCTCTATGTTATTTTTGCCATGCCCGTTATTTTCTTAGCGGCCGATGCTGAGGATGCCCCTGGATTAATCTTATTTGGAATGTATTTAACTCTATTTCCGATAGGCACAGCCGCTTTTGCTGCAATTTTAGTAAGAGTCATCTCAGAATAAAACGACGAGTGCTGCTATATAGATTGAGATTTGTAAGGATAGTACCTCAAGGAGGAAAAACACAAATATAATTTGTTTCGTGGAGGGTATAATGAATCAAATCGATAAGCGTATGGTATCGGTGAATGGGAATGAATTTGAATATGCAGTTATGGGCACCAAAAGCCCTGCAATTATTTTGATAAACGGAGCTGGAGGGCCGATAGAGGGTTGGATAAAAGTATGGGGCAAATTAGGACGCGATCATGTATTATTTGCATATAATCGACTGGGCATCGGAAAAAGCAGTAAGCCTAAGGAACCACAGACTGGCATGGCGATGGTTAAAAATTTAAGAGATTTATTGCTGCGATTAGATATCAAACCTCCATACCTACTAGTGGGGCACTCACTTGGCGGATTTATTGGGCATTTATATACGCTGGTTTATCCTGATGATGTACACGGACTCGTTTTTCTCGAGTCTTCAACGATCAAAGATGTTATGGGTGATTCAAAGAACACGAAGGAAGGCGGGTCAAATACGTTATCTGAAGTTGATCATGTACTAACCACAGTCAAGCAAATTCAAGAGTTCAGTCAATTTCCTAACATCCCAATCATTGTCATTGCGGGTAATAAACCAGCTTTTGGTTGGTTGATGCCAAAGGCAATTAAAGCGGCAAGAATGAATCATCAAAAAGATTTGGCTCGTCTTTCGAGCCGTGGAAGTATCATGATAGCAAGCAATAGTGGCCATTTCCCCCAATTATCGGAACCTAATTTGATTATCGACGCCATTAACAAGTTATTATTTGAAATACATCATAATTAGACATTGATCTGAAATTGCATTATTACTGCGTTATATGCGTATCGGCCAAAATTCACAATGCGTTTCTGTTTTTACTTCCGATAAACCGTGCATCGATCCAACTGAATGCGTGACACCAAAAAGGAGGAATTGATTCGTGACACTAATTGAAACAATCAGGAGAAGAAGGTCTGTCCGAAAATTTAAAGATATATCAATTACTGATGATATCATCAATGAAATGCTCGAGGCAGCAAGACTGTCACCATCCGGTGGCAATTCCCAAGGATATATGTTTGGTGTTGTGACAGATGCGGAATTAAAACACAAACTTGCTGAAGCCGCAGGAAACCAAATGTGGATTGCATCTGCACCAGTCGTGTTTGCATGCTGTGCTGACATTAGCTGGGATATTGCCGACCAAGCTGACGATGATTTCGGATTAATTGTTAATCAGTTGCGGTTTGGTAGTGACTTCATTGACTTCATGAAAACATATCCGAATAGAAAAGAATGTATGAGACTCTTTGAAAATGCGACACCGTTGATACCGGCTGAGCACATATTTTTAACAGCAGTATCACATGGTTTGAGTGCATGCTTTATCGGCTACTTGGATGTCGAAAAAGCATCTGCGATTTTAAATTTACCAGAGGATCTATCATGTTTATTTTTGCTTCCGGTTGGTTATGCTGATGAAACGCCGAACCCAAAAAGATTAAAAAGTATTTCTGAAATCTCTTTTTATGATCAGTGGGGTACGCAAACGCAGGATCTTGATTAGTTGGAAGAAGCTATGAACCCCCGGGCTCATTGCTGTGCGTATTCATGATCCATCTATGGAATTTAATTCAAGCACAACCATAACAAAAAGGCAGGCCCGGGTGGATGACACCGGTACTGCCTTTTTATCTGATTTTTTTACATGGTGACGCCATTGCGATAATTTTAGCAGTTTTTCCCCGTGTCGCCATACACCAGTTTGGGTATCGTTTTCGGATTCCTCACACATGCATGAAAGGGACAAAGGTATTCAAATTGGATATGACTTGCACACATGGCGCTTGTGAGCAAGTTTCGCCCAGATTTACCCGCATATCTCGCCCGATCGGGTGATGTCTTTAAGCGTTCACAGAGCCGATTGTACTAATCAGAAATAATGGGGGTCCAGTAGCTGTTCCCGTAAATATCTATGAGCTTGTAGCTCATCATGTAGTCCTGATTTGTGATGGATAAGTTTTCGATATACCAATCTCCAGTTGCAATATAAGGGTCTCCAAGGAAATAGGTATCGTTGAAAGTTCCTTGATAACTATAGTAATCACATAAATAATCAATCCGGTCCCCAGAGACAATATCGATCAATCCTTTTGGAAGGGTTGAAGTCTCAGTTTCATTGTTGTAATTGAGCTGGGCTCCGAGAACTTCACCATAGGGATTGTCCTGATCAAAAGACAAGATAATGTCAACAAGTACTCCATTGAGTTTAGCAGGGACTCTGCCAAGGATTTTATACGTGTCACCATAGTTGTCATAGCTGGTCATGAAATAGCTGACGATCCGGCCATTGATCGCCAACCAGGTGCCATCATATTCAAGAATCAGATCACCATCTCGGTTGAATTCAAAAACATTGTCCCTGCCAAGATCGATAAACCCCTGGCCATCATCGATAAATACATTTAGCTGCATTGTATGAATGAGATTCCAGTCTTTTTCACTGAGAACCAATACCCGTTGTCCATCTTTCTCTGTTATGACCAGGGATGCTGGATCGATTAGATTTTGACTATAGTAGTCGACTGTTTCAGTGACTTGTTGCGTGTTAAACCACTGCGGCGCTTGAGTGCTCCCATCCGTTAGTGAAGAAAAATCACCTTGGGACAAGAATGTGTTTAATAAGGTGCCAAGCAGATTACTACTGATCCCTTGTGACGACGGGGTACCCCCCAGGAGAATGTCCATTAGACTACCACCCGGGTTGACAATTTGCCCTCCCGCATTGATATTCGCAAAGCTTTTGATTGTTTTCATGTATTCTTCGTCCATACCAATTTCTTCGTAAGTATCTAACATGGACGATAAATTGCTTAGCTTACCGTAAGGGAAATAAATCGAGAGGCCGTTGGCGTTGGCAATATTATCCGACATCCGGTTGTATTTGATCGATTTCTTGAGAACACTGGCCAGAGTGTTTGCTTGAGATGTACCGAGATTGCTGGCAAAGTTAATCAGATCGATCTGATTGATTTTCGACGAAGAGGCAAATTCTTTTGAAGCGGCTCTGGAGTCCGCAACCTTTTTGTAGTTATCGGTTTCGATTAGGTTACCTGTTGACTGGGCAAACTCGCTGAAATATTCTGGAACTGTATTGCCTAACTCTGCCAGATCCACCAGAGATAGTGTCGCTTGTGATTTTGGGGTTTTTGCTTTGACTTCCTGAATATAGTCATCAATCAGTTTCTTCCCAAGATCGATGGTCTCAATGGAAGAGTTTCTGGATAATTCATTCAGCCAACCGGTATAATACCATCCGATCCCCGGTTCAAGTTCCTCAGAAGCAATCAGGTAATCAGCATAAGGTTCTACTACGAAGGCGGTTTCAAGTGTTGCCATCAGGCAAGCATCAAATCCGACCATGTCAAAGTGACAATCAGCATTGAATAAAGCCCGCTCAATTTCATCCAGTGTCATCGAGTCACCTTTAAAGTATTCGTCATAACCGTAACCCGTGACAGATCCGCCCCCATGATCCCATAGGATCAGAAAATACCTTTCTGCCGGATATTTGCTTTTTGAGTAGCGAATAAACTCAGTCAGTGTTTTCGAGTCGACCATGGATTTTTTGCCAAGGTTTGACTCAAGCCGGATAAGTCCTTGAGTGTTGATGAGATACCGCTGGTTCGTTCGCTGATCAATCACTTCATTTTTCCATTGGGAAGTTCCGCCGGTTTCGATAATAATGTTCACCTTGTCGGAGAGATCAGCAGCCAGCATTTCCTGAAGATCCATGGTCGCCATGCCGCCTCTGGACTCAAGATCCGTCCCAAGAAGGTAAACCATAACAGTTGCCCGGTCTTTGCCGCCACCAAGCAGGTTAGTTCCCTTGGGGCGGGATAAATCAGACACAGTTCGGTCGACGGCATATGCCCCTTGATCATATGTCGTTTCTCCTGATTGGTTGATAATGCCACTGGGGGCCCAGTTTGCTGATGGTGTGACTGAATTCATTCCACCCATTCTCCAGATGACGAAAATAACCGCGATGATAATTAATATCGGGAAGATGGATTTACTGGTTCTCCCAGATGTTTGGCGTTCATCTCGGGGATTGTAACTTGGTGCGGCTGGTCTTTGAGTAAAAAAACCTCCAGTCCCTCCAGTCGGGCCAGAATCTTTTCTGCCAATTCCAGTTCCTCTTTTTTCCACATTTGCACTGCCTGTACCAACTCGTTTCTGTCTCCCTGTTGGTCGTTTCCTGTTTTCCATGCTGATCATCTCCTAAGATGGAGTATCCATCAATTATGATGCATTTCCCATTCGGCAGGATCAATCACTATTGGTTAAATTTACTTTTTTTTTGAATAATCCTTTAAACCAAAGGTATTGTTTTAAGATGATACGCATGGGCATGCAGTCATTTGGATAGAAAGAGCAACCTATTTTGATGCATACACGCTCGTACGACTGAATTAGGTTGGCAATTCACCGTCTAACTGAGTACTTTGGCGGTAGATCTCAATATCCATGATGCGTTTTGAAATCATGATTATCGCTTTGCTCATTTTTGTAGCGATCCGTAAATGTTCTGGGTCATGGTATAGCGCAAGAGTGGAGTCCATGGTCGAGGGGGTGAATCCATATGAATGAGTACAGCAGTATATAAGAAAGTCCATGTCTGCTGGTGGATATATTTTGTGGAACTGCTGAGCAGGAACAGGTGCTGAAATCAACTCTTTTATGAACAACTCTTCATCGTCAAACCGCTGGACAAGATATTTCCATGTCCGAAAACGGCGAGATTATTTTCCCGAACATGGTATACTGGTGATATTGGAGGTGAGGGGTATGAAGTTGGGTGAAAGTCGGATATGGTATGATGCATACAAGTCAAAAGACACGAGGTTCGATGGTCGCTTTTTTATTGGGGTCACATCAACCGGAATATATTGCCGCCCGATTTGCCAAGCGAAGAAGCCCAAATTTGAACATTGTACATTTTTTACTACTGCTGCAGCTGCAGAGCATGCGGGTTATCGACCGTGTCTTCGCTGCAGGCCGGAACTTGCACCGCCCAGTAATGGGCATTTGAAAGCATCAGATTCCCTTGCTCATCGTGCTGCTGTGTTGATTAGGGATAGTTGCGGTAATTCTGAGAGTATTGAAGCAATCGCCACGCGCCTCGGTTGTTCCGATCGGCATCTCAGACGCGAGTTTGCTAAAGAATTTCATGTTTCACCGATTCAATACGTTCAAACCAGCAGATTGCTGCTTGCGAAAAGTTTACTAACTGACACGGATTTATCCATTCTTGACGTATCATTGGCCGCCGGGTTCGGGAGCCTTAGGCGATTCAATGAATTGTTTAAAAGGGAATACCGGTATACCCCAACCAAATTCAGAACGAAGACATCTTCCGAACAAAAATCATCTGAGAACCTGACATTGTTTTTAGGTTACCGGCCTCCTTACCATTGGGATCATATCTTAGCATTTTTGGCCCAGCGTGCAATTCCGGGTGTTGAAGTGATTCGCGGGAATACATATACCCGCAGTGTGCGTTATGTTACAAGCGAAGGGGAACCCATCGTCGGTTGGATTCGAGTTGAAAATTGCCACCCGAAGAATATCGTGTCCGTTACGATGAATCCCGGGCTTTTACCGGTATTGCCACAAGTCCTTGCAAAAGTACGTCATCTCTTTGATTTACAATGTGACCCCGATGCAGTCGTTGAGACACTCGTTTTACTAAATTTAATCAGGCCTGGTTTATGTGTGCCTGGCATTCGCCTTCCAGGGTGTTTTGATGCATTCGAACTGGCTGTCAGGGCGGTCTTGGGGCAGCAAATCAGCATTAAAGCGGCAAATACATTAAGTGAGAGGCTGGTCAAGGTTTATGGACACCCCTGCCACATGAATCAGGATGGGCTGACTCATTTCTTTCCCTCTGCATCAGATATAATTGCATTAGATGGGCCGGTCGGAAATCACTTGGGTCCCCTCGGTATCACAGCAACCCGCGCGAAAGCGATTAGGTATTTAGCGGAAGCGTTTTCAAATGGTCATCTCAACATCTCATTCACGGGCAATCCTGATGACGAAATAGTAAAGTTAAAAAAAATTCCGGGGATCGGTGACTGGACCGCACAATATATTGCCATGCGAGGGATGGGGTGGCCGGATGCATTTCCCAAATTGGATCATGGGTTGATTAAAGCACTTGCGCCGCGGAAGCCAAAAGACATTCAACTATTGGCGGAATCATGGCGACCATGGCGCAGTTATGCAACGATCAGTTTATGGTATGGATTATCTCAAAAGTCGACAGACTAAAAGGAGGCTATGCGATGATTTTTTCCACAGAATATGTTTCACCGTTGGGTTTGATGTTATTGGCAAGTGATGGGACCCATTTGGTTGGCGGGTGGTTTGCCGGGCAGAAATATTTCGGGCAATCCCTGGGGACTGATGTAATGGAAAAGGATGAACTTCCTGTTTTTCAAATGACAAAAGAATGGCTTAACCAATATTTTAATGACAGGAAACCTGAAATTCATGCGTTACCCCTGGCGCCAAAGGGCACCGGGTTTCAACATTTGGTTTGGGACGTTTTATGTGCAGTCCCTTATGGAAAGACTATGACTTATAAGGAGATAGCCCAGGTAATAGCCGATCAACTGGGTAAAACACATATGGCCTGTCAAGCCGTGGGCGGTGCGGTTGGGCATAATCCGATTTCGATTATCATCCCATGTCACCGGGTTGTCGGTGCTGATGGTAGTCTCACAGGCTACGCAGGGGGTATCCACAAAAAAGCCGCGTTACTTACCCACGAAAAAACAGATATGTCTCGGTTATACATTCCTTCCAAAGGAACTGCACTGGAATAGTCAATGCCTTATTTTTGCTTTTCATTCTGATTAGATAAGATGATCCGGGTAAAAGGAATTTCATGACCCAAGCAGGAAACCGGCACCTAAGAACGGTAATAGTGTCATGTATCGAAATGAAATGGTGTGTCAGCCATTATTCAAACAAAGCATGAATTCACGCCATAGCTTGATTGTCCAGAGTCCATGTTGCATTCCAGCATGATTCGCTCAGTTTGTTGGTTTACGTGTGAATAATTCAAGTCATCGGACATGATTGAGAATTGACTGCATTGGTGGATTTTCTGTCAACCAAAATGTGGGCCAAACCCGGAATAATCGCCCTGTCGCAGGTGCTCAGACGGCGCAAATAATCAGATCGAGGTGGACTAGATGTATGATATGATCATCAAAAATGGCAAGCTTATTGACGGTACCGGAAATCCTGGGTTTCATGCGGACTTAGCAATTCAGAATCATCGAATCGCAAAGATACACCGCAGGATCCAGCAGGACGCAAAACAGGTAATTGATGCAACCGGTTTGATCGTTACCCCCGGATTTATCGATTCTCATAGTCATGGGGATCTCGTTTTGGAGAGTATGCCAGAGTCGCAACACAAGTTGGAACAAGGGGTAACAACTGAAATTGCCGGTATGTGCGGGTTTTCCCCAGCACCCTTAAGCATTCAGCATTATGAAGCAGGCATGAGGGCAATGACAAATCTGATGCCACAGGGCGTCTCTGGTGACATGCAGTATCTGCAAACATTTGGTCAGTATATGGATCACATCACACGTCTGTCCCTGGGAACCAGTATGGCTTGTTTTGTGGGACACAATACGATTCGCATCGCGGTGATGGGGTACGATGACCGCACACCGGATGCCTTGGAATTGGAGCAAATGAAAGCGTATGTTGAAGACGCCATGAAAGCAGGGGCATTAGGGTTGTCCATGGGACTGTTCTATGCTCCCGGTGTGTATACCCAACTCAATGAGCTGATTGAACTGTGTCGTGTAGCAGCCCGTTATGGGGGGTTGTTCTCATTACATATGCGAGATGAAGGGGAGAAACTGATCCAGTCTGTGGAAGAGGTTTTAACCATCGTTAGAGCGACAGGAATCAAAACAGTCATATCTCATCACAAAGCAGCGGGAAGACCCGAGAAGTGTTGGGGATTACCCAAATTAAGCCTGGAAATGATCGATCAGGTCAATGCAGAAGGATACGATGTTTTTATTGATCAATATCCATATATTGCAAGTGCGACGGTGATGAATATCTATTTGCCGAAAGAAATTCATGCGGCTGGTTTTAAAGAGATTCTCAGACGTTTGGCAGACCAGAAAGAGCGGCGTGTGATACGTGAAACCATGCTGGGAGATGAATCTCCCGACCGCTTCTTTGCAGGGGTGATGATTTCCACCTCTGTTAGTCATCCGGAATTAAACGGAATGATGCTGATTGATGCGGCCAAGAAGATGCAGATGGATACATGTGAGCTTTATATGGATCTTCTATTGCATGATGAGCTCACAACCGGTAATATCAGCTGGCGGATCAGTGAAGAAGATGTCAAACGGATCATGCAACACCCTCGAACAATGATCGGCAGTGATGGACTCATGTACCCAGGTTGCACCAACTGTCATCCGCGGGCTTTTGGGTCCTTCCCACGGGTTTTGGGCTATTATGTGCGCGAGCTGGGAGTCTTGACTTTGGAGGATGCGGTACGGAAAATGACCAGTTTGCCGGCTATGGTCTATCAATTAGATCAGAAGGGACTCTTGCGCGTCGGTATGGATGCAGATATTACCATATTTGATGCGGAGCAAATCATCGATCAAGCAGATTTTAAAAATTGTTTTACCCGGTGTGATGGACTCCATTATGTGATCGTGGATGGGGAGGTCGTGGTCAAGAATGCGATTTATCAGGGCGGGTTGTATGGCAAGATGATGCGATTCGGTCAATAGCGGTCCTGCAAACGGGGGATCGTCTTGATCATCTGTGTAGCCACCGGTCAATATGCAAAGAAGCGACCCCTTTTATGTTAGACGGTTTGCAAAAAACTGTTTCATGAAGGGGGTCGTTGTATCGTGTGAAAGTAAGAAGGAAAAACCTCTTCCTCCATGAATATCAACTACATACACATGCAAAGGGGAAAGCGGTGATAGCGTGGATGATCATCAGGGAAATGAGAACAGCCTGGGTATCCGGTATGAATTGATCATGATCATGTTAGCACTGATCGTGATGGTCATCTTGCTGATTGAGTATGCCTATCCGCTTGCGCCACAAACCGAATTGCTCTTCATGCGGATCGATCTTGCCATTTTGCTGATCTTTACAGCAGACTATGGATATCGCCTTTGGCATGCAAAGCAGAAACTCCGGTTTGTGAGAAACAATCTTTTTGATTTGCTTGCCATCATTCCATTTGATAAGGCCTTCCGCTTAGCGAGACTTGCCCGTATTGGGAGGATTGCCCGGTTAGCGCGCCTGTCACGGACTTCAAAGCTTGCCAGAGTCATGAATTTAATGGGGAAAATTACTGGTGATTTTCAGGCGATTATGAAGACAAACGGCCTTCAGTATGTGATTCTTTTTGCCGGTTTTTCAGTATTAATCGGGGCCGTGGCCATCATGGCCCTTGAACCCCGTATCAGCCGGATGGGCGATGCGATTTGGTGGGCACTGGTTACAACAACGACAGTGGGGTACGGGGACTTGTCACCGGAGACTGCAGGTGGGCGAATCGTGGCCGGCATCTTAATGATCGTCGGAATTGGGTTGATCGGCATGGTCACCGGTAGTGTTGCGACATTTTTTGTCAGTCGTCTTTCCAAAACCCCGGACCGAAAATCGGTTGATGTAGAACAAATCGAGTACTTCAAATCTAATCTGGATATTCTGGATCAGTTGAGCCAGGACGATCTTGAGTCAACGCTGACGGGGATTCGTCATATTTGGAAACAAAAAATGCAAAAGAGAAAGGCCGGTCTTGATGAATGATGCATGCACCACTTGTCGCTTGCTAAGACATTGTCTCAGTCGGATCGTTCTTCGGTTGAATGCTTGAGGAGGTGATAGCATGGAAGAAGATCAGTATGTTGAATTTGCTGCACGATACGATGCATTCTGGGGAACATACAACCAACACAGCCCTGGTACCTACAATTTTTTCCGCCAGTTATTCAATCAACATGAAATCCACACTGTTCATGATTGTGCCTGCGGCACAGGGCGTCACTTATATCTGTTCCACCGGATCGGCATGAAAGTATCCGGGTCTGATCTGTCCATGTCCATGCTGGCCCAAGCCAGGAGAAATCTGGCTGGCGATGGTTTGGATGAGATCCCATTACACCAGGTAGATTATCGGGACCTTGCAAGCCACTATTCGGAACCTTTCGATGCAGTCGTATGCTTGTCAAGCTCCATCGACCATATGCCCAATGATACGGAAGCATTGCGGGCTTTAACCAGCATGCGACAGGTTTTGCGTAAAGGGGGTATTCTGGTATTAACTCAGGGAACGACGGATAAACAATGGATGATGAAACCACGCTTCATTTTGGCAGTGGATCGCCCTGAGATCAGCCGCCTGTTTGTCATCGATTATTTGCCTCAGGATGGCGCACGATAT
This sequence comes from uncultured Candidatus Sumerlaeota bacterium, assembly GCA_964600665.1. Classification (GTDB taxonomy): domain Bacteria; phylum Bacillota; class SLNR01; order SLNR01; family SLNR01; genus CAZRKC01. The sequence continues at coordinate 13,919 of CAZRKC010000010.1, forward strand.
AATATCGTGGATATCATCCGGAAACCGGGAGAGACAAAAACTGAAGTGTGGAGCATTGAGTATGCAAAGATATTCTTGCAAGGGGACCAAATGCGATTGCTTCGGGAAGCCGGGTTTCAAGAAATCCATTTTTGGGGTGGATATGATTTCTCACCGTACGATCAAACGGGCAGTGATCTTTTAATTGCGGTGGCGGTCAAGTGATATCATATCAACAATGGAGAATAAACCGCATGCCATATGAGCGCACACGACAGTTTCCGAACAATCGCGAAAAAAGAAACACCCAAAGGGTGTTCTGCAAACAAGGGTATTGAAAAGGATCAAGTGTTTTTATTTGTATCTACAGGAGCTTTTCCAACCTTGCTTTTTCAACTTCTGCAGCGATGAAACCAAAAGCTGGCCAGTATTTACCAGTCAAGACGGTGTCAAACATCCGCATGGCTTCGCTAGGACGTTGATGAAATAGATGCCAAAGCCCGATCCCATAACCGATAGTGCCGGCGGCAAGGTCATTTTCCGTCATCAATTGAATCGCTTCTGCTTCTTCGATAACGCCCATGAAAAGCCGCAGGACGTTGAAGTAGTAAACACTGTCGTCTTTGATCGTGGGCGTACCGGAAGTCTCCAAAAGCAACTCTGCCGCTTGATCCAGGTCTAACCGGCGCAATGTCATATAAAGCCAATAGGTCAAAGGAATGCGTTGATCGTCATCAGTACACATGGGCAGATAGGACTCATAGGCGATGCGGGCACCTTCATAGTCCCCCTGAAGCCATCGAGACAGTCCAAGATGATACAAGATATCGAAATCATTTGGCTGGAGATCATTAGCAATCGTCAAATCCTTGGCAGCGGGTCCGAATCGTCGAATTGAGATATACCGGTGTCCCCGATGACGATACAGCGGGGCAAAGGAAGGAAAGTGACTGATGGCTTGGGTGTAAGCTGCAATTGACTCATGATAGCGCCAAAGATACGCTAGGCGGCGTCCAACCATAACATGCATATTCGGATCATTTGGGTGATCAGTTAATCCGTTTTCAGCTTCTTCCAGTTCCACCATCAATTTTGCTAACGCATCCCCTTCCGCGGGTGCTGCATAGTGGGGGGTCCCAAGGAGTGAGATAATTTCGGGTTTCAACAACACTTGACACCTCCAAATATGAATCATCGTTGGGCTTACGCTGCTTACCGACATCATTGCTAGGCGTAATCATTGGCTCTGCATACTCTGTCCGTGGATATTTGTTCGTCTCCTTTGTGCCAGTTAGTCGGATAGGGATGCTTGCAGATCTGCTACAGACAAGTCTTGAAAGAAAATGGCCTCCCCGTCATTAATGACAATACATGGTACACCAATGGCGTGTTGTGCTTTGATGCGATCAAATTCAGGCCGACGATCGCGGTATTGCAAGAATTCCCATAATTGCCGCATCCCGTCAGATACATCTTCGTAAGTATATTCCAGACCTAGCGATCCTAATAATGTTTGAATGGGAGGGCAGTCTGGGCAATATTTGCTGCCAAATACAACAATTTTTTTCATGGTTATTCCCCCTTTGTTTGTGGTTGATATTGAACTTAAGTCAATGATAATCGAACAAGTTGGTGCCGTCAAGCCAGATCTCAAGTCTTTTGGGGATAGATCATTTGCTCGTATTCCGATTTCAGGATATAATTAAAACTATCGTTATAGAACATAACTGATCAGGACTGAATCAGGAAGGGTGAAATCATGATTGAAGAGGTGTATGCAAATATTTATCGCAGTGAGATTCCGTTGCCCCGGAACCCTTTGAAATCTTTAAATAGCTATGTGATTAAAGGGGACGATCGGAATCTGATTATCGATACGGGATTCAATGTAACGGAAGCCCGGGAGGCATTTTTTTCGAATCTTGAAGCATTGGAAGTCGACCCCGGAAAAGCCGATGTGATCGTGACTCATTTGCATAGTGACCATTCTGGGTTGGCGTATGATCTATCCCTGATGGGTGCAAAACTCTTTATGAGTCAGGGTGATGGATCAGCTGTGAACCGGATTCATCAGCATCGGGCATGGAGGTCGACCACGGATCGCATGCGGATGTACGGGTTGGTCCTCAATGATGAGCACATGAACAGCCATCCTGGGAAAGCCTATGCACCGGGTGGAACTTTTGATTTCACAGTCCTTGCTGAAGATGATGTGATTACCATCGGCAACTATCAATTGACAGTCGTATCTGTGCCCGGCCATACTCCAGACATGATCAATTTATATGAGCGAAATCATCAGATATATTTTTCAGGTGATCATGTATTAGATCCCATCACACCCAATATCACCTACTGGGGTGAAGAATATCCGGTCATCTTGCAACAATATCTGGACAGCCTGAAAAAAATCTATGCATATCCCATTAAATTGATGCTGCCGGCTCACCGGGCATTGATCCATGATCATCCCCGTCGCATCGATGAACTTCTGGAGCATCATGCCCTCCGAATGGACGAAATTCTCGGGATATTGAGTCATTCGGAACAACCCATGACCGTCGCAGAAATTGCCAGCCGGATGACCTGGAAAATTCGCGCGGATAATTGGGATGCGTTTCCGGTTGCACAGAAGATATTTGCCGTGGGGGAGGCTATGAGTCATTTGGATTTGATTGTCCACAAACAATGGGCTGTGATGAATGATGTAAACGGTGTTCTACATTTTGCCAGTCAGGTCAATGAACTCCTGGATTAATCCAGGAGTTTTTGTTCTCGAAAAGATTACCATTCATGTTTGAAGAAATTTGCATCGTAGGCATACGGGGCTGTAAGGGATTCCAATTGTCGCATTTCCAGTTCGGTGAAGGGTTTGAAATCAGTTGCGATGGCAACATTTTCTTCTACTTGTTGCACATTGGATACACCGACGATCGCCGTACTGATGGGGTATGAGCAGGTATATCCCAAAGCTTGCTGCATCGAAGTGAGTCCACCTTCTTTGAAAATCCGCCCCACAGCCGTCACCTTCATTGCAATGATCCCCATGTCGCGTTTGGAGGCTTCCCAAATCAATTCTTTCGTGAATGGAGCATGGTGGATATCACCTGCATTGAGAGCGCAAAGAATACAGTCAAAGGGATACCGTCGAATACCTTCAAGCAGGACATCCGGTACTTTGTGGCTGGTGATTCCCAGGAAACGAATGACACCTTGATCCTTTAATTCGATTACAGCTCTGAGTGCGCCATCATGATCAAATATGGTTTCCAGGTCTTCGGGCTGGCGAATATCATGAATCTGATACATATCCAGGTGATCCGTTTGCAGACGGGTCAGACTAGACTCCAGAAGTCGCATGGTTCCGTCATATGTGCGGTCATGGGTCTTGGTGGAGAGAAACACATCCTGACGCCGATAGGCCATGACCCGGCCAATGTTTTCCTCGCTACCACCATCACCGTATGTGGGGGAAGTATCCATGTAGTTGACTCCCAGATCGAGGGCATGATTGATGATTGTTTCTGCTGCGTGCGCTTGATCCCGCTTTTCAATGGCGGCTTCGCCTCCAAGACTGAATAGTGAAACCATCACACCGGTTTTGCCAAGTTGACGTTTGCTGATCATCCTGTAACCTCCTTCATGTTGATTTTGAGATATGGTTCTGCATTTACAGGGGGATTCCTTTATATATCATGGCACCAGCAGGATTCTAGCTCACGGTGCAAAATACTCGCAATAAAGGGGTGATAGCAATGGAAAGGCTCACCTATTTGCATAACGATACACATCAATACGTTGTTGACCCAACATATATTGAGTTGACACCGTATGGGTACGCAGGTATTGCAACCCACCGCCTAGGGTGTTTTGAAGACATTCTGGAGGGCTTAATTAACCGGCAAATTCAAATCACGGCAGAGCTGGCATCGTTACGGGATGCAAATCGTACGAAAACAGTCCGGTTTCGGCAGCTCTTGACAGAAAAATTGGCCAACGGGCAGGTGATCAGCCTATTTAAGCTTAGTGATGACAGGATTATGTAGATGGGTTTTCATACACGGAACTGATCTGCTTGCATAAATTTATTTCCATCCACAAGGAATCTGCGTATGAATGGATAATATTACCTGTAGGTCATATGCCTGAAAAGGCAGCGGGATCATTAAAAAATCACCGATGCAAGATTATGACGTATCACTCCAGGTGACCCAAGGATCGATGTATTTGTGAAATTGGAATCATTTGTGCAACCCGTGGCACATGTCATGTAAGCATACCTGATCGACGGATTACATCTCATAATGGTTTGTGGCAATGTATTAAAGAGCTAATGTGCGGTGATTATGACAATTGGAGGGATATTCATGCTGGCGATTACCAACGCGAAAATTTACACCATGGCAGCGGGGATTATTGAACAAGGAACGATTCTGACGGATCAGGGTAAAATCATTGCGGTGGGTTCGGATGTGCAAGTGCCTGCGAAGGCGACCGTGATCGATGGGACCGGGCGATGGGTATTCCCGGGTTTCATCGATGCGCATTGCCATATTGGCATGTGGGAGGAAGGGATTGGTTTTGAAGGCGCAGATGGAAATGAGATGACAGACCCCGTAACACCCCACCTCCGTGCCGTTGATGCAATCAATCCCCGGGACGAAGCATTTGCCAATGCCGTTAAAGGTGGTGTGACCGCTGCAGCTACGGGTCCTGGCAGCGCCAATGTCCTTGGGGGAACATTTGTTGTGATTAAACTTCATGGAGACCGTGTCGATCAAATGGTGGTGAAAGATCCCCTGGCGATGAAATGTGCTTTTGGTGAGAATCCTAAGCGGACCTATGTTGAACGGAAAGCGATGCCAACCACCCGGATGGGGATGGCGGCCATGTTAAGAGAAACGCTTGCAAAGGCATCCGAATATATGCAAAAAAAGGCAGCTGCCCTGGATGACCCAAGCAAGCAGCCGGCATACGATATGAAAATGGAAGCGATGATACCAGTGCTGCGGGGAGAAATCCCCTTAAAGGCACACGCCCATCGGGCAGACGATATATTTACAGCAATCCGGATTGCCAAGGAATTTGGTGTTAAATTAACCTTGGAGCATTGCACTGAGGGACATTTGATTGCCTCCCATTTAGCGGAAGAAGGGTACCCCGCAATTGTTGGGCCAACATTTGGCAGCAAATCCAAGTTTGAATTGAATAATAAGACATTTGATACACCACGGGTCTTGGTGGCTGCTGGTGTGAAAATTGCTATCATGACAGATAGCCCGGTGATACCCCTTGAATATTTACCAATGTGCGCGGCATTGGCGTATAAATCAGGTTTAGACGAAATCGAGGCACTTAAATCCATCTCTATCAATGCAGCTGACATTTTGGGGCTTTCTGACCGGATGGGAAGCATTGAAGTGGGAAAGGATGCCGACCTGGTTGTCTGGGACCGCCATCCGTTTGACTTGCAGGCGTCAGTTGTCTCGACGTTGATCAATGGTGAAGTTGTTTATCAAAGATCCTGATGGAGGATGATAACTGTGTCGAGTAACGGGATGACAACGACTTCTGCGTTATTGCAGGAACTTCGGGAAGTCGAAAAGATGCGGGATGCGGTTTTTACGGATCGGAATGTTGATATGCTATTAATGCAGCTGGAGATACCTGTGCCCAAAATTGACCCGAAGAAAGCGAATGCAGGAAAAATGTTACGACGCAGTCAAGCAATCCAGGCTGTGCACCGACACTTGCTGCAGCCGGTCCTTAGCCGCTCATCAATACCTCCACAACGGTGGCCGGCCAAAGCAACCGGGTTAGCCGCTTTGGAGATTGATATGAACGAACGAGGCATCCAACCATTAGCGAACATGGCGTATTTTAATGAGATGACTGGAAAAATGGTCCTGCGCCAGATCGATGCTTTGCGGACCGCTTGGAAATATAACTCAATGAATGACGATCTTCGAGGATATTGCATTCTGTCCCTTCAGTTGGGATGGGAGCGACTGAAACGCAGTGCAAACAGTGCTCGCATTATTTTCTGGCGTGATGAGCAGCGTAATTTTTGCTACACCTACGACCTGGAGAGCCTTTTAGCAGAGTGGAACGATCCCCTTCGGGAAAAAGAGTATAAACAGGTGACGCAAATGGTACGGCGGCTTTTCTTCATGGACGGTGACGGTGTGGTCCATAATCGGTTGCTGGATGCTTTCCCGGGAGGGTTACCAGTATTTTGCATCCAACATGATCATTTGGAGGAGCTTTACATGGATGGGGATGTGGATTTAGTCAGCGGAATGGAAAGTCGTCCGCAAAAGCCCAATGCCACCGACCCGATCCTCCGTGGTTTCATGCGAGACCCGTTTTTTGGGCAAAGCCAGCCGGATCTCTTGATTGGTATGCATCGAATGTATGACAGTCGGGAATTGGTCCTACGGTATTCCCACCAGGACCAGAGCCTTGCAGCGCGATTTTATCCCCATTGGATGACCGGAGGGGTTGAACCCCTCTTTCAACAATTACGAGCCATGTTTCCAAGTGTACCTGCAAGACAATGGCGTACTGAGGCGGCAGAGCAAATTTTGAACTTGGTGGAGCGTCTAGCAGATCTTCAGCAAAGGGGCGTGATAACTGAAGAGGAATTTCGACAAAAAAAACAGGATCTACTTCAGAAAATTTGAGCAAATCGTTTACACTTGTTCATATCGAACTATGGTTATATTTCTGATTTGGGTGTATGCTTATATCAAACATTAAAGAGGAGGGAGACTATGCCATTTGTATACGGACTCGTTGGGATTGCACTGGCCCTTTTATTATGGGGTGTATCGGTCTACAACAAGCTGATATCCTTGCGGAATTTAAAAGATGAAGCATTTGCCACAATGGATGTCTACATGAAAAAACGGTACGACCTGATCCCCAATTTAGTGGAAACCGTCAAAGGGTATGCCAGTCATGAGAAGGAAACTTTTGAGAAAGTTGTACAAGCTCGCAGCGCAGCCATGGGGGCTACCAGTATTGAAGAACGGCAAGCCGGTGAAAATATGTTGACCGGTACACTTCGATCATTATTTGCCCTGGCAGAGAATTACCCTGATTTGAAAGCAAATGCGGGTTTCTTGGATTTGCAGAGCCAACTGCAGAAAGTGGAAGAAGATATTGCTCAATCCCGCAAATACTACAATGCCGTGGTGAAAGACTACAACACCCGTACAGAATTGTTCCCAGGTTCAGTGATTGCCAATATGTTCGGTTTCAAACGCGGTGCGTATTTTGAAATCGAAACGGGAGAGCGGGAAAATGTCCGTGTCAATTTTTAGTAAACGCCTATGCATTATGCTGTTCCTGGTTTGCTTCATGTTTTTGCTGTCACAGAATGTATTGGCGGCTGAAGCATTTACAATCCAACAGTTCGACGTACAGGCAACCGTTGGAACGGATACACGTGTGGAGATCCGGGAAACGATTCAACTCAATTTTTCCCTGGAGCGGCGGGGAATCATCCGTGATATCCCTTTACGGTATAAAGGGAGCCCAATCCGGATTACTGACATACGGGTGGAAGGGGATCCGTATCAAGTCACAGTGGAAAATGATGTGGCATCGATCCGCATCGGTGATGCTAATCAATATATTATCGGACCGAAAACGTATACCCTTCGCTACACCTTGATTTTCGGCAAAACAGTCCTCGGTGAACGAGAAGAGTTGTATCTAAACCTAATCGGGGTGGATTGGGATACGACGATCGACCGGGTCAACTATATTGTTGATATGCCAGCTGCTTTCGATGCCAATCAGGTTAATTTGACATTGGGCCGTATTGGATCAGAAAATACAACGGGGGTCACCAAACGCATATCCGGCCTTCAAATATCCGGAGAAACCACCCGGGTATTACAAAATTTTGAAGGTGTGACGATTCGGGTCGATCTGCCTCAAGGTTATTACAGTACCTATCGGGTACCCGGAGAAGGCGCAATATACTATCTCCCCGGGTTCGCCGGATTGATTCTCTTGTTCACATATTTTGTATGGCATTCACGGGGTCGAGATAATCATCTCGTCATCACTCCGGAGTTTTATCCCCCGGAAGGGATCACCCCTGCAGAAGCGGGATACATCTATGATGGTGCCGTCTCCCCATCCGATGTGACGAGCTTGATCCTTTACTGGGCGTCCCAAGGCTACCTGTTTGTCGAAGATATGGGAAAGGATCAATTCAACCTGATTCGACGCAAACCCTTGCCCACAGGGACACCACCTTACGCATCATTTTTCTTCGACAGCCTCTTTCAAGGCGGGCGCAACGAAGTGAGTACCAAAACACTGGCGGGAACTTTTTCAACTGAGATGAGCAGTGCAATCCGCATGGTGGGCGATTACTTCAATGGCAACCCCCAACGCAATTTGATCCAACGATCCAGTATGATCTCCAGCATATTGTCTTCAGCTTTGGCAATTTTGCCACTATGGGCGTTTGGAACTATTGCATTTGTAAGGAGCTCCGGCTTTTTCTTAGATGTCGGGGCAATTGGCATTGGTTTTGTGATGGCGCTGTTGGTCTTTATCGGCATCGCAGGTCTGTGTACAGTTTTAACGAAAGGGAAGGTCATGCCCAGAAGCAGCACGGTCACCATGACCATCTTTTCAATATTAATGCTGATCGCCGGCATAGCTGTCCTTTTTGTTGTCAGTGCCCAGATCGATCTGGCATATGTTTTGATTCCGGTTGTGATCATGGCTTTTGCTGCCCATCTTTTGGGCAGACTGACCATAAAGCGAACTCCATATGGAGATCGGATCATGGGCAAGTTGTTAGGTTTCAGACGATTTTTAACCACTGCAGAGAAAGCGCGCATCGAACGGCTACTGGAAGAAAAACCCAGTTATTTCTATGACATTCTTCCATATGCCCAAGTGCTGCGTGTGACCCGTATTTGGTCGGAAAAATTCAAGGATCTGACGATGGAAGCACCGGAATGGTACCGGGGTAGCCAGGCAGGTCATTTTAATGCATGGATGTTTGCCAACAGCATGAACCGAAGTATGAATTCAGTCGGTACTGCACTGGCCCACAACCCTCAAAGTGGCTCCGGAGGGCGTGGCTTCGGAGGTGGGGGATTTTCCGGTGGCGGTGGTGGTGGCGGCGGTGGACGAAGCTGGTAGAGAGGGTGACGGTGGATGAAATATATCAGTCCACTATTGGTCGTGTCTGATATGGAGCGATCGAAAAGGTTCTATGAAAAGACTTTGGGACAACGAATTCGATTTGATTTTGGAGAAAATGTCACATTTGTTGGTGATTTCTCCATCCACTTGGAATCACATTATGCGAATCTGATCGAGCATCATGCGATCGTCATGGGGGGACATTGCTTTGAATTGTATTTTGAACATGACGATGTGGAGTCCATGGCAGCAACGTTAGATCACATGGGTGTGGAGTGGGTCCATCCCCTCCGGGAACAACCCTGGCGTCAATTGGTCATGCGGCTTTATGACCCCGACCGGCATATCATCGAAGTGGCTGAATCGTTGGAGCATCTTTGCTTTCGGCTTGCCCAGGAAGGATTGTCTTTGGCAGAGATTGGCCGCATCAGTAACATGGGTATTGAATTTGCCGAAAAATCTATACGGGTGTTTGATCCGGCATGGCAGGGATAGTCGCGATGGGCCTGATTTCGTTAACGAATCAGGCCCATCAAAATATTTGGGGGGTGTTTCCATGATCTGGCCTATGGAGAAAACTGCGATCATGAGTGTCCAGTACGCACAATGGACCCTGGAATATTTTCTGCAATCGATGCGGCAGTGCGGATTTTCAGGGGTCGATTTTTGGGCCGGAGCACCGCATTTTACTCCTGAAATGTTCAGATGCCATGGAGATGCAGTCGCGGGATTGAAAAGAATTCGCAACCGGCTGGATGAGCTTAATATGTGGGTGGCGTGCTATACTCAGGAACAAATCAACTATCCTGTCAATATTGCTTCCTCTGACCCAATCCATCGGAAAATCAGTGTGGAATACTTCTGCCGCGGGATCGAATATGCGCAAATACTCAATGCTCCCGCCGTATTTATTACTTCAGGGGTTGGACAAAGGGATATTCCCAAAGATGTTTCCATGGGATATGCGATTGACTCAATAAAAAAAGTCGTAAAACATGCAGAAACAAACGGGATGAATCTAATCATTGAACAGCTTCAGCCGTTCGAAACAAATCTTGGTCTCCGGTTGCATGATATTCAGGGGATTGTGGAGGCAGTGAATTCACCTTGCCTGAATGTTTGTGTGGATATAGTGGCGATGGCGGTTGCAGGAGAAACATTGGATCAATACTTTGATGTCTTTGGACCCAGAATCCAGTTGATCCATATGGCAGACGGGAATCCGGGAGGGCATTTTGTACCGGGGGATGGCCATCTGGATATTCATGGTTTTTTTCATACATTAACCAGCCGTGGATTCGACGGGATCGTGACCTGGGAGGTTAACAGTATGCGGTATCTTCAGGATCCACATCAGGCGTTAGCCCGGACGTTGGCATTCATGGTCCAAAGAAGAAGTTGATGATATGCGGGTTTGTGGGGGAAAGCGGACGACATACTGCATCAGATTCGAAATCCGGATCGACTGATATCTTTTGACTTTGCAGATCGGTTTACTTCACCCACTAACGAGCGAATCACTTCTGTGGTGGATTGCGGTTTTTTTCAAATCATGCCGGCGTGATCACATGATCGAATCGTTCCTCAAAGAACGGATCGACGCCGGGATGAAAACGGCAGTCGCCGCATCTGGCCCTCTGGGTAGTCTGGCGTTAATGCATGGTGAAGTATATCATCAAGATGGTGAGAATTCAAAAAATATGAGAAAATATTCAATCCAACGATGAATGTGAGCGGATCGCGTGGATGATGCGAGGCCAGAACTGGGCGATGGCGACAAAGACAACGATCAATACGGCACCGATTAGTTGCCGGACCGTAAAAATCTCTTTCAGCATCAAACTACCTGCGGTCAGCGCAATCACTGGCGAAAAATATGACCAGGTGGAGGGAATGATCGGCCCCATTTTGGATACCAACCAATAAAAGGTACTGGTTCCACCGATTGAACCGGCAAATGTCAGATAGATCAGGGGGATGAATCCAGCCTGCCAGATTTGGACCGTGGGAAATGGTTCGCGAATCCAGGCTAAGGCAAGCAGGAGGACGCTGCCGAACAGCATCTGCAATGCATTCATTTGCCAAGCACCGATGCCGGACTGGAGCACTTTGCGGGCGGTGATGGTGGCAATGGCGTTAACCAGCTCCCCGCCGAGTACAGCCAAAGTGCCGAGCCAGGCAAGATTTGAGAATGGAATTTGGACTGGCGCCTGCATAATCAAGAAAACCCCAGTGAAGCCACCTAAAAGGCCAATCCATTGATGCCGGGGTGGCATATTTCGCCCATCCACCGAATGGACCATGATCACCATCAGGGGGTATGTTGCAGATAGGAGTGCTGCCTGGCCCGAGGGGATATACTGTTGTGCCCAGTAAAGGGCTGCAAAGCGGATGGAAGTGGTAAATAGGCCGACTTGAAGAATGCGGCGGATGTTGAGGGGTGTCAAAGGGGCCAGCTGTCGGCTGAGGGCAAGATACCCCAATAGAATTCCTCCCGCCAGCAAAAAGCGGATACCGGCAAAGTAAAGAGGTGAAAACCCGGCGTTCATCCCCATTCGAATCGCCATAAATGCGGTACCACCGACGAGACAAACATAGATATAGGCTATGACTGTCATGGAATTCACCCCCTAGGAATTGACTAATCCCTTCGATTTGGTACATACAGGCAGATGTGTTGCACAAACCTGTGCAAATTTATCACGTCATCATTCTTTTCGACAGGGGAAACGGGTTTCCTGTCGAATACGGTATTGAAGTAATGTGTGGGTATGAAGATCACAAAAAGGAGGGCTTGGGTGTGGAAAAACCATTTGGCGAATGGAGTATTGCAGATAAAGATGCGGTGGTGGAAGATGTCATCTCAAAGTATGAGAAATTTTTGAATCCAGCGCTGGTATCTGTATTTAAATTCATGGGACTCAGCACCATTGAATGGGAAGCACGAGGAACGATCGTCAAAGATATTTACGGCAAGGAATACATCGATTGCGCTGGCGGTTACGGAATGTTTGTTCCTGGCCACAGTCATCCCAAAATCATTGCCGCAGTGAAAGCGCAGATGGACCAGATGCCTTTGTCGTCAAAGATCCTTCTCAGTAAACCTTTGGCTGAATTGGCTGCATTGCTGGCTGAGGTGACACCCGGTGATCTGCAATACAGTTTCATTTGCAACAGCGGGACGGAAGCCAATGAGGGGGCCATCAAGTTAGCCCGAATAGCAACTGGTAAATTCAACATCATCTCAACGATCAACGCATTTCATGGAAAAACCATGGGTTCGCTGAGTGCAAGCGGCCGTGCGCAGTATAAAGAGCCGTTTGGTCCGATGTTGCCAGGGTTTGTTCATGTACCATTCAATGATTTTGCCGCCATCGCTGATGCCGTGGATGAGAATACTGCGGCGATTATTCTCGAACCGATCCAAGGTGAGGGTGGTGTGAATGTTCCGGATGATGATTATTTGCCCAAAGTCAGAGAGTTATGTGATGCCCACGGAGTTTTACTGATTTTGGATGAGGTCCAGACCGGATTTGCCCGAACTGGTGCCATGTTTGCAGCTGACCACTATGGGGTGGTTCCAGATATCATGGTATTAGCTAAAGCCTTGGGTGGCGGGGTCATGCCCATTGGCGCGTTTGTCGCCAGGGCTGCGGTTTGGGAACAATTTATCGTGCACCCTCTGATCCATACATCCACTTTCGGAGGAAACCCCATTGCTTGTGCCGCCGGCATCGCATCCATTCAGGTTATTCTGGAAGAAGGATTGGTCGAAAAAGCGAAAACTTGGGGAACCTATATGATCGAAGGGTTGAAGCAGATCGCAGCCCGTTATCCGACTGTCATTCGCGAGGTCAGAGGCAAGGGATTTTTGATCGGTGTTGATATGACAAAACCAGGTATTGCGGGTTTGATGATGTCAGAACTAATCGACCACGGTATTTTGGCTGTTTATACTTTGAATAATCCACATGTGATTCGAATGGAACCACCCGTGGTGATCACAAAAGAGCAGATCGATTATGTCCTTGGTGTATTGGAAGGGGCCGCGGTTAAGGCAGCAGCCTTAGCTGACGAACTGTAGAAAATGGAGAGAGGTGAAAGCAATGCCCTTTGTGGAAGCAACGATCATCGTGCAGGCTGATCCGGCTGCAGTATATGAAGTAGCCAAAGATATGGAATCTTATCCGCTTTTCATGAAAGATGTGGTCAGCGTCACGACATTAGAGCGCTCACCTGCGATGACCATCACCCAGTGGGTGACCAAACTGGAAGGCAGGGTTCTCAAATGGAAGGAACGGGATGAGTTTGATGATGCAAATCGAATCATCAAATACACCCAAATTGAAGGTGATCTGAAGAAATTTGAAGGCGCATGGACGTTTGAGCCACAAAATGGAGCCACATTGGTTACATTGACTGTCGATTTTGAATTTGGCATTCCGATGGTTGCGGCACTTTTACACCCGATTGCCAGGGTGAAGGTGCGGGAAAATTGCGAAATGATGCTCAAAGGTATGAAAGCCAAAATTGAAGGTAGTCATGCGTAGGAGGGAATCGGGTTGGCCAAAAAGAAGAAGAAGAAGACACCGGACAGTAAACTGTCCCCTCGCGAGAAACGAATGAATCGGATGAATCCATGGGTTGTGTTGTTTGGGTATTTTACGATATTTGCAATTTTGGCTTACCCGTTGCTCTATTTGGCATTCAGATTCTTTTTTAAGGTCCCATTTACATCATGGACTTTGTTTCAATCCAGTGTTGCATTGGGAATTGCAGGAGCAGCATATTACGGTGTGATATTGAAGGCAAAGCGGGAAGGTCGAAAACCGCGATACTAAAAATAAGAGGAGGTTTTGGAATGAAATTCGTACGTTATGAATCAGGCGGCAAGGGTCACTATGGTGTTGTCGAGGGTGGCATGGTCCACGCGATTGACGGGTGTATTTACGGTGATTACAGTTTGACTGGTGAAAAATGGCCGGAGGGTGAAGTATCCCTGTTACCTCCGATTTGCCCGAGCAAGCTGATTGCGATCGGACTGAACTACTTGGATCATGTGAAAGAAGGGGGCGCTGATCGGGAACCACCGAAAGAGCCACTCATCTTTTTGAAAGCACCGACATCCATCAGTAAAAATGGTGATGCCATTGTTTTACCTTACCAGGCAACACTCACCCATTATGAAGCTGAAATCGGCGTTGTGATCAAAGACCGGATCAAGCGAGTCGATGAAGCAGATGCTTTGAATCATGTTCTGGGCTATTTTGTTGCCAATGATGTTTCAGAGCGGGTGTTCCAACGGGGAGACGGTCAGTGGACCCGGTCAAAATCCTTTGATACTTTCTGTCCAGTGGGTGATTACATCGTTACGGATATTGACGGGAATAACTTGAAGATCACAAGCCATGTCAACGGACAGATCAAGCAGAATTCCAATACCAACAATATGATATTTAACATTCAAAAAGTCATTAGCCATGTTTCACACCAGATGACTTTATTGCCCGGAGATGTGATCATTACCGGCACGCCAGCTGGTGTTGGCCCCATCGTACCGGGTGATGTTGTACGAGTGGAAATTGAAAACATTGGTGTGCTTGAAAATCCAGTGGTTGCTGAAGAATAACTCCTCCATCCGTCGTTATCCGCCAAAATCCCCCTGTACCTTGTGATTTCATCCTTGACAATTGTGGCAAATCTGCTAAAATTAGTGTGATTGCTCACAATTGATCAAGACAGGAGGTTGGTTGGATGGATGCTTTGGGGCGCCATATTTTGGCGGAGGTTTACGGCTGTGATCATGATATCTTAAACAGCGCCGAAACGATCGAAAAGATCATGGTGAATGCAGCACTCAGAGCAGGTGCAGAAATTCGTGAAGTGGCTTTCCACAAATTCAGTCCTCAGGGAGTCAGCGGGGTTGTGATCATATCCGAGTCTCACTTGGCCATTCACACTTGGCCGGAGCTGGGATACGCAGCCTTGGATGTATTCACATGCGGGGAGACAGTCGATCCGTGGGTCGCCTGTGATGATATTGTGGAAAAATTTAAAGCGGAGAATGTGACGGCAACAGAGTCACGCCGAGGAATTTTTTCTCCGCATGGAAAGGATGAATTGGGGTAGCTCATTTCATTCCATGGCCACAGCATATATGCAGTTTGCCTGTGAGAGCGTAAGTTGTGCCGTCAGTCTGACGGGATGATGCCTTATGACCAAAGATAATTTGGGCATAAGGCATATATTTTTAAAGGGGTGATCCCATGGAATCTCGTTACATTCGTCAAATCAACGTGGATCATGTTGGCATTGTTGGACAGGGGCGATTGCAGCAATCTCGTGTGCTGATCGCAGGCTTAGGTGGGGTGGGTTCAGCAGCATCCATCTATCTGGGCACCTGCGGAGTCGGTCGGATCGACTTGCTCGATGATGATGTTGTGAGTGAGCACAATCTGCATCGGCAGATTCTTTATGATGAAATCGATGTAGGACAAGCGAAGGTTAATGTTGCGCAAGAACGCATCCGCGCAAAAAATTCGCAGTCAGCGGTGAATGCGATTCATATGCACCTCAATGATGCAAGTTCCCTGAAGATGGATTATGATTTGGTATTGGATTGTTTCGATTCACTGCCATCTCGATTTGCACTCGCCCATTATTGTGTACAGGCAAAAGTCCCACTGATCAGCGCTGGCGCTCGTGGGTGGGGTGGGTTTATTTTCACCCAATTACGTGCTGGCGATGCGTGTATCGGCTGTTTCTTGGGATTGCCAGGAAGAGAAAGGTCAGATCCAGGTTCTCCAGGGGTGATGGGAATGGCAGCGGGGATGGCCGGTATCCTCCAAGCATCTGAAGCTGCGCGATTCTTGTTGGGCGGGAGTGAGCGACAACATAATTATGAGATCTTCGATCTTTGGGGAAGGGAAACCGTATGGTTGTCAATAGCCCGGCGCAATCAATGTCCGGTGTGCGGATAAATGTATGGCCAGGGCAGGATTTGAATCTGCTGGGGAGAATATTGAGATAGGCCGCATCGAGTGCGGTGATTATGAAGGGAGTGTTGAATATGGCAATTGAATCCCACGGTGAACGTTGGTTTGCGAACCAGACACCATTTAAGGATGAGATCTCGAAGCTTTGGGGCGACTGGGGTGTCAATTCTGAGATTGGAAAACTGAGATCGTGCTTGATGCGTCGCCCGGGTCACGAAATTGAAAACATGGAACATACATACTCTAAATACCGGTGGAAAGCACCCATGGATCCGGTCCTTGCCAGAGAGCAACACGACCAGCTGGCGCAAATATACCGGGATCACGGAGTTGTCGTACACTACGTTGAGGACACGGGCGATTATCCCAATGCATTGTTTTGCCGAGACTTGATGTTGATGACCCCGGAGGGGGCGATTGTGACGCGACCGGCCATTGAAGTGCGCCGCGGTGAAGAGAAATATGTGGCGAAAGCTTTGGGGAATCTGGGTGTACCCATCATTAAAACGATCAACGGGACTGCGACTTTTGAGGGAGCTTGTGTGCTTTGGGTGGACAAAGAATCCGTGCTTTTGGGATTGGGAAACCGGTGCAATGCTGAGGGTGCCCGTCAGGTCGAAGCGGAACTCCGAAATGTTGGCGTGAAGAATTTCAGTTACACCCAAATACCCTATGGCCATGCCCACTTGGACGGTAATATGAATATTGCTGACAAGGATGTGGCTGTGATTTTCCCATGGGAAACACCCCATGATACAGCGGTGTTTTTGATGGACCGCGGATTTAAACTCGTTGAGTGTAATTGGCCGGAAGAAGCGGAAATTTCGGGCGGTATCAACTTTGTGGCCATTGAGCCAGGGAAAATTGTCATGCCGGCTGGAAATCCAAGAACCAGGGATAAACTGGAAGCGGCAGGTGTGGAAGTCATTGAAATCGACATCGACGAGCTTCAGAAAGGATGGGGTGCCATCCACTGTATGACCGCATTTCTAAAACGAGATGATGTGGATTAACGGAGAGGAGAGGATTTATTATGAAACTTTGGGGTGGACGTTTTCATAAAGACACAGTCTTTACCGCCCAGGATTTTACTGCTTCCATCCCTTTTGACCGTCGGATGTATAAGCAAGATATCAATGGCAGCATTGCCCACGCCACCATGCTGGCCAAAGTCGGGATTATCAGTGACGAAGAACGGGAGATAATTGTCAACGGATTGAAGGAGATCATGACCGAAATCGAGTCCGGTGTATTTGAATTCCGGGTCGAGCTGGAAGATATCCATATGAATGTCGAGCGGGCATTGATCAATAAAGTGGGTCCAGTGGGTGCGAAAGTTCATACCGGTCGGAGTCGTAACGATCAGGCGGTGCTAGATACGCATATGTATCTGCGGGAAGAGATGGAAGTCATCATGGACATGATCCATCAGTTCCAGGAAGTGATTGTGAACTTAGCTGACCAACATCTAGGTGTGATCATGCCGGGTTACACGCACATGCAGCGGGCACAACCGCTCCTGTTCTCGTATCATCTGATGGCCTACTTCTTTCGGTTCCAGGCAGATTGGGAACGGATGAGAGACTGCTATGTCCGTGCAAACGTATCCCCGTTAGGGGCTGCTGCTCTGGCTGGAACAACCTTCCCCATCGACCGGGAAATGACAGCGACGTTGCTTCAATTCTCCAAACCTTACGAAAATGCTATGGACGCTGTCAGTGATCGAGATTTTGTACTGGAGTTTCTGGCTGCAAGTGCCATCATGGCCATGCATATCAGCCGACTCAGTGAGGAATTGATCTTATGGTCGACCCGTGAATTTGGATTTATTGAAATGGACGACGCATATTCAACCGGTAGCAGCATCATGCCGCAGAAGAAGAATCCGGATGTGTGCGAGTTATCCCGCGGCAAGACTGGGAGGGTCTATGGAAATCTGATGTCTGTATTGACCATGATGAAGGGGTTACCCATGGCATTCAACTCTGATATGCAAGAGGATAAGGAACGGCTCTTTGATACCATTGATACAGTAAAAGGTGTGCTGGGAATTAATACAAAAATGCTAAAAGTGATGAAAGTCAAAAAAGAACGTATGCGGGATGCCATTCGGGGTGATTTTTCAAATGCGACTGACATGGCCGATTATCTGGCAAGACATGGAATCCCGTTTAGACAAGCGCATGAAATCGTTGGGGCTGTCGTCCTGTATTGCATCGAACATCAGAAAGCCCTCGAAGAGCTTACATTAGGCGAATTGCAGCAGTTTTCTGAGATTTTTATGGATGACATCTATGCTGCGATCAGTCCTGAAAACTGCGTCAATACACGGGCATCTTATGGTGGTACTGCACCGGAGCGGGTCGTTGAGCAAATTGCGATTGCAAGAAGCATGCTGGCTGATCATGCTGCTTTTTGGGTGTAAGTAAAAAGGAGGTGCCACATGGCATCTCCTTTCTCTTTTCTGCAAAAGGAGATTGTACAAAATTGCAGAATAATGATATGTAAAGATAAATGAGAGGAGGGAGTAAACAGGGTATTTCTGTGTTCTGTTTTGTTTTTTACGTTCTGTGATCAATGAAAGAACAAAGGAGGTTCAATGATGACTGACATGAGCAGATTTGTTTCTGAACGGAGCAAGGAAATTAAACCTTCTCAAATTCGAGCGATGCTGATGATGGCTGCGGGTTTGAAAGATGTGATCAGCTTGGGGATCGGTGAGCCAGATTTTGATACCCCTCAACACATCATCGATGCAGCTTTTGATGCTGCATCCAAAGGGATGACCCATTACTCTGACAGCCAAGGGATTTTGCCTTTACGGGAAGCGATCTCTGCAAAATTGAAGACACGTAATCATGTTGAGGCCAGCCCGGAAGAGATCATTGTGACCATCGGTGGCGGTGGCGGTCTCTCAATTGCATTTTTGAACACGTTAAATCCTGGGGACGAAGTCATTACAGCAGACCCATGCTACGCTATGTATTTCCCACAATTGACGCTAGCCGGTGCTGTGGCGGTAACGGTTCCCATTTACGAGGAAAACGCTTTTAGGATCAAAGCCTCAGACATTGAAGCGAAAATTACCCCCAAGACCAAAATGATCATCATCAACTCCCCCCAAAATCCGACCGGTTCAGTCATGACCCGTCAGGACTTGGAAGCAGTGGCGGAACTGGCGATTAAACACGATCTGCTGGTCTTGTCGGATGAAGCGTATGAGGAGTTCATTTATGGAGGTCAGGAACATGTCAGTATCGCTTCCATCGATGGCATGAAAGAACGGACACTGACATTGAATACCTTCTCCAAAACTTATGCCATGACTGGGTGGCGTTTGGGGTATATTGCTGCAAATCAAAAACTGATTCAGCAAATGACGACTTATCAGGGAACGTTCCTTTCCAATCCCTGTACGTTCTTGCAAGCAGGCGCTATCCAGGCTATCAATGCAGCAGATCAAGACATCCAAACCATGATTGCTGCATATACTCGCCGCCGGGATATTATGGTTGATGGATTAAACTCGATTCCAGGTATCACCTGCTTAAAGCCTGTTGGCGCATTCTATGCATTCCCCAATATTAAGAAGTTAGGTTCCAGCTACGATGTTGCCGTCGATTTTATTAAGAAAGGTCATGTGATCTCAACCCCAGGTACAGCTTTTGGCAATGCAGGTGAAGGATATCTTCGAATGTCATATGCTAACTCAGAAGCTAATCTGATCGAGGCAATCCGACGAATGAAAGAAGTGGTTGAAACCCACTATGCAGACAAAATCTAAGGAATATTGAGGATGTGATGAGATGGCGGTGAAGTTAGCTAAACGAACCGGGAATATTGAAGCGTCCAGTATCCATGCTATGTTTGCCCATGCTCGAGGTATTCCTGATTTAATCAGCTTTGCCATGGGTGAGCCGGACTTTGATACTCCAATGCATATCAGAGAAGCGGCTTGTCAAGCCATTAACAGCGGACATACTCACTATTCTCCCATGCAGGGTGAGGGATATCTTTTAGAAGCATTGGCACAGAAAGTGAAGCTGAAGAATAAAATCGAAGCAAACCCAAGCGAGATCGTTGTGACCATCGGTGGGTCAGAGGCACTGACTTTAAGTATGCTCACAGCCATCAATCCAGGAGATGAAGTACTGATTCCAGACCCGTTTTTCCCGCCGTACGAATCAGTGATACGGTTTGCTGATGGAATTCCAGTGCGCATACCAACATATGAAGAGAATCACTTTCGATTGATGCCAGATGATGTGAAACGATTCATCACCCCCAAGACAAAGGCTATTTTGATTAATACACCGGCCAATCCTACAGGGTCTGTTATGACTCGAAGGGAATTGGAAGGGATTGCTGAACTGGCAATAAAACATGATTTGCTTGTGATGGCTGATGAAGTTTATGAGGAGTTTATTTTTGACGGTGAGCATGTTAGTATCGCGTCGCTGGATGGAATGAAGGAACGCACCTATACACTCAACAGCTTCTCTAAGACTTATGCGATGACTGGGTGGCGTATCGGATACATCGTCGCCCCTTCAGATTCAGTGGAGGCCATGGTCCGTCTACATGGAGCATATTGCACCAATGTCGCTGCATTCGTTCAAAAGGGTGCACAAGAAGCCTTACGAGGCACCGAGGAACCTTTAAAAGAGATGATTGCTGCATACGGTCGGCGGCGTAAACTCGTTGTTGACGGGCTGAATCGTATTCCCGGGATCTCTTGTATCGAACCGCAAGGTGCATTTTATGCATTCCCAAACATCAAAGCATTAGGCGTCAATGGGTATGATTTTGCCGTCGATATGGTGAAAAAAGCGGGGGTTTTGACTATACCCGGCCATTACTTTGGCAGCAGTGGAGATGGATTCTTACGTTTGTCATACACGATTCCCGAGCCAAAGATTATTGAAGCCATGGAACGAATGAAAATGTATGTGGAAAGTCGATGAACAATCAAGCCCTCCGGGGCTTTTTTGTTGCAGAAATTGTCGAAATTGGGCAAACGTTTAGGGGTTTTTTATGAGTGCAATTCAATGGTATAATGAAGCATAATCAAAAAGGAGGCTGATGTATGGTAACAGACCGGTTTCAAACATGGGTCGAAGTGAATTTAGACATAATTGCCCACAATGTACGCACAGTCAAGAAAGCATTGACTAAAGACACGATGATCATGGCAGTGGTCAAAGCGGACGGCTATGGGCACGGTATGGAGGAAGTGGCGAAAGCATCCTTGGAGAACGGTGCAACATGGTTGGGTGTCACCTCATTGGAAGAAGGAATCCGACTGCGAGAACATGGATTCGAAGCACCCATTCTGCTATTAGGGATTACACCGGTTACAGAAGCCGATAAAGTGGTTGAGTATCAATTGGTACAAACGGTCTGTACGCATGATTTGGCAGAAGCGCTATCTACTGCAGCCGAGAGTCGGAAATGCAAAGCGAAAATCCATATGAAGATTGATACCGGCCTTAGTCGCTTTGGCGTCATGCCTGATGAAGCGGTCACTTTTGCCAGCTTCTTGACGTCATTAAATGGTTTAGAACTGGACGGCATATTTTCTCATTTCGCTTCCCCCTACGAGGAAGATGCCTTTAATTATGTGCAGTTTGATCGTTTTATGGGATGCATCACAGAAATTGAGGGCCATGGCATCCGAATTCCAATTCGGCATATTTGCAACAGTGCAGCGATGATCGAATACCATCAAATGCACCTTGATATGGTCCGACTCGGGTTTATTTTATGCAATGATAGCCCAGCAAGACATGAAACGCAATCGCTGCCGTTGAAGGATGCTTTGCAATGGAAAACTCGTGTGGCATATATGAAGGACATACCCAAAGGGATGAGCATTGGCTATGCGCAATCATATTATGCACAGCAAGACATGAAAATTGCTATTGTGCAAATGGGGTATGCTGACGGTTACGCAACAGCTTTAAGTAATCGGGGAGAAATGATCGTGGGCGGAACCATTGTGCCGGTGGTAGGAAAAGTCGCGATGAGCCATGTGGTTGTGGATATTACAGATGTCCCCGGAACAGTGAATGTGGGGGATGAAGTGGTTTTGATCGGAAGTCAGAAGGGAGCCTCCCTTACTGTGGTGGATATGGCAACAAAGGTCAAGGCAGGTGATGCGGAGACTCTATGCCGCATCAGTAAGAAAGTTCCCAAAGTGTATTATCGGAATGGCGATGTGACGCATGTCCGCATCGGAAACGATGGTTAATCGAATATCACGCTAAAGAGGAGGTACTCATGAAGAAACTCAACAATGCCGCAAACCATGTAGCTACGGTGACACAGAATGTCACATCACCGCTGTTGAATCAGGATCTGCAATTCGGGGATAATAATTTCCCTGGTGGGTTTCTTTTATTTATTCAGAGGCATTTCCAGCGATTACGGAATTCTTCCATCGTTGTTTTATTGATTCTGACAATCCTGTGCAACTTTACCCTTTCTGTTGCTGCGACGGATCAAGCTTTCCAGGTGGTTCGGGAACACTCTCCGCATATCCGGCAGTGGTGGCAGTTTTGGGGAACAAAAGAGTCCGGACGTGGTTTAGCTTTGTTGAATACACCTGTCCGGATTCGATTCAAGAGCGATATGACAGGGCAACACACAGGACGCCTTCAGCTTGAATTCCGAGGCGAAGTTGGTTTCATTGCAACGGATGCGTACAAAGTATATGCGGTGGCTGTCCCTCATGACACGAGCTTGCCTGTTGTATACCCAATATCTTTAGCATTACAGAATAATCGCTGGACCGCCATCTATACAGTTCCTGGCTTCAGTGATCGATATGCTCATATCGATCTGGTTGTGGAACAAACGGCTCGGGATGGGCGACGATCACAGATACGGCCCCTGGAAGCGGATTTCTTCTACACAGGGATTTTTGTATTTGAAGAGTCACCCGGAGCGATGGATCTACCAGGAGTCCAAACTGAGGGGGATGTGCGACCAAAAAATCTGGATAAAGTGGGATTCGAAGAATGTGAAATTCCCTCTATGGACGAACAGGAAACCCGGGTTGCCCCAAAGATTCTCAATGTTCGCCAGCCGTGGCAAAAGACGACCACGATGACTGCAGCTGAAACACGACATGATTACTGGGAATGGCACTGGGGTGACGGAGAGGTCACTGTAGATAGAAATCCAAACCATACTGTCGGCCAACTGGAAAGGATATTTCAAAAGGCAGGAGAATATGTTGTCAAAGCCATATCTTATAGTAACACCGGCGAACAGATTCGGGAGATGGTATGGCATCTGGTTTTAGATGCAACATCGATCCATCTTCCTCAGACGTTTAACTTCGAAACGATTGGCATTGTGAATCCGGATATTACGATTACCGGGCCCAAGGCATGGGTTACAGGTCGACCTGCTTATTATCATGTGAAGGTGGACTTGGTGGAGCCTCCTTTCGGGGAATCGGTCATCACATCCATCAAGCCAAGTGAGCATTTTCAGATGGTATGGGATAAACCCGGACGACAAACCATCACCGTTGCGGTTGCTGTCGTCACCACTTATACATTTCCGAAAGGCAAAGTCCGCGTTCGTAATGTGTATACCCGGACGATGGATGTCGATGTGATGACATTGGCGATTCGCAGTTGAAAGGACGATCAAAATGACCCTACGGATGATAGCACCGCTTGTTGCGAAGATGGAAAAATGGGGTTTCGATAGACCGGAGCATGAAATCATTCATTTGCCCGCTGCGTCGATACTTCGCAATGACCCTACCTTAATTCTTGCAGAACAGCTTGCTGCCCAATTCTACGGGTCAGATCAGACTTTGTTTCTGGGTAATGGGTCCAGCCAAGGGATTCATGCAATAATCATGGCTGCATGCAAGCCAGGTGATCGCATTCTAGTTCCTCGAAACGCCCATCGTTCTCTTTTAGCGGCGCTGGTATTTTCCGGCGCAAATCCGGTGTTTACTCCAGTCCGGATGCATCCTCGATTGGGATTACCATTACCTCCGAAACCAGCACTGGTGGCGCGTTTGCTTGCAGAGGATCCTTGTATCCGGGCTGTCTTTGCAGTTCATCCGACGTATGAGGGAATCACCGGTGATTTGGCTGAATTGATCAAGGTGGCACATCAAGCGAACATACCCGTATTGGTGGATGAAGCGCATGGCCCACATTTTGGTATCCATCCCCATTTACCCCGGTCTGCCATTCAACTTGGCGCAGATGGGGTGGTACAAAGCACCCATAAGATCGTGGGCGCACTTACACAAGCTTCGATGTTGCATGTCCAAGGAGATTTGCTGTGTAGTGAGAAAATTAAACAGGCTGTAGGATTACTCGATGCAGACCCTATGAATATGGGGTTAATTGCATCTTTAGATAGTGCTCGGGTTCAACTGGAGCAACAGGGTTACCCCTTATTGGACCGGACGATTTATTTGGCCCAACAGCTGCGTGAAGGAATCAATCAAATTCCGGGTTTCGTATGTTTTGGAAGTGAAAGTATCGGAGAACACGGAATTCATGGATTTGACCCATCAAAAATAACTGTGGATACTCGGGCTTCCGGTATTCACGGTCGGGATGCAGAGCGGTGGTTAAGGCAACAGTATCACATCCAGGCAGAGTTTGCAGATCCCGGGCATGTCCTTTTCATACTCACCATTGCCGATACTGAAGGGGAGATAAAAGTTTTATTGAACGGGCTTTGGGCATTATCCAATCAATCTGCAGAACGTCATTACACACATCAGGATATGCGGCCGTACCCCCAATTACCCATCGTTTCAGTCCCTATGATGGATGCCGTATATCATAACAGCCGCTGGGTATATGCAGCTGATGCCGCCGGACGTGTTTGTGCAAGTACCATTAGCCCATATCCTCCCGGCATACCACTGATCTATCCCGGAGAATTATTCGACGATGATACGATGGACTATATTCTGTGGGGGCATGAGGTCTCTCTGAACATGATGGGTATCCGCTTGCATGACGGCCATGTGCAAGTAAGGGTTATGGATGATGACGGGGAGGCTCATTCTTGATGGACCTTAATAAGCAAACAGATGGTAAGAATTTCAATCTACTGGTTTTGGATGGGATGCTTTTTTTTGGAGCAATTACATTCCTCGCTTCTTCAACAATTCTGCCTGCGTTTGTCAGCCGGTTGACCACATCCAGCATGTTGGTGGGTCTTGTTACTGCTGTACGGTTCAGCGGTTGGTTTTTACCCCAGCTTTTTGCAGCCAATTATCTGGAGAAAAGGCTGCTCAAAAAACCGGTGATGCTGATCACCAGTTTTCTTTCACGGCTTTCGATCATAATGCTGGCATACGTGACATATCGCTGGGGAGCAGGCCAGGCTTCGGTGACTTTAATCCTTTTTTTTGCATTATATTTCTTATTCAATCTTTGTGAAGGAGTCAGCACGATTGCATGGATGGACATCGTTGCGAAAACCGTAACTCCAACTCGTCGCGGAAGTATGTTTTCCGGAATGCAGTTGACGGGCAGCCTGCTTGGTATTGGAGCAGGCGTCTTGATCCGGCACATTTTGAATCATCCCCAATTGAGCTTCTCAACCGCCTATGCTTTAATCTTTTTTTGCGGTGGTATACTCTTATTTGGCGACTATTTAGTTTTGTTCTTTTTAGAAGAGCCCCCTGGTTCAAAAGTAACACAAGAACGCACCATGATGCAGTACCTAAAAACGATACCAATGTTGCTTCGCAAAAATATTACATTTCAGCGTATGGTGGCGATAAAAATCCTGATTGGATTTAATTATTTGGTACTTCCATTCTATGTGGTCTACAGTCAGAAAGTACTGGCGACGCAGAGCGGAATCATCGGGATTTATGTTTTACTGCAAACGGCTGGCATGATTGGTGGGAGCCTATTGTTTGGCCAGTTAAGTGACCGGGTTGGCAATCGGAGTGTGATACTCGGAACTTCGATCGCAACTGCATTTATGCCGGTGTTTGCCTTATGCGTATTTCTAGTCAGCCGTACGGGGGCATATCCGGTATTAACATCTTTGTATGCATTGGTTTTCTTGGCTATCGGGTTTTCAGACAGCGGCCTTATGATCGGTTTTACGAATTACATGCTAGAAATCGTATCCGAAGAAGAGCGGCCATCATATTATGGCCTTTCAAACACGATGGGTGCTGTCACTGCCATACTACCAATATTGGGGGGCTTTCTGGTATCACAGTATTCGTATGAGCTGGCATTTTTAATTGCTGCCATATTTATTCTCGTGGGGTTGACCATCAGTTTTGGACTCCCGGAACCAAGGCGCATGCAAACCACAAAAGAGGCGTATGAATGGATTGCAGAAGGGGGAGCACATGAAACGGATTAGATGCTTGATTTTTGATTTAGACGGAACATTAGTTGATTCTTTTCATGCCATTAGTACTTGTTTCAACCGGGCAATGGGTGAGCTCGGATATCGACTGGTATCTGAACATCAAATCCACCAGATGGTTGGGATCCCACTGGAAGATATGTTCCTTGCATTCTTGCACCCTGAGAAAGTCGGAGAAGGAGTCAGGCGCTATCGAGTCCATTACCGAGAATTGTGTGTTCCCAGGACAACTTTGTTGAGGGGTGTTGGACCAGCGCTAAAAGCCTTGCATGAAGCCGGTTACACATTAGCAGTCGCGACCAATAAGCCTGAAGGGTTTACGCAATCCATATTAGACGGATTGAGTATTGGGGAGTATTTCGCGATGGTTGTCGGGCCAGAAAGTGTCTCAGCACCGAAACCGGATCCAGAAATGATTCTTCTGATTATGAATAACCTTGGATTAAAGCCTTGCGACATTATCTATGTTGGTGATTCAGAAACGGATATTGTCACCGCTCAACGGGCGGGTGTCGGCATGTTCGCCGTGGCTACAGGTGTTCATGCGAAGAAGGATTTGGCAGCGTTCAGTCCGAATTGGGTAGGAGATGATCTCAGTCAATTAGTGGAGATATTAAATGACGGGAGTGATATCAATGCAACGAGTGATCATGGATGTGGATACGGGTGTTGATGATGCGTGGGCGATTATCTTTGCCCTGAGTTCACCGGAATTGAAGATTGAAGCCTTCACAACAGTGGCGGGAAATGTTGAGCTGGACTTGACGACACAGAATACCTTAAAAATATTGGAGATGATGGGTGCCACCCACATCCCGGTGGGAAGAGGTATTGGGCGTCCATTTATGCGGGAGCTTAAGACAGGGAAGGTGGCTCATGGGGATGATGGGCTTGGTAATATTGGCATCCCAGAGGCAAGCATCAAGGAAAGTAACATCCACGGCGTTGATTTGATGATTCAAACAATTATGGACAATCCCAACGATATCACATTGATACCAGTTGGTCCGCTTACGAATGTGGCCGCAGCGATTCTGAAGGAACCACGCATCGTCAATAACGTTAAAGATGTTCTCATTATGGGTGGTGCTGTATTAGTGCCAGGCAATCGATCACCTGCTGCGGAATTCAATATATATACCGACCCTGAAGCAGCCAAGATTGTCTTTGCTTCCGGCATGCCCATGACCTTAGTTGGATTGGATGTAACAAGAAAAACATTATTGCGACCCCACCATTTGGACCTAATGGCGGCACTGGGGACCGCAGCCGGTGATTTTATTAGTCGATCAGCCCAAATTTACCTTGATTTTTCGAAGCGACGGTTCGGGATCAATGGTTGTGCGTTGCATGACCCGCTGACGGTTGGTGTTGCAATCGACCGCTCTTTAGTGACAGTTAAGCGCATGTATGTAGATGTCGAAACCGTTGGTGAAATCACAAGAGGAGAAACCCTTGCTGATTATTATGGCACAACCGGGAAAGAACCCAATATGGATGTCTGTTTGGATGTGGACGGCGACCGTTTTGTCGATCTTTTTGTCAAGCGGATCGCTGGATGATTGGAGGCTGCCATGAAAATACTTTTAACTAATGATGACGGAATTCATGCCCCGGGGATTCAAGCGTTGCGAAGAGTACTTGAACAGCGGGAAGACACTGAAATCTATATCGTTGCCCCAGACCGAGAACGAAGTGGCAGCGGTCATTCCATCACCTTTAATTCTCCGCTGCGGGTAGAAGAGGTTAATTATTCAAAAACCCATGTCAAAGGATTTTCCGTCAATGGGACTCCATCAGACTGTGTAAAGCTGGCGCTGAAAGCGATCCTGCCTGTTGTTCCGGACTTGATAATTTCAGGAATTAACGACGGCCCGAATCTGGGTACCGATGTTTTATATTCCGGGACGGTGTCAGCCGCAATTGAAGGCATCATGCTGGGCGTACCTGCCATCGCAGTTTCCCTTGCATCCTTCGGCTCCAGAGATTATGGTTATGCTGCGCGATTTTCCAGTCGTATGTTAGATAAACTCTCGAAAAAGCCGCTCCCAGCTAGAACGCTTTTGAATATCAATATCCCAATGGGAGCAGAGGCCGATATCTGTGGGCTCGTGATTACGCGCTTAGGTGTGCGTCAATATGAACACGTGTTTGATCGCCGTACAGATCCTTTTGGGCGGACGTATTACTGGCTGGCGGGAGAATTGCTGGAAGTGGAGCATGACCCTATTGCAGATATTGCTGTGGTGAAAGAAGGCAAGGTTTCGGTGACACCACTTCATTTTGACCTAACAGACTACCATATAATGGATTCTCTATCAAGTTGGGAATTGGAGCATCTCTGTTGGTAAAGGGGGAATTTCCATGAAAATGAAGCCAATCCATGAATCACTGCCGCTGATGGCACGAATTACCATCAAACTACCGGAGGACGCATATAAAATTGTTTCTATGCTGAACCAGACACTGAAAGATAAAAACCTATCATTTGGTTTAAGAGCAATTGGGGAGATTGAATATGAATTTTCAATTTATGATTCAGACACGGTGAAGCTAGATCAAGAATGAATCGACGATCAACAGATTATTAAAACAGAGTCGGGAATGCTTCCCAACTCTGTTTTTTCACCATACAATAAACCTTTCTATGGTGGTTTAGATTGCTGAATGATAAGCACGCATTGATGGCGAAACGGTCGAACTGATCAAACATAGGTGCATGAAAGGCATTGTTACAACAATTCAGCAGCAATTACAAAAGTCTAACTTAAAGAAATCTTAACAGAAATCTCCTATTACCTTAACATCAGTTCCGTATAATGAAGTCAGGATGAGAACAATAATAGGAGGTACGATACATGAGACGATTGTGGATTAAAGGAGTTACCGTTATCATCGCTTTTGTTTTAATTGGGGCTTTTGGCCTTACGGGTTGTGCCCCAAAGCAGCCGGTTGATTTATCAGGTTCATTTACAATCACGGGTTCAGATAGTGAAGTCAATCTCGTGCAATCATTAGTCGAAGAGTATGCAAAAGTAAACGATACGGCTGAGTTCTCCGTAACTGGCGGAGGTTCGGGCGTGGGTATTTCGGCAATCATTAATAGCACAGCTGATATAGCCAACTCTTCGCGCCCTATGAGTGAGGATGAAATTGCCCAGGCTAGAGCAAAATCAATCGAACCCGTACCGATCGTGTTCGCTTTTGATGGAGTCGCTGTTGTCGTGCATAAGGATAATTCAGTGAAAGAATTGACCATGGAGCAAGTTGGGAAAATATATCGAGGCGAAATCACGAATTGGAGCGAAATCGGCGGACCGAATATAGCAATCACGCTATTTGGCCGGCAACCAACATCTGGAACATTCGTTTTCTTCCGAAGTCTTGTCGTTAAAGGTGATTATGCGGCGAGTATGAATCAAATGTCAGGTACATCAGCAATCATAGAAGGTGTTGCTCAAGATTTAGGTGGCATCGGATATGCCGCAATCGGATATGTGAAGGGCGCAACTGGTGTTGCTCCCCTTAGTATCGCAACAGAAGCTGGAGCAGAGTTCATTAGCCCCCTGAATGATGAAAAGGTTTTCGGTGGAGAATACGCCTTGACTCGTCCCCTGTATCAATATGTGAATGGCAAACCTACTGGTGCTCTGAAAGATTTCTTCCTCTTCGAGCTGAGTGAAGAAGGTCAGGCGATTATTGTAGCCGAAGGATTTTTGCCGGTAACACCAGAATATGTTCAGAAAAATAATGAATACCTCCAGTAATAAATTAATAAAGGTAATGGTAGAAACGGAAGCTTATCGCTCCCGTTTCTACCATGTCTTTAGCCTCATGAAGGAGGTTTGATGATGTCCCCGAAAAAGGAGAAGATGATTGCGTGGTTCTTTACCTTGAATGCTACAGTTGTGATTTTGATTTTATTTGGTATCTTTTACATGCTTTTCTCCAGCAGCTTTTACGCATGGCGGGCAGTGGGACTGGGTGCCTTTATCACGGGGCGTGTATGGAATCCTACTGGTTATTACGCAGCTGCATATGGTACGATTCCTCTGATGGCAGCGACCTTCATGGTCACGATTGGTGCCATTATGATTGCGTTGCCGTTAGGGGTAATGGGCGCAGTCTATTTAGCTGAAATTGCAACATCGATTGAGCGGGAAATTTTTAAACCCATTATTGAGTTGTTAGCTGGTATTCCGTCTGTGGTCATCGGTTTTTTTGGCCTGTTGGTGCTGAGCCCGATCATTGCAAAAATATTTAAACTGTCGAATGGCCTAAATGCGCTGAATGCGAGCATACTACTGGCTTTCATGGCATTGCCAACAATTATAAGTATTGCGGAAGATGCCCTCACAGCCGTCCCTGATGAGTTCCGGGAAGCATCGTTAGCTTTGGGTGCGACCAAGTGGCAAACTATTCGCAATGTGACATTTCCTGCGGCTTTATCCGGTGTGTCAGCTGCAATCCTGTTGGGAGTGGGCCGCGCTATCGGTGAAACCATGACAGTGATCATGGTTGCTGGGAATGCCATTGCATTACCGAAAAATCTATTCTCGTCTGTAAGAACCATGACGGCAACAATTGCAATTGAGCTCGGAGAGGTTGCGTTTAATACAACGCATTATTATGCCTTGTTTGCAGTTGGGTTTTTGCTGTTTTTGATAACCTTCTTCATCAGCCTGATAGCGGATGTCTTCTTGCATCGTGCCGGGGAGGTTGGAAAACGATGAGTCCTGAAGAGTTTCGGATGATAGCAGAAGCTGAGAAGAGAAAAGCGAGTATTTCACATAGCCGCAAATCTTTAAACGGGAAAAATATTCAACAAAGGAATATCTTTTTCTTTCTCCGTCTCGGGATGTTTATGGTGATTTTTGCAATCGGATATTTATTTTATGATATTGTTAGTAAAGGGATTGGGGTCATATCATGGGAGTTTTTATCCCAGTCTCCCAAAGCTGGCATGACACAAGGCGGTATATTCCCGGCTATTCTGGGAACTGTGTTTGTCACATTCATTACAGCCATTACAGCATATCCCATTGGTATCTTTACAGCGATTTATTTAAATGAATACGCGAGTAACACAATTTTTACACGCTTAGTCCGCCTTTCGATCAGAAATCTCGCAGGGGTTCCATCTATTGTCTATGGATTATTTGGTGTCGCATTATTTGTACAGGCATTAAGTTTTGGTGCATCCATATTGTCTGCAGGACTGACCTTGGGCTTGTTGACCCTACCGGTTGTCATTACAGCATCCGAGGAAGCGTTAAAAGCAGTTCCGGAGTCGTATCGAGAAGGTTCCCTTGCTTTGGGTGCAACGAAGTGGCAATCGATTCAAACAAATGTGATTCCTGTTGCAATCCCTGGGATGATGACAGGTTTGATTCTGGGCTTATCGAGAGCAGCAGGGGAGACCGCACCCATTCTATTCACAGGTGCCGCATTCTTTCTGCCGCGGTTACCAACTGATATATCATCTCGATTCATGGCATTACCCTATCATCTATTCATCATGGCAACGCAACATCATTCACCTGCATTAGTGAGGCCATTGGCCTATGGGACTGCACTTGTTCTGATTGTGTTGGTGCTGGGCATGAACATATCAGCAATAGTGCTACGATCACGATACCGGCGGAAGATGTATCGATAGAGAAAGAGGTGGTTCTAAATGGAGATACTTAAAATGCACGCCGATTCTTTGAATCTCTTCTACGGGAAAAAACAAGCATTGAAGAATGTTCATCTAGAAGTCAAAGAAAAGGAAATCACAGCACTGATTGGTCCTTCTGGTTGTGGTAAGTCTACTTTTTTACGTACCCTCAATCGTCTCAATGATTTGATTGACTCGGTCCAGATGTCCGGTTTTGTTTACCTCGATGATCAAAATATCTATGATAAGAGTTTCGATGTAGTCAGACTACGTAAACGGGTGGGGATGGTGTTTCAGAAGCCGAATCCTTTCCCCAAAACAATATATGATAATGTTGCATATGGTCCGAGAATCCATGGAACAAAGAACAAAAAAGACTTGGACAATATTGTTGAAAAAAGTTTGAAGGCAGCTGCTTTATGGGATGAGGTTAGAGATGATTTGAATCGGTCTGCGCTCAGGCTTTCGGGAGGGCAACAACAGCGTCTCTGTATTGCCCGCGTCCTTGCAGTGGAACCAGAGGTATTACTGATGGATGAGCCGACCTCTGCGCTCGACCCAATCGCAACTCAACGGATCGAAGATCTATTGCTCGATTTGAAAGAACATTTCACGATTGTCATCGTCACCCATAACATGCAACAAGCTGCTCGAATTTCAGACACTACAGCCTTTTTCCTCAATGGAGAAATCGTAGAATTTGGTGAGACAGAAAGTCTATTCACGAAACCGAAAGATCGACGAACTGATGACTATATAACGGGTAAGTTCGGTTGAGAAATGTTGTATCTACGTGATTATGTTGATGAAAATGATGTCTTGCGATTACTAAATACACATTGCAGGAGTAATTGAATATACGGATAATTATATCTTTATAGTTTACTATTTCGATCCACTATTTCGACGGAGACGGAACAAGATGGAGGGATCATTGTGACCAGACAAACTTACAAAGAAGAAATTGAATCATTAAAGAACGATCTTCTTAAAATGGCTCACCTTGTTGAACGATCCATTATCAAATCGGTTGAGTCCTTGGCGAAGAAGGATTCGAATCTTGCGCGTCAGATACTTGACGAGGATGATATTATTGACGATTTAGAACACGATATTGAAAAAAGGTCATTAAGGCTGTTGGCGCTTCAACAGCCAATGGCAAGTGATTTACGAGCAATCGGAACGGCTCTTAAAATTATTACTGATCTTGAGCGAATTGCTGACCATGCATCCGATATTGCGAAAGTAACATTGAAATTGGAAGGGCAACCTCTGATAAAACCACTGATTGATATTCCACGGATGGCTAATATCGCCGAGAAGATGATCCACGACATGCTGACAGCTTTTATGGATGGGGACGTCAAACTTGCTGAAGAGGTGTGTCAACGAGATGACGAGCTCGACAACCTATACTCTCAGATATTTCGAGAATTATTACTGATTATGATGGAGGATCCTCGCACCATTACTCAGGCTACTTATCTATTGATGGTTGCGCAATATCTGGAGCGGGTAGGGGACCATGCTACCAATTTGGGCGAGTGGATTATCTATATGGTTACAGGTGAACGTAGAGAATTAAACGACTAATACAAGACACTATTTAGGAGCAGAAGTGCTCCTTTTTTGTTGAATTACCCTGCTATGAGAGGATAAATTAGAACAGCGAAGAAGTATGTTCATAAAATGCACGTCATTACTTTGATCTGAAGAAGGGATACTTGTTACACTGCCTTTCATGTTCAGGGAGTGATAGAGCATGATTGTGTATCCGGCTTTCTACATGTTGTCTGGTTTTCGTCATGATTTCATAAGTATTGTGCGGAGATTGCATTGTAGATATGACGATTGATGGTGGTGGGAATTAGATGAGAATAATTATTATCGGTGCGGGTAAAGTTGGCTACCAAATAGCCGAATCACTTTCTTATGAATCGTATGACATTGTAGTTATCGACCACGACGAAAATGCATTAAATCGAGTCAATGACAACCTTGATGTTATGACGATTCATGCGAACGGGTTGACCGGGACACCACTAAAAGAGCTAGATGTCAATGAAAAAGACATTCTCATCGCCGTGACTGACAGCGACGAAGGCAATATGTTAGCTTGTATGTCTGCAAAGAGCTTGGGTTGCGGCCGGACGATTGCTCGTGTGAGAAATCCTGAGTATGCAAAAGACTTAGCCATAACGAAAGAACAGCTATCCATTGATTTACTGATTAATCCAGACAAATCAACAGCAAACGATATAACTCGCTTACTGACATTTTCACCTGCAGGACAAAGCGAAGACTTTGCCCAAGGTATGGTGCAGATGGCAGAGGTGCCAGTTGATGAAGGAAATCCATTGATTGGCGTTCCCCTCCGGGATGTAAAACGTTTTAAGGATGTTTTAATTGCGGCAATTTTGCGAGAAGGGCTTTTTATAATTCCTAGTGGAGATGATGAGATCCAAGCTGGAGACGATATCTACATGGTCGGACGGCGTCAAGATCTTGTTGACTTTAGTAAATATATTGGCAAAATTCCTCGTAAAGCTCGAAATGTCATGATTGTTGGTGGTAGTCGGATTGCATCCTATTTGGCCGAGAATCTTTATCGGTTGGGTATACAAGTCAAATTGATTGAATTAGATCCCCAAAATGCGCGGAAACTATCCGAAGGGTTACCACATACTTTGGTCATCGAAGGTGATGGAACCGATGTGGACCTTCTGAAAGCTGAAAATGTATCCTCGATGGATGTGTTTATCGCAGTGACAGGCTTTGATGAGGAGAACATCCTCATGGGAATGTTGGCAAAACATATGGGCGCACGAAAAGTGGTAACGAAAATTAACCGATTAAGCTATGTATCACTGGGTGAGACAATTGGACTAGACGCTGTCGTGACTCCAAGTGTAATCACGGCCGCAGAAATTCTCCGTTTCGTGAGAGGGGGAGAGATACTTTCACTGTTCCTACTGTCTGGAGGACAGGCGGAAATCATGGAGTTTTATATCCATGCAAATTCCAGAGTTATTGATATCCCGCTTCGAGATCTTGGCTTACCAAAGGAGTCGATTATTACGACCATAGTTAGTAACGGTAAAGTAATTATCCCTGGTGGTAATGACCGGATACAGGCAAATGACCGAGTAATTGTCATGTGTAAAGCAAAGGAGATTGAAAAAATCAAATCCATCTTTATGATTGGAAATGGGGAAGGGAAGGGAAAGAATGGATTTTGGGATAGTATCAAGGGTACTCGGCCTTTTACTAATCGTTGAAGCTGTAACAATGACGCCTTCGGTGGCCATTGCTTATTATTACAAAGAGGATGGCAATTCCTTCCTGATCTCTATTTTGATTATGGTCTTGGTTGGCATCATATTAGCATCTATCGGTAAACGAAAGCAAACGGGTACTATCCGATATCGCGAAGGGTTTATGATCGTAGGGGTCGGTTGGATACTTGCCTCCATTTTTGGGGCTTTGCCGTTTACGTTCAGCGGCTCAATTCCTTCTTTTATTGACGCTGTCTTTGAAACTGTGTCCGGTTTCACGACGACAGGGGCAACAATTATGACTGACATCGAGATTATGCCGAAAGGGATTCTTTTTTGGAGGTCTTTTACACATTGGCTGGGTGGAATGGGGATATTAGTTTTTACGTTGGCATTACTCCCTGCATTGGGATTCGGCTCTGTGCAATTATATAAAGCTGAAAGCCCGGGTCCCTCACCTGGTCGTTTGGTACCGCGGATCGGGCAAACTGCGAAATTATTATATATTATCTATTTTGGATTCACTTTTCTGGAATGTTTTTTTCTTGTGTTAGCGGGAATGTCTTTATTTGACGCAATGACACATACATTTGCGACGATGGGTACAGGTGGATTTTCAACACTTAACGCCAGTGTTGGTGGATTTCAGAATCATGCAGTTGAATGGATTATTATCGTTTTTATGCTGATTGCAGCCACAAACTTCTCTCTCTTTTATGGTGTGATCAACGGCAACTTCAGGAGCTTATTCCGCGACAGTGAATTCAGATTTTACATGGGGGTATTTACAGTCTCTGTCATTGCAGTGACTCTCGACATTGTTCGTTTTACCGCAGATGGGCAGGGGATCGAGGCCATTCGCCAAGCTGCATTTCAAGTATCATCAATTGTGACTACAACTGGTTTCACCACTGTAAATTTTGAGTTATGGCCTGCATTCAGTAAAATGATTCTTTTCTTGCTCATGTTCATTGGGGGATCATCAGGCTCTACTGGTGGTGCAATCAAGCAAATCCGTGTATTATTGATTTTAAAATTTGTGATGCGTGAAATTAATCGACTAATTCACCCCAGGGCGGTTATCCCCATTCGTGTTGGTGATAAAACAGTTCCTGAGACTGTCATGAATTCTGTTATGGGTTTTGTTGTGCTCTATATTCTAATATTCTGTGTCTTTTCAATTGTTCTCCAAACCCAAGGAATGGATATTGTGAGTGCAACTTCTGCAGTTGCCGCTACCCTTGGGAATATCGGTCCTGGATTCGGCATGGTGGGTGCAGCAACGAACTATGCTGCTTTAACAAACCTGACTAAAGTACTTTTGACTGTATGTATGCTATTGGGTCGCCTAGAATTGTACTCGATCCTAATCCTGTTCATTCCATCGTTCTGGAAAAAATGAAGCAAACTTTGTAATTGCAAGAAAACAATCGATATTAGCACCTATATGTAGCAATTCGATGTAAATCATAAACTATGACTGCCAATGAATATTCACCATGTCATATACTTGCTATTGCGGTTACAGGCTTCTTGCCCTATTCGGTATAGATGGTACAATGGTGCTTAGCTGAATATTACGCTGAATCTGCTTGGAGCGGAGGACCCAAATAATACTTGGGGTGAATCTATCCTATCGATAGTAGGGCACATGTGTCCGAACCCGTCAGCTAACTTCGTAAGCGTTGATGATAGGAAGAAACAACAATGTTTGTTTCGTATGCTACCTGTGATCATCACAGGTATAATTTTGTCCCAATATTGGGAATTTAACAGGAGAGGTGAGTAAGGTGAAACAAGTGGCAGTTATCGGCCTTGGACGGTTTGGATTAAGTGTAGTGCAAAATCTGGCGGCTTTAGGTGTGGAAGTATTAGCAATTGACCTCGACGAAAAAAATGTCAGTAAAGCATCTGCATATGCAAATTATGCTGTTCAAGCAGACGCAACCGACGATGCAACGATTAAATCTCTTGGATTGAGAAACTTTGATTTTGTTGTGGTTGCAATCGGGACAGATATTCAAGCAAGTGTAATTATCACTTTGAATTTAAAGGAGATGGGTGTCAAGAAAGTTGTTGCTAAAGCACAAAATGACATCCACGGGAAGATTTTAAACAAAGCAGGTGCAGATAAAGTCATTTTTCCAGAACGAGATATGGGAGCACGGCTTGCCAATAATATTGTATCATCCAATGTTCTTGACTATATTGAACTTTCTAAAGATTTCAGTATTGTTGAAATTGAGACACCATCCAGCATGAAAGGGAAAAACCTTAAAGATCTGGACTTGCGAGAAAAGTATGGAGTCAATGTTATTGCGGTCAAACGGCAAGGTAAAATCATCGTGTCACCAAAAGCAGACGACTATATCGAAGCCGATGATGTTTTGGTAGTAATTGGTAAGAATCCTGACATTCGACGATTGAGCGCAAGTTGATTATGCAAATATGGAGGAATCTAAATGGGTACTCTCGGTAAGAGAATTCGGAAATTACGTAATAGAAAAGGTTACGAACTCGACAAACTTGCATACCTAACCGGGATCGATCCAGAGATTTTGATGGAATTAGAGGAATGCGACAATATAACCCGGATGACAATTGAACATGTTATGAATATTGCTGAAGTACTCGACAGTGATATCCATTTCTTACTTACAGGCCAAGATATTGCAGCTGAAGCAATTGAGGAGGATTCAGAAGATATAGAAGGGGATCAAGAGGATTCTTTTATCTCGCAAATCATGACAGATGATGTTCTTGCCTATATGCATCATTACCCGGTAACCTTTTGGTCAAATTTAATGCGTAAGTTGTGTAAGAATAATATTTCGCCCGATGGACTTTGTAAACTGATCGATGCTGTGCAAACCGTAAAACCAGAAGAGGGGAAGAACGGTAACGGTAAAAAGTCATAAAAATCTATGTTAGTTAACATAAGATATATTATGGGACGTTATGTTTGAACAAAAAAAGATATCATGGTGCTACAGCCATGGTATCTTTTTCTTTATTACATTTACTTTGCAGTATAACCTAAGTCCATGATTAACTGCGTTCCTGTGACCGCTGATGACTCGTCTGAAGCTAAAAATAATACGCCATTGGCTACTTCTTCAGGTGTCACAAGGCGCCCGCCTGGTTTTTCTTTTTTGACATTATCGAGTAATATTTTAATTTTATCCGGATCAGTTACCCCGTTCCAGAACATAGGCGTGTCCGCAGCACCTGGGCAAACACAGTTTACGCGGATTCCATCATGAATACCTTCAAGTGCAATTGATCTGCTAAATGCAATGATGGCTCCTTTTGCTGCTGTGTATGCAGATAATTCTTCATAACCCACAAATGCAAGTTCAGATGCTACATTAACAATGGTTCCGGATCTTTGATTTTTCATAATGGGGAATACACCCTTTACTGTTAGAAAAACGCTATCAAGATTTACGGACATTAATCGTTTCCATTCTTCTATAGATATGTATTCCACTCTTTTCTCAAATGATATTGCCGCATTATTGACTAATATATCGATTTTCCCATACCGGTTAATCGCAGTCTGGATAAGTGTGTCCACTTGTTCTGGTATTGAAACATCCGTTTGTACACCGATAGCATTCTTATGAAATTGGGTGATAGTTTGCACTGTATCTTGAAGCGGGCTGCCCAAAACATCGGCAAGGATGCAAATCGCTCCTTCTTGAGCGAAACGTATCGCTATACCCTTCCCTAATCCTTGCGCTGCTCCTGTGATGATTGCGACCTTCCCGGATAATCTCATGACTAACCTCCAAAATGTTTTTGATTAGCGGCGACGACGGATATTGGAAGCACCTTTTGTTATTCGGTATCGTTCAGGTTTTGCTGAGCTTGTTGATGCATCTAGAATAATCTCGTCAATTTCAATCACGGAGTAGTCAGGTAATGAATCAAGATCGAGGCATTTGCAACAATTATCGCAAATTTTATTGGGATCTAAATCGCAATATAAACACTCGCCGCAATTGTCGCATATTTTATTATTGTCAAGCGTGCAATACTTCGGCATCATTTTCACCACGCTTCTGAATGACTGAAAATAGTATATCATTCGCATCGTGATAAGGCAATAATACTATTAAAAACCGGCCTAAGCCGGTTATATGTCTAAATCTGGGACCATAAGGTACTGTCCAGGTGTAAGTGTGCTGTTGGTGAGTCCGTTAATTTTCTTAATTTGAAACACGATACGGCGGATGTCAACCTTGTTAGATCCAGGTAAGGATTTCGCAATTCCCCAAAGCGTATCCCCTCTGGACACAGTAATTGTCTGATATGATTCACATGTTGAACTGGCCGTAACACCCGTCCTGGTAATTGTAAAACAGAACATAACAATAGCAAAAATAAGAATTGACGAAAGAAATACTTGATTTGCATGATTACGTCTTTTATTTCTTCCCTGGATTCTTTCGCGATTGCGTATAAACATTACTATCACTCCCAAACATATGTTCTTATGGCTTTAGTATAATACGAACATATGTTCCTGTCAAGGGCATTTATGCAATTTCATCGAACAAATGTTTGCATGCATCTTTTTTTTATGATATACTTGTGGCGACGAAAGCTACCTAAGTCTGGAGGCGATGATAGATGACATATAAAGATCTTAACCAGCGCCAAAAGTCCATTCTAGAGTTCATAAAAAGCGAGCTTAAGGAGAAAGGTTACCCCCCTTCTGTCCGTGAGACTGGTGAAGCAGTTGGTTTAAAATCCAGTTCAACAGTCCATGGACATTTGTGCCGTTTGGAGGAACTGGGGTATATTCGGCGAGATCCCACTAAACCACGTGCCATAGAAGTATTAGAGAGCAACATCTATAAGACCCCCTACTCTACCCAACACAATCTGATTCAGGTGCCTTTAATTGGTCGAATTACAGCTGGAACACCGATCCTGGCGGTGGAAAGTATTGAAGAAACATATTCGCTGCCAACTGATTTTATCCGAGGTGAGGATGTTTTCATGCTGTCCATTCAGGGTGATAGTATGATTGATGCCGGGATTTTGGATGGAGATTACGTTGTCGTGAACAGACAAAGCACTGCTTCAAACGGGGAAATTGTCGTAGCGATGATTGATGATGAAGCTACCGTGAAAAAGTTTTATAAAGAGAATGGTCATTTCCGGTTACAGCCAGCGAACTCATTTATGGACCCCATTATCACAAAAGAAGTTCAGGTTTTGGGGAAAGTTGTCGCATTAATTCGGCAGTTGCATTAGGAATTTCGGGACCGACGGATTTCATGTGCGTTTGCGATTTCTGTCTGTGAGCAAAGAAATTTAAACGGGGGTGCGCATATGCACCCCCGTTTATCATGTACAATAATATCTCATTGAAATAATTGTCTAATGAACATTCCAAACATCGTTAATGCAATGACAATTTTGATTAGCGTACCACTTACAATGCCCAAAAAAGTCCCTATCCCTACCTTCGCTGCTTTGATGGTAGTCTTTCCTGCTAATATTTCCCCGATTATGGCGCCAGCTAGTGGACCTATGATGATTCCCCAGCCTGGGATCAGAAAGAGTCCAGCGATGCCACCCACAAAAGCTCCCCAGATCCCTGCCTTTGAAGCTCCGGTTCGTTTTGCGCCCACAATTCCGGAAAGGTAGTCAAAAGCGGTGCCTATCAGGGTTAAGGCTGCCATAATTAACACGAAATTCAAAGTTACAACTGTGAAATTTGTCTGGTAAGCATAAATCAATATGCCTAACATGATGAGCGGCAACCCGGGAACGGCAGGCAATACCACGCCCGCAACACCTGCAATGATGAGCAGCCATGCAAACAATTTTATAATAATGGCCATCATATCCCTCCATTACATCATTATCTTTGACGGTTCTGTCGAGACAAGACCGCGGCTCATCATTTCTTCCATCGCACTTTGAATAGCGAGAAAACTATAATAGCGTGATAGTCCTCCTTGCAGGTATACTGTGTATGGTTCTCTGAGTGGTCCATCAGCACTTAATTCTATCGATGATCCTTGAATAAATGTTCCTGCTGCCATGATGATCTGATCAGAGTATCCTGGCATATCCCATGGAATTGGAAGCACATGTGAATCGATAGGAGATTTTTTTTGTAACCCTTGACAAAATGCAATCAGTTTCTCAGGTGAACCGAGCTTGATTCCTTGAATGATGTCATGTCGTTTTTCATTTATTTTCGGCAAAACAGTAAACCCGTACACATCAGCAAGATGACACGCAAATATACTGCTTGCAATTGCTTCAAGAACTGTTTGTGGTGCCATGAATATACCTTGATAGTAGAGTCGGGGGCTGAGCAATGTAGCACCAACTTCTCTTCCTAACCCCGGTGCTGTGAGTCGTTCTGCAGCGTCTTCAATCAAGTGATACTTCCCAACAAGGTATCCACCACCAGGGGCAAGGCCTCCTCCTGGATTTTTGATCAAGGATCCGGCAACCAGATCTGCGCCAGCTTCAGACGGTTCCATCGTCTCCATGAATTCTCCATAACAGTTATCAACCACACAAATAATGTCTGAACTGATGGATTTTACTCTTTGGATAATTTCTCCGATGGTTTTCATTGACAAAGCATTTGTCCATTGATACCCACGAGACCTTTGGATGAGAACCGCTTTCGTTTTTTCACTCACATGCTGTGATATTTGATCATAATCGAAGCCTATGTCTGTACGAATGTTGGTTTCTTGGTATGAAATACCTTGATCAATCAGTGAACCATGATTGTGACTACCGACCCCAATAGCTTTTTTAAGTGTGTCGTAAGGTGTACCTGTCAAACATACTAATTCATCCCTTGCACATAAAACAGATGATAATGCCAAATAGATTGCATGGGTGCCAGATACAATTTGTGAGCGAACCAAACCAGCCTCTGTGTTAAAGACTCTTGCAAATAGTTCGTCAAGCTGAATCCTACCGATATCGTTATACCCGTACCCAGTTGATGAAGAAAAGTGACTGTCGCTTATCTTTAATTCCGTAAAAGCATTAAGAATCTTTGCTGCATTAAAAGCAGTGATCGGTTCGTAATATATCAGTTCCTTGACTGTCTCACCACGAACATAATCAAGTATTTTTTTGGGAATCAATTTTATCACCCGATCTCATTTTCTTGAACTACATAGGGTTCTAACATTTTCAGCGACATTTTTTGAATATAAGCTTTGATAAATGTGCCATTAGTTGTAAAGTCCTCTGTAAGAACTTCACCCTGATTATGGATATGTGCGAGAATATCTCCTTTATCATAGGGAATTTTCATGAAGAGTAAAACTCTGTTTTGCTGTAAGTAATTCGAAATTGCTTCTAAAAGTGCCGGAATCCCCTCACCTGTTTTTGATGATATCGGATAACTATCAGGGATATCCCGTGACCATTTATTGATTGGACTATCTTTTTCTAACCGATCTATCTTATTCAATGCAGTAAATATCTTTTTGTCAGAAATATCAAGTTCTTGTAATACATACATAACGGCATGGATATGTTCAATAAATTTCGGATGACTAACATCGACAACATGAAGCAAAATATCGGCTTCGATTAATTCTTCCAATGTTGCCCTGAAAGCAGCTATCAAATGAGGAGGCAAATTGTGAATAAATCCAACAGTATCCGAGAGCAAGGCTTCGAGGTTATGGGGCAGCGTTAAGTGCCGAGTCGTTGGATCCAATGTTGCGAATAATTTATCTTCGGCGACGACACCTGCCCCTGTGAGATAATTGAGTAGCGTCGATTTACCGGCGTTGGTGTAACCAACCAAAGACACCGTGTGGATCGGCAAATCTTTGCGGTTACTTCGATGCAGACTACGGTGTTTTTTTATTTCATCGATTTCCTTCGTAATATCATAAATGCGCGACCGAATATGGCGCCTGTCGGTTTCAAGTTTTGTTTCACCGGGTCCACGCGTCCCTATGCCCCCACCAAGCCGTGATAAGGCAGTCCCCTTCCCTGTCAGCTGTGGTAATAGATAATTCATCTGCGCTAACTCAACTTGCAACTTCCCTTCTTTTGACTGGGCGCGCTGTGCGAAGATGTCAAGGATGATTTCGGTGCGATCAACGACCTTGCACGGGATAACTTCTTCAAGATTACGTTTCTGTCGAGGTGACAAGTCATGTGCAATCACGACCAGATCGATTTCGTTGGATTGACAATAAGCACTGATTTCTTCTGTTTTGCCTTGCCCAATATATGTCGCAACATCAGGCTTTGGTCTTTTTTGCACAAAGCGGATATCAACTTCACCACCTGCGGTTATTACCAATTCTTCTAATTCATCCAGAATATCATCCGGTGTCCAGGCAGCATTTCTTCCTGTATCAAGTGCGACTAGCAATGCTCTTTCTCTTTTATCGATATCTATATCGTATAAATTTGATTTCAAATTAATCACCTCTGTAGCCATTATATCATACACCGATTTGACCGGATATTAAGAATTAAGGGTGTCTGTTTACATTTTTGGAAGGAAAAGAAAAGGAAATTTGAAATAATGGAGAAATAAATGAATAGAATATGTTGGGGGGTTTTACCATGGCATCGACTTGGCTTGAACTCTTGATTCTTTTCGTCTTACTCTTGGTTAACGGAGCATTTGCAGCAGCTGAAATTGCTATCGTTTCTTCAAAACGTGTAACGCTTCAACAACGATATAATAA
The DNA here is from genome assembly GCA_964600665.1 of uncultured Candidatus Sumerlaeota bacterium. GTDB lineage: Bacteria > Bacillota > SLNR01 > SLNR01 > SLNR01 > CAZRKC01. Next base: position 58,101 of record CAZRKC010000010.1, read on the forward strand.
CGGGGACCGAAGAGCTGCTATGGTACTTGATCTCATGAACCAACCAACTCGACTCTTCTCGACGATTCAAATCGGGATAACCTTTATTGGAATTGCTGCAGGGGCATTTGGTGGGGCCACTCTGGCTGTATCGGTAAGCAAATATCTTCAGAATTATCCTTTTCTTAAAGAGTATGCAGCAGCACTCGGATTTGCGATTGTAGTGATTTTTGTCTCCTTTCTTACCCTGATAATTGGCGAACTTGTTCCCAAGCGACTTGCGTTTAATGCACCCGAACAGATTGCATTAATCGCTGCGAGACCATTGGCTATCATTGCTACGGTATCAGGTCCTGTCATCAGTATTTTAAGTGGTGCAACAGAACTGGTTTTGAGGGTTCTTGGGGTCAAAACTTCCAATCGCAATGAAATTACTGAGGAAGAAATTCGAATTCTTATTAAACAGGGTGCAGAAACTGGCCTCTTTGAAGAGGCTGAACACGATTTGGTTGAGAGGGTTCTAAAATTAGATGATCGACGAATCACGGCCATTATGACACCGAAAAATAAGATGATATGGTTGAATACTGAAGACTCGATCGAAAATAATCAGCGCAAAGTGATGGAGAACAATTTTACCCGATTTCTGGTGTGTAATGGTAATTTAGAACGAATCCTTGGTGTTGCTCATGTAAAAGAGTTACTCCGAAATTGTTATGGGGGGAACCCTTTTGATATCGAAACGCACTTGGAACCTGTGATGTTTTTAACTGAAAACCTACGAGTTCTTGAATGCCTGCTTAAATTCAAAGAGTCTAGAGAGTCGGTGGCTGTAATCATTAATGAGTACGGTAGTGTGCAGGGAATGGTTACGATTACGGACTTTCTCAAAGCGATTATCGGCACTGTAAGTTCCTTAGATCAAGTTGCTGTGCATGCAACCATCCAGCGAGATGATGGTTCGTGGTTGATCGAGGGATCGGCACCCGTAGATCGCCTCAAGGAAATTATGCAAGTTGATTTATTGCCTGGAGAGGATCGAGACAATTTCGCAACTGTTGCAGGATTTGTTATGTACTACCTTGACCGGCTGCCAAGGGAAGGTGAAACCTTCTATTGGGATAAGTGGAGAATTGAGATCATTGACATGGATGGCCTTCGTATTGATAAAGTTCTCTTGATACGCCCTGGCGAGATTCAACTAGAATAAAAACCTTGGAGTGCAAAAAAATCTGCACTCCAAGGTTTTTTATCATCTTATCTTATTCGCTTTCTTTGCGAATCGCTTCAGAGAAGTTATGATTGATTGCTCTGGAGGGGGTTATGGTGGAGATAGCGTGTTTGTAAACGCACTGTTGTTTACCGTCATTTTCCATGATGATCGTGAAGTTATCAAAACCACGCACATACCCTTTGAGTTGGAATCCATTCACAAGATATACAGTGACTGGTACATTTTCTTTGCGGATTTGATTCAAAAAGCTATCTTGCAGGTTGATTTGTGGTTTGCTCATCCATATCCCTCCAATTCGTGATTCCGGAGCTCTCTCCATCCTTAGTCAACTTCTACACCATAACCTCCATATCCTTTAATTAAACGCAAGATGTATTTACTAATTCATTCACCTGATGATACGGAATTTGCTAGCAGGTGTTGTGCTATTTCATCCGAAGAGCTAAATTGGTCACTGCTAATCCAGTGTATGCGACTATCTCGCCTGAACCATGTGTACTGACGTTTTGCATAATGTCGGGTTTCTTTTTTGATTTCTGCGACAGCCTGTTCCAAATCAGTTGCTCCGTTTAAGTATGCCATCAGCTGTTTGTATCCGAGGCTTTGCAGTGCGTAGTGATCAGAGCGGTATCCCATCGCAATCAGGTCTTCGACTTCATGAAGAAAACCATCTGCCATCATTTGATCGACCCGATCTTCAATGCGTTGATATAGACTCTTTCGCTCCATCGTGACCCCATAAATTCGGACTGACAAATGTGCAGGAAGGATTAATTTGGCTTTCCTTTGTTGTGCTGAGAATGGGATACCTGTTGTATGATGCACTTCAAGAGCGCGAATGATACGTTTCATATCATGGGGATGGATTTTGTCCGATGAAACCGGATCAATCATGCAAAGCTGGTCATGGAGCCAAGCGGCCCCTTTCGTTCGGTATGCTTCCTCCATTTGCATGCGAAACTCCCAGTCAGTCTCCATCGGACTAAAAATATAACCATCCAGAATCGATTGGACATATAATCCAGTTCCTCCAACTATGATGGGTGTATGCCCTCTTGCGGTGATCGCCAGGATTGCCTGTATGGCATCTTTTTGGTAATCTGCGACTGTATATACAGTATCGGGATTCACCAGATCAATCATATGATGAGGGACTGCCATTTGTTCCTGTGGAGTTGGTTTTGCGGTCCCGATATTCATATAACGATAGACTTGAACTGAGTCAGCCGCTATGATCTCACTGGGGACCAATGAAGCCATACTTAAAGCCAAGCTACTTTTCCCTGATGCGGTGGGACCAACAATCACCCATAGTTCATTCATCTTCTCATCTCCCGCCAGCATTAAACTATCGGTAGAATAATTTTTCGCTTTCAATATAGTTTATCAATATCATGTTGCAGTTGAAATTTGAATAAACCCATACTGAGTCTTTGCGCCACGGGTTGAAGGAATCATATTAAATCCGAGTCGTTGAAATTCATCGCTGTTGGTCCGCTCTTTTAGAACCACTCTGCGGCGTGCAACGCGGATCGCATGCTGAATGCTAACCTGAGAAACTGAAGACATATTCGCAATCTCTCTGATGGTGTTCAAACCATAAGAAGCTTCCAAGTGCGTCCTGAACATGGGGTCAAAATAAACCACATCGGCGGATTTATCCGGACACAACGATAGATAATCCAAATGATTTGCACAGTAGACTTGTATTGGCGCAACATCATCACTTAGCCAGTGAGCATTACGTAAATGTGATAAACCATATTGGGTTAAGTGGCATACTGGCCACGAAGATTCCAACCCAATAATGTGACCCTTTCGGCCCGCAACGTAAGATGCGACTAATGCATCAGCACCAAGGCCTAATGTACAATCAATCAGCTGGTCCCCTTTTCTCAATTCCATTGCGACCACCATACGATCTGCATGACCTTGCTGGATAGACATGATCCGCAATTTTGCCATATTGGAATGGTATGTCAATGTTTTGCCATCTTTGAAGAAAGCGATTCCTTGACCTGTGATAACAAATATCCCACTGTTAAATTGATTTGATGCAATTGTATCAAGGCTCAAAGAACGCGGAATATACGTTAACCGGTATAATCGTGCAAATACCTTTGCCTCATGAACGATTTGGGCAGATGCATGATGACTGGTGGTTACCAAATATTGACCCGCACTCATATTCGCTTAAACTTCTTTTCCAACTCTGAACGCGGAAAACGAATCATTGTGGGGCGACCATGTGGGCACGTATATGGATATTGGGTGGCCATTAACTGGGTAATGAGCCCATCCATCTCGGGCCGCGTCAGATGATCTTGAGCTTTAATGGAAGCTCGGCATGCAGCGAGGACGATTTGTTCTCGCAGTAGATGTTTGCGGGCTGTGCCGACCGATACTGAAATGAGATCATCAAGAATGTCTTTCACCACTTGTTCCGATTTGGAAATTGGTATAGTAACCGGTACTTCCCGGAGACTTATGCTACGACCGCCGGCTGGATCTATGTGAAAACCAAGTTCATATAAATAATCCTTGGCACTGATGATGAGTGCATATTCAGGCGGAGTGAGTGTAATAATTAAAGGGATTAATAATGCCTGTGAAACCCATGGGTTTAAGCTGCTGGTTGTAAGCAGTTTCTCGTACAAGATTCGTTCGGCTGCAGCGTGCTGATCCAGCAGAATCAGTTCCTCCCCCATTTCTACGATTATAAAGGTCGAGAAAATTTGACCAATCACTTTCCAAGGGATTTTTGAAAGGGGCTTTACATCTGGAATGAGCACTTGAACCGGCAGATCTTCATGTACTGATGACCCGTTCGATGCAATAGAATATGACTCCTGAACTAACAATCCCATTGTTAAATCGTGTGAATCGAGTATGGAACGATTGCTCATTATGGGATCGATTTTTCTATCATTCCCAGATCGATCGGCGTCTATCAGTACATTTCGGATCGATTGAGTCACCACTTGGCAAACCTGTGTTTCTTGGTGGATGCGAATTTCTGTTTTAGCTGGATGAACATTCACATCTACTTGATGGCATGGAACCGATAAATTGACAACTGCGATAGGGTACTGGTGCAATGGCAACATAGTATGGTACGCATCAACAATACATTGAGATATACTCGGGCTTTGGACATACCGACCGTTGACGAAAATGGTGATATGCTTTCGCGTGCCACGAGTAACATCCGGCGGTGATATGATGGCATGAATTCCAATTTCTCCTATTTGGTCATGGACTTCCATCATTCTTCTTGCAACTTCAACTCCGTAAATATCCATTGCTACTTCCTTGATATCTCCACTACCTGTGCTTTGGAGCATCATTTGTCCGTTATTTGTATAATGAAACCGAATGTTGGTATATGCCATTGCAAAACGCACCATCAAGTCACTGATCGATGTGTTTTCCGCTGGCAGTGACCGAAGAAACTTCTTACGGGCAGGCGTGTTGTAGAAAAGATCAGCAACGAGGATCACGGTACCATGAGGCATTCCGACAGCTTTTTGAGTTTGCTTCTGACCTGCTTCGATGTGCAAATGGATCCCAGCGTCTGCGTCAACTGTTTTGGTTCGTATGTCCATCCGGGATACAGCTGCAATACTTGCCAGGGCTTCTCCTCGAAACCCAAGGGTCTGGATTTTCTCAAGATCACTCGCTTGACTGATTTTGCTGGTTGCATGAGGCAGGAAGGATAATGCTGCATCCAATTCTAACATGCCGGAGCCATCATCAGTCACTTGGATACGACTGAGGCCTGCGTCGACTACATCCACATAAACGGACCGAGCCCCTGCATCAATAGCATTTTCCACCAGTTCTTTTACCACAGAGGCGGGTCGTTCAATTACTTCTCCCGCAGCGATTTGGTTGGTAGTCTCAACTGGTAATATATGAATTTTCGGCATTATTTGACTCATGTTATTTCTCCTTAGCGAGTAGCGCTTTTAAATTGGATAGGATATTTAAAGCTTCCAGAGGGGTCAAGATGTTGATATCGATATCGTTCAGTGCATCAGTAATTTCATGCGATGTGTCAGAGAAAAGGGTCAATTGCTGAGGGTCTTGACTGGGTTGAGTCCTCCTCGCTTTGTTCTGACTCAGGTGAAGTTCATCTAATTTTTCAAGGTCAAATAAAATTTCTTTTGCCCGGGATAAGAGTGTTGGGGGAAGTCCAGCCAATCGGGCAACCTGAATACCATAGCTACGGTCTGCACCACCCTCGACAATTTTGCGTAAGAAAATCACTTGTTCATTTTGCTCTTTGACTGATATGGACACATTGGACACTCCTGATAAAAGACTCTCCAGATCTGTCAACTCATGATAATGGGTAGCGAACAAGGTTCTGCATTGCAGGCTGGGTTGCTGATGGATATATTCAGTCACCGCCCAGGCAATGGATAGTCCGTCAAAAGTACTCGTACCTCTTCCGACTTCATCTAGGATCAGTAAGCTATGGGGCGTTGCGTGATTGAGGATATTTGCAACCTCATTCATCTCCACCATAAAAGTGCTTTGACCCGAGGCCAGGTCATCATGTGCACCAACCCGTGTGAAAATTCGATCGACCAAGCCAATCGTTGCATCGTCTGCAGGTACAAATGAGCCAATCTGGGCCATCAGAATAATCAAGGCGGTCTGCCTCATGTAGGTAGATTTCCCTGCCATATTGGGGCCTGTAATAATCAGAATCAATCTTCCTTCCTGTCCCAATATGGTATCATTTGGAACAAATGCACCAGCACTCAGCATTTTCTCAACTACAGGATGCCGGCCATTCACGATACTCACTTCCCGCGACTTTGTAATGGCTGGTCGACTGTAGTGATTTTTTACGGCACATTCTGTTAAAGAAAACAAAGCATCAAGTTCAGCTAATGCATGACCATTCTTAAGAATTTTATCTGCATGATGATTGACCTCTTGTCGTATGCTGCAAAATACTTCATATTCTAAGTCAGTAAGCCGATTCTCAGCACCAAGAATTAAGCTTTCATATTCCATGAGTTTTTGAGTTGTATAACGCTCTGCATTCGACAGAGTCTGTTTTCGCTGAAAATGAGCCGGGACCAAATGACTATAGCTATTTGTTACTGTCAAATAGTACCCAAACACTCGGTTATATCCAATTCTAAGGGATTTGATGCCACTTTTGTCTTTCTCTTGTGATTCATATTCCATGAGCCACTGTTTACCATTCTGTGCTGCAGTTCGATATTGGTCGATTTCTGCGTGATATCCAGTGCGTATCAGATTTCCTTCTGTGATGGTTTGGGGTGGATCGTCAACGATGGCCTGAACGATCAATGCCTGGAGGTCGTTTAGTTCATCGAGGTTGTTTTGTAATTGGACTAGCAAAGAAGATGTAGTTGTTTGAAGCAGATTCTTGATGGCTGGGATCAATGTCAGTGATGTTGCAATAGCCCGAAGGTCACGTGCATTGGCATGACCGCACGCGCACCGGGAAACCAGTCGTTCCAAGTCATACGTTTGGCTCAAAAGTGAACCAAGGTCATACCGGAGTAGCCGGTTATCCATTAGCTCTTCTATGGCATCTAATCTCAGATTGATATCGGTATCACTTAGCAGCGGTTGCTCAACCCACTGCTTGAGACATCTGCCACCCATTGCTGTCTGTGTATAATCCAAGACCCACAATAAACTCCCTTTGGACTGATTGTCGCGGATTGTCCGTGTCAATTCCAAATTGCGGCGAGTATTGGCATCCAATGTCATATAAGATGAGGTGGAGTAAGTTGTCAGTTTCACAATGTGCTGCAGTGTGCCTCTTTGAGTCTCTTGCAAATAGGCCAGTGTTGACCCGGATGCCCGGACAGCGAGCGGCAGATGCTCACATCCGAATGGTTCCAATGACGAAGTATGAAAATGAGTAAGAAGTCGTTGATAGCAATGATCGTATCCGAAATTCTCATCATCTAAACATTCTATCCGAAATGGCATCGATGTTGCGCAATATTCTTCCCATTGTGGATGATGCATGATGGTGGTATTAACTAATACTTCCGCAGGTGCAAGTCGTGCGATCTCATGCACGAGCTCCTGTATGACATCATGACCATCTAATTGAGTGGTCACGAAATGACCTGTTGATAAGTCACAGGCAGCAATACCGACTCGTTCGCTTTGGTAAACAGCGGACAGCAGGTAATTGTTCGATTTTTCATCCAAAAGGTTTGGGTCGATCAGTGTGCCAGGCGTGATAATGCGTATGACTTCACGCCGTACGACACCCTTCGCTTCTTTGGGATCTTCTACCTGTTCGCAAATAGCGACTGTATATCCTTGATCAACCAAACGAGCAATATACGTATCTGCTGCGTGGTAAGGAATACCTGCCATCGGGACGCGATTGCCCTTTCCCGCTTCCCGGCCTGTCAAGGTCAAGTCTAGTACTTTGGCAGCGACTTTTGCATCATCAAAGAACATCTCATAAAAGTCACCCAATCGAAAGAATAAAACGGAATCTGGATGGTGTTCTTTGATTCTGAGGTACTGTTGCATCATGGGGGTATATCCGCTCATGATTTCACCTTCCTGTATCGTATGGCACGACTTGGCCATGGAGAGTCCATGTTTTAACGTCATCAATCCGGACCTGAACAATATCACCTGGCATCAGATTTGTCAGCTTGGGGAATAACACGAGTTTATGTGTTCGGGTACGCCCTGCGAGTGTTTGCGCATCATTTTGACTTTCACCTTCGACCATGACCTCCAAAGTAGTACTGAGCAGCTGCTGATTAATCTTGAGGCTAATTTCATTTTGGAGTGCCATCAATTCTTGTAGTCTGCGTTTTTTTATAGCAATGGGAATTTGATCTACCATGGTGCTGGCGCTAGTACCGGAGCGGTTGGAATAGATAAACGTGTAAGCGGTGTCCCATTGAGCCTTAACACATAGCTTTAAAGTGTCCTGGAAATCATCTTCGGTTTCTCCAGGGAATCCGACAATGATATCGGTGGTTACACTCACATTTGGAATTCTTTCACGAATCTGGGTCAATAATTCCAAGTACTGCAATTGATTATAACCCCGGTTCATAAGTTGCAGGATTCGATCGCTTCCAGCTTGGACTGGCAGGTGAATGTGTTCACAAACATGTTTTGAAATTTCAATGGTTTTGATCAACTTCTCAGTTAGGTCTCTTGGATGTGATGTCATAAATCGAATCCGTTGAATATTGGGAATGTCATTTACCATCATCAGAAGATCCGAAAAATCGGTCGGTGTTTGCAATCCCCTACCATATGAGTTTACATTTTGACCTAGCAGAGTTACTTCCTTGACTCCCTTGAGAGTGAGTTGAGTGATCTCGCTGATGATTGCAGCTGGAGTTCGGCTACGTTCGCGACCGCGCACATGGGGAACGATGCAATACGTGCAGAAATTGTTGCAGCCATGCATAATGGCTACCCAAGCGCGGTAAGCATCTTGGCGGCTATGAGGAAGCCCCTCATCGATCTGTCGGTACTCATCCGGGGAGATTTGGACCACGAGTTTACGCTGCGTGTATGCATCAAGAATGACATTTCCAAGGGTATGAATCATATCAGTCCCAAGCACAAAGTCCACATGTGGAGCAATGCGACGGATTCTGTTCAGTTCATTCGGTTTTTGCATCATACACCCGGATACGCCGATTAATAAGTGGGGTCGTTCTTCCTTGATTTTTTTAAGGGAACCGATTTTCCCGTAAATTTTTTGTTCTGCACTTTCACGAACGCAACATGTATTAATTATTATGATATCAGCTTCATTGATTGACTGGGCAAGGATGTACCCCATGGATTCCAGCATACCCGCAATCATTTCTGAATCATGCTCGCTCATTTGGCATCCATAAGTCAGTACTGCATATTGACGTTTTTGATGGTTTAATCGGTCGTATTCCATATTCATCTGTTGCAAAGATGCAATCGCTTCCATATTGTTCATAATGTCATCCTTTCTTATATAAGGGGCGGCATGAAGATATGCCAGAAAAATTGATCCACAAGCACCAGTATACCCAGCGCAATGACATAATACGAAAAGATTTTCAAGCTGCCTTTAGTTAACACATTGAGCATATATTGGATTGCAAAATAACCAGTGACAGCCGCAGCGGCGGTGCCGATGATTACGGGAGTTAAAGGGATTGATTCGAATCCAGATTCCAGCAGCGACATGCCCTCTAAAAGCCCAGTACCAAGAATGACTGGAATGGATAGTAAAAATGAAAATCGAGCCGCTTCTCGACGGTCCATTCCTCTGATAAGCCCGGCGGCAATGGTCATTCCAGAGCGAGAGATAGCCGGCAGCATTGCAACTGCCTGTAGTAATCCAATGAAACCTGCGTCTAAAAAGCTCATATCAGTTAATGTTTTATATCCTCTGCGGTATTGATCTACCATCCATAGGATCAGACCAGTTAATATGAAGTTGATGCCGAGATATTTTCCTGAGTCGAATATTCCGCGGATTTGATCTTCAAACAGAAATCCAAAAACAGCAGTCACAGCAGCACCGGTGATGATCAGCATGGGCAAGCGTGCCAGTGGTCGACGCACCATAGCGATGATGTCCTTAAAGAAAACAAGGAAAACCGCGATAAGGGTACCCAGATGGACAAACACCGTAAATGTCAGAGAGCCCTCCGTTATGTTAAATATTTGCTGTAAAAGTACGAGATGCCCCGAACTGCTGACTGGAATAAATTCAGTCAAGCCCTGGACAACCCCTAGTATCAACGCATCAATAATATTCAAGGCTCTATCCCCCCTACCGTCACCTGATCCTTATTATACCATTCATATTCAAGAAGTTGAAGGTAAAATAAAGAAGATGCCTGCGAGGAGGCATCTCCGATACAACTCTATGCTTTAAGCATGGTCATGACTGCTCTTTTTAACAATGCTGGGGCAGTGTGGAAAGAAAATCCTGTATGTAGTCTCTCAGTGAATTTGTGAGCATCTTTCCCGCATGAGCCAACATTAAATACTGGTACATTCAATTTTGCGAGCTCTTCGAGGGGTAACGAATATCGATGCCCCCAGATGGGCATATTCGGCTTGAGCATTTCGATTACATCATCTGCATCTTGGAGGCCGGTATAACTTAAATCTGAAATCCCTTTATGGAATCGGTTTACATGGAAATGGAATCCATACTGATCTGCTGCGAATTGGTCCAAATCTGCGACCATATTGAGTAGCTTCTTCTCACCTTCAGAGGTACCTTTGTTACGAATATGTGGATAATATGGAGGCGCAAACGAAATGATGATCATGGGATCCTTGTCAGGGCAAAAACGATGCACTTCGGATACAACCCTCAGACTGAATTCACGTTCATCAATTTCCGTGTGCGCTTTCCATGTATTGATGTAATCGTTCAAATGCAAGCGGAACTTTTCACCATGTGCAGAAAGAGCCATCTCATACAAATCAGCATACGTGTATACTTTGGGTTGCCAAGGAATATTGGGTCTTGGCGTTCCTGTGAAAGCAGCATATTTATCAGCTTCAATGTTCATTTTCTGCAAAGCAGCGGCAAATGCTTCTTCACTAATGGCAACCAGTTTCTCTAGCACTTCTTTAGGTGAACGAGTCAATGTGAAAACATTAAAATATGACACTGCAGCTGCGGGTGTTGATACATTATAGAGCTCCTTGACATCTTTTGATTTAAGATTTGTAGGGGGAGCTGAAGACTCTCCATCAGCAATGTCTGCTAAATCAGCATTGACTTCCAATCTTGTTTCCACTTCTGCAGCCAGCAGATTTGAATTGAGCCCGCCAAATGAATCGGCAGCGTGGGTTTCTTTGCCCACACAATAGAACATCGGCAATACTTTCCCGATCGCTCCGATGAATACATTAAAGGTGCCATCCGCATTAAAATGGGCAGGCTCACTATTGATGACACTAGTATACGTAAATCCGAATGTTTCTTTGAGAGAATTTAGAAACGGAACTGCACCTAACATCCCCGCAGAGTTATTTTCTTCATCTGGTACAGATAGGAATAGAATGTTGCCATCTAAATTTTCGGGATGTTGGCTTGCTTCCTCTAGTAAACAAATCTGCAAAGCGCCACCGCATTTCATGTCCATGGTCCCTCGGCCAAAAAGCCATTCGCCTGATTCCAGATCCTCCTTTGCATCCGGAGGCAGAATGCTGGGATTGATTGCTTTTGTAAGGGCAATGGGGTCTAGCGCAAGCTCTTTATATGCGCCATAGTCACTCAAGCCGACAATATCATGATGATTTAATAGCACCACCGTACGATCTGAACGTCCTTTCACCCATGCAGTAACAAAATACCGGCCTATGGCATCGTTGGGGATAGGATTTAACTTAAGTTGATCGGGATGCTCTTTGAAGTAGGGAATCTCTTCTAAAATGTTGTAGATTTCTCGAGCCATTTGCTTTTCTTCTGCTGTTCCGGATATACTGGAACACGCAACCATGCGCAATAACGTTTTCTCAATTCCTTCAGGTGTATTCCAAGTCATCAATGATCCCCCTTTCTTGATTCTCTTTTTTCATTCTACTTAATGTGGCTTTTTCCTGTATTGACGAAAAAATATCCTTAAGAAGGACTTTGACTATCTATGAAGAATATAAATAAGGTTCTCAATTTTAATTGAGAGCAATACCCATAAAGTGAGGTGAAGCAGTTGGTATCAAAAGACATGGTAATCAAGGATGTCATCAACAAATATCCAGGTGCTGTGAAAGTTTTCATGAAGCATGGCCTCCGCTGCGTTGGCTGAGGGGGTGCTCTCTTCGAGACAGTCGAGCAGGGTGCTCGCGCACATGGGATCAATCTGGATCTGTTGATGGAAGATCTGAACAAATTATCAGAAAGTAATTAAATCAGGTTTTCCGTAAATATAAAATCCGCAGGCAAGCCTGCGGATTTTTATTTATACTAGGCCGACAGCAATTTGACTGTTCGCAGAGTATAGATAGAGGTTACGTGTGAGTACGCGGATGTTTTGGGTTTCTGGATCGTCAGTTCCTTGAAGTCGGCAATGCTCACTTTTAAGTGTGTTCACATAATCAATGATTTCTTGTGTGATTCGTTCCCCCGGACATATGATTGGAATTCCTGGAGGATAAGCCATAATCATTTCAGCACTAATTTCACCGCAGGAATCAATAAGCGGAACCGTGCGTGAGTCACTATAAAAGGCATCCCGAGGCGATACTACCAATTCGGGAGTACTAGGAATGGAGCTGTACTGGCGGGATAAATGCTTCATACTTAATCCCAAAGCCAGATCTTTAACTGCATTGATGAGAGCATCAATTGTTTCGCGACGGTCTCCAATTCCGATAATAGCCAGCAAATTATAGAGATCTGACATTTCAAATGCAATTTGATGGTTTGCACGCAGGTATACTTCAGCCTCATAGCCGGATATCCCAAGTTGACGAATACAAATGGCAATTTTTGTGGGATCATATGCATAACACCCTGCAGTTCCCACCATTTCTTTACCGTATACAAAAATTCCAGGTATCCGGTTCAACTCGGCTCGAGCATACTCCGCAAGAGCAATGGTTTCAGTTAACATTTGCTTTCCATTTAAAGCCAGTTGATGGCGAGCTTCATCCAATGATGCCATTAAAACATAGGATGGACTAGTTGTTTGTGTGAGATTCAGGATATTCTTTACCTTGACATGATCGATGAGCCCGTCTTTGACAAGCAGAATCGAGCTCTGGGTCATCGATCCCCCTAATTTGTGAACGCTGGCTGCACTCATGTCTGCACCGCAGGCCATGGCAGATTTAGGTAAGTTTTCATGGAAATGAAAATGCGCTCCATGCGCTTCATCAGCAATGACGGGGATGCCATGCTGCCGCCCAACGGCTACGATTGCCTCCAAATCTGAAGCCATTCCGTAATACGTTGGATGAATAACAAATATCGCTTTTGCATCTGGATGAACTTCCAAAGCGTCTATTACTGACTGGGCAGTGATTCCTTTTGCAATCCCCATAACGTGATCGATTTCTGGCTGGATATAGATTGGTCGGGCACCGCTCAAAATGATACCACCCACGACGGATTTATGGGCATTTCGCGGGATGATGATCTTGTCTCCGGGATCACAAACGGTCATAATCATTGCTTGGATACCTGAAGTCGTCCCATTGACAAGAAAAAACGCATGATCCGCACCAAAAGCTTCTGCAGCAAGTGCTTCAGATTCTAAAATCACACCCGTCGGATTGCATATACTATCGAGATCGGATAAAACCGTCAAGTCCATATTCATGACCGGTTTGCCTACATAATTAGTGAATGCTGGCAAACCAACTCCATGTTTGTGCCCAGGAACATGGAAGGATACAGTTTGATCTTCAGCATATTTCTTTAAAGCATCGAACAAAGGCGTCATCGTTTGGTTATTTAGATTCATCATCTTCACCCCCCCATAAATTACAATATACATTAGACCACATTAAGCGGGAAAAAGCAATATATTTACGAAAATATTTTGAGTAATTGCGATAGGGTTAGAAATCCTCATTCCTCCTCTATTCTGCTCTGATATGCTCTTGAGTTTGCTAAATATGACTAATATTCCGCAAATTATTGAAAACATTATGCAAACGTTCGTCTGTGTATGTTTTAGTTCGTTCGGGCTTTTATGAATGAGTTATCGTGGATTTTACCCCCAAAATGCGGTATAATGGGGCTACAATGTCGATAGAGGTGTACATATGCTCAAGGATGAACAAGCTTTCAAGGCACTTATGAGACCTATCCGAACGAGAGTCGGCCAAGCAATTGGGAAATTCGAACTCATATCAGCACATGATCGGATATGCATTGGGTTTTCCGGTGGGAAAGACAGCACAATATTGCTCCATGTGCTGTCCGACATGAAAAGATACTCCCCAGTACCATTCTCCCTAACTGCAGTCCACATCGGCATGGGATGGGGACATGACCCTGATTTTCTGCAACAGGTATGCGTAGATGCTGGTATCCCCTTTCATTATGAGAAAACCGATATTGGCGAAATCGTTTTCTCATCACGAAATGAACGTAACCCATGCTCACTCTGTGCCAATATGCGTCGCGGTGCGCTCAATAATATTGCTACGGACTTAGGGTGTAATAAGGTGGCACTAGGTCATCATCTGGATGACTTACTTGAAACTTTTTTGCTGAGTATGAGCTTTGAAGGTAGACTTCATACCTTCTCCCCATCTGCTTATCTTACGCGAAAAGAACTGACAGTGATTCGACCGCTGATACTTGTTCCAGAGAGCGACATCATTACGGCATCCAAATGCCTGGGTATCCCCAGCCCCAATCAATCCTGTCCCATTGAAGGTAATACGAAACGGGATTCAATGAAAAAAACAATCCATACTTTGTCACAGGAAATACCCGATTTGCGGCAAAAATGGCTTGCAGCTATTCAAAACAATCAGCTTGATGAGATCTGGTCCAAAGAATAAACCCTGCCTATGATATGCTCCCCTTTGAGTAGACACTTGAAATAACAAAAATTCAAGACTACAC
>CAZRKC010000011.1:0-63962 GCA_964600665.1 uncultured Candidatus Sumerlaeota bacterium
TAATTCCCTGGCCACCAAATCCTGCTAACTGGAATTCCATCATCATTTAGCCACCTCCTCGGGTTTTTTCAATTCTCCGAGTGGGTAGAAGTGAGCAACTTCTTCCTCGGTCCGTTTGACTGCTTCAACTGGAGACATACCCCAGATTGTGGGACAAGCGGAGAGCACTTCTACGAAGGAGAATCCTTCACCTGACTTTTGTACTTCAAATGCTTTTCGAATTGCCCTTTTCGCTTTGGCTGCTTCAGCATTGTTATAGACGGCGACGCGAGCAACATATTTAGCACCATCTTGAAGCGCAAGCATTTCAGCCATTTTTAAAGGTAGTCCATTGACTTCCGCATCACGACCGTTTGGAGTTGTCGTTGTTTTCTGTCCAATCAAGGTCGTCGGGGACATCTGTCCTCCGGTCATCGCGAAGTTCGTATTATTTGCCATGATAACAGTAATTTTTTCACCACGACCGGCGGCATGAATGACTTCTGAACAGCCGATTGCAGTACAGTCGCCATCACCTTGATAGGTAAAAACAAACTTGTCAGGATGGCAACGTTTGATGCCTGTCGCAATGGCCGGAGCTCGGCCGTGTGCACCACCAATGGCATCCAAATCAAAGAAACGAGCGCTGGAACAACCAATACCACCAACACCAACTGTTTCATTTTCAATACCCATTTCATCAATTACTTCTGCAACCAGACGCTGAATCAATCCATGACTGCAACCGGCACAGAAAGAAAGCGGTACATCTAAAAAACTGTGGGGTCTACCGAATACTTTTTCCATTTACCAGCGCACCTCCTGACCCGTACCTAATTTCTCAACCATAACGGCTACTTCGTCAGCAGCAGGAATCAAACTTCCATAAGTATGTTCAAAGTAAACCGGGAAACGGCCTTTGACAACATTTACAACATCTTCAACCATCTGCCCACCGTTGGCTTCAATAACCATGATACCTTTGACGGAATCTGGCAAATTCATAAATGGTGTGCTGGCGAATGGCCAAATAGTAATCGGACGAATCATGCCAATTTTTTTGCCGGTCGCTTTGCGAACCCGGTCCACCGCTGTAGAAGCAATTCGGCCAACACTACCAAATGCAGCCACAACATACTCAGCGTCGTCCAGGTTCTTTTCCTGCCAACGTTGTTCTTCTTGCTCAATCTTCTTATACTTATCAAACATCAGGTATTCAAACTTCTCTTCAGAAACACCTGAACTTACCATGTTTCTGTCTTTACGATCGCCTTTACCCGTTAATGCCCAAGGCTTTTCCGGTAATGCAGCGACATCGACCATTTCTGGCAAAACCACAGGTTCCATTACTTGTCCAATCAGACCATCAGCATACATGTACACGGGATTCCGCCACTTATCTGCAAGTTCAAAAGCATCATACATGAGCGATGCGGCTTCTTGTACCGACGATGGACTCAAGACGATACAGCGATAGCCACCATGACCACCACCTTTGGTTGCTTGACGATAACTGGATTGGGTCGGTTGCAGGCCGCCGATGCCAGGACCTCTTCTGGACATATCCACGATAACACAGGGTACTTCAGCTCCAGCGATATACGAAATCCCTTCGGACTTCAAGCTGATGCCGCAGCTGGATGAGGATGTCATGACACGTTTTCCAGCAGATGCCGCTCCATAAACCTGATAAATAGCTGCTAATTCACTTTCTGCTTGTAAAAATACCCCGTCAACTTCCGGAAGTCGCTTGGACAAGTATTCCGGTATTTCATTTTGCGGAGTAATGGGGTAACCAAAGAAGTAGCGGCAACCAGCACGGACGGCTGCTTCGGCAACGGCTTCATTACCCTTCATGAGGATCTTTTTCTCTGCCATCATTTAGTCTCCTTTCGATCTTGTCATTCATTCAAAATGGTGGGACTCTAACGGTACACCTCAATGGCACAGTCAGGACACGCACGGGCGCACATGGCACAACTAATGCAAGCCTCCTGGTCTGTGCAGGTTGCCGGATGATAGCCGGCCGCGTTGATGGTATGGGATAACTTCATGATCGACTTCGGGCAAGCGATGGTACACAGTGCACATCCTTTGCAGCGTTCTTCACGTACAACGACTTTCTGCACAATTTAGCCTCCTTTCATCTTCTTCTGTCTCTCTCATTCCGAAATTTGGATGTCAGTCTTATCCTGACATCCGATGTATATTATTTCGACTTTGAGATGCAGCTTTCCTCTTCATTTAAAATATTTTTGCAGTTCTAGCTGCTTTTTTCAAATATCTGAGAAAGAAAAGCTGCATATCAAAGAATAAGACCAGACTCTAATCTGGTTCTTTACATATTCAGGTCGGATGAATTTCCCACAGAGAATGCGCTTCTTCGGATGGCATCGGCCAGTTCACGTTCTGTGCTCACGCGGTCATGAAGACGAGTATAGCAGCGACCAATCTCATGTAATTTGTGAGCATCACTGCCACCAATGCCTGGAAGCCCTAAGGTTTGCGCTAAAGCAGATGCCAAGTGGTTTTGTTCTTGCGTGCATTGCCCGTTACAAATCTCCATTGCACAGATCTGAGGATATTGCTGAATCAATTGGTGTTCATAAAATTGATAGCCCGGCTTGAATGGATGAGCCACAATCGCAACTGCTTCTTCTTTGATAACTAAAGACATGACCTCTTCAATCGATAATCGCTGCCGGAAAAATGGCCGTTTCCATTCGTCTTTCGTTAATCCATACACGAGTATATGACCCGCAGTTGTTGATAATTCAACACCTCGAAAAACTGTAAAATCCATCTCGCGCGCAATATCTAATATCGGGTAAGAACGATCATATGTATTGTGCTCGGTCACGCATATGGCATCAAGCCCAATTTCTTTCGCTCGAATAATCATATGCCTTGGATCCAAATCACTGTCATTGGAAAACATGGTGTGGACATGAAGATCGATCCGCATGCGTCAGTCCACCAATTCCTTTCCAGCTTTGACAGCCCACTTCGGATCTGCCAGTAGAGCACGCCCAATTCCAACCAGGTCCGCTTTCCCCGAACTGATGATTCCATCGGCATGATGCGGGTCTGTGATTCCACCAGTGACCAAAACTGGAATGGGTACTGTCTTTTTGACAGCCTCTGCTAGTGGGACAAAATATCCGGGTTTTGCACCCTCTGGTCGTGACCCGCCAAATCCGCCGGAAATATCCAGGAGGTCGATACCTGCTTCTACCAGTCGCGGTGCCGCATAGCAGGCATCCTCGACGGTCAGCCCGCCGGCCATCATATCGTCACTTCCCAATCGATATGCAATCGGGCAGTCATCACCCACGACTTTTCGAACTGCCTGAACAACCTCCAGCGGGAAACGAAGTCGAGCTTCGCGATTACCTCCATATTGATCCTGCCGCACATTCGTCAATGGAGAATAAAATTGATTTAACAGATACCCGTGAGCACCATGGATTTCCACACCATCAAACCCAGCTTTGATTGCTCGATGTGCCGCCTGCTCATATGTCTTAATCAATAGAGATATGTCGTAAATAGTCAGTTCCATGGGAATTTGCCCTTCCGGCAATTTGGGGTGAGCCACTGCGGAGGGTGCAAGGATTCTCTGTCCCGGGATGCCCCGAGTATTACTTCCTGCGTGTGCCAGCTGAACAATGGTTCTCCCGTCCGCTTGATGAATTGCGCCTGCTAAATCCTTCAATCCAGACATTAAGTCATCGCCGTCGATCGCCATCTGCTGCGGATGTGCCCGCCCGTTTGCTTCAATAAAGCAATGCTCAACCACCAACAAACTGACCAATTGTTCCGCGCGAATCTGATAATGAGTTAACATCGGCGGCGTGACGGCCCCTCTGTCTGTGGCCAAATTATTCGCCATCGGCGGCATCACGATCCGATTCCTCAAATCCATACCGCGAATTTGAATCGAAGAGAAAAGTCCTGCCATTATAAGCCCTCCATCCTGCAATCAGCTTTGCTTCCATTCATGATGATTCCATTAAGTTAGAATGATATCCTCTACTGTACCCCCCGATGGAATCATCGGGAAAACATTTTCATCAGGATCTACACGAAAATCCATCACTACAGGTCGGTCAGTTATGCTCATGGCCTCTTTAATAGCCGCTTCCACCTGATTTTCTTCCGTCACCTGAATGCCGACTGCACCATATGCTTCGGCTAATTTTACAAAATCAGGTTGATCTGAAATATCTGTACATGCATAGCGGCGGTCGAAAAACATTTCTTGCCACTGTCTAACCATACCAAGATATTGGTTGTTCAGGATAGCGATTTTAATTGGTAGCTTATATCGAACTGCCGTCGCAAGCTCTTGAACATTCATTTGGAAACTGCCATCACCGGATATATTCACCACAGTTCGTTCCGGACAGCCAATTTGCGCCCCCACTGTCGCAGGAAGACCGTAGCCCATGGTTCCAAGACCGCCGGAAGATACAAAGCTTCGAGGAGACTTAAATCGATAGAATTGGGCTGCCCACATCTGATGCTGCCCCACTTCTGTGGTTACAATTGCATCCCCTTTTGTGGCTTCGAAGAATTTCTCGATCACCATTTGTGGTTTGAGCTTACCCCCGGTTTTATATACCAGTGGGTAATCGTTTTTCCATTGATGGATTTTTTCAAGCCATTCAGTCTGTTGCTGCCGGCTGCACAACACCAGGATTGAAGAAAGGATATGCTTGACATCGCCGACAATGGGGATGTCGACCTGCACATTTTTGCCCACTTCTGCAGGGTCAATGTCGATTTGAATGATGGTGGCATTCTCTGCAAAACAGTCACACTTTCCTGTAACCCTGTCATCAAAGCGGGCACCAGCCGCCACAAGCACATCACATTCTGCTATAGCATAGTTCGCATAGACGGTGCCATGCATACCCAGCATCCCTAAACTTAATGCATGGTCGCCGGGGAACCCACCCATGCCCATCAATGTCGTCGTCACCGGAATCGACAATAATTCAGCCAAAGCCAACAATTCCCGATTTGCACTGCCGGATATGATTCCGCCGCCTGCGTAGATAACTGGTTTTTTAGCTTTCATCAAAGCATCAGCAGCAGCCTTGATCTGGGAAGCATGTCCATGGTATGTGGGTTTATAACCCGGCATCTCTGCAACATCGGGGAATGTATATTTACAGCGCGCAGTTAAGACGTCCTTCGGCACATCGATCAATACCGGACCAGGCCGCCCGCTGCTGGCAATGTGAAATGCCTCCCTAATCACTTTGGACAGGTTCTTAACATCCTTAACCAGATAGTTGTGTTTGGTAATCGGCAATGTAATACCGGTTATATCCACCTCTTGAAATGAATCTTTCCCCAAAAGTGGGACTGGCACCTGACCCGTAATCGCCACCATGGGAATTGAGTCCATGTATGCAGTTGCGATCCCGGTTACCAGATTGGTTGCCCCTGGGCCAGATGTAGCGATACAAACCCCCGTTTTACCAGTAACACGGGCATAGCCATCCGCACCATGGGCAGCTCCCTGTTCATGCCGTACCAAAATGTGCCGTATCTTCTTGCTTTGAACGAGTACATCATAAAGTGGTATGACAGAACCACCTGGATAGCCAAATATCGTGTCCACGCCTTGATCTTCCAAACATCTTACCAAGATTTCTGAACCCGTCAGCATATCATCACCCCGTCTGTATGATTTGAGATAAACAAAAAACCTCTCGTCTAAATCGAAAAACTTCGATTTAGGGACGAGAGGTTGATCCTTTCGTGGTACCACCCTATTTCACTGATGCTTTGCAACACCAGTCTCGCAAGGTACTTGGATGAACCGTCATACCCCGGCATTTAACGGATGCCTTTGCTTCCCGGCACGGCCTACGCTAGATTCGATCGTCTATTCAGCCTGCAGTTCAAGGATGATCTTCAGCACCACCACTATTGCCGTTTCTCAGCGTGCCGGCTCTCTGTCATCAAACATCGGTGTGCCTACTCTTCCTGTCATCACTTTTATAGTTACAATATGAAGTTGTCGTATTACTTCTTGAATATGGCACCGGTACTGGCAGAAGTCACCATCTTTGCATAACGGCCCAAATATCCGTGACTGATTTTGGGTTCTGGTGGCTGCCAATCCTTAAACCGGTCTGCAATCTCCGCGGTCGTCAAATCAACATTTAACGCCTTTTTTGGTATATTGATATCTATTATATCATGTTCCCGTAGAATTGCAATAGGTCCACCTTCCATTGCTTCAGGAGAAACATGACCGATTGCAGACCCTCGGGTCGCTCCGGAAAACCGACCGTCCGTAATCAATGCAACACTTTCATCAAGGCCCATCCCGGCAAGAGCAGATGTGGGCGTCAGCATTTCTCTCATCCCCGGACCACCTTTTGGCCCCTCGTAGCGAATGACCACAACATCCCCTTTGTTGATTTCCCCACCCATGATTGCCTCCACCGCTTCTTCTTCACTATTAAAAATCCGCGCGGGTCCCTGGTGGATCAACATCGATTCTGACACAGCTCCTTGCTTGACCACAGCGCCATCCGGTGCAATATTCCCTCGCAAAACTGCGATGCCACCGGTTTGATTGTGTGGATTTTCTAAAGGCCTGATCACATCTCGGTCGGAGATTTTTGCAGCATCCATTTGCTCCCCTGTGGTTTTCCCGGAAACCGTGATCGTATGCCGGTGAATCAGATCTCGTTTCCCTAGCTCTTTCATCACAGCTTGAATCCCGCCAGCTTCGTGTAAATCCTGGATATGATGATGACCAGCCGGGCTCAATTTACATAACTGCGGCGTCCGGCTACCAACTTCATGAACCCAGTCTAAATCAACGGGTACACCTGCTTCTGAGGAAATTGCGGGTAAATGAAGCACCGTATTTGTCGAGCAACCCAAAGCCATATCAACAGTGAGTGCATTCTCAAATGCATCCCGAGTCATAATGTCCAATGGGCGAATATTATTCGCTAACAATTCCATGACCTTCATGCCCGCCACTTTCGCAAGCCGTATTCTCGCTGCATGCGTGGCTGGAATCGTACCATTGCCTGGCAGACCCATTCCCAGCGCTTCGGTGAGACAGTTCATGGAATTCGCTGTGAACATCCCGGAACATGACCCGCAACCCGGACAGGCTGCATCTTCAGCTTCCGCCAGATCAGATTCAGTCATCTTCCCAACTGCGGTTGAACCAACGAATTCAAACATATTGACTAAAGAAATATCTTTCCCTTGATAACGGCCTGCCATCATCGGCCCACCGCTAATCACAACTGTCGGCAGATTGAGCCTCGCTGCTGCCATGAGCATGCCGGGCACGATTTTATCGCAATTGGTGACCATCACCAGTGCATCAAAGGGATGTGCTTCCGCCATGATTTCGATGGAGTCTGCAACAAATTCACGGCTCGCCAGTGAATATTTCATGCCTTTGTGATTCATTGCAATGCCATCGCATACCCCGATGGTCGGAAACATCACCGGCGTACCTCCCGCCATCCGGATACCAGCCTTGACTGCTTCCGTGATCGTGTTTAGGTGTATGTGTCCCGGAATAATTTCATTGTAAGAGTTGACAACACCGATGATGGGTCGTGCAATTTCTTCATCAATCATACCCAGCGCCTTCATCAACGATCGGTGTGGGGCTTTCTCGAATCCCTTTTTCATTTGATCGCTTCGCAAATTCATCACCTTCTATCAGTGTAATGGTTACCATGCTATACATCATACCATATTTATGGAAATCCTTATACATTCATCAATGTGTATTCCCTTTTCTTGAGAGTCGTAATATAATTTGCTTGTGTGCTGAACACAAAATCATGAAACGAAGGTGAAATGCATTGGAGAAAATTATTCTAATCGATGCCAGTCCTCGGGTGGGCAATTCTTCACAAGTAACGGACTATTTATCAGAGCATTTGAACGGCCAATATGAGATTGACCGGCTAAACTTACGTGACTTTGATGTTAATAATTGCGTGGGTTGCTGCCTATGCTTGACCACTGGCAGCAGCGCTTGTCCATTCAGTGATGACGACGCCCATCGGGTTCTGAAACAGATGTTAGCTGTGAAGGGAGTCATCTGGATCGTGCCCAATTACTCACTCAACATCCCCGGTAAAATGAAAACCCTTTTTGATCGTTTAGCTTTTGTGTTCCATCGACCCCGCTTATTCGGAAAAGTCTCATGGCCGATTGTGGTTCAGGGTGTCTATGGGGGTGGAAAAGTTGCCAAATATATCAACGAAGTAATGAGTTTTTGGGGTGCAGCCCCTGTTACCGGTACGGTGGTCACTGGTGGTGTCGATCCCCATCATAGTCACGATTTATCGTCGGCGAATATTCAGAAGATCCAAAAAGGACTAGCAGGTTTCCATGCAGCCATGGAGAAAACAACCTTGCCGTCGCCATCTCTGATGCAAATGGCCATTTTCCGGGCAACCCGGACGGCCATGATCCACAGTACAGATGTGTTACAACCCGACAAAGAATACTATGCCAAAAACGGTTGGTCTCGTTCCCCATATTATTACCCTTGCCGTATCAACCCGATATCACAGATTGCCGGTAATGTCGTGGACAGTCTCATTCGGAAACAGATCAAAAATCCCCGGGAGCAATGACCTCTCTAAAAAACAAATGGATGAAAGCCGACGTTTCACCGTCGGCTTTTTCTCATTTCTTTTTCAACCAGGGCATCATACGCCGTAACTTTACACCCACTTCTTCAATAAGATGGTGACTTTCTTTCTCTTGGATCGCATTATATACCGGGCGATGGGTCTGATTCTCCAGGATCCATTCTCGTGCAAACTGTCCTGATTGAATCTCACGCAAGACCTTTTTCATCTCAGCTCGTGTATTCTCATTGATAATCCGCTTGCCGATCATAAAGTCCCCGTAT
The DNA here is from genome assembly GCA_964600665.1 of uncultured Candidatus Sumerlaeota bacterium. Classification (GTDB taxonomy): domain Bacteria; phylum Bacillota; class SLNR01; order SLNR01; family SLNR01; genus CAZRKC01. The sequence goes on from CAZRKC010000011.1 coordinate 8,906, forward strand.
TTCGCAGTGTCACTCACCGAATAGCGCATCCCGCTCAATCCACCTTCATAGATCAGATCCACGATCAACTTCATTTCATGAAGGCATTCAAAATATGCCGCTTCCGGTTGATAGCCTGCTTCAACTAAGGTGTCAAATCCGGCTTTGATCAGTTCTGACACACCTCCGCACAACACAGCCTGTTCACCGAAAAGGTCGGTCTCCGTTTCTTCCTGGAACGTCGTGGCCATCAACCCTGCTTTTGTACATGCAATCCCTTTTGCATAGGCAAGACCCAAATCCTGCGCTTTGCCAGTATAGTCTTGCTGAATAGCCAAGAGGCCAGGCACGCCGACGCCTGATTCATACATTCTCCGAACCAGATGTCCGGGTCCTTTGGGAGCGACCATGAAGACATCCACATCTTTTGGCGGCACAATCTGTCGAAAATGAATATTGAATCCATGGGCAAAAGCCAACGCATTGCCAGGCTTTAAGTGCGGTAACACTTCTTCCTGATATGTTTTGGCCTGGATATGATCAGGAATCAAAAACATGATAATGTCCGCCTGTGAGGCAGCTTCCGCAACGGTCGCGACAGAAAGACCGTCTTCAATCACCTTGTCCCATGAGCGGCTGCCTTTATACAACCCAACCACCACATCCAGTCCACTTTCTTTGAGATTCAGTGCATGAGCATGACCTTGACTTCCATAACCAAGAATTGCGATCTTTTTCCCTTTGAGTAAATCCAGATTTGCATCGCTGTCGTAGAATATTTTAGCCAATCGATTCAACCTCCCTAACATTTCGATCAAATTTTGATCCCCTTAACATAGCCACTTTACCTGTCCTCACCAACTCGCGGATGCCGAATTTCTTCAAAGATTGAATAATGGCATTGACTTTACCGGCATCGCCGGTTGCCTCAATGATTAAGGTTTTCGGAGCCACATCAACGATTTTCGCACGGAAAATGTCTACCAACTGCATAATTTCCGCTCTCGATGCCGGATCCGTCTGAACTTTAATCATCACCATCTCCCGATCAACATAATCTTCTTCCGTGATATCACTGATTTTAACAACTTCCACCAGCTTGTGCAATTGTTTGGTGACTTGCTCAAGAATATTCTGATCACCTTGGACCACAATCGTCATCCGCGACATCTGGGGGTGTTCGGATGCCCCCACGGAAATACTGTCGATGTTGAATCCACGCCGGCTGAACAGGCCGCTGACTCGATTCAGTACGCCTGGATTATTGATTACCAATACCGATAGTGTGTGTTGCATATGACTCATCCTCCTATCATCTCATAAAGTGCTGCCCCGTTAGGAACCATAGGAAACACATTTTCAGATGTTTCGATATAGCAGTCGATCAATGCCAATCCGGGGTGGGCGATGGCCTGCTCGATAGCAGACCGGACCTCATCTGCCCGCGACACCTGAATTCCCATCGCCCCATACGCGCGGGCGATGGCGGCAAAATCCGGAACCTTCTTCATCATCACCTGGCAGTACCGACCATCACAGTAAAACTCTTGTAACTGGCGTACCATCCCCAAAGAGCGATTATTAAGAATTAAAATCTTGATTGGTAAATCGTACTCCAAAGCAGTTCCTAATTCCTGCATGTTCATCTGGAAACTACCGTCACCGGAGATATTAAATATGATTTTGTCCGGGCAGCCAATCTGCGCACCAATTGAAGCGGGAAGGCCGAAGCCCATCGCACCGAGTCCCCCGGAAGATACCAGCGTACGCGGTGCCAAAAAGGGATAATGCTGAGCTGTCCACATTTGATGCTGACCTACCTCAGTTGTGATAATCCCTCTGGAGCCCAGGGCAGAAGCCAGTTCCTTCATAATGAATTCCGGCTTGATACCATTTGTTTCGTGATGTTTCATCGGCATATCCTGCCACTGTTTAACCTTTTCCAGCCAGGGTGAAGCATCCCACTCAATGGGTAACTGTTGACAAACGGCGGCCAGAATATTGGCAATATCACCAACAACCGGAATATCCACTTTAACATTTTTCCCAATTTCCGCAGGATCCACATCCATGTGGATGATTTTTGCTTGCGGCGCAAATCCACTGAGACGCCGGGTGACGCGATCACCAAAGCGAACCCCGATGCCAATCAACAGATCGGCATCCGAGACCGTATAATTGGCCGCCGGTCGGCCATGCAGACCCAACATTCCCAGGGAAAGTGGATGATCTGCTGGAATCGACCCCAACCCCATCATCGTGTTAGCCACGGGAATCTGCTGTGTTTCTGCCAACTTCACTAACAGGTCACTGGCATTAGCAGAAATGACGCCGCCACCAGCAACGATAACAGGCTTTCTTGATTGCTTGAGCGCTTGGATCACTCGTTCAATCTGCAGTAAATGACCTTTCGTTGTCGGCCGATATCCAGGCAAATCAACATCGTCCGGATATTTAAAGACGAGCGTATCTGCACTCACATCCACCGGGATATCCACTAAGACCGGACCCGGTCGCCCGGTACGGGCGATAAAGAATGCTTCTTTCATGATCCGGGGAATGTCTTTAGCTTGTTTGACCAGATAGTTATGTTTGGTAATGGGGGCGGTGATACCGGTGATATCGACTTCCTGAAATGCATCGGTTCCAATTAAGTCAGTTGCCACCTGGCCTGTAATGATAACCATCGGCACGGAATCCATATATGCATTGGCAATTCCCGTGACCAGATTAGTCGCTCCTGGTCCCGATGTAGCCAAACAGACACCAACCCTGCCAGTCACCCGGGCATAGCCGTCTGCTGCATGGGCAGCACCTTGCTCATGGCGGGTGAGAATATGCGTTAACGATGACTGATACAAGGCATCGTATAAGTGAAGCACTGCACCGCCTGGAAACCCGAAAATGACTTCCACCCCTTCCGCTTGCAGACAGCGGATCACTGCTTCTGCTCCTGTGATTTTCATCGAACCACCTCCCAAAAGTGTATACAAAACCCTCGCCCGTACTCAAAGGGGCGAGGGTCCGATTCGCGATACCACCCTATTTTGCCGTAACCTCACAGCCACAGCCTCAGCAGGTACTGTCATATCAATACCTCGGCATTGGTAACGGGTGCCAGCTTGGTCCCGGCGCGGCTTAATGTTTCTGGTTCAGCCTGCAGTTCAGGGGTGACTTGTTGTATCTGTTCCTATGCCGGCTCTCAGCATTTCCGACTCTCTGTGACAGGTTGAGATAAACGGAATCCCTTCATTACTGTTGACAACATATGTTGTTGGGTAATGACTATTCGGCAATATTTCAATTACTCCTGCTGCAAAAAAAAATATTTTTCAAATTTGATCATCCGACCATAGCCTGACCATGATCGATACCCTCGATGACATATCGGATTTCTCTGACGGTCTCTTCCAGGTACAATCCCTGCAGATAATCTCTTTTCATCGTTGCAATCTCCGCTTCGGTTCCTTCAGAGAATACTTTCTGGACAACCGACGGACGCTCGATCCACCGGCCCACCTCAACGAAGTTGTCATCAAACATAATGACCGCAGGAATCGCACGCTTCCCATTCGTCAGATACATATCCATGATCTCAGGATAGTGGTCCCGGGGGAAAATGACGACCTTAATTTGGGGATTGATCTCTGCCAGTTTAGCGATGATCGGCACATTAAGAACACAGTCCGAACACCAGGACTCAGAAATGATTAGGATATTTAAATGCTGTTTCAATTCACGAAAGAATCGTTCATCTTCCGGTGTCAGTTGAATTCGACCATATCTAGAAACAAACTTCAGGCCATCATCTCCCAGCTTCTCCACATACGCGGGGAAATCATAGCCTGTGTGAAAAAAATCATTGACCGTCATGGTAGCCCTCCTTGGATAGACCGTTTCCCCATTAATTCTGCATGTGATTGGTTATTCCTGCTCTACCGGGATGTCACTAAATTCAAAAAGGATCTTGGCTGCACGACCCGCCATATGGAATCCCCAACAAAAGCAGACTGCTCCATAGCATCCATCATCTCGGACCCATTCATATCAGCCCCGGCAGCCAGTGCCAACCCGCATAGTCCGGCAACATACGGGATCGCCCAGGCAAAACCCCCGTCTCCCCAATACATATAAGCATCCGACCCAATGTGAAGCGCAGTGGTGCGAAAATCTCCGGGAATGATCACGAAATCTTCCGGCAGTGTTCCTCCCTGTAAAAGAGTCGCTGGTTGATAATTGGCCGGCTCTTCCCGGTTAAGATAAGGGGGGCAGCCACCCCACAAAAGATGATGTTCTGCCGCATTATTGATATAAACCACAATCAAACCTTCATTTTCAGCTGCAGCCAATGACGTTTCCCATGACTCCCACAAAGGGTCTTCCGGGCTTAAGCCATCTGAAATCGACACCACGCGAATCCGCTCAGAATTCGATACGGTTTGGTTGAATTCCCGAATCATATCGATGGCTCTTTGATAATGAGGGAAGGTTTGTCCATCATCGGGAACAGCAAAATAGTGTAAAGTGGCATCCGGTAATATCCCGCTTTGAAAACCAGCGAGAATCGATGCTGCGGCAAGTCCATGAAAATGATGAATTGCGTTTTTAGCATGCCCTGGAACTACTTCATGATAAATCAAGCGATTTGCTAGTTCGCCATGATCTTGGGGGATGGGTTTGTCGATCACCGCGACCACCAAACCTGCTCCGGATGAGCCACTTTGATGAATATCCCGGATCCCAAGTCCCGGGTTCATTCCCATCTGAAGCCATCGATCAGGTTCAAATCCCGCTGGAAGTTCCTGAGTCGGCCATTGAGTAGCCAGATCATATGCCCAATGAGACAAAAATCCTAATGATAGCAGTGAGATATCTTTTCCAGACAGGTCCTGACCGGCAAATCCGATGGTGATCGCCAAATCACCTGGGGAAAGATCAGGGAAATCGGCTTCCGTGATCGTCTCAGGTAAGGAGGCAGCCTGCAATCCATTCTGATAAAATGTCTGAGCTGGGTCTATCGGTGCTTCCGGCCTACTGCATCCGGACCACACCACCATCATCGCCAGACAAACGACCAACCACTTCTTCCGTGACGGTTTCAAATAGGATCCACCCCCAAGAAATCATCCGCCAATACCATCAGCCCTTGTGCAACCTCCATGATACTGCTTATACTGGCAAATTCCACAGCCCCGTGATAGCCGCCCCCGTATGGGCCGTAAATCACAGTGGGAATCCCGGCAGCCTGCAGAATGGCGGAATCCAGCCATCCTCCTGTACCCACGAGTGCTGGTGGTTTTCCTCTGGCCGCTGTTGCTCCCCGGATTGCGCTTTTCACAATCGGGTCATTGGCATCGGCCTCCATGGGCGGGCGAGCAAAGGTGATGACTGCATTGGCTTTGAATTGCCGGTCATTTTGCTTAAGTTGAGAAATGAGATGCTGGATATCTCGTAGATACTCTTCGGGCGTTTCTCCGGGGAGCGTGCGAATCTCCAGTGATATCCGGCAAAAATCCGGATAGGTACTCAGTTCACGCCCGCCAGTGATCAATGATGCATGGATGCTGGCAGATCCCAATAAGGGATGATGTCGCCGTGCAAGATTGTTTCTTCCATACTGGTCCATGGCAATCAGAAACTTTGCAGCACTTACGATTGCATCCACCCCGTCTCTGGGATTGCTGCCGTGGGCTGCAACTCCAAAAACATCCACATCCATCCAGATAAACCCCTTGTGAGCAACTACGATTTCACCATGGGTCGGTTCTGTAATCACAGCTCCGTCCGCCTTGTATCGACGTGCTGCGTCCTCCGTGCCGATGCTCTTGTATTCTTCATCAGCAACACCAGTGAATAATATCTCGCCGGCAAATGGTTGATTCCGGATCTTGAAGGCTTTCATAGCCAAAAATATGGCCACAAGCCCGGCTTTCATGTCGCCGGATCCCCGCCCATACACGAAATCTCCATCGACCCGGGCAATGAGTGGATCCCCTTCCATTCCTTCAATGCTGACGGTGTCCAGATGCCCGTTTAACATCAAGGTCCGGCCGGGTTTTGTACCGGTCAAGCGAGCAGCAACATTTGCGCGTCCATCTCCCAGATGCACGACTTCAGCCGGTATTCCCACATCACGAAACCGATCGGCCATATATTGAGCAATGGCGACCTCACCGTCTCCCCCCGGTGCTAACCCCGGATTGACGGAATTAATGGAGATCAGATCCTTCAGCATATCCAGTGCCTCATCCTGGCTGAATAAATGACTGGTCATCACCCAGATCACCCTTTCTCAGTGATATCCAAACCCAAACCATTAGACTCTTAGACAATGATATTCTTCGCCTGCATGAATTTTCCTATCTTACCAAATAAAAAAGAAGGCGAAGGCCTTCTTGGTTATCTAGCTGATTTCTTCAGTTCGCCAGCAGGCAACATAATGTCCCGGATATTTCTCTTCCAACTCAGGCACATCGATATGACAACGGTGGTTGGCAAAGGGACAACGGGGAGCCAAACGGCAGCCGGGGGGGGGATTGATCAAACTGGGTGGTTCTCCGGACAAAAGCAGCTTGTGGCGGTCACGCTGGCGCGGATCCATCACTGGTGCTGATGACAAGAGTCCCATGGTGTATGGATGTTTTGGCTGATGATAGATCGCATCAACCGGACCCACTTCCATTAACCGCCCCAGATACATCACACCCACGCGATCACAGATGTACCTGACCACCGACAGATTGTGGGTAATGAACAGGTAGGTGAGGTCGAAATCTTTCTGTAGATCTAAAAATAGGTTTAGAATCTGAGCCTGGACTGAAACATCCAAAGCAGATGTGGGCTCATCCAGAACCAACAGTTTCGGTTCCAGAACTAAAGCCCTGGCAATACTGGCTCGTTGTTGCTGACCGCCACTGAGCTGGTGCGGGTAACGCCCCAGCAACTCTTTGCCCAGGGAAACGGATGATGACACACGGTACAACCGCTCCATGATTTCGCCGGAAGGCACCTGATGGATATCCATGGGTCGCCGCAGTGAATCCATAATAGTGCTCCGCGGATTGAGTGACGCTGCAGGATCTTGAAAAACCACACTCATTTTCCGCCTCACATCCTGCAATGCTTTCCCTTTAGCTTTGAAGATATCCACACCATCTAGTTCAATGGTGTTCGCTGTGGGTTCGGTGAGTCTGAGAACCAGCCGCGCCATAGTGGTTTTCCCGCTTCCGCTCTCCCCGACCAAACCGAAAACTTCCCCTCGTTTCAACGAAAAACTAACATGATCCACTGCTTTGACCGTAAATACCTGCTTTTTAATCATTCCGCGGGCAAAACTGAAGTACTTCTGCACATCTTTAACTTGAAGGATCAGATCATCCATCGATCGTCACCCCCAGATGGCAGGCAAAAAAATGGTCTTGTTCTCCTGGTTGCAGTTCCGGAGATACCTTCCGGCAAATGTCCATGGCATTTGGACATCGTGGATGGAACCGACAGCCGGACGGTGGGTCGATCAAATTAGGCACCGTCCCGGGAATGGTTTCTAACCGGCCTTCTTTTTTTGAAATCTGAGGTAGTGCCCGCATCAGAAGTTTAGTATACGGGTGGATGGGTTTCTCAAAAATCCGGTATACATCCCCTACCTCAACGATTTTTCCAGCATACATGACACCAACCTTATCTGCAATTTCTGCGACGATACCAAAATCATGGGTGATGATCAAGATCGATGTCTGATACTTTGCTTTGAGCTCCAGGCAAAGCTCCAAAATTTGCGCTTGAATCGTCACATCCAGCGCCGTCGTCGGTTCATCCGCGATCAGTAATTTTGGGTTTCGGGAGATCATCATCCCGATCATGACCCGCTGTCTCATCCCCCCGCTGAGTTCATGGGGATAACTCCGGACCCGATGCTTTGGGTCTGAGATTTTGACACTTCCAAAAATATCCACGACCTTTTTCATCGCCTCTTCCCGTGGAACCCGATCCAGGACGATTGCTTCACTGACCTGTTGTCCGACTGTTGCCACCGGATTCAGTGAATCCAAGGGATTTTGAAAGATCATCCCGATTTCTTTCCCTCGAAATCGGGTCATATCCTCTTCACTAATGGCCAGGATGTCCTCTCCCTGAAACAAGATCTGCCCGTTGCTGATCGAGCCCGGAGCTGCAACCAGACGCATCAAGCCCATTGCGGTGGTTGATTTACCGCAGCCAGATTCACCCACCAGTGCAAATATCTCACCGGGTTCAATGGAGAAGCTCACATCATCCACGGCTTCAAATATTCCGTCTGATGTCTTAAATTGGATCGATAGGTGCTTAACTTCTAATAAAGGTGCTGTCACTGGTTACCCTCCTAGACCTTCATCCGGGGATCGATCAAGTCTCGCAGGCCTTCGCCAAGGAGATTGAACCCCAGTACCGTATAGACAATGGCAAGCCCCGGAAAAATCGAAATCCAAGGTGCCATTTTCATGTAATTGATGCCGTCTTTTAGAATCAATCCCCAATCTGGCTCCGGCGGTTGCGCCCCCAGACCCAGAAAACCCAATGCCGTTGTGGATAAAATAGCCGCCGGCAATGCAAGTGTCGAAAGCACGATGATGGGCGAGAGCACATTGGGAAGGATGTATCGGGTCATAATGGAGAAATTGCTTTCTCCAAACGCTTTGGCGGCTTCGATGAATGGCATGTTTTTGATCGCCTGAGTTTTCACTCTGACGATCCGGGTAAACTGTGCCCAGCTGACGACAGCAATGGCGATGATCACATTATTCAAAGATGGACCTAACATGGTTACGATGGCCAATGCCATAATGATCGGCGGCAGCGCCCAGGTCAGATCTGTGATAAACAGGATCACCCTGTCCAGAATTTTGCCATAGAAGCCGGCAATTAATCCCAAAGTCACACCGATTGTCGTCTCGATCACGACAACAATGATACCAACCCGGAATGCAATTCGTGTACCATACAAAACACGACTGAATATGCATCGGCCATAGTTATCCGTCCCGAACGGAAACTGAATGCTAGGTGGTAACAGTGACTGATTTAGATTAATTGCCCGGTATGAATTGGGTGCCAGTCGGTCAGCAAATAAAACAATAAAAACGATGCTGGCGATGATGAAAAGACCCACCATGAAGGTTCGGTGGTGTTTTGCCTCCTGCCATTGGCTTTTCAGATTCTCCATCATAGGTTCTCACCCCGCAGTTCCAATCGCACTCGGGGGTCTAACAATCCGGCTAGAATATCACCAATAACATTGGAAATTACCGTTAACAGCGCAATGATTAATATAATGCCCTGAACGACTGGAAAATCCTGAATGGAGATCGATCGCCACAACAAACCGCCCATCCCAGGCCATGCGAACACGCTCTCAACAATTACCGAACCCCCGATCAACCAGGGTAGATACAAGAAAAACATTACGGTAACAGGAATCAAGGCGTTGCGCAACACATGACGGTATAAAACTTGATTTCGCGGCAACCCTTTTGCCGATGCAGTCACCACATATCGTTCTCGTAATACCTCCAGAACTTCAGAGCGAGTCAGTCGTAACACACTGGCTATGGACGGTAGTGTAATCGTGGCGACGGGGAGAACCAGTGAGTTTAAACCAGAATACCCGGACAATGGGAAAATGTTAAGGCGAATTGAAAAAACCAACATCAATAGAATACCTAACCAAAAAGTTGGCATAGACCACAGAATCACCGTTCCGGTCACCATGAAATGGTCAAATCTGGTATTTTTACGTACCGCTGTCAATAAACCCAAAGGCACTGCCACCAGATACTGCAGGAAAAGTGCAGACCCGGTTAACATCAATGTGTACGGGAGTCGTGCTTTGATCATGGTCGTCACTCGCTGCCCACTGACGATTGATGTGCCAAAATCGCCTTGGAAAACCCGGCTGATCCAATAGAAGTATTGAATATAGACCGGCTTATTCAAACCCCACAATTCCCGGAGTTCCTCTAATTTTGCTTCCGATACCCGAGGACTCGAAATCAGCTGGATGGGATCCCCTGGCATGAGTTGCATCAAGCCGAATATTAAAATGGAAACTGCCAGGACCACAAATACTCCCAAGAAAATCCGCCGAATCGCGTATTCCAAAATATCATTCAAGTCGTCCGACCCCCTGTGCCATTGTCATGCCATGTCCTCGTCTCACCGGTTGATCAATCTAAATCGACTCACATAATGTCATTGCTTCTCCAGGGTCAGCAGTCGCCCATTCAGATTGAGCTGGATATGAGATTCATTTAGAACCTCCAGATAGAAATCGGCTGGATTGTCCAGACGGAATCGAGTCCGCCCGACTGGCGTCAACGTAATCCAGGTCGGGGCACTTTCATCCAGATTGATCTCCAGTGGACCTGCATCACCTTGATATCGACGAAGACGCACCAACGTATTCGGTGCCACATATTCCCCCGGCAATTGCTGGTAAAGCGCAGGGACTGCATCTTGAATAACGATCGGGCCCATTTCTTTTGCTAAGACCTGCTCCACCACTGCACCAAACAGTTCATCGCGTCGAATACCCTGATCATTCGTTAAAATAATCACCGCTTTATCCACATCAGGAAATCGTGAATAACGCGAGATGTAACCCTGTGTCCCACCGGAATGCCAGGTTTCGGCTACTCCCCGCCGATTATTGATAAACCAGCCAAACCCGTAATTTGTACAAGTTCCATCTGTCAATACATACGGAGTGAACATCTCGTGCATCATTTCGGACCCCAGAAGAGGCGCATGCTGCCATCCTTGGTGCCAAATAAAGAGATCTCCGACAGTTGATATCAGATTACCGTCTCCCCAGCCTATCGTTGCCATGGTATAGGGTGCCCGGACTGGGTTGCCCCCTTGATCTCGAATGTATCCCTTTGCTCGTGCAGGGATTTCAATGGTCGATGAAGTGCCGATGATGGTCTGTTTCATCCCTAAAGGCCGCAGGATATGGGTATTGATGTAATCTTGATAACTCATAGAAGATAATTCCTCGATCATCGCACCCAATAAAACATAACCTGAATTACAATAGACATGCCGGCTGCCCGGTACGAAATCACCCGACGGGTAGGAAAGAATCATATTGACGACTTCGTTTTGCGTCATTTCCCGTTGGAGATGCTGAGGGTCGTTCCAGAAATCGTCCATCAGATATTCTCGAATACCTGAGGTATGTGTCAGCAAGTGGCGGACAGTAATATGCGCCCCGTACGCGGGGAAAGAGGGGAAGAACCGGACCACCGTTTCATCCAGGTTCAGAGCCCCCCTCTCGACAAGCTGCAAGATGGCTGTGGCCGTAAACTGTTTCGATATGGATCCGATCAGAAAACGTGTCTGATCCGTATTGGGAATATGCCCTTCCACATCTGCCATGCCAAATCCACCGGATACCACCACTTTTCCGTTCTCACTGACGAGGACCGCCCCTCCGGGAAATCCATCCGGAACATAATTCCGGATGGATTCTAGAATACACTGAGGGTTCATTATCTCACCTATTTCTTGATAACATCGCCGAGATAGGCCTTACCGTCCACTGCCACCTTCAGTCCTTCAATGTTGGACTTGGCAGCCATGTATTGGCGCTCTGAAAACAGCGGAATGATCGGCATATCTTTCAGCACTTCGGTTTGAACCTGCCCATACAGACCTGTTCGCGTTTCCATATTCATCTCGTACCGTGCTTCTTCCAAAAGCTGGTCGACTTTTGCAGATGACCAGGGAAGCGCACCCGTCTTGAGAACATAGTAAAGGATGTCAGGATCGGTCCACCAGTTGAAACGCATGGCGATCTCAAAATTCCGCGCTGTCACCTGGGTTCGAATATACCTGGAGTCATATTCATTCAGATCCAATTTCACCCCGAGGGCTTTCCATTGTTCTTGAATAACAGGCGCCGCTTTTTTCAAAAAGGGTGCATCATTGGTGACCATCATCGTAAAACCAAGGACTTTTCCATCTTTGACCAAATATCCATCCGCGTTCTTCTGTGTCCAGCCAGCAGCTGCCAGCAAGCCCTTCGCTGTTTCTAAATCAAATTTGTATAACTCTTTCAATTCGGCTTCCACCTCAGCATCATAACAAAGCTGAGCTGGAGAGATGATCCCGTACTTTTCGACGATCGTCCCGTTCAGGACTTGTTTTAACTCATCCTTATTCACTGCCAGTGAGAGGGCATGCCGCACATTGGCTTCACGCAAATCCGGATGCTGGGTATTCAATACCAGATAGTCAATTCCGGTCTGCAGATAATCGTAGAGTTGAATACCGGTATTGGCTTCCAAAGTGGCGATATTCTCCACTGGAACTGCTACGATGATATCCACAGTACCTGCTTCCAGTTCACTGACCCGGGTAAAATCTTCTGGAATAAAACGAATCGTGACTTTGTCAAAGTTAGCTTTGTTTTCAATGAATGGATTCGCTGATTTGTAGTAAGGATTCTTCAGGAGCGTAATATGGGAACCCTGAACCCATTCGTCTACATAATAGGGTCCATTGCCAACAGCCGCCAGCCCGAAGGCCTCTTTACCCATTTCCTCAGCTTGATCAACATTGACGATTCCCCCGTAGGAAGTGGCAAAAACCGGCCAAATGAACGCAGGGGGTGCTTCAAAATTGACTTTCAGTGTCTGGGCATCCACCACGATCATTTCTGTGATAGGGTCAAAATCCTCACCGTATGGGCTGATTTCGATATACCGTTCGAATGATTTTTTGACTGCTTCCGCATCCAACGGGTCACCATTGGAGAACTTTGCATCCGTATCAAAGGTGAATGTGATGCTTTTACCATCTTCTGACACTTCAAACGCCTTGCATCCGGCCGGATGCAGCTGATTTAATTCCAAATCAAATACCACGATGGGTTCATACAGAAGGTCATGTACGACATTGTTCCAAGTGATTTGGTGCATATCGGTGGATTGGATCTCCTCAGGAACAGCGATGATTAATTCATCCGCCTTGGTAACTTGGCCGCCTCCGCAGCCACTGAGCATCGTACTTAGCATGGCAATTAACAATAGAATCATAAGTCCTTTTTTCATTGTGCTTTCCTCCCTTTTTGTCTGGTTTCATATTTTTTATAAAAGTTTCTCAATATCGATGAACGATCCGCCTCCTATTTATTACATGAATATTCAATAAATTTCATATTTATTTCCTTGATCTCGCCTGTATTGCCCCCAACAGTTAAATAAACTTGCTTCTGGCTACATGGTTATGATAAATAATAAATATTTATACATGTGTATTAGTTTAATCTGCAACTTGTTTACTGTCAATACTATTTTGCAAAATATTTTTCGCTTTTTTTCGCCCGCGTAAATGTATAAACCGTATAAAAGCAAATTATTTATCCAATATATGTTTATGCAGTATTTTATGCATTTACCGCATTATATTCATCCTGGGATCATTTCATTCTCAGCAGGATTTAAAATCATTTCTGGAGTATACCTATTCCATCAGAGTCAAAGGCGGTGACACCGGGTGAGCGATTTGGTTATGCGTTTTCCCCTGCCAAATGGACAACACTGTGTTCTAAGACCTGCTTCCTCGAAAGATGTCGGTGCCATCATTGAAACGATGGATCAAGTGGCAGCAGAAGAGGTCTATCTAGCCTCTGAACGCGCTCGCTGGTCCCGCCGGGATCTTTTGGAAATGATCCGCGATATGACCTTCTATCCATTCATCTTAATAGCTGAAGTAGATGCACGGGTGATTGGCCATGCTTTTCTTCAACGGGGGACATTGAAGAAAAACCATCACACCACCGGCATCGGGATGCTGATCATTCAAGCCTACCGGGGGATGGGGATCGGTACTCGTATGTTAGACTATATCGAAGGGTGGGCGCGGCGTCACTGCATCCGAAAATTATTTCTCAGTGTTTTTGAGACAAATGGCCGCGCTGTCCACTTGTACCAGAAGATGGGATTTGTGATGGAAGGAATCCGCCCGGATCAATTTCTGATCAGAGGCGAATATGTTGCTGAAATTGTGATGGGCAAAATGCTCAATGAAACGAATCCGGCAAACAAAATAAAGATCATGAATAAAGGGGGAAACGTGATGAAAGCAAAAATTGGGTTGTTAACCATCGGTCAATCACCCCGCACCGACCTGACGCGGGATCTCTACCCTATCTTGGGATCCCATGTGGAGATCGTCGAATACGGTGCACTGGATGAGCTCTCTCTGGAGGAAATCCAGGCAATGGCTCCTTTAAGCGGAGAGCCGTTTCAAGTGACCATCCTCCGAGACGGCAAGGAAGTCCACCTGAAAAAGCCACCACTGCTGCCCCTCCTTCAAAAAGGAGTGACCCGATTGAATGAACAGGGCGCCAAAGCCATTATCGTCTGGTGTACCGGCGATTTCCCTGACTTTATCTCACAAGTCCCGGTGATCAAACCGGATCCCATCATGCGCAATGTGGTGAGTGCGATCATACCAAAAGGTGAGCTGGGTATTTTATGCCCTTCGCCTGAACAATCCCCCCAGATTCGCGCCAAATGGGAATCCATGGGATATAACGTCCATGTGGAAGGCTATTCACCCTTCCACCCAGCTGAAGATCTAGCCCAGGTTGTTGGTCGCATCACTGCACACCCCATTGATATGATGGTATTGGATTGCATGGGGATGAAAACCAACATGAAACATAAAGTCCAAGAGCTGACCGACAAACCGGTGATCCTCCCGCTTTCACTGATCGCCCGTGTCGTCACTGAACTGATTTAATGGAGGAATGCACATGAGTGGAAAATTTATTTATCTAAACGGAATCGTTCGGACCATGGACCCGACCTTGCCGGTCGCAGACTGCCTGGTCTCCGAAAATGGCCGGATCAAAGCCATCGGTGAATCTGGAATCTTAAGCCGCTGGGTGGATGACAGCTTCGTTCGCATTGATTTAAAAGGCCGGCTGCTACTCCCCGGCTTTATTGACAGTCATACCCATTTTGCCATGTACTCCCTGGGTTTAGAACAGGTATCCCTGGAGGGAACCCGGGATGTTGGTGAAGCGCTTCAACGATTGCAAGCAAAAGCGGATACTTCACCAGCTGGGGAATGGATCTTCGGCGTGGATTGGAACAAGAATATCTGGCCGGGTGGACTTGCGCCCACAAAAGAAGATGCTGACATTGCCCTCCCGCACCACCCGTTAGCCGTGATTAGTAAATGCGGGCATTTGACCTGGGGCAACAGCCTGGCTTTTCAACTGGCAGGTATTCACCGGGACACCCCGGATCCTGAAGGAGGAGAAATCGAACGCCACCCCGCGACCGGTGAACCAACCGGCATATTGAAGGAGAACGCTGCCGAATTGATCCACCGGATCCTCCCCAAGCCTGACCAGAAACGGATCATCAACGCGATCAAAAAAGGAATGGAGATCGCCTACAGTAAAGGCCTGGTTGGTATCCACAATTGCGAAGAAAGCAATGTTTTTGCCGCCTTTGAGGACATCCTGTCCACAGGCTCTCTTCCATTTCGCGTCCACCATCATCTTGCCATGGGTAATCTGGATGATGCAATTGCTTTAGGGATTCAAACAGGATTTGGCTCACCATCCCTGAACATAGGAAGCCTCAAGCTGTTTGCCGATGGTGCCCTTGGCTCACAAACCGCATCCATGCTGGATCCGTTCGAAGGGACTGCGGATGATTATGGGATTGTCGTCAATACAAAAGAAGATCTCCTGCATATGATGAAAAAAGCCGCTGAAGCAGGAATCAGCTCAGCAGTCCATGCCATCGGGGACAAAGCAAATAAAGAGATATTAGATATTTATGAGGCGATTTTCCCCATCAGCCAGGCCCATCATTTGCGGCAGCGTATCGAACACGCGCAGTTGATTGAAGCCTCCGATTTCCCTCGCTTTCGAAATCTGAACGTGATTGCATCTGTCCAGCCGCTACATGCCACTTCAGACATGGATATCGTGGATAAACACTGGGGTGCCCGCGGGAAAGGCGCTTACGCATTTAAAACATTCATCCAGCACGGTATCACCAGCGCTTATGGATCTGATGTCCCCGTCGAAACATTCGATCCCATCAAAGGAATTTTTGCCGCCGTTTCTCGTCACCGTGAAACCATGTTGAATATCCCTGCCTGGTATCCCGATCAACGTCTCAGTCCCCATGAAGCTGTTTTCGGATATACTGCCGGTGCAGCCTATGCATCCTATGAAGACAACATCAAGGGCACATTGACGGTTGGCAAACTGGCCGATATGGTGGTGCTTTCCAAAGACATCTTCAAAGTACCTGAGGAAGAAATCCTGGAGACAACCGTTGATTTGACTATCATCGATGGCAAAATCGTTTATGCACACCAAATCTAAGAGGGAGCATTCGCTCCCTCTTTCATTTCAGATCGATCCGGTGATGATTGATCTTTTTGGATGTCAGCACTTCTCCTTCCCGTAAATGACAAGTAAAGAGAATAATTTGGCGCTCTTTGGCCATTTCTCCCAGCATCATCAGAATCTGGTCCAGTCGACCTTCGCTGTACTGAACAAACGGATCATCCAGAATCATGGGTAGGCTTGTTTGACCACTGACCAGATCTGCAATGGCCATCCTCAGTCCGAAATAGATCTGATCAACCGTTCCACCACTGAGTTGATGTAATGGAACCTGGCGCTGATCTTCCAGTGATTCCACCAATACATTCAAAGCAGCATCCACCCGGACACTCTGATAGCGATTATTGGTGATGGCCCGGACGACTTTTCCGGTCTGCTCATTCAACACCGGTGCAAATTCCCGGTGGTGCTGTAAAGAAAGTTCCTGAATCATTGTTTTTGCCGTGGACAGAATCGCCAAGTCCATGGAAAGCCTTGCAGTCAAATCATGGTTAATCTTGATATCCTCTTGGATCGAAACAGGATCCCGAACAGTCTTGCTTTCTGTGTCCATGGAAGTCTGCAGGGATATATATGCTTGTTGAACTTCATGGTATTCGCTTTGTAACGCTTCCAGCTCTGCCACTCGGTCTGCCAATTCATTCTCATGGATCCCTGCATACTCGGGTACAGGATCGATGGAAGCCATCAGGGATTCCCACGACGAAAAGTCACGCTCTGCAAGATACGGCTGCATCAATTCAGCTATATGCTGACTACCACTGACTGCCTGAAGATATGCGCGATGATTGGCCGCACATGCTTGAAAAGCATTCACCGAGTCGACTTCAGCACGGTCGAGGAGCAAGGAAATATGCTCCATGATCTGATTCACTTCCTGGGTCAATGCATCCAACCGTTTTGTTTGCATCTCAAGTCCCAGTTGGGCCTGGATCAGGTCTTGCACAGCTGCCTCCCGACTTTCCAGCCGCTGATAATATCCAGTCATGATTTCATCGGTGAACTCATCCGTCTGCCCAAGGACATCCCCCACCCGTGCTTTCAACATATGTTCAATTGCTGCTGCTTGTGTGGTCTTATGTTGAATTTCTAACTGGAGTTGTTCCAGGAAACTTTGATCCCGTGTCAATGCAAAAACATCCCGCTGATACATGCCGATATTCGCCAGGACAATTTCCAAAGAATTTGCACCTGCTAAATCAAAATACCCATTGAGCTTTTCTTCTAAATCCGCTGCCAAAGCCTGCTCATTTTCATAAACCTCCAACCCTTCCCGTAGTGCATGGTGCCCCTTTCTACAAGCTTGTCCGGCTTGATACCAAAACCATCCGGCTAAACCAGCTCCTACTAGAGAAATCCCACCAATTCCCAGTCCCCAGCTGATTCCTCCCTGGGTATATCCCGCCACTGAAAGGAGGATCCCCATTAAAACGATTGCCAGCGTTCGCCTGAACCCAAGCACATAGATGCTTCGCATGTGCATGTAGTCCCGTTCCAGTTGGTCTGCTGTTCGTCCCAGGGATTCGACTTGCAAAGATGCTAACGTATGATTTTGGCTCAGCGCCTGATCAAATCCCGCCGAAATCGCTGGCATATCCCTTTGCTCTGCTAAATTTCTCTCGGATTCTGCGATTCTTTGTGAAAGCTCGCTCAATCGAATCTGGAGCTGCGCGATTTGCTCGTTTATTCCCTTAAGCTGGGCATAGTCAGATACAGATGTGCGCATGGTCTCCATTCCCCACTGTGCCCGGACAGGATACCCTTCAAAGCGGGTCTGCAATTCTGCAACTGCTTCTTCCAGAAGATTGACAGATGCCTGTTGTGCTTTCAGGTCACGGACCGTCTGTTCACGTCTGGACTCAAGCAAAGTCAATTCCTCTTCAATCTCTGCCGGGAAATGACTGTATGCCCGGTGACGATCCGCTTCGGTATCAAAACCATTTTTCCGTCTTGCCATGTCCTTCAGAGTATCCCATTTTCGCCACAGTATCGCCGCTTTGCCGCCGCGGATCATGACTTTAAGTTGCCCTTGCCGGTTTTCGAAATCATCGAGTTGCGCTCGCAAATTATTCAATTGAATTTCATCCGTCCGAATCTTTTGATAAATGGTATCGGCCTGTGACAATTCACTCGCCAGAGTAATTCCTCTTTGCACAGATCGTCCCAACGGTTTTGACGTAGCTTTATCGCTCCCGATGAATTCTATAGCGCGATCCAGCTCTTTAAGTGCATCCTTTACCGAGATATCTTCGCGGTGACTATCCCCAAGATTGATCAGTCTCCCTGCCACTTCCCGCCCTAATGCCACCGGCTGCCCAGCCTTGAGCTGAGCGATGCAAATGGTATGGTCAAAAACCGTTTGACCCACTCCCAGATGTTTTTCTGCAAAATCATATTCACGGCGTGAATCCTGATGGAATTGGCGGGTCAAGTCAGCACCCGTCAATCCATCGATAATCTTGGTTTCATCAGAAGCAAAATCACGCTGGATGACGACCATGTCACCGTTCCCTGTTAGATATTCCAGTGTGCCGGAATAGACTGGGGTTGCCCACGGTCGATACCGCTCCAGTTCGTCAGTAAAATACCGCTTCGAAACATCCAGCCGCTTGAAGCCAAACAACATACCCCTCAGAAACTGGTGAATGGTCGATTTACCCGCTTCATTCTCCCCGTAAACCAGATTAAGCCCATCGGCAAATTTAATCTCCTGGCCAACAAATCGGCCGAATCCTCGCATATATAAACGCCTGAAAGTAACTCCCATATTACCGCCTCCCAAGCAAGGCATTCAGCCCGACGGACATGACTTTTTGCCAAAAAAACGCCTCTGATTCTGAAGCTGCCTGACTTTTCGCATTCACTTCACGGACAAACGCACTCACTAAACTATCCGGATACTCCTTAATCAATAATTCGGTGTCATAACTGGAAACGCTCATGTCGTCGATTTCCACATGAAAGAAACCATCAGCAAGTTGGTCGGTGATGTATCCGGTATCAAATTCCGCCCCTGGTTGTCGGTTCCCTTGGATCAGGATTCGCAGCAGGAGGTACGGATCACTGCCAAATGTCTGAGCCAGGGCGTTTATCAGCGATCGTGTGTTGTCATACACCTCGGCATCCATCATCTGGGAATGGTACCGCCGTGAAGCGATGGGAAACCAATGCCACGCAGATCCATCTTTATCAACCTCACCCACCATGACGCCGTGCTCGCCCGGCTCTCCAAAATTAAGCGGTTCCGGACTGCCGGTATATTGTGCAATGATCCGCCCCCTGTCTTCAAACTGCTGGGATTGATGGATATGTCCCATGGCTGTATAATCTGCTCCCATGGCTTTGAGATCTGCAAACGGGACCGGGAAGTAGGGTCCCTCCGTGACACCGATTTGTCCGTGGAACATGAAAATGTTCATTCTTTTCGGATCAGGCGCCGTATAGTCAAACAGCTGGGGTTGGCGAATATCCCACCGGTCCCAACCCCATCCGTGGATATCGACACCAAGGTATGGCAATTCAAAGCGTTGCATACACCCGTGGGTGAAAATCCGAACATGATGAGGCCAGGGAAAGGATCGGTAGAAAGAATCAACAACCGCAGGATCATGATTTCCAGGGAGAATGAATACGGGAATACCCGTCAATCGGTCTAATTCTTCAGCGATGAACTGCATGGTTTTTCGCGATCCATAGCGATGTTCAAACAGGTCCCCTGTCAGCAAGACCAGTTGCACATCTTCAGATAGGGCCAGATCCACCGTTTTTCGAAATGCATTGCGCAGATCCTGACGGCGTTGATTGGCTTTTTCTAAATCCATCTGTTTTGATGAATACGGACTGTCTAGATGATAGTCTCCCGCCTGCAGTAACTTGATTGCCATGTATGCATCACCTCTTTTGGGGGATTCGCGCTGTTCGTCAAAATCCCTTTCATTCTTTACGGTAAATGGATGCCATGGTACAATAACCCTATCCGGAAACCAGGGGGAAATGGTATGAAACCGCCAATCATCTTGTCCCTTCCTGCTCATCGTCCAATGGACTCCATCAATATGTACCTCCTATTGGATGATCCGATCACACTCATCGATGCTGGTTTGGGTAATTCCGCTACAGAGACATGCATTTACCGTGCCCTGTCGTCTGCTGATTTGAATTGGAATGATCTGCAACGGGTCATTGTCACCCATACCCATCCGGACCATGTTGGTTTAGCACGCAGACTCAAAGAATTGTCTGGAGCAGACATTTACATGCACCCCTTGGAATGGATTAAAATGGTGGAAAACAGGGCGGATAATTTGCATCTTTATCATTGGGCCGGCATCCCGACAGAATTCGCAGAAATCAGCCACCCTTCCGCATCGACACCGGCCGTACCGGATGCACTGGTGCACCATTTATTAGACGGAGATCAGATTCCCTTCGACGGATTTTCTTTACAGGTCATTCATACCCCCGGACACTGCTCCGGTATGATTTGCTTGCACGATCCGATCAGTGGCTGCATCTTTACCTCTGATCACCTAGTACCCAACTTCTCACCCGCCCTTCTGGTGGAAACAGACTCACACTCCCCCAATAAACGGACAGCCAGTCTCACCCAGTATCAAGCCAGCCTGACAAAAATCATCAGCCTGCCGGTTACCATGGCATATCCAGGCCATGGCCAACCGTTTACTCAGTATGCAGATCTGATTGTCCGAAAACTGGCCGGCATTCCCAAAAAACTGGATCGAATCCATAGCTATCTAACCACCGATCCACAAAATGTATTCGATATTGTGATGCAAATGATTCCCGAACTCCCGCCTGCACTGGCGTTTTTTGCCAGTGGAGATACACTGGCATATCTTGATCACCTCCATGATATTGGCAGCGCTCAATTATTTGATCATAACGGCACCCTGCTCTTTTCACTGTGATAACCCAATGATCATCACACAGCAGGAAATCCCCTGTATTTTCCGAATTGTCATGTAGGACATTCAAAAGGAGGGCAACCTATGTTTCAGCGAATTCAAAGACCAATTGCCGCGGAAATATCCGGTCCCACAGCATTTCACCATGTCCAAGCGATCGCTTCTCATCACCGTATTCAAGCAAGTCCCGGATTCAGGGATGCAGCGGATTATTGCCTCAAACAATTTCAGGAAATCGGAATAGATGCAGAGATCATCTCATACCCTGCTGAAGAAAACCACTCATTCTGGTCCCAGATTATGTTCCAAGAATGGGATTGTCAGGATGCAGAACTCATGATGCTGACACCTGAAAAAAAACGCCTCGCCAGTTACATGGAAAACAAGATCAGCATCATTCAGCGCAGTATGGCGACTCCGGCAGGGGGTGTCGAAGCAGAAGTCATCCTTGTGGAAGATGCAGAGAACCCGGAATCATATCAGACCTTAAATGTTGAAGGAAAGATCGTCATGGCATCCGGAGATCTGGAAAAGATTCGCTCATTGGCAGTGGAGATGTATGGTGCCATCGGAATTATTACAGACCAAATGGCAGAGAATTTACCGGTGAGACATCGAATGGATATCCCTGATGCTGTGCAGTATACATCCTTCTGGTGGTCAGGGAAGGAAAAGAAATGCTTTGGGTTTGTGCTGTCGCCAAAAGAAGGGGAAAACCTGCGCAAAATTTTGAAGAAAAAAGACCATGAACCCGTCATGGTCCGCGCAACGGTTTCCAGCCGGTTTTTCAATGGGAATCTGGATGTGGTGACTGCATCGATCCCAGGACTGACAACGGAAGAAATCATGATTATCGCACATTTATGTCACCCTCAGGCATCAGCCAACGATAATGCATCCGGATGCGCTGTTGCGATTGAAGTGGCTCGGACTTTGACAACACTGATTGCCAAAGGTGATCTGCCGCAGCCAAAACGAACCATTCGGATCCTTCTGGTGCCAGAATTTACCGGCACTTATGCGTACTTCGCCAGTGACATGAGCCGTCAGGCTCGAACGATGGCAGCCATCAATCTGGATATGGTTGGAGAAAACCAGACTTTGTGTGATAGTAGCCTGATGATCGAAAGTCCTCCCCTATCCATGCCGTCTTTCACTACTGAACTGCTGCAGGCAATTATGGACGATATGGGAAAAGATTTCTCGAATATCGGCGGCACTATCCGCTTTCCGTTATTCCGGCATGGAACGATGCCTTTTTCTGGAGGCAGTGACCATCAGATTCTTGCCGACCCCAGCGTTGGTGTGCCGACGCCGATGCTAATTCAATGGCCGGATAAATTTTATCATACCAGTGCAGACACCATTGACAAAGTCGATGCCATGATGTTGAAACGGGTCGGTATCCTCACCGGTGTTTATACCGCTTTTCTCGCTTCTGCCACCTATAGTGACTTAGTTTGGTTAGCCGGTGAAATGACTGCCCGATATGGCGGGATGCTGCACCGCTTGTTAGGGGATGTGCTGGAAGAAGCCATTGAGAATATTCGTGGCGATTTAAAGAAAGGGAACCTTGAGCATTTTGCGGCAGACCAACTGAACCGGACATTGCGTTTTATTGATAAAAAATCAGCTTTCATTTTACGACGAAAAGAAGCCGATCTCCGTGCTTTGTTTACCTTGCTATCGGACGAAGCCCGCTCCGGATTTGCCGAGATCATCGAAAATTTTTCTCAGCAGCTGGTCCAAACCACAATGGACGCCCAATGCCGAATCCGAATGATTGCTAGAAACATGTTGCCGGAAATCGGTGAATGCTGTATTCCGGACGACAGTGCACCACCCTTTGACGAATGGGAAGCGATTGCGGCCGACATGGTTCCGATCCGCATCCACCCAGGGCCGATCATGACTCGAGGACACATGTCCAGTTGGAACCCGGATGAACAGGAAGCGTATCGCCAGGTGATGAAAAAGTTCAAAAATTCATATACCCTGAGTATTTTGGCGGGCTACTGGATGGATGGCAAACGCTCGCTTCTGGACATCATTGATCTAGTCCATTATGAGACCAACCGGCGACCCAGCGAATTGCTGGTGGAATATGTCCGGTTCATGGTCAAAGCACGTTTAATCCGCTTAATATAAACTAACGCCCGGGGTGATCACCCCGGGCGCTTGATTTAATGAAACATATTTTCCCCGATGAAGGTCAGCAAAATTCCCAGTGCAATACCGATATTGGCGGAATGAGAATGATGACGGTGAGATTCGGGGATCAATTCATCACTTACGATATATATCATGGCACCGGCGGCAAAACCCATTGACATGGAAATAAAATTGGTTGAGAGATTGAAGAGGAAAAACCCCAGCAGCGTTCCCAAAGGTGTAAACAGGCCGGCTGTGGCAGTGATCAAAAAGATTTTCCCCGGGGTCACGCCTGCCATTTTAAGCGGACACGCAATGCCAATCCCTTCCGGAATATTATGTAATGCAATCGCCAACGCAATCATCTTTCCGAAGGTGGGTGCCGCTTCAAACCCGGCGCCTAATGCCAGTCCTTCCGGCAGATTGTGCAAGGCAATTCCCAAGGCTATGAAAATCCCCATCTTGGCATATTCGCCGCATACTCCCTCTTTCTGGAAATAATGCAGGTGAGGAATCCGGTTGTCCAGCAATAGCATGATAAACAAGCCAGCTGCAAATCCCGTGGAAGCCAGGGTGACCGAGCCAAATTCCAGTGCCTGCGGCAATAACCCAAATGTGGAAATCGCAATCATGATACCAGCGGCAAATCCCAGTAGAGCAGATAGCATTTTCCGGCGGATCGTACCGAAAAACATCAGGACAATTGCGCCAACTCCTGTTGCCAATCCGCTGATCGTGCTGATCAAAAGTATGTTCCAGTCGATGATCATCATGGCACCTCACTAGCTTCATCTTAACTCATTTATTATATCACCATTTTTTCTAAATGAACATGATTTTCATTTCCGCATGTTTCTTTGCTTTCCCCTCTGGCATATGATACAATAATACAGGTATATCAACACGGATTGACAACTATCCCGATGTATCCAACTCTTTGATATAGAAACGGAGCGATCGACCATGTCAGAAATCACAACTTTTGAAGAATTCCAGTTAAGTCCTGCCTTATTAAAAGGCATCATAGACTTGGGATTTGAAACGCCGATGCCCATTCAGGCAAAAGCCATTCCATTGGCCATGGAAGGGAAAGACATCTTTGGCCAGGCCCAAACCGGTACTGGGAAGACCGCAGCCTTTGGACTGCCGATTTTGGAAAAAATCACCCCCAAAGAAGGTACGCAAGCATTAATCGTCTGCCCCACCCGGGAGCTTGCGGTTCAGGTATCACAAGAATTGACCCGACTGTCACGGCATCAGTCGCTGCTGGTGGTTCCTATTTACGGTGGTCAGTCCATCGAACACCAGATACGCATTCTGAAAAAAGTTCCTGAAGTCGTTGTCGGGACCCCCGGACGTTTGCTGGATCACATGCAAAGGCGGACTATGCGACTTGACCGGATTTCCATTCTGGTTCTGGATGAAGCAGATGAAATGCTGGACATGGGCTTTGTTGATGACATTCGCGCCATCATCCAAGCTTGCCCTGAAGGCCGGCAAACCATGATGTTCTCTGCAACCTTACCGCAAGAAGTGAAAAACCTGGCCAGGGAATTCATGCGAGATCCTGAAAGTGTCTTGATTGCCGGCGCCGGCGCGACTGTATCCCTGACGGAACAGCGATACTATGAAGTCAACCCGAAACAGAAAGTCGAAACCCTATGTCGAATTCTTGATGTCGAAAACCCGGATGCAGGCATCATTTTCTGCCGGACAAAACAGGGAACTGCAGAATTGGCGCAGGAGCTGTTGGAACGTGGCTACACAGTGGATGCACTTCACGGAGATCTGTCTCAAAGAGAGCGGGACTTCGCCATGAACCGATTCCGGACCGGGGTTTCTGAACTGCTGGTCGCCACCGATGTGGCTGCCCGAGGTTTGGACATCAGCAATGTCAGTCATGTGATCAACTTTGACATCCCCCAGGACGCCGAAACATACGTCCATCGGATCGGCCGGACGGGACGAGCAGGCAGAGAAGGCATTGCCATCACCCTGGTCACTCCCCGGGAAATCAAACAGCTGCGATTCATCGAAACCGGAATCCGGAAAAAAATCACTCGGCATGATATCCCAACACTCTCTGACGCTCTGGAAGTACGCAAAGAGCAGTTGTTCAAAAAAGTAACGGATCTTTTGGAAGAAGGGGTCGGCGACTATAAAGACCTTGCCCTTCGACTTTTGGAAGAATATGATTCATCTGACTTATTAGCCGCCGCTATGAAAGCATTGGATAAAGATGGTAAAGAAATGGAAACAGCGGAAATTTTGGCCGCACAACCCGAATGGATCAAGATATTGATTCCAGTGGGCAGATCCAACGGGCTCCACGCAAAAACCATTATCAGCGAAATCACCCACCGCACCCATTTAACCCCGAAACAGATCGGGGATATTGAGGTATACGATAAGAGCAGTTATGTTGAAGTTCCCGTTAGCGCGGTTGATCAAGTACAAGCAGTATTTCGCTCATACAAAGCCAGAAGTTCAAGCCCTCGACCGAAAACATTCGATCCCCGAAGAAAACAACCGGATCGTCGCGACAGACGAGATTTCGCTCCCCGACCTCATCGAAATGACCAATAAAAACCCGGCCTTGACGGCCGGTTTTTTTATGGCATTTGATTTGCAACACAATCATCGAATCCTCAACCGGCCATCTAAGTCAGGCACATGGTCAGCCAGCACCGGCACGTATCGATGCCGCCCTCCGATACATGCGTACCCGACTTGAGTCGTCACGTTCTCTGGGTAGACAGGATGACCATCAGCCCTGTAGGACCTTGGCAAAGCATGGATCAAATATCGATAGGATCCGCGTAAATCAATCGTCCGGTGGACACCTTTAGATCTGCGACCAGTGGCTTGACCAGCTGGTGCAATCCAACACTGACGGTTAAACTGCCTTTTACCAGGCGATTGAGATTGCTTTTGGGATCCAGCGGGAACATGATCACATTTACCTGACGTTCAACGGCAAAATTGTTTAACTGATTGAAGAGCGGCACCAATTGACCCGGATGGTCCAGATATCCCGGAAGTTCCGGAACACAATACGACCAGTTATTCCCCAGTTCCGGAACCCGAGGCATTGGCATCAACACCCGGAGGACCTTGATCGCAGCCGATAACATACTCAACTTCCGGCTGAGTCGAATAATGGTGCCGTTGATTGCTTTGCTGTAATCCCAGCACCCCAGGCAACTCACGATTCGTCCACCATCTTCATATACCATGTAATCCGATTGGTCAAACCCCGGGAGGTTATGGAGAAAACTCAACAAGGTATCAGGCGTATGGGGACCATAAAAGTCATAACCGGAATAAGTCCGGTTCAGAAGGTCTACGATCTGGGGCAGATCGTCCATTTTCATGGGACGGACCCCTTTTTGAATCCTTCGTTTCTGATAGGGCAACAATGCATGGACATTAAAGATCACATCATCTGCATACCCAGCGCGGCGGGTTATTTTGAGAGACGGGATATTATCCTCCAATATCCACACATAGCATGCATCCGCATTCTGTGACTGAGCATACTGAGTGCAGGTTTCTTCCAACCGTTGTGCAAGCCCTTTCCCTCGATACGCTGGATCCACTGCCAGGCTGTAATGGTAGGCGACCTTCCGCATCCTTCCATCCATCATGATGTGTTTGATTGCAGATTCCACAGCCCCCACAACACGACCATCCTCTTCTGCGACAAAAGTCTGGAACATGTCATATGGTTGAGATCTTGCAAAGAAGTCGGGCGCCCGATCCAGCCGCACCACCAGGTTGGTCCCTTGGGGACAACGGGCTAACAGATCGACCAGGTTGTCATTGTCAGTTTGTACCGCTTTTCGAATATCTGCCACCTGACACCACTCCTCGAATGATCATGATCGATTTTTCGATATTCTGCAGAATTTCCCTTTTTTTCATGTCGTTCTCCATGATGCAGGTGAGTCTTCAGGATATCCGTATGCATAAAGAGATGCAAGGCCGGATCCGGCCTTGCATTGGCATTATTCGTCGTCCTTTGGTTCTTCCTTTTTCGTAAGCATCTTTTTAAGAATTCGCATTTTGATCGGAGTGACGATAATCGCCAATACGATCAACAAAATCCAACCCCAAGTTGGCATACTTTTCACCTCCAATTTATCATCTCAATCTGATTTTTTTCCGCAAAACCGGAAGCAATATCAGCATAAACACCGTTGTCGTCAAGACGGCAAACAGACATGACCGCCAATACCCCAGCCCGTAGGAAGTTTGCAGAAACACATTCTGAAAAATCTGGAACACCCAGTAGTTTGGAAACGGATAAAACAAAAATGTATACCTAACCGGTGCAAACAAAGACCCGAGCGGGATACCCGTCATAAAAATCATCAACAACTTCACAGCTGCGATGGCAGAAACCTGGCTATCAGTGAGACCACCCATGGTCAGCCCAAGCAGGATACCGAGACCGATGGATGCAACACTCCCGATCAATACTCGCAACCAATCTTGCTGGATGCCCAGCATAATTGCGGTGGTGGCCATGATCAAGCCGATCCCGATTATGAAAATTATGATTCCCCGGGCTGCAATATATTCCTTCAAGGACAGAGGAGACACCGCCATGGCCTGGATCGTTTTGGATTCCTTCTCTTCAATCATGTTAAACGTAATCAGGATACCTGCAATCAAGATGATACCGAGGACCAACATGCTGGTGGTGATTTCACGAATCTGCTGCGGGTCCTGTTCAAGACTGATCCGGTTAATGGTCCATTCAGTGTTGGAATCAAACGTTCGATCTAAAATTGCTGCAGCTAGCAGATGCAAATTCCCATGCTCATTCCCTTCGATAACGATCCGGTATTGCCCTTCTCCCTCAAAAACGATTCCAACGACATCATCACTTTTTCCCACTCGTTGAATCAGATTCGTTTCTGTGTCGATCGTCTCAACCCGTCCATGGGCGGAAAAAGCATTCATAACGACTGCCTCAGCCCGATTGTCAACAGCAAAAGTAATTGCAGCTTCCTGAACGGATGGTAGGAACAAGCGGAAACCAATCGCCATGATCAACGGGGCTAGCACCATATATAACCCGATGTTATCCCGGATTGAATTAAGCAAATCCTGTCGGACAAATATCCATATCCGCTTCATCTTATTGGCCTCCCTTCATCAGCTTTTTCTGCACCGACCAATAAGCTGCCATCATCAAAATGACCGCCTCAACTAATAACACCCGGTAGATCGGTATCAGAAATCCAGTTTTCCCTGTTGGAAACAGCAATTCCCGTAGACCGAATAAAGCAGGGTATGCTGGAATCCAAGTCAAATAGGCTGGTGCAAATGAAGGCGTCATATAAGAAACCATCGGTAATGTGAATAATGCGCTGACAGCAACTGAAACAAAGAGAAACTCGGATAAATTGCTGAAGTATACACTGATGAATAAACCAAAGAATGTCATCAACAAACTCGTGACGATCATGAGAAGGATGACTTGTACCCATGGCACACGGATTCCCATGGTGAATGCCAATAAAACGACGGTATATAGGATACCCAGCAAAATCATCACGACGGCTTTTGACCAGATGTATTCCATGACGCCTCCTGGTGAAACCCGGTATGCTTGGATACTCCCCTCTTGCTTTTCCTGAAATACCATCACAGCAACAAACATAAAACCCAGTAAAACTACATCGAACACCAACACCAGTGGAATGAAGCTGAGATTAAACGGTACTGCAGTAGCTGACGGGCGTAGACTCACGATCCGGTATCGGTCAGATGCCGGGATTCCGTTGGCATTCCGAATCAGTGCGGTTATCTGTGTATCCATTACCTTCAAGGTTTTTTCTGACTCTGTCCCCTGATGCAAAATTGTAACAGTTGGATCGGTGAGTTCCCCTTCGACTTTGATCCCAAAAGACTGTCTTTGTACGACTTCACTCTGCCATACAAGCGGGTCTGTCAGTATCTGGTCCGAAGAGACCCCCATACTCAACAGATATCCAGTCAGGGCCGAATCTGGAGTCATATCCAAGTACACCGGATCGACTGTCTGCTGAATTTCAGCAGGCAAGACCCAATGAATCAACAGGATCAATAGCAAAGCCACGATCAAGGTCACATGGGGAAACCGGCTTCGCATGACGATCAGCACATCCTGACGCAATAAAGACATAAAACGTCTCATTTATTGCAACCCCCTACCGGTGAGTTTGATAAAAATCTGCTCAAGCGTCGCTTCCTGAGAATGAATCATCTGAATCTGACCAGCATTCAAGAGCGAGTTGAGCTTAATGATGTCCTCTTGACGATCAATGAAAATCACTTCTCGATTGACAACGCCTTCTTTAATATACTCGATCATGACTGATTTCTCTCCATATTGCAGCTTTAAATTCCGGGGGGTATCCATTCCGACCAATACCCCGTCGTTGATAAAGGCAACCCGGTCGCACAACTCATCGGCAATAGTCATGTTATGGGTCGTCAGAAAAATCGTCGTCCCTTCTGCTTTTTTCTTCATAATGATATCTTTGATTCGACTGGCTGTAGTGGGATCCAAACCGGAGGTCGGCTCGTCCAGAAAGAGGATCTCGGGGCGGTTGACGAGGGAACGAGCAAAAACCAATCGTTGTTTCATCCCTTTAGAATAGGCCGACGCACGCTTATGTGCAGCATCTTTGAGCCCGACCATATCCAGTAATATCATCGGGTCCATAACGGGAACATCATAAAGACCAGAAAAATATTTCAAGTTTTCATACCCCGTGAGTTTTGTATACAGGTTGGGTAGTTCAAAGGATACCCCGATCCCATTGAAAAAATGGTGCCCTTGAGTTGTGATCGGCTGCCCTTTGTATTGAATTTGTCCCCTTTGCAAGGGCAACAGACCGATCATAATATTCTGAACCGTGCTTTTCCCTGCCCCACTGGGACCGAGAAACCCAAAGATTTCACCTTTGTCGATTGCAAAACTTACATCGGAGACAGCGAAATGTCCTTGTCCGGTATAGTCATGATATAGATGGTCAACTTGTATCATCATCAGGACCCCTCCATCGCGAATGGTATATGACTATTCAGTCATATGACTGCTCAGTCATATACTACCATGGGTTTTTCATCTTGTCAATAATGATTTTATGAAAGGGTTACATGATTTCACATGGAATTATGCATTATTGACAGGCTGGAGGTGATCACATGTGTGGGCGTTTTCTTTTGACTTATGATATTGAAGCCATTATGGACCATTACCATGTTCCCCCAGGGAAAGTGGTGTATCGCCCGTCACCAGAAATTTACCCTTCTCAAATCATTCCGATCATCTATCGTGCAGCATCCGATCATCATCTGGAGATGGTTCAATGGGGGTTTCCCAACCCGTTTAAAAAAGGGTTGATCATCAACGCTAGAGGTGAAACCGTCGCCGAAAAGCCGATGTTCAAAAAAGCATTCTCAGACTCCCGGTGTTTAATTCCTGCCAATGGTTTTTTTGAATGGAAAAATGAAGGCAAAAGAAAAGTCAAATATCGGATTACCCATCAGGACGATCGCATCTTTTCCATGGCCGGCATCTATCAGACTTTCTCCGCTCCTGATGGTCATGCACTCACAGCATGTGTGATCATTACTACTGATGCAAATCCCAACATGGCAGCGATCCATAATCGTATGCCTGTGATCCTCGATGAAACCGATGAAGCTGAATGGCTCAATTCAAATGACCCAAATGGATTGAAAACCCTGCTGAAACCATTTGACCCGGACGGTACGCGTTTATTTATCCGGCCGGACGTCTCAGCAAGTGAATTGAAGGGGTTGTTTGAAGATGAATAAAGGATTCCTGTTTGTTCTAATCTCAGCAGCAGGATATGGATCTGCCTCAATTTTTGCCAAACTGGCATTCAGCGAAGGATTAGATACATTTACACTTCTGACCATTCGCTATACCATTGCGGCATTGATCATGTGGACTTATCTGGGTGTGACACATCAAATCCGTCCAGTCGGCAAGATGGATGGCTTATTGCTGGTTATCGCGTCGTTGACGGGCAATATCTTGATTCCGATCCTATACTTTCAAGGTCTGCAGCTATTGCCGATTTCGCTATTCGTGATCTTATCCTATACCTATCCTGCCTTTGTTGCTGTCATGGCGGTCGTTTTCCTGAAGGAAACCTTGGGACGAAACAAAGGGACTGCGCTTTTACTCACATTGGTCGGGTGCACCATCATGTACTGGACCCCGGGGTTGACTTACAGCATCCCCGGTGTCGCGCTGGCACTCAGTGCATCGTTTTCCTATTCCATCTACATATTGGGGATCGCTCGCTACCTGAGACATATCCCTCCCGCCCTGGCTATGACCTCCACGATTTCTTTTGCGGCACTCATGTTCCTGGCCTATGGACTCATTGCAAACCGGATCATCCCGCCAACCCCAACTGGCTGGATCCTTCTCGCAGGTCTGGCCCTCTTTTCCACAGCCATTTCCAGCATCACTTTTTTCAGCGGCATCCAATTGATCGGACCTTCTCGCGCCGCCCTGGTCAGCACGATCGAGCCAGTTTTCACCATTGTCTTGGCTCAAATCGTCTTCCAGGAATTGGTCAGCACGCAGCAGGCAATCGGCGGCCTGCTGGTCATTATCGCCATTGTTGTCCTGCAGTTAGCTAATTTCCGCAGCCCGGCACCGCCCGTTAAATAACCCCTCCCGCATCCATCGTTTTCCGGAATCAAGATTGCACCATATATCGGTTCATCGGATGGCCCATGGTCATATTTGCACCTGATTAAATTGAAAACGGGCGGCCCCCAATATGGGGCCACCCGTGTCTTTCTATGCTTCATGTTGTTTCCATCAGAATCGGGAACATTTTCTCCATGGCCAACAGATCATCTAAATTGTGGCGGATAATCCCTTCCAAGAGGGAACCATCTTGAGTTCGAACATAACGGTAATAGGTCTCCGGAATCAAATGTCCCGGCACATCGTCAAGTCGTTCATGGCCCAACACTTGAGATTCGATTGTGACCAGACGACAGTCCGGGAGAACGTCTCGGAATTTCCGCCTGGCATGGTAGAGCAGATCCACTTGTTCATGAGGCGAACGATAGAACAAACGGTGAGCCACTGTTCGCGCTTCAATATAGGGAATGTCGAAACGCTTCCCGTTATAGCTGACCACCACGCCAAACTGGTTCAACTCTTGGATCAGATGCGCCAATAACGGTTTTTCCTCATGCAGCCGGCGAGCCAGTAGCAGGCGAGACCGTAAGCGATCCCCCTCCTTAAATAGCAATCCCACTAAAAACAAGGGCTGTGTCGACCATAGTCCCGTCGTTTCAATATCCAGAAATACAATATCGTCCTGGCGGAAAAAGGGTAGAATATGCTGATCACTGGCCCCCATCCTTCGCATCATGCGGATATCCCGTTGCTGAATGCAAGCCATTGCTGTTTCTGCGGTCCCAGCCCATCGTGGGTGTTCCAATAAGTCCTGCAGACATTGATATCCCCCATCTTTAAGTTGTCGCTCTGTCACCGGACCAACCCCGTATAGCAACTGCAGGTTTTCTTGGATTATATCCGGTGATAGATCCTGTTTATTCCAGGATATCGGATGCGTCTCTTCCATCAGATAAAAAGATCCAAACGCATTGGAAACCTCTCTGCCCGGGATACCGACGAAGGTTGGTCTTGACGTATCACGATTTGATGGCGAAGGGCGTTTCACCTGAGATAGCCGTTGATACAGACTCACCCTCCATTCCTCCCTTCCCGTCGGAATTTACCTGCGATTGCTTTCAGATTCTCTTGCTTTTGGCGGGCCTCCTTCTTTGCCGGATCCACTTTGGGTTCATAATTCCGACCTAGTAACAGGTGCATCAGGTAAATGGCACCCTCCTTGTCCAACGGCTGATTGAAGTGGGAGCACTTAGCTGAATGAATGCAACCGGGACAACCATCTTCACACAAACAAGACTGGACCGCCTCCAAAGTGGCCTCTAGCAATGCCTGGATATCTTCGTAAGCCGTCTCACTAAAGCCAACACCCCCGTGGTATGCATCGTGGATGAAAATCGTTGGGCAATCTGTTTGGGCATGGCGGACCGTGGATAAACCACCAATGTCGTTGCGGTCGCACATCACGAACAAAGGTAATAAGCCAATGGCAGCATGCTCAACCGCATGCAGAGATCCCATCAGATCCAGTCCGGCTTTTTTGATTGCACCGGCCATGTCTTCATTGACCATCAACCAAGTCCCCACGGTTTCCAGAATCTGTTCAGGCAAGTCCAAATCACCGCTTCCCAGTACCTGCCCGCCAATCTCATGCTTTTTGATAAACCCCGTTACTTTTGTAGTCACTTTCAACAGTCCGCTGGCGATCTGATTGCCATTGAACATTTTTTCCTTTTGGATGTCCAGAATCTCAGTGGTTTTATCCCGTCGGACCATGGTATAGTAGTCCACTTCCGTCTCGTCCAGAAATGCCAGTTGTTTGTCCAAATCCAAAGTCCTTACCACATAAGTCGCACCCTGATGCATATAAACAGCACCGGGATGCACTTCAGAATAGGCCGTCCCCCCATCGACCACACCAATTAAGCGATTGTCTTTACCGGCATCCCGCAACTGAAAGGTATCGGGAGATGCAGAGCGGATACTGAAATGTTCCGCCGGGTATCCTTCACCAGCATAATAATAGTGATCATCGGACCGAATAACCAAACCATCTTCTTCAAGAATCGCTAACAAATCCAGGAACACATCTCCCCAGACTTGATGATCTTGAACATCCACCGGGAGTTCGTGGGCTGCGCAAACGACATGATTCATGAGGATATACGGATTGGAAGGATCGATCAACGCCTTTTCCGTGGGGCGCGTAAACAGCGCATCTGTATGACGGATAAAGAAGAGATCCAATGGATTATTGACTGCAATGAAAAATACCAGGGATTCGCCAAAACGCCTACCGACTCTCCCCGCTTGCTGCCAGGTGGATGCAATGGTCCCCGGGAATCCGGCAATGATACAGGTATCCAAATCCCCCACATCGATCCCTAATTCCAAAGCATTGGTAGCAATCACACCAAGTGCTTTCCCGTTAAAAAGGGCACCTTCAATTGCCCGCCTCTCTTTTGGCAAGTATCCGCCACGATAGGACAGAACGCTGTCTGCCATCTTGGGGTCTTTCAGTTGACGCCGACTATGGCGAAGCATCCGCTCGGCAGCTTGTCTTGCCCGTGAAAATACAATGGTACGTGCTTTTTGCCGGATGAGCTCAGCAAATAGCCACGCCGCCTCGTGAACCAGGCTCACTGTCTGGGGTTGTTTCCACAGAATAAAATGACGAACCCCCTGGGGAGCCCCATTATCATCGATCACCGTGACCGACCGGCCGGTGAGCATTTCCGCGTGGGGTCCCGGGTTGGCTATAGTCGCTGAACACATAATAAAGATTGGATCAGACCCATGATAACGGCAAATTCGCTGCAACCGGCGAATGATGTGTCCGACATGGGTACCAAACACCCCTCGGTACATATGAATCTCATCGATCACCACATATTTGAGCCCTGAAAAGAAGTGGTGCCACTTGAGGTGGTTGGGCAGAATCCCGCGATGAACCATATCCGGATTTGTGACAATGATCCGACCATTCTCCCGCATCTGCACCTTGCCATCATCGGGGGTGTCCCCGTCATAAATTGACGTGGAAAGATTCGGAACTATTTCTGTTAAGGTCTCATGCTGATCCTGACTTAACGCTTTTGTCGGAAAGATATAGAGTGCTCTGGCTTCACTATCGTGGAGTAAACGATCTAATACCGGCAGATTGTAGCAAAGCGTCTTTCCCGATGCGGTGGGTGTCACGACCACCACATCATCACCGCGCCGAACCGCATCCACCGCGTCCGCTTGGTGCAGATAAAGGCTTTGGATCCCTTGTTGGGCAAGAAACCCCTCAATTTGCGGGTGAAAACCTGCAGCCGCAAAACGGGTCTTCGGTTCTCGAGCCGGAATCGTCTCGATATGAACGATTTGCCCTTGGTATCCTGGATGAGCCTGTACCGCACGTAATATTTTCTGAGTATCCATGGTCATGACCTGCCTGTCAATGGAATGTATGTTCGGTCATTTTTTATATTCGCGTTTCTTCTCAAGTTTCCTTTTTCCTTCACCCACTTGGTAAATACGGCATCACCATGTATAATGGAACCAGAATAAGAAAAGGGAGGTTGACTCATGAGCAAATTCGTCCCTGGCTTTGTGGAAGTATTCCGGCAATATGACCCCAAGATGGTGGAAATGGTGGCAGATATGCGCGAGCACGCCATGGCACCCGGTGCTTTAGACACGAAAACCAAACTGTTGATTGCCATGGCTTTGGATGCTGCCCTCGGCGCAGAGCATGGGGTCACAACATTATCTGATGCGGCCCGCAAAGCGGGTGCCAGCGAAGCGGAAATCGTAGAAACATTAAGAATCGTCTACTACATCTCTGGAGTCGGGTCTTTGTCCACTTCATCCCACGCATACAAAACAGAATAGTCACAAAAAGAGGCGGACACATGTCCGCCTCTTTGACTATCGTTTCATCGCAAGTCCGCCCTTGCCACGGATCAAACCCTCGACTTCAGCCAGAGTACTCCAGCTAAAATCACCGGTATTGGTATATTTGAGGGCTGCTGTTGCATTTCCGTATTTCAGTGCAGTCTCCACATCATGGTCCTTCTTGAGGTAGGCATAAAGAAATCCCGCCGCAAACGCATCGCCACCGCCGATTCGATCTGCAATCTCCACTTCGATGGGAATATCCTCGTACAGAACATTCTCTGCATACGCCACCGCCCGCCACGCCATTCTCAATACCGAGTGCTTATCCGATCGCATCAACCCAATAATGGGAATACCGAATGACTTCTCAATATTCGCTGCCACTTCCCGGACATCGGTGCCCGTGATTGCAAATATCTGTTTCATTTCACCCACCGACGAAAAGAGAATGTCGACTTGAGACAAAAGCGGTGTTAAGCATGCTCTGGCTGCGTCTTCACTCCAGAGTTTTGCCCGGTAGTTGATATCAAAACTGACGGTCACGCCTGCTTTTTTCGCTGCCCGGATGGAGTCGGTGGTGGCTTGAGCGCAAGCCGCACTCAGTGCCGGTGTGATCCCTGTTACATGATAATGTTTCACATCCAAAAACATAGCATCCCAGTCAATACTTGCCGGATCCATGCGACAGATAGCTGAATCTGCCCTGTCGTAAATCAAGTCCCCACCCCGGGGGTTTGTACCTGCTTCTACAAAATAGAGTCCCATTCGATCATCACTCGACCACAGGATCCTGGACACATCGACACCCTGTTCCCGAATCTTGTTGCGAGCCATTCTCCCCAGACTGTTATCGGGGAGTCTGGTGATGTATGCAGTATCCAGTCCCAGTCTGCCAGCACCAATCGCAACATTGAGTTCAGTTCCACCTACATGTGCCTCCAGCAATGTCGTCTGTTCAAACCGCTGATACCCCGGTGGCGATAACCTGATCATAACTTCTCCAAAAGACAGCAGATCCTTCACAAAATCCCCTCCTAAATACCCCGGCTTTCTTTAACTTTTGCAGAAAACTGCTTTGCCATTTCCACCGTGCTGGAGTAATCGCCAGTAGCCAGTGCTTGCCGGGTCAATTCGCTGCCAACACCGACACCCACCACGCCTGCAGCAAACCAATCTGGAATCGTTTCCAAACTGACGCCGCCTGTTGGCATCAGAGGTGCATACGGCAGTGGACCCCGGATTGCTTTGACACCTTTGGGCCCAATCACCTCGCCCGGAAACATTTTGATGATATCGCCGCCCGCCTCCATGGCTTTCAATACTTCGGTAACGGTCATGGCTCCGGGCATGGATACTTTTTGGTAGCGGTGACACATTCTCACAACACCCTCATCCAAACCCGGAGAGACAATAAATTCGGCTCCAGCCAGAATTGCCATCCGTGCTGTCTCTGTATCCAATACGGTTCCCGCCCCCACCAGCAGTTCATGGCTCGCATACTGCCCCCGCAGCGCCCGGATTACTTCCAGAGCACCAGGCACCGTCAATGTGATTTCGATAATATCGATACCACCCTCTTTCAGTGCCTCTGCCAGCAGCATCGCCTTCTCAAGGGAGGGCGCCCGAACCACGGCAATCAAACCTTTTTCAAAGATACGACTGAGATTGATCGTCTTTTCCATGGGGTTCACCTGCTTTCACGGCCACGAACCGTCCATGGGCGATCCGTCCGGCCTGATAATCGTGAATAATAATGTCCAGGGCCTCTGCTTCCTGACTAAATCGCTCTGCCCCCAATTTCGACTCCCAGTAATCCGATTCATCTCGAAGCTTCTGCCGCAGAAACAACCAATGCCTCAGCATCAGTGGTGTAATGTCTTCTGCTAAAGTGACTAGAAATCCGGCCTGCCGCATCATTCGTTGATACTCGATCAAGGTGTATGCTTCGTAGGTAAATTCATCGTCAACGCCTCGGATCACATCATATTGCTCGCTGCGGACGCTATTGGTAAATACCAGCCGTCCCTCCGGTTTCAGAACACGACTGCACTCTTCGAACAAGCCCGGCGCATGCGGCCAGGAATCTTGCCCCCAGACCACATCAAAACCATCGGAATTAAAAGGCATATCAAATGCATCTCCCTGGACAAACTCCACCCGATGGCCCAGCCCCATCACCCGGGTAATCCATTGGGCACCCCGGATCACTGCCGGGTGGATATCCAGACCAGTCACGCGACAGCCGTAATGCGTTGCCAGATAGCGGGCAGGCCCCCCTAAGTAGCATGCCACATCCAAGAGATGATCCTCAGCGGTCAACCCGACAATCGCCGCCAGATAATCCGTTGTTTCCAATCCACCTAGATGAAACTGCTCTCCGCACAGATACGCCCAGTTGCCGTACAAAACATTAAAATCTTCCAGGACCCGCCCCAGTTTCGCAGAATCATGCAATCCCCGGCGTTCCCATTCGACGACCAAATCCATCAACCGTTGGTCTGCTGCCTGTCTCATGGAATTACTCTGCGCTGTCGGCACTGCGTTTGCCGGTAACCCGGTCCACACATATTTCCACCACGCAGGTCCGCATATCCGGCGCCGGATCCTCCAAAGCACGGCACACATATCCAGGAGAATATTTCTCCATGATCAATCGTAAAGCGTGACGCTTTGGCTCATCCTCGGTCAGAATTTTGGCTGTCCCAAAAGCCATGGCACTGCGATAATATGCAGACATTTTTGCTGGAAGCACTTGATGCTCACTCACGACCACATAGGATACCTGGGGATGAGCCGATATGTTGTCCAGTTTATGCCCGACTGCAGCACTGTGAAAATAGATGGATCGCCCTTCAACCGCATGATTTAGCACGACACCGTAGGGATGCCCATCAGCATCCATCGTCGCTAGAAAACCGATCTCCCCTTGACGGATGATATCCCAGGCCTCAACTTCGGTGAGAATCAAATCCTTTCGACGCATCTTCACTTCCATATGTTCACCTACTTCTCAATTATTCAAAAGGCCACAAGCCGAAGCCTCTGGCCTTTCACTGATTAAAGCAACGAAAGCTCTTTTTCAATATGATCAATCATATCCTTCAGTCGTGGCTTCACTTCATGGTAGTGGACTTCTTCCGCTTCAGTCAAAGGCTGGATGAACGGACCCATGGGGAACCCTCTGGTTTCCAATGCAGCCTTGAATCCGACCGGGAAAGGCACCGTCAACATCAGTCGGAGCAAAGGCAACAGCAAGTACTGAACCTTTTTCGCTTTTTCATGGTCTCCCGCCTTAAATGCATCGTAAATCTTGACCATCAGTTCAGGAACCACCGACGCAGAACCTGTCATGCTCCCTTTTCCGCCGGCACAGAGGAACGG
Organism: uncultured Candidatus Sumerlaeota bacterium; assembly: GCA_964600665.1. Classification (GTDB taxonomy): domain Bacteria; phylum Bacillota; class SLNR01; order SLNR01; family SLNR01; genus CAZRKC01. Next base: position 48,327 of record CAZRKC010000011.1, read on the forward strand.
ATAAAATATTTGTTCCGAGCCGGTCAGGACATTGAATTCGACTTTCGTATTCTGCACAAAATCGATCACATGCGTCATATTGGTCATATTCGCGCTACTATCTTTGATTCCCACCACTTTTTCACGGGAACAGAGACTGCTGATCGTGGTTGGTGAGATTTCATTGGAGAATGCCGGGATATTATACAAAATGACCGGAATATCCACGGCTTCCAGGATCGCTTCAAAATATCGTTCGACCATTCCTTGCGTTACCTGATAATAGTATGGACCGCATACGACCACAGCCGCACAACCTGCTTTTTGGGCATGCCGGGCTACTTCGATCACATGGGCAGGATGGGTCGCTCCAGCACCAGGGGTCACCGGCACCCGGCCTTTGGCCTGGTCAGCAACGATATCGATCAGCTGTTTGCGTTGATCGAGGGTCATATGTGCAAACTCACCCACACTACTGACCGGGAATAAGCCGCTTACTTTCTTCTCAATAAAAAACTCCACCAAATCCCGGACCACTGGCTCATTGATCCGCCCATTGGCATCAAACGGTGTCAACATCGCTGGATAAACACCTTCTGGTTTAAACAATCTCATCGCTCCCTTCTATCCTTTGTTATTCATTCATATTCGCCCACTGATGGTCAAATTCCCTTCTTTTGATATCCAGTTCGGTAACGCAGAATCTCAAGTATCGTCAGTGCATAAATCTTGGCAGCTTCCACCACATCATCAACTTCCACATATTCATCATGGGTATGGGCCAATGCCGGATTACCAGGACCTAAAATTACAGTGGGAATGCCCCTTTCGGCAAAAAAACGACCATCGCTCACCTGAGCATACCCCACCGGTTCATCCGGTAAGGATCGCCATCGCAGCACTTGGCGGATCACATGCACCAGATCCTCTTCAGGGTCCGTTTCAAAAGGGACACCTAAAACCTGAAATTCTCCATGAATCAGAAGATGGGGATGGAGTTCAGCTTGCGTCGTTAGAACTGCCTCCAATCCCTTGACAACGGCTTGGGTGTCCATACCCGGAATCGGGCGAATATCCACCGTGGCCTCACAAGATTCAGCGACCATGTTTGTTTTGATCCCGCCGCGAATCGTGCCAAAATTAATGGATGGCGGCGGCGTCAATGGATGACGGTGTGGGCTCATATGCGTATAAAAATGATTTTTCACAGCAGCGAGGATTTCCATCATGCCCTCAATGGCATTAACCCCATCCCAGGGGGTGCTGGCATGGGCGCTTTTCCCTTCGGTGCGTAAATGCAAGAATATGACCCCTTTTTCTGCAATTGCTGCCTGATTGTCGGTAATTTCACCGATCACTGCATAATCAGGCGCATAAAAACCACTCGAAAGCAGATGGGCGGTGCCTTTTTCCCCTCCCGTTTCTTCATCGCAAACGGGATTGACCACGACAGAGCCCTGGAATTCCAACCCGCTGACCGCTAACGCTTTGACAGCCATGATCATGGCACATACGCTCCCTTTGGCATCTGCTGCCCCTCTGCCATGGATCCGTCCATCCCGAAGTTCCCCGCTGAAGGGTGAGTATGTCCACTTACTTAAATCCCCTTCCGGCACGGTATCAATATGACTATTCAGAATAATACAGGGGTGGGTATTCCGGTTTAACCATGCCACAATGCTCTGCCGGCTCTCATCAACACTGACCGTCTCGTATTCCGCCCCAAACGAATCCAGCTTATCGGCAATCACGCGGATGACCCGCCGGGTATGCCCCGGTGGGTTGATGGATTCGGTTCGAATCAGCTCCTGTAAAAAACCGATAATTTCATCCCGCATATCATCAATCAGCAGACTGATCCCTTGTCGTTCCTGTTCAGGATCAGCCTCATCGTGAACGGCGGATGATCCGTAATCAGCCAACACACCGTTTGCTCGGTCCTTCCATTCTGCTGGGACCAGAATTTCTGCCTCTGCCATCAGACCGACATTGACCGGATAGATATCAGACAAAGGGCCTGCCTGCATTTCAACAGGGATTCCCTTTGACTCCAAATACCCTTTCATGATCTCTCCTTCTGTTCGGTTCGGTGCTTTGATCAATAGGACCCATTCTGTCTCTTGATTCGAATCGTCTTTTGTCATGTCAATCACCTCTCTGGAATCATTTATGTCATGAGGAAGTATATGATCAATGCCAGAATCATTTGAAATGCACTTGGCAGCAGCAACATCCGATACACTTTGCCCAGCTCTGCTTTAAAAACCTGAACGGTCAAAACGAGACACAGATGCACCGGCGATAGCATCACACCCATAAATCCGCTGACAAATGCCAGGGCCACCATATGGACCTGCACCCCATTTGCACTCAGTCCTAATAGAATCGGGAATGTGGTTCCCACATATGCTTGCGCCATTCCAGTTGCCATACCCACTGCAAATGGCAGCGCAACCACGATGATTTCCGATGGTAACCCAATTTGCGTAAAAAATACGGGTAGTGACTCAACAGCCCCCGTGACCAACAGCACATCCTTGAATATGATTACCGCAAGGACCATCAAGATGATCGGGATGGAAAACGCTTCTCGCACCAGTTGGGTGAAACGCTTTCGATCATACCGATGAACCACCAAAAGCAATAGCACCACCGATCCAACGGACCAGGTAATCTCCCATTTTAATAGCAGGACCAGAATGATTACCATGACAACCGGATAAATGCTACCGGCAAAACATGCCCAGCATGCTGAGCGACTGCGGTCTCCTTGAAATGGCTCCGGCTTCTTCTCCCGAAAAAAAGCCACTGGAATCCCAATCAGAGCGGACGATACGGCATAGGGGATCATGGCCGTGACCAGGCGATAGATCGGTATCCCCGTGACCTGTGCCGATAAGATAATACTGGGATACAGCGGGAAGACATATTCCCACACATGACGATACCAGTAATTGATAAAACTCTTTTTTTCGGCGCTTAGCTCTGTGTTTTTCCCCACCTGTTCAACCATGGGTGCTGAAAAAACAGCACCTCCGGCCGAGGGAAGCAGCCCGACCAGCGCAGGCAACATGGCCATAACGACCCGGGTATCACCCACCAGCCCCATTAACGACGAAACCATCTGCTCCATCATGCCATTCTTACGCATGATGTTTTCCAGGAACATGATCAGCGTCAACGCCCCGGCAAGTTGAATCGTGGTGGGATGAATGCTGCTCTTTGCAGCTGTGATCAGCAGTGTCATCGGGTGAATGGAAAAAAGGATGCCCATGGCGATTACAGCTGCCAGCATAGCTTGATACAACGGAATCTTTGCCCGCAAGAGGATCACTATCAAGGCAAATACTCCGATGATTTTGATAAAATCGGCCATGATCAACCTTCTCTCAAAAAGAATACCTTCCATCAAATTATTTCCCCATTCTAGGGAACAAATCCTGCTCCTTGTCGTCAGTTAACATGGGGCAGGATTATATGGCATTCTCAACGACAAATATTGATTTTATTAATATTAATATTAATATTTTTAATATATATATTGACATATATCAATATTCATGCTAATTTAAGGACAGGAAGTGGATTTGGAGGGATACCAATGCAATATAAAGCTCCCGGACGCTGCCCGGTATGCGGCGAAGAAATGGTGATCAGCAAACTTACATGTCATCATTGTCAAACCACCATCGAAGGTGAGTTTCAAGCATGCAAGTTCTGCCGTCTGCCTGATGAACAATTGGAATTCATTGAAGTGTTTATCAAACGACGCGGTAACATCCGCGATGTTGAGAAAGAATTGGGCATTTCATATCCAACCGTTCGTAACCGGCTGGACAGTGTGATTCAATCCTTGGGATATCCCGTGGAAAAATCGGACCCTGCCGCCGGCGATGTGAAACGCCAGGAAGTCTTGGACGCTCTCACCAAAGGCGAGATCGATGCCTCTGAAGCGGCTCGTCTGCTGAGAAAGACAGTCCGCTGAACCGTAGAAAGGAGACTGATTATGAACAATGAAAAAATGCGCATACTCGAAATGATTCAGGAAGGCCGTATCACCGCGACAGAAGGCATGGAATTGATGGACGCCCTGGGAGGAGCCGCAGAGGAAACCGAGCTGCGATCATCCGACGCAGGAGGACGAAATCGCTTCTTACGCATTCGAGTCAACGGTGATAAAGCGAAAAAAGTCAATGTCAATGTTCCTTTGAATTTGATCAAAGCTGCCGGACGATTTTTTGGGTATGGAATGGCCTTCATTCCCAAAGAAGCCCGAGAGGCAATGGAAGAACAGGGCGTTGACCTCTCCAAGATCGATATCCAAGAGCTCATTGCCCAAATCGATTCCGGCCTAATCAGTGGCCGCCTCGTGGATATCGACGCAGAAGATCCGGATGAAGGCCATGTGAAAGTCGAAATATATATCGACTGACCCGTCGATACGATGAAAGGAGGGCTGCCCAATGGCACGCATTCTCGGACGAATTCACCTCCCCTGGGGAATTCAATTGAGCAGTCTGGCTGAGATACCTTTGAACGGCTTGCGACGCTTACTGTTAAGTATGAAAGCTTCACCCATGCAGGAGCCATCTGCAGATTATCGGCATCATCATAACCAGACACCCCAAGGACAGTATCATCAGCATATTCCCCCCGCAGATGTCTTGCGGATTCTACGATAATGAGGAGGGATTGAATTTGGATCATCTCGCGATACGCATTCTGGCAAACATTCTGGCGATTTGGGCGGGTTCGATGCTTTTCCCAACGATCCACCTGGACGGACCCGGGGCACTGGTCATCGCTGGTCTGGTACTGACTATGATCAATTTACTGGTTCGGCCGGTCCTTTTATTCCTCACCCTCCCGATCAACATTTTGACACTGGGTCTCTTTACCCTCGTCATCAATACCTGGATGGTTTTTTTGACCGCTCGGTTCGTCACAGGCTTCAGCGTTCCCGGATACTGGACTGCATTTGGCCTTGCGATTTTAGTCTCTGTGTCCAATCTACTGTTCAAACCCAAAAAAAGCAGACACATCTAGTTCTTTACCCTCAAATACAGGCGGCAGATACGTCCATCTGCCGCCTGTTACCTATCTTCCTAAATGATCAGTTCTATGATAGACTTATCTTTATGATACCCATGGCACAGCCAGGAAAGAGGTTTCCATGAAACACCGAGGGCTGCTCTTCATATTGCTGTCCGTTGCCTGCTTTGGCTCAGCATCCATCTTTGCGCGTTTTGCCTATGATGCCGGCATCAATTTAGTGACCATGCTTACCGTTCGCTTTGGTATTTCCGCTGCGTTACTTTTCATCTACTCAACTTTCGCCAGGGAAAGTTTGCGGCTTGCCCCTAAGGATCTGAAACTGGTCCTCCTGTTGGGTGCGGTCGGATACGGAATCATGGCATATTTGTATTTCGGCTCGCTGCAGTACATCCCGGTATCCATGGCGACCTTGATTACATACACCTATCCCACCATCGTCACGGTGATGGCGTATTTTATACTGAAAGAACCGTTAAGCCAGCATAAACTGTTATGCCTGGCCATGGCTTCCATTGGTTGTGCCCTGATGGTCTGGGCCCCTGGACTCAAAATTAATCTGACTGGCGCCGCACTGGCCTTTGGCTCATCTGTCATCTATTCCATATACATCATTTACACCAGTCAACACGCCGGTCATCTGCCCCCTCGGACCCTGACCTTCTATATCGTTTTGGGAGCATTTGCAGTCTACCTGGTCATCGGGACATTGACCCGGGGGTTCATCTGGAACCTGCCTTGGCAAGCATGGGCTGCCACAGCCAGCCTCGCCGTTATCCCGACAGTGTTGGGCAACATCTTCTTTTTTACTGGACTTCGCCACATGGGTGCCACCAAAACAGCCTTAGTAAGCACTGTTGAGCCCATATATGTTGTGCTTATGGCCATGGCGATCTTTAATGAACGCATCACGCTGATACAAGGCGGGGGCGGTCTTTTGATTATTGCCGCTGTCGTGCTCCTGCAATTGCGGGGCGATAACGCGATCAATACCTGATTCAATCAAGTGTCAAGCTGCCATCGATTGGTCCGTTTTAGCACCCGCAGACAGACATATGTCAACCAGGGAGACGGATCTTTTTTCTGCCCGAAATCCCAAGCTTTGCATTTCTGATATACGGACTCCGGGGTCATTCGACCCTGGGGGTCCGCTTTGTTTTGGATGATATCCAGCATCTCCTGGAAACGCGAATCGGTATGTATCTGCGGATACCCACTCAGACATTCAGCCACACTCACCACATCATACCAATGCGTCGGTGCCTTGAGTTTGCGAAAATCCGTCCCCATAAAAAACATATATGGATGCTTCTCCCGACTGGATGCCCATAAATCCAGCATTGAATCGAGGCATGCATCCACGATACCGGTATCCACCCGGTCCTTGATCAGGGAATACAGTCTCAACATAGCCAAAGTCGCGTACGGGCAGCAGTCATCCTTACGGCCAGGCCCCCGGAAATGTCCAAGTTCCGGCGATACAGCACATGGAAATCCACTCGGCCGGTGTAAGCTGCTGATATACGCGATACCTGGTTCACATTGATCAAATTCGATTCCGCATCGAAGTAACGCCGACACCATCAATGGGGCATCGCACAATGCCCAGGCCAATGTATCCTCAGCCGTACCGCCGTACCTTTGGGGGACATTGGTCAAAACCCTGAAAACGCCTCGCTCATCTCGGCTGGACAGGATACTGCAGATCGCAGCGGCAATCTCCGGCACATCCATATCCAACCCCATATCCAACAGAAAAATGAGCTTATGCACAGGCAGCTCAGGATTCTGATGGGTCGTGACCATAGTCCCGTAAAAATCAGCCATATCCTTCAAATATCCTCTCACCCGGCCATCGGATAAGACGCGCTGCCGCAGATCAGATAACCCGGTTTTATCTTCACCGAGAAGATAAACCCGGGTAGCATATTGAACATACGGATCCGCCTGCAACAACCATTCAATAGTTTTCATGGCACCCTCCCATGGAATGACGAACATCTTGACCATGAACGCGTCTGAGCGTCATGCTCAAAAACTCAAGTCCCATCAATCCGCCTGTTTGATCTCCTTAAAGTAGCCCTCCCGATTCTTCAATGACCGACAAAGTTCCTCCCAAGCCATTCTGGCTTCGCTGACGATATCCTTGGGCAGTTGGGTAGCCGCCAGATGCTCAAACTCCGCTTCATCTAAAAGCGTGACGTCCCCGTTCCGATCCACAAACAGGTCCAGCTCCAGATCAATGTAGGATAAGACCCCATTACGGAATGTAGGTGGCGCAGCCATATTGCAGTAAATGGCCTGGACCCTGTCTGAAGATCCATATATTTCGCAAATGTTATACCATGTATCCAAAGGGTAATACTCGATTGTCACATCCCCCGGATAAAAATGATAATACGGAGTCATAAACTCCCGTGAAAATGCACCCCGGACCACAATCATATCATCCAGCAATGCGGTGACCGTACCGTGCCAAGCATACTTCATTCGCCCATCCCATTTGTATGATTCCACTCGAATATCCATCCAATCCGGCCTCCGCTTCTTTGAGGTTCATGACCCATATATTCGCAAACAGCAAAAAAAATCCTGCCCCCTGGGGCAGGATCCCATGATCAGTCTTTGATCTTGACGATCATCTCAATTTCAACCGGGGTACGATGGGGAAGTTCATTGACGCCAATGGCAGAGCGAGCATGTTTCCCTTTGTCTCCAAATACGGCCTCCAACAGTTCAGAGCAACCATTCATGACTTTTGGCTGCTGATCAAAGCCCGCCGCACTATTGACAAATCCCAGAATCTTGACAAATTGTTCGATCTTATCCAGATCGCCGATGACTGCTTTGATTGCACTTAAGCAGTTGAGTGCTGAACGACGGGCACATTCATACCCTTCCTCAATGGTCAGGTCTTTCCCCAAGTGACCGCGATAATCCGTTTCACCTTGACGACGGGAACCCTGGCCGGATGTGTAAACAAAATCGCCGATCCGATGGGCAGGCACGTACACGCCTGCCGGGGTCTGGGGATCGATCAATGGATAACCCATTTCCTCCAATTTCTTCTCCACATGCATGATGATCATCCTTCCTTTTGTTATTTGATGGGCACACCGTGCCCGAATGCCCCGTAATACGAACAAGCCACCGCGGCAGCCTCTGCCGCCAGTCGCATGGAGTAGGGAATATCTTTACTGATCAAATAGTTGACTAAAAACATGGTGATAAAGGCGTCTCCTGCCCCCAGCGTGTCCACCACCTGAGCCGGCACGATGGGCTGATGATAAAATTCCATCCCGTCATATGAAACCGCGCCTTTGCTACCTTTGGTAATCACCGCCAATTTTGCCCCCAGCTCCACCAGGCGTTTCATTCTGGCTTCGATTTCCTCATCAGATTTCCCGCTTCCGGACATAAAGGCATAATCGATCTGTGGGGTCACGCAATCCATCACATCGTCTGCCCATTTATCGGAGAAATCAAAGGAAATCAGGATGCTCCCTTTTCGTATCTCCGGCAAATACCGGGTGATCCGGCTGTAGACACTGGTGTGGGCCAGATGGTATCCGCGAATGTATTCCAGATCCTCTGCACTTAATACCAGCCTACCGTAAATACTCAAATCAAAGCCTTTAAAAACCCGCTCCCCTGCTTCTAAAGACACATCCGTAAAAGCGGTGCTTCCGGGAGCAATCTGCATATGACTGACATCGACCCCTTCTTTCACCAAGGATTCTCTGATATGGTCACCGGCCGCATCCTTTCCCACCACGCCCACATAAGCAGACTCAAACCCATAACGTCGCGCCAGTGCGGCAAAATTCACGGCATTCCCTCCGGGGAACATGGTGTTCATGTCTAAATAGCGGTCCACTACATTGTCACCAACACCGATGACTCGCAACATCGACCCCATCTCCTTCAGAGATTAATAGTCCACAACGCCCATATACCGTCTGAGATCGAGGGAATGACCTCGTTCCTCTTCCAGATACTGGGCAAACCGATACAATGTCGTCCAGACCACAAAGGATGAAAACATCTTCCGCACTGAATCATCCACTCCCGGCAAAGGGTAGTTTTGACTGTCAATGATGGTCAGTCGGTCGGTATATTTCTCAGCAAACGCCTGCACACGTTCGGCCATCGGCCGGGTTTCGTCTTCCCCCAGCAACAGAATCAGTGGGACCCCTTTTTCAATAATCTCAAAAGGTCCGTGGAAAAATTCACCGGCGTGGAAAGATGCGGAATTGATCCATTGCATCTCCAACAGGATACAGATAGCGTATGCATAGGCAATGCCGTAAGCTGGTCCGGCAGCAACGGTATAAATGGTTTTGTCGTGCTTGTGCTGGCGGGCAAAATGGGTTCCTTCTGCCTCTAAGGACAGCCTTAACTGGGTGAGTGCATCCGGTAATGCTTGAATGCCTTGCATACACAACTCGTAAGGGAATGTCTGCTCTGCTGCTTTGATCAGCTTGAATACGATCATATGTAAAAACATCATCTTGGACTCGGTGATGCCCACCTCGCTGTTATAATGAAAACAAAAATCCACCTTTTTGCTCAATTTAGAGTCTGCATCCCGGCAAAATCCAATGGTGACAGCCCCTTTTTCCCGGGCAAAATCTGCAGCTTCCAATGTTTCCGGTGTTCCCCCGGAATGAGATGCCAAAATCACCAGTGATTTCTTCCCCACATTGACCGGTGCGACTAAACTGAACTCCCGGCTGGGATACACATGGGCATGGACGCCGGGAAGATACCGATCCATGAGAAATTTCCCCGGGTACATCACTGCCAAAGATCCGCCGCATCCCACCAGATACACATGCTGGATCCCTTTGGCAATGATTCCGTCCATGACGGCCTCCACTTTGCTTTTGTTACCGGCAACGCCCTTTAATTTAATGATATATTCGGCAGAATAACTGTCCATTGGCCCTTCACCCTTTCATATTATTTTGCGACTGCCTTGGCAATGGCCATATATCCTAAATATGCCTGTTCCATTTCCGCAACGATAATGTACTCATCCACGACGTGGGCTTGATTCTCTCTTGACGGTCCAAACCCCACGGTGGGGATCCCCCGGATCCCGGCACTGTTGCTACCGTTGGTACAGAAGGAATAGACATCAAATTCAGCCGGGATGCCCACCTGCGTCAATGCTGTATGGCACAACGAAACCAAGGGGTGATCCGGTTCAAAATACCAGGCAGGGAAAAACCGGGTACCGCCGATCGAGTGACCGGTATAGCACAAGGCATCATCCCGGGCGATCCTAGCCATGACCGGGGCATCTTCTCGACCGATTCCATCCAGTGCTTGACGCAGATCATCCAGGACGGAAATTTCGGTTTCTCCGACCAGCAACCGCCGATCCCAGGTGGTGCGACAACGGTCCGGCACCACTGAAGCTCCGGGATACGGAGATGAGATGATGTCAGTCAGTTCAATGATCCCGTCTCCCAGTTCGGCACTGTGCCCCAATACCATTCCGCGAACAGCTGCAATGGCGGGCATGATTTGATACACGGCATTGATCCCTATGGAGGGATTGGCCGAATGGGCGGTCTGACCGTGGGACTCCACCACCACTTCTGCCCGTCCCCGTTGCCCTGTCTTCAGGTTCAGCTCCGACGCTTCTCCGATCACCACCAGATCCGGATGAACCTGTCCCAAAATATGGCCCAGTGCAATCCCTTCAAATACTTCTTCCTGGACGGATCCGCAAAAGTACAGATCCCCTCGCAGTCGTTCCTGGCTAAGGGCTATGGAACCAAGGGCGGCGATCATGGCCGCAATCGCCCCTTTCATATCGGAAGCCCCGCGCCCGTAAATCCGGTCATTGACCAGTTCCCCTCCGAAGGGGTCAAACGTCCAGCGTTCAGGGTTGCTCACCGGCACCGTATCCATATGACCATCGAACAGGACGGAGTAGCCACCGCCTGTACCGGTGATCTTCCCGACCACACTTCCGTAGTCATCTCGCCAGACTTCATCAAACCCCCAGGCTTTCATCCGCTGCAGCAGAAACTCTGCCACTTGAGCCTCGTCACCAGACATGCTGGGTGTCCTGATCAACGACTGACAGATGGCGATCAACTCATTTCGCAAAGGCACCGCCAACACCTCCCCTTTTCCGGATTCCATGACTGTATTCTCCCTTTCACAGTCATATCCTCCACAATAGAAGACTTACGGTTACTCCTGCAGCATGTCCGCTTCCTCTGCCGCTACTTCCACTTGGGTTTCATCCACTTCCAGGATCTGTTCTTCAGCCCCAGTTGCCCATTCCAGATATCCGTACTGGCAGCACTTTGGGCAGATTTCTGCATTCACCATCACCAGGGAATGGGCATTACAAAACTGACATTTGACGCGATGTGCTTTCACTGTTGCCATGGTCGTGCCCGCAAATAGCCGGGCTCCCCCCTCTCTGATCAATCCGCATCAACGGAGAAGCTACCGTGCGGCAGCCTCTCCGACGGATATATATTTCGGTTTGCAGAGACAGATTCCTGCTTTTTGACCCCACAGTCCCCAATCATGACTTCTGTAAATCCAAAAAGCGATCACGGGAAATCACCGCGTTTTCCCGTGGACGAACTTCAAATATCAGATGGATGTCCTGACCGGCCACTTCCTTCAGATAACCGGAGAAATCGATCAAACCGTCTCCCACGACCAAATGGTCGGTTTTGCCGTTATGATCATGAACATGACAGTTTCGCACATACGCGGCATGTTGTCGCATAAAAGGCTCCTGGATCGGGTCGCCATACGAATGGCCCAGATCCCAGGTCAGAAACAGACCGCCTGCTGGTAACAGTTCCTCCAAAACCTCTTGAACCACTGACCGGCCAAAATATGACACATTCTCCACACATAAGTACAACCCCCTTGGCGCAGCGTCTCTTAATCTCACCAACGAGTCTGATAGTAACCGGCGGAACCGGTCGGGATACACATCATGCAGGTATTGCCGTCCCTGGGGCAATGTGAAGTACACACTGTTGCCGATATGCATCGTCAAGCGGGTCAAGCCAGCTTCACCCGCCCATTTCATAATCCCCTGCAGCCGCTGGATCCCCACTTCCCGTAAAGATTCATGCAGATGAATCAAGGAGATATCCTCTGGCGCATGGGCACTCACCATCAGGCCATATTGATCAGCATACTGACGAACCTCCCCGGCCGCAAGATGCTCAGGAAAGAATTCCGGCAGATTCATGCTTAATTCGACGCAGTTAAACTGATTGGCCACCGCAAAATCACACGCACCTGAAAATCCATCCTGCCCAGATGTAGCTGCATACCCTAACGGTTTCTTCATCCAGTTTTCCATGTTTTCACCCCTTCACCGAGTTTCAGAAAACGGGCACTGACAATGCCGGGTACTTGCATGATGGCTTCTAAATCTTCTTTTTGTGCCGGATTATCCACGTTGAGGATCATCAATGCCCGGCGGCCGATTTCATGCCGGCCCACCTGCATGGAAGCGATATTAATGTGCTGTTTGCCCAGCAAAGTCCCCACTGCACCGATCATCCCCGGTTGGTCGATATTTTCCACAAACAACATATATTGACTGGGAGTCACATCCACTTGATAGCCCATCACTTCCACGATCTTCCCTTCAGACCGGCCGAAAATTGTCCCCCCGAAAACCGCTTCTTCTTTGTCGCCTGTAATCTTAATTTGCAATAAATTCGTATAATCCTTCGGATTGCCATCGCGGCTCTCCACCACCCGGATGCCCATATTCTCAGCCAGAACGGATGCATTGACATAGTTGACCCGCTCTCGCAGGATCGTCTCCAGCATCCCTTTGAGAAAACTCAGGGTCAGAATCCGGGTATCCATCTTGGCCAGTTCACCGCCGCAGATCACTTCCACGCGGTTGATGCGGCCGGAATACAGCTGGAAATAGAGTTTGCCCAACTGCTCTGCCAAGGTGATATGCGGACGGAGTACAGCCAGTTCCTGCGTTGGCAGGGAAGGCAGATTGACTGCGTTTGTGACGATCTCACCTCGCATTGCACTCAACACTTGCTGGGCAATGGTAACCCCCAGCACCTCCTGGGCTTCCACTGTGGCAGCCCCCATATGGGCCGTCATGATCACATTGGGGAGGGTAAACAATTGATGGCCGCTGACCGGTTCCACATCAAAAACATCCAGTGCTGCACTGGCAACCCGTTTAGTTTCCAGTGCCCGTCGGAGCGCATCCTCCTGAAAGATCCCGCCCCTGGCACAGTTGACGATGCGGACACCCTGGGGCATCAATTTGAATTGCTCATCCCCGATCATGCCGTAGGTCTCGTCTGTCCGGGGTGTGTGGACTGTCACGATGTGGGATTGCCGCAGCAAGTCATCCAATACTTCGATATGTTCTGCTCCTGCCTGGGCAAATCGATCCAAACTGATATACGGATCATAAGCAATGACCCGACAGCCAAAAGCCCGTAGCCGGGATGCAACCAGGGAACCGATCCGCCCCAGGCCGATAATCCCCACTGTTTTTCCGAACAGTTCGACTCCTTCAAACTGCTTTTTCTTCCATCCCCCCGCCCGCATATGTTCCGTTGCCTGTGGGATATTCCGGCATTGAGCCAAAATCAAACCGATGGTATGCTCGGCAGCAGATATGCTGTTCCCGTCGGGGTTATTCGTGACGATTACCCCACGTCGCGTTGCGGCATCCAAATCGATGTTGTCAATACCGTTGCCCGCCCGGCCAACCACTTTCAAATTAGGTGCGCACCCCAAGAGCTCCTCATCCACCATGGTATAGCTGCGGACAATCATGCCGTCAAATTCATGCATAATCTGCAAAAGCGCGTGGCGTTCCAGATTGAACGCTCTCACTACCTGGCACGTCTGCTCCAGCAGGGCGATTCCTTTTTCTGCGATGGGTTCTGTGATCACGACTTTCATTGGCAGGTTCCTCCTTTGATCCACATTGTCTGGGCAGCCGCAACACCACCAGTCCGGAAATACCCCAGCGAGGCTAAGGACATCTCCATGGCACCCAGCACGGCGATGATATCCAGGATATCCACATAGCCCATATGTCCGATCCGGATGATCTGCCCGGCTAACGGCCCTTGTCCGCCGGCTGTTTCAATTCCATATTGAGCGGACAGGATGTGTTGCCAAGCCTTGGTATCCACTCCGCCAGGAACCCAAAGGGCCGTAACCGTATCTGACTGCCAGGGTGGGTGTGCAACGGTATGCAGTCCCATGGCATGAATACCGGCTCGAAAACTCAGACCCAGCTTCTTTTGGCGTTGATAGATGACATCCAAGCCTTCTGCTAACATCAGCTGCAATGCAGAATCCAGGCCCATCCACTGCGGGATAGCCGGTGTGTAAGGGGTTTCTCCCCGCTTTCCAGCCGTTCGGGCACGGGTAAAATCCCAGTAATACCGCGGTAGTGTCGCCCTGGTTGTCCGCGCCCAGGCGTTTTGGCTGAGGGCGACGATGGTGAGCCCGGGTGCGGTCATCAATGCTTTTTGTGAACCGGTTACCACCCCATCCACTCGCCACGCATCCATTTGAAAATCCATCGCCCCCACTGAACTGACACCATCCACCAGCAAGAGTGCCGGGTGATCTGCCATGGCGTTGCGAACTGCATCCACCCCATGACTGACCCCTGTGGATGTTTCATTCTGGGTCATGATCACTGCCTGAATGCTGTGGTTCTCATCCTTGGCAAGATGGTCATGAAGCACAACCAAATCGATCCCTTCCCCCATGGGAAAGGTGATGGTTTGGACAGCCAGACCAAACGCTTCGGCGATATCCGCAAACCGCCGTCCGAAAACCCCGGTTTCAAGTACCAGCACCTGATCCCCCGGAGAAAATAGATTCACCAGCAGCGCCTCCATCCCGCCGGTCCCCGCCCCGGGAAAGACCAGCACATCTTCAACAGTCCCCAGCACCTGTTGCAAACCCATCTGCACCCGTTGGTACATGTGATGGAAGTCGACTCCCCGGTGATTGATCATCGGCCTGCCCATGGCCTCCAGTCCTTCCGGGGGGATCATGGTTGGCCCCGGAATCATCAGTCGTTCTTTTCTCATACCGCTCCCTCCTGTCGTCTGCAAAGCAAAACCTCCGTGTGCCCGTAGGCAGGGACGGAGGTCATCCTTCGCGGTGCCACCCTGTTTGGCATTGCTGCCCTCTCTGAGCTGTAACGGGCATCCCGTTGGCCTTGTCCCAAAAAAACAGACTCCGTCCCCATGTTCAGGGACGGAGTTGATCCGCGTTGCCACCCTGGTTGATGGGATTTCCCATCCACCTTGTGTCTGCTGTAACGGGCAGCCCCGTTTGCCTTGGGTCGTGCGGCCAATGCCTCAGAAGGGGATTCACTCGGAGTTCCTGTCGGTTTGCACCTGCCACCGACTCTCTGATAAGATCCTGCGAGTTACTATGCTTCATCATCAGCATGCATAAAGTTGATTTGCCACCTATTATATGCCCACGCTGACACCTTGTCAATAGCCGGGATTCGCCTCAATCCACTTGACTCAGATCATCAATTGAAGAATTAAGTGCGAATAATCATAGGAATCCATAATAATGCTTTTG
>CAZRKC010000012.1:0-63233 GCA_964600665.1 uncultured Candidatus Sumerlaeota bacterium
CCTTGTAGATCATCTTTAATGAATTCGATGGTCTACTTTGGGAGGGTCAGTTCAGAAACAGTTCGCACCTTTTATTTCAAAGTATCAATTTGGTCACGATAAGAACACCATGTGGGGACGATGGGGGCCATATCAGTTTTCCATCATTTATATTCAGGGTGAAAACAAGTTCACCATTCAAACATCGGTTGTTTTATCAGAACCAGCCGACGTTGCATTCGTCAATACGGCATTGTCTGGACTCAAGGCAGCAAAAACATTTCAAACATATAAATTCGAAGCAGGAACCCTGATCGTTACGAAGCGGAAATCAATCAGGGCACTGACCAGTATGGAATTAGAGACAATTTTGGCGCAATTGACTGAGATCCTTGAACAAGCTGATGCTAAACCTGCATGTATGAACTGTCAGATAGAGGGTTTCCATCCATATGCAAATCTCAATGGCAGCGTTGTCGCTATTTGCCCAGAATGCTACAACGCTGTCCAAGAGGGTATTCTCCAAGCTCATCAAGAATATCAGGAGTCCGAAAGCAATTATGGATTGGGAGCAATTGGAGCATTTTTAGGGGGTTTGGCAGGATCTATTGTTTGGGTTATCATCGGCTTATTCGGATATGTGGCATCCATTTCAGGATTCGTGATTGTGATGGCTTCAGCAAAGGGATACTCGTTCTTCAAAGGGAAAATGAATAAGACGGCACTGTTTATTATCTTTGCCGCCAGCCTCATGGCTTTAGTGATTGCACAATTTTTAACTTGGGATTTACTTTTTTACAAGGAAATGCAAGCCATGGGTTATGATATCGGAATCATTGATGCACTTAAACTGACTTTCAAAATCCCATTCATCGATAGCGAAATTACAAGTGCCTTTATCAAGGATTTGGCACTAGGTGGTTTATTCGCTTTATTGGGCAGCGCCGGAATGTTAAGGAACTTAGCCGTTAATGTTGCAGAACCCGTGGGTTCGATTCGACGACTTCCTGAGTATGTGTCATGAATCGAGTCAATGTTGATTCATGTCATTGAATTTTCCTTGCAAGATCCAATAGCGACTGAAAATGGTCCAATCGGGATTGGTTAGTAACCAAATTCCCAGACTCATAAAACTGAACAGTCCCGTTGCCTTTGGCCAGCAAATTGTTGCTGGCCAATTGATTGTACAGGTTAAGCACAGTGCCATTATGGCCATCGATAATCGGTGTACCTTCTAAAAATAAAGTCTGAATCACTGGCTTAAAGAAGGGAAAATGAGTACATCCCAAAACGACTGTACCATATTCAGATACATCAAGATTGCCCATGGCTGTCTGGATAGAATGACGGCATTGAGGAATGTTAAAATTACCCGCTTCCGCCATCATTACCAAGTCAGGCAAAGCGATTGCGTCAATCAGGTGGGCTTTGTCGTAGCGGTCAACTAAAGCTTTGAATTTTTCTTGGTTTAGCGTCAGTCGGGTAGCCATGACTAGGATACGCTTGTGGGACGAGTCTAATGAATGCAAAGCAGGCTTGACAGCAGGCTCCATTCCAATGACAGGGAAATGATACTGTGCACGCAAATCATTGATAGCAGTTGCTGTAGCTGTATTGCAGGCAACAACCAAGGCTTTGATATCCAATGTAGCCAAGTATGCAACCGCATCCTTTACATACTTCAATATCATTTCCTTTGATTTCTCACCATAAGGAACGTGAGCGGTGTCGGCATAGTAAATGTAGTCTTCAGACGGCAGAACCTGGATCGCCTTGGCCAAGACCGTTAAACCTCCAACACCAGAGTCAAAAAAACCGATGGCTCCCATATCACAATTCCTCCTGGTCTCAAATATGCTCCTATTCTAGCATGTATATTCAAGCCTTTCAATCATATCTATCACCCACATGCATCGAGAAATTCCTTCACGGGTAAGATTGATATATTTCATGGATATGAATAGGGGCCTGATATTTCATCATTTTAAGGAGAGATGTGAAAAATCAGAATCCTTGCGAGGATGGAGCCCTTTACATGCAATAAGTCTGTAGCAATTGTGAGATCGGTACTCCATTGCTAGACTCTAGTCGTTTACTGAACCATTTGAATGGCCTCTGTAAATATTTGAATAAAGAAAGGAGCGTGAATCTGTGAAGATCCACGCCCTTTCTTTATTCCTTATTTTATGTCCAGGAGCAGAATGAACTCAGCGTTTTCTAGAACCCGAATGGCTTCAAGGCTACCTTGGCCGTAAATCGCAGTGAAAGTAATCCGATACCGAATGTTCGAGTTTTCTCCTTGCACGGTCATGGCCGCAACAGAGATATTCTCGGTTTTATCTGGTTGCGCTGGCGTATAGTTAGCCCGATGAATTTCTTCGATTACCGGTCTAAGCTCGACAGATAAGATTTCAATAGAGTCTTCAAACACTTTCAGGACTTGATTTTGGGGGGTGTATTCAACACGGTATTGGTCAATAACTCGACTTTGCCCAGACCAACTATTGATGATGAAATAATAATCGAAGCCTTGAATATCCAACGGGTGAGTAGTTAAGTCCAAATAGTAATTGAAATAATCCCCAGGAATGGGTGGATACTCAGGTGCGTATTCAAAACCGAATACTTCTTTCATATTTCGTAGTTCAAAATCATCTGGTAGGATTTTTAGTTTGTTCAACTCGTGTGTATTCTGAAAGTAGGATAGGATATTGCTAATTTCTCGACGATCTCGTTGTGTCAATGTAGTTTTTGCGACGATCTGTCCATTGTTAATCATATCGTTTTCTTCCAGTATTGCGACAAAACGATTAGTTTGGCTGTTGATCGACACAGAGTAGCTACTTAAAGGACCGAATGCGGACACGAGGATGAAGATTGATAATGTAATTGGTATAAAAATATTGCGTAATGGCTTGGAGAATGAGAAATAGATCATGATCAATGTAACCCAGATGCCCAAAAGGACGACGAAGTAGCGATTCTCCGTAAAGCCATATTGATTGATTCTTAACCCGATTGAAACAAACATCATGGCCATGATGGGAAGGATTACTTTCGGAAACCAAATTTTAAAAAGATTTCCGAAATGGTTTTCTTTCAAAATGGGAGTGATCAAGAATATGACCCCAACCGTTACGGTTGTATACCATAGCACCAGATGTGAGACGAGTCCTTGCGGCCATTCCCATGTGATCAGAATTTTGGCAAAGTATACGTACAGAATCAACGTATAGATCGTAATCAATGGAATGACAATATAAAGCAACAACACTTTGAGCGCCTTGGAGTAGTCGAAATTGTCGTGGCTTTCATTTGTCTCAGGAATCCTGGCTAAAAAGGTTGCAACCGCAAAGATGAACGCCACAAAAAGGAAACTATAATAGAAGTATTTCCCGGGGATATTAAGATCAAAAAGTGTATTAATGGTGAAAAGGATCGCGGATATGCCGACATAGAGAACAACAGAATAAATCCAGGTCGTTAATGCCCCATTGAATACTTTGATCACATATATCTCATAATGGGAGGGTTTCCTTAGTCGAGGAAGATAAAAGAAAGCGGCAGCCAGAAATAACATCAGCGCTGTATATCGAATCGCAGTGATAGTGGTCATTGCTTCCAGGAAGTAAACCCGATACAGGAAAGCAAATGCAGCCCCAGCCACATAGAACATCCAGGTTGCCATCGTTTTTTTCGGGTAACGATCCTCGACAAAAAGTCCGATACAAAGGGAAAGGATCGCAAACAGCGCAACGGCCATGCTCATTTTCCCGATAGAGATTTGAATTTCACTCTCTGCCAGCTGTGATAGCTCATTTAGACGGATCAGCAATATCATCAGGGTGATTGAGGATAGCATTGTGATGGGGAACCGTTTGAAACTGTTATGGATGCTAGTTATTATAACCGAAAATAGTCGAGAGCCTCTACTCATTGTTGACACATCCCTTCAGTTCATTCAAACATGATTTGAATTAAGCATATTGTAACATGCAGATCATAGATTTAAAAGGAAATCATACGTTCGCAATCTGATGGGGTTTGGAAAAAATGAATTCGCGCCATACATGGTAAAACTATTCACCAGGTTATGCATCGTCCGAAAAAGGAGTACAAGATTATATTAAACATGAAAATACATTAGATAGATATAATAGGCAATGATATTTGACAATAATCATAGACTGTGCTAGAATAGAGAAGGTAAATGACATCAAATGATAAGAAAAAGCATGAAACGGCAAATACAAGCAAAATAAGAGTAAGAATAAATATGCAAAAGATACTATTCTGAATATTTTCATAATTGCCGAGTGTGCTCCATAAAGAGTTGCAGACTAGTCAAAGCTTAAAGGTCTATGTTTATCACAAGATACTGCAATTCTGATGAAGTTTGCTAGACACTGCAGTCAAAACGGTATCGGTTGCAGGGAGAAACAGATGAAAAAGGAGGAAATTTAATGAGAATTGGTAGAAGCAAGGCATTAACCCTGATTGTTACATTGCTGGCCCTGACAGTGGTGTTGGCAGGATGCGGGAATGGCGTGGCTGTGAATGGTTCAAAAGTGGTTCGTGGCGTGGATGTTGTGGACTTTACCAGTGGGGATGTATATGATGGATTTGTCGCTCCCAAATTGGTAAATGGTGGCATTAGCGCATTGTTGGTGGACTTCCCGGTTGACGAGATTCCAGTTCCCGGTGGTCTTTATAACTCCCACCAGTCCTTCAATGGCGCAGAAGGCATTCGCTTTGATTACGGATCCTGCATGTTCCATAACATGGATACATTCCGTGATGATACAGAGAATCCAAACTCCTACGGTGTCAACATCAGCACAGATGCACCGTCCGATGAAGAACTCGCCGAATGGTTTAAAGGTGAATTAGAAGGCAGAGGATGGACGATCACTGAATACGAAGTCAAAGAAGTAGCCGCGGAAACAGTTTTAAAGGCTGAAAAAGGCAATGCAAGTCTAGAAATGCTGGCCTATGTTGGTGGCAATGGTCCTGGATACAATCGGACAGATGAAATCGCTGAAAACTGGGACTTTGTTGTATTCGCATTACTGGTTGACTTAAAGTAAATATCGATTAAGCTCTTGGGTATTCCCAAGAGCTTTTTTTATTTGCCGCTACTTTCTTTTTTTAACACTGGGAAGGGTAGATAGCAACACCGCGGAAGCCGGATGCTCGACCATATGATTTCGTTAACAGACCGTTCATCGGTTCTGTGATAAATGTATTGTTGTGCCGCTAATCAACAATTGAGCAAGCAAGAGCGTTTCGTCTGAATCAAAGGCGACTAAGGAACATGATGCCGCGAAACAGTAAAACTGTTGAACATACGATATCAGCAAAGGGAAATCGCTTATCATCTTTCACAGCGATTGATGAATTGGTTAAACATTTTGTTGAATAGAATATCAATATTAGCCAACCCCATGGTACACTCAGGGAGCAACAAAGTCTACCTAAAAACTGAATCCATTGGATAGAATCCTATCCGATAAAGGCAAACCTGTCGAAAGGCAGGGACGCAAAGCTATGGGTCTACGGGTGGAAACCTAGGATCGCCAAGCCGCCGAAGATCTGGGTTTTTTTGTATTCAGACGTTTCTGGCGCTTGGCCAGAAACTTTATTTATTTGGGGGGGCTTGAAATGATGGTCAATTTAAGATGGCGAAATCTACTTGTTGGAATTTTGATGCTTGCATTGATCTTTCCGTTTGCGGCCATGGTGGAAGCGAGTGGTAATGATTCCGATCAGGGTCAAACTCGACACCGGGTCATCATCACATTTAAGCAAAAACCGGGCAAAGCAGAAATGGCACATATCCAAGCCGTTGGGGGACGGGTGGATAAAAGTTACCGGAATATGCGATCTTTGGTGGTTGAGTTAACGGAAGAAGAAATTCAAAAAATGTCGCAAGATACAAATATATCCGCGATTGAAGAAGATGCGGTCATTGAATCCTATTCTGATCAGGTACCGTGGGGCATCAGCAGTACACAGGCTCCCGTTGTTTGGTCACAGACAACAGGTCAGGGAGTCCGGGTCGCGATTTTGGATACAGGTGTAGACATCAATCACGCTGACCTCACATTTTTCGGAGGATATAATACGATTGACAGCAGTGATTATAGTGGAACAGCCAATCATGGCACCCATGTCTCAGGAATTATCGGCGCTCTGGCTAACAATGCGGGCATCGTTGGGATGGCACCACAGGTACAGCTATATTCAGTCAAAGTACTCAAAGATGATGGATCGGGCTCGCTCTCAGCTTTGATTGCTGGGCTAGATTGGGCAATTACCAATGATATGGACATCGTCAATATGAGTCTTGGTACCAGTTCGGATACCTTGGCGTTGCGTTCAGCTATTGATCGGGCATATGCTGCAGGTATTCTTCTCATCGCGGCGGCTGGCAACAGTGGAACAGCGGATGGAAGCGGCGATACAGTGCGATATCCGGCTAAATATGAAAAAGTTGTGGCTGTTGGAGCCGTGAATAACAGTAATGTTCGCGCATCTTTCTCAGCAACTGGACCGGATTTGGAGCTTTCAGCACCCGGTGTATCCATCTATTCAACGGTTCCTGGGAGCCGATACGGCTCTGCTTCAGGAACATCCATGGCTGCTCCTCATGTAACCGGCGCTGCGGCACTGATTTGGGCACAGAATCCTAAAATGAATCATGACCAGGTCCGAGCTGCATTGCGTCAAGGTGCACTTAACGCTGGCGACAAGAATTTGTATGGTTATGGGATTATTAATCTTTCCTCCTGGGTTGAGGATATCCCTGATGTAATTGAAAATCCTGACTATGAGAGCCAAGTTCCGGTCAGCGTGGTTCCTGACTCGAACATTGAAGAAAAAACAGATGATGAGACACCAGAGGAAGGCTCGACAGTTCCAGCACCAGTCAATAGTAAGGTTCAAATTAAATTAAAGGTTGGATCAAAATATGCCACCGTCAGCGGTCGAATAATCCAAATGGATGTTGCGCCATATTTACTGAAAAGCAGTAATCGAACGATGATTCCAATCCGGTTTGTCTCTGAAAATATGGGGGCGAAAGTCGAGTGGGATGATCTGGCGAAGCGCATCACCATTCGATTAGACGGCCAGGAAGTAATTATGACCATAGGTTCAAAAAATGTGAAGGTCAACGGCGTGCCTTGCACAACCGATGTTGCGCCTTACATCAAGAACGGCCGAACTTTCGTTCCTGTCCGATTCATCAGTGAAAGCATAGGGGCAAAAGTTGAGTACTTCTCCGTCACTAAAGAAATTCTCATCACAAAATAGGGTATTCCGCCAACAAGCGTTACAATATGCACTTTGCTACTGAGCTAACACTCACCTGGATCCATAGCCGAAAAACTCCCGCCCCCCCGGGAGTTTTTCATGTGAGCTGAAAATATCCATTAATATATTTCTATCTCTAATTCTGGTATGATAGTAATAAAGACTACTGGCAGGGGGAATGCACATGCTGAGTAAACGGAATTATCTTAAATATGGTTTTTTCACTTTTCTGGTTTCATTTGTCCTGTTGTGGGTCGGTGTCAGTTTGATTCTACGGAATACCGTTAATGAGCGCAATCTAGTGGCTTATGCGGCCTTTTCCATCTTGGCTGGAGTGGTTGGTGCCGTCTTGATTTACACACAAGCAAAAATTGCAGCTGTCTTGTTCTATGTTGGGCTGATATTTGGATATTTTGAGATGTATCGAACGTTTATCAATGGGCTTGATGGCTGGGGAGATTTGATCGGGATCTTGTCACTCTTTATCTGGTCGGGGATCGGACTGGGTGTGGGATTGCTTCTACAAGCGGGAGCGCGAGTGTTTAGCAAGAAAAAATGAATCATTAAGATCAAACCCCTTGATGACGGTTAAAAACACAACATAGTGGTAATCCGCAGTTTCCAATATGGGATATTTTGAACCAGAATTCTTATTTAAGATTACATTTGAATGGATAAAAAGGGTAAATATTTAATTAATCAAATGGATAATTTATCGTCTTTGAATGTTTTATAAATTGGAGCAAGGCCTCAATCCTAAAGCATAGGATTGAGGCCTTTTCTAGATGGTCATATAGTGGATTTTAGATGATTCTAACGATTACTCGATTAATTAGTTGGTCTCTTGTATCGGAAGTTTCAAGATAATGGATTAATTATCTAGTAAGGAGAATACCACTTTGGCAATATCAGTGTTGTCAATATACCTGCCACGGATTGGGTCGACTGAACTCGCATACGAACGGAATAATCGTGCTGCATCCCCTTTTGCAAAAAATGGGATTAAACTATTTGTATGATCACCGCTGTTCCATTGAGCCATGGGAAGATTATATTCTCCCATATTGATAACAGGGGTCCAAGCAGGATTTGAGCCAGGCCCAGTCAAATAACCAGTTTCATGGTCACCTGTCACAATCAGAAGTGTTTCACCCCAGTTTGAATTTGTGTTCACCCAGCGAATGACTGCAAGAACAGCATCATTGAAGTCCATTTGCTCTTCGATAAGCCGTCCTGTTTGATTTGCATGGCCAGCCCAATCAACCGCACCACCTTCAATCATCAATACAAATCCCTGCTCATTATTATCAAGAGCATTCAATGCGACTTGAGTCATGGTCTTTAAGTCTGGTACATTTGCATTGAACGGCACCTGGAAGGGAGCTGCATTTCCGTCTCCACTCCTTGATTGTTGCAGTGTTGTCGCAACTTGTGCTACACCAATTAATCGGTCCGGTGTTTCACCAGAGATTAAGGAATCGAACTCCCCTTTGGATTGAATAAATGTCCATGGATCTGGGTTCCCGTCCCCATTTGCGTCTGAGACAATCAAAGTTCCATCCACTAAACCGTCCCAAACACTTTCCCCTCCGACATAACGATAATCATAACTGCTTCGTACCTGGCCATTGTTATCATAGTAAGGATGTCCAGCACCAATCAGCACATCTAAGGAACTCATGGTGATCATTTCATTCGCTATCGCAGAATAATTATTTCGATGAGCATTGTGTGCTACAAACGATGCTGGAGTTGCATGACTTATTTGTACAGTTGAAATCACACCAGTTGATTTCCCGAGATCTTCTGCCTGCTCCATGATATGCCGAAGTGGATTTCCATTCATATCGACTCCAATGGCTGCATCATATGTCTTAAAACCAGTGGACATTGCTGTACCTGCAGCAGCAGAATCTGTCGCTGCATTCCGAACATAATTAAAATCAGACCATGCTTTTGCTGGGTCATAAGAACCAACGGAATAAGTACTCATGGCATAACGAACAGGGAATTTCTCGTAAGACTGGGTCATCTCTTTACCGAATTCATAATAGTTTGTAGCTTTGATTTGGTTATAACCCCATCCATCACTGATCATAATGATTACATTTTTTGCTAAACCCTTTTCTGGATCTGCCTTCCCAGTTGCTAAAGTCACATTACTAGATGCAAGAGTGATAACAAGCGATAATGCAATAATTGAAGTCCAGAAATGTTTACTTAACTTGTTCTTTGACATCTACTTCCCCCCTTTTTTATATTTCATGCTAATCGTACACAATAATCATTAATGGTTAATGAAAGAGACATTATGAGTACATTAATTATCTGAAATTCAGGCTTATTATTACAAGTTTTATGTGCCTTGAGTTCGGGATCATTCTTGCGTTGATTGTGTTAAGGGAATCTTGGCAACAGATTGAGTATAGGAAAAGAGGAAATAGCGCTAATTATGCATTCGAATATTTGTTCTGGATAAGTATATAGTGAGTAAAGAGAGGAATCGAGGGACAGAACAAACCAAAGTTGGTGGAGTGGATTTCTATGCCATGACAGCATCGGACAAATTATAACATGGCTATTTTGGAGGTTAAATGATCAATTAACTTTGGCCTGAGTTCAAAAAAAGCGTATCCAAAAAATGAAGAAGACCCGGATTAATAAAGTATTACTAAACTTCTTCCTTACCTTTGCAAAAAGGGGTTACATAAGAATGTTTCAGTGATTCTGGCAGTGGATTAGTTCATGCAATTCGAACAAGCAAATAATCTAGTAACAGGGTTGAACAGGTGGGTTAGAAGAAGACAGGATGGTCATCGAGGAAGGCTGAAATGCTAACAGAATACTTATTAATTGTGGGAGTTGAGAAAAATTTTTGCGGGCTATGTGATATCATCAATGTTTGCCTTGCTCATAATAGTACGTAGTTTGGTATCAATTAGTCGATGTGATTGAGACATAATCACCAGTCGTGTTCCATTGAACACTGAATCTACAATGACTCGAGTTTACGACTATTATCAATGATAACCTTAGATTAACGGAAAGACCTCAAACCATTCTTCCGGTTGTTTGAGGTCTTCATTTCTTTATCGATTTATGCCGAGAACTTAATGAGTTTCAAATTGAATTTATACCCATTCACTTCACTTTTTGGGAGGAGTTATATATATATCGTGGTTCTTGAAGTATCGCTTGACCGATTGCTGATGGTGTTGATAGGTCAGAGCGAATCCGGTACTGCTGTGGAATATCATCCAGTGTTTCATCTTTTGCAAGATAGTTAATTCGCTCACGACCGACGATGGATGACGGTGACCGAAGCTCATCCCGCAAAACTAAAGTATCCGGGGAACATTCCAAAAACGCAGCCCTTACTTCCAGGGGATGACGGCTGATGTCCGCCAGGATATCCTGCATTTGCTCCCAAGAAAAACAGTAATCAATGACAAAAGAGATACGATGATTCGCAAAGATGGCGGAAAGTGCTTTCATCTGCTCCCACAATAAACCCAAGAAAAACCCATCTTCATCGTCACAGGGATGAACCCATCCGCTTCGAATCATGTTATAGAGTTGATCCCCTTCCATGTGGGCCCAGATTCCGGAACCCTGAGTCGCGATGGCTTCAGACACGGTGGATTTACCAGCACCGGGCAGGCCGCTGATGACGACAACAGTTGGCTTATGCATTATGCGTGACTCCTTCCAAAGGGAAATCAATCGTCTGGATAAACCGGTTTAGCACTTGATTAAAGAAACCAGGGTTGTCCATATTCGCATTGTGAGCTGCACCGGGAATAACCACGGGTGTTAAGCTTTCTTTTTTTGCCCATTCGATGCTATAGGTTTGAACTTTTCCGGACCGGTCGTGCTCTCCGAATGTGATCAGCAGCGGCACGGTACTTTTAAACACCCGGGGGAAAACTTGCAAGCCATGATACACAGCCCCCATGATATCAGCAATCGCTTGTTTACTGTGGGTTGCGAGGGCTTTGAGTGCATATTCTTGACCACCAATTGTCGCAGAAATATTTTTTGCGATGGTGCGGATCAGGTAACTGTATGGATACCATTGAAGCAAGGCCGGGGTAATTTTAAGCAGCCAACGATCCATCGCAGAATAGTATTCACCTGCCAAAGGTGATCCTCCTACGGAAGTGAGGCTGAGCATTCGTGAGGGATGCTCAAGCGCGAGTAGTTGCAGAATATAACAGCCCATGGATTGTCCAACAAAGTGAGCAACACCCACCTGTTCAGCATTCAGAATTTCGACCAGTGCATGCATGGCATGGGGAAGGGAGAAGTCTTGGTAAGGCCTGGAAAGGCCGTGGGCTGGACTATCCCACACCAAGACACGATGCTGAGTTGAAAAAGAGCCGGCCTGGTGGAGAAAAAGATCGTGATCCATGGTCGCACCATGCAGCATAACGACCCAGCTACCCGTCTTACCAGCCACCCAGTAATGGACGGTGCCCCTCTCTGTGACAACGGTTTTATGTTCCATTGATTAATTCTCGTTTTCGATAAAGCGAACGGCTGTACCATAGGCAAGGATTTCGGCCGCTCCGGACATGACAGAACTGGACGCATATCGCACATTGACGATTGCATCTGCGCGTAATTTTTCCGCCTCTTGCACCATTCTCCGCGTTGCAATGGCCCTGGCTTCATTCATCATATCGGTATACGCGGTGAGCTCCCCACCGACCAGCGTTTTTAGTCCGCTCATAATGTCCTGCCCCAAATGCCGAGATTGGATGGTGGAACCGGTGACCATGCCTAACATGGACAATGATTTACCAGGAATGTGATCAATACTGACTAAGATCATCTTTATCTTCCTCCTTTATTTCCACGATACGTTGGACTAAGACCACCAGTAACCCGACACTGAGTCCGAACAATGCGCCCATGATCACGATCTTTTGGCCAAGGGGGATAACAGCGCCATATACTTGAAAAATCTTGACCATACCGAGGATTTGATAGAGAAGCCAGGAGAGAATCAATCCGGCGACGAGAATGGGGGCCAAATATTTACGCATCTTTGCACCTCGATCAATCCAATATTTTCCCAAAGCATTCGATGAAACTGAATGGCTTTCCTGCAGGCATTTCGACTCAAGGGGGAATTTCTTGAGAATACTGGTCATTGCTTGACAAATATGATACATTTAATACTAAATCCGGTGGTCATCAGGATTTTGCGGTCACTGTCAAGGGAGGGGTTCAATTGAAACGAGTCGATGAAAGGGATGTCATGTTCTCCCGATTAGGCTATCAGAAGGAATCTTTTCAGTATGAAGATTACTATGCACGAAATCCTCATAAGAAAGAAGTTGATGATCGGCTAAGGATGCCGCCGATGAAAGAAGGGAATCCATCCTTTGAACCCTTGAACACACCTATTGGTGATGCGGTATTCCGGTTTCTCAAAGATATTAAAAGGTTTGCAGACGGGACAAAAGCGCAGGAGCAAATACCGGTGGAGTCGGTTCATATGACTGCGAAATTAAAAGGGATGGCCCGATATTACGGTGCGAATTTGGTGGGTGTGGCTCGTTTGCAGGAAGACTTCTACTATTCTCATCGAGGTCGAGAACCCGAAGTCTATGGAGAGAAAATCGATCATTATCATGATTATGCCCTGGTATTTGCCGTCGAGATGGAAAAAGACATGATTGCAACGGCTCCTTTTGCACCGGAGGCGATCGAAGTTACCAAAGGGTATCTGGATGCAGCAATCATCGGTATGGCCTTAAGTTATTACATCCGTGAACTCGGATATGAAGCTCGCAATCATATGGATGGGAATTATCTGCTACCCATGCCCGTATTGGCACAAGCAGCCGGTTTAGGTGAAATGGGTAAAATCGGGTTGCTGGTAACCAAGGAATATGGACCGCGGATCCGTTTGGGAGCGGTCACGACCAACATGCCTTTGATTGCAGATCAGAGGGAGTCATTTAACCTCTTGTCCTTTTGCAATCAGTGCAATAATTGTGCCCTCCGCTGTCCGTCACAAGCCATTCCGTTGGATTTTGCCGATGAGACGCATCATGGCAAAATATCCGACGATCAGTGTTTTGCCGTTTGGAAGCGGGTTTTTACTGATTGTGGAATCTGTTTAGCATCTTGTCCATTCTCATCAGGTCAGATACTTGAAGGCGTGGAAGGTCCCTACACACCGGAATTTGTTCGTGAGACGGTTCATCAGCACAATGAAAGGCTTTTTGCAAGCCGGATGGATCCGGCTCGGCCTTATCCATGGCTGCATGACCCAGTGGATGATGGTCCTGGAGAGAAATAGATTGGAAGAAACAGATCCGCTCGACTGAGCGGATCTGTTTTCAGGTGTTTTTTCTCAACATCTTTCCGGCCAAAGTCTTCGTGTGGCGACCGCTGTCGATGACGACGCTGCCATTGACCAGGACATAGTCGATGCCATCAGGAAAACGGTGTGGATCTTGATAAGTGGCTGTATCTTTTACACGCGTCTGATCAAACAGCGTGATATCGGCCTTCATCCCTGGAGCAATCAATCCCCGATCTCGCAATCCGAGTCTCCAGGCTGGCAACCCTGTCATTTTCCGAACAGCTTCCTCAAGGCTGAGAATCTGCCGATCACGCACATAATGAGCTAAAATTCGTGGAAACGTTCCATAGTGGCGAGGATGAGGTTTCCCGTTTCCTAAAACACCCTGGGGTGAAAGGGAATTTCCGTCGCTTCCCACCATGATCAGGGGGTGTCGGTATAACATATCAATGTCTGCTTCGTCCATGGCAAAGCTGACCATACTAACCTCCCCATTCTCGCTGGCCAGTAAGTTGATAACAACATCGACGGGTGGTTGTCCCGTTATGTGGGCAATCGCCTCTATGCTTAATCCCTGATATTGAACGTTCTCCGGTTTAGTGACTGTGGCAATAAATATCTTGTCCCATGTACCCCGGGTCATGCGTATCTTGAGAATTCCCTCCGTGAGAGATTCCCGTTGGTCCGGATCACGCAGTCTTGCCAGCAATGCAGTTTTTCCTCCGTCATGAGCCCACTTGGGTAGAAACATAGATAATCCGGTACTGGTCGCTTCGTATGGATAAACATCACCGGACACATCGATATTTTCACTTATGGCATTATCCATCAAGGCAAGTATCGCTGGAGCGTTCCCCCACATGGCGCTTCCTGCGGCTTTCACATGGGACCACTCCACAGGGATTCCAGTGGTGCGTCCGATATGAATGGCTTCTGCACCAGCGGTTAACACATCAGCCCCTTCATTGCGAATATGACTGACGTAAATGCCACCATGCCGATGCACAGTTTTTGCCAGGCGAATAATCTCTGAAACCGGAGTGAAGCATCCTGGAGGATAGATAAGGCCCGTGGAAACGCCGAAGGCGCCATGTCGCATACCTTCATCCATCATCCGTTCCATTTGAGACAACTCGTCTTCGGTAGCCGGGCGGTCATCAAAACCAACGACGGACTTGCGTACGGTACCGTGGCCGATCAAAGCAGCCACATTGACGGCACAACCGATACCTTCCATAAAGGAAAAGAACTCCGCTAAAGTTTGCCATGGGGCGTCTAATCCAAGGTCAGAGAATTTTACCCGCATGTCTTCGGCTGCTGCGCCCAAAACCGGTGCTGAAGAGTTACCACAGTTGCCCACGACCTCGGTTGTGACTCCCTGGTGAATCTTGCTCTCAGCTAGGGGATTGACCGGTAAAGTCGTATCAGAATGGGTATGAATGTCAATGAAGCCCGGTGAGGCCACCAGATGATCCGCCTCAATCACGCGATGGGCCGCTTCGTCAACCGTTCCCAGAGCTGTAATGATATTGCCTTTGATTCCGATATCGCCCCGAAACCAGGGGTTTCCCGTGCCATCGACGATTTTTGCTTTTTT
The DNA here is from genome assembly GCA_964600665.1 of uncultured Candidatus Sumerlaeota bacterium. Lineage (GTDB taxonomy): Bacteria > Bacillota > SLNR01 > SLNR01 > SLNR01 > CAZRKC01. The sequence goes on from CAZRKC010000012.1 coordinate 15,210, forward strand.
GATCAGCGTATCCAGCATTGGGATGTCTCCTTTCATTTTGGAAAGTCGCGAAGTTCGAGTGATGACGCCAGCGTTTCGGAAAGGGTTTTTTACTTTCATCCAGAATAGTCAAGATGTCATCAGATGGTATGCTACAAAGTGGAAAGAAACGCACAGGTCAAATCTGCTGCTCGATTGGCGGCTAGACGGATACATGCTTTATAATCAAGATTCGCTTGTGCGTCTGCTTTGTCAGACAAGGACCGGATCACTAAACTGGGGATTTGGGCGAGGTAGCATGCTTGCGCAATAGCAGCACCCTCCATATCTACGCACAAACCGCCCAAGCCTTCGTAGAGGCCACGGCCTCTTTCATGGCTGGCGATAAAAGAATCACCGGTCAAGATCCGACCTCGGACCACTTTCCCGAATCGGTGCGGGTCGGATTCACCGATACGGAGAGCACTTTCAATGAGGGCCGGGTCACCTGGCAGGGAGCGGATGCCCAAACGGGGGACAAAACCAAGTTCATAACCCAGCGCAGTCACATCCATATCATATTGGATGATATCTTCACCCAGGATAATGTCTCCAATGTCAAACCCCGGTGCAATCCCACCGGCCACCCCTGTGAAGACGCCATGGGTGATGGCAAATTGGGACATCAGGATTTGGGTACACACTGCTGCATTGATTTTCCCGATCCCTGAACACACAGCCACCGCGGAATGATTTCCTAACTGGCCGGATACAAAGGTCATACCGGAAATGATCAAGTGTCTGGGATCGTGCAATTGTCTGATGACAGGGCCGATTTCTTCACTCATCGCCCCAATAATTCCGATTCGCATGCAATCACTCCTTTTTGAAACATCACTGTTTTTATTATATCATATGAAATACCTGCCGATGGAGGAAGCGCAATGGGTCAGACATTCATCATCAATATTGCAGGCATCACGCGAACACTGCCGGTGATTCAAGTCGCACCGGATATATGTATTGCTTCATTTGTGATTTTGGGAGACACAGAGATGGTCAGCCGTGCCGCCGATGCTTTAATACCCTTGCTGCCTGATGCAGATTATTTGGTTACGGCGGAAGCCAAAGGGATCCCTTTAGCACATGCATTGGCAGAACGGATGCTGATGCCCCGATATATCGTTGCACGTAAAAGTGTGAAAGCCTATATGGACGATCCATTAGAGGCCGATGTGCAGTCCATCACCACAGCGAATCAGCAGAAGCTGTATCTGGATCGTGAGGATGCCCGGCGTATATTCGGAAGATCGGTGATTCTGGTGGACGATGTGATCAGTACGGGTCAGTCCATTGATGGGATTCGCAGACTCGTCCTCCAAGCAGGTGCAAAGGTCGTTGCGACTGCCTGCATTTTGATCGAAGGGGACAACCAGCATGACATCATCCATCTCGGCCACCTTCCCCTGTTCAATGGAAAGGGTGACATCATATCGTCGTCGCATGCCGGTCTTGATTGAAGTAGCAGGGAGGGAATGCATTGACCAGGATAGAATCAATGATGATCCGGGATTTTGCCAAACGTATCGGTGGGACTTTAACTGAACAATACTATATTGGAGAGACCGAAGGAAAAGAGCGGATTACAGCCGATGGGTTAATTGTTTTCCGCTCAGGGGTGATGGATGCAAGCAGCGATCAATTGCTAGGTCGGAATGTGGTCGTGCTTTATGCAGTCGAAGGAATCGTGACTCCCGCACTGGTGGGTCGGGCAGCGTTTGGTATGGGATTGCTGCAGGCTTTGTTTCAACCATCCTCTCTTCGGTGTGTGATCTTGTGCACTGAAGAAGATCCGATGGTGCGGACTGCAGTAGAGAAAATGAACGGGATGCAATTGATCATCGATCAGTCCAAGCAAAGTGAGAATCAACTGTTTGGCGTGGAGCGAATCTTTGGCGGGATTTCATTTCATTTTATCTGTAACATTGAACCCGTGCGTGAACATGACAGCGGCCGCATTCGGGAGTACTATCCTGAACGGGAATATCGAGGCACGATGCTGGTCCATAAATATGGAACGGGACCATTCTGTACATTTTCCATCCCGACTGCAGAATCTGGTGCAGAGGGGGTGTTTGTGATCACAGTTGACGGTGAGGCACGATATATCGGTAGTACCGAAGATCTTTACCAAAAGTTTTTCTATGGCTTCGGTCACATTCAGCCTCGGGATTGCTTTACCGGTGGGCATCCAGAAAACTGTCGCATCAACCGGCTGATTTTGGGGGCAGTGCAGGAGGGGTTGGTCGTACGCCTTTTCTTCGCTCCCCTTGCAGAGCCGGAGAATGTGGAAGCACAGCTGATCAAACTCATTAAACCCAAATGGAACATCCACGGTAAACGTGCGGATCGGCAACGATTCCCTTTAGCACCAGGTGAAACCTTGTCACCGGGGAAGTGGGAGGGTAGAGGCCCTTCCGTCAGCAAACGGTACCGATTATTGTCTGCATACCTGTCAGCGCAGGAAGGCGACGAACTGACACTCTCCTTTGCTCGTATTGAGGAAATTCTGGGGCACCCATTGCCGCCTTCTGCATTAAAATATGTGGCCTGGTGGTCCAATGGAAGTCAGACGCAAGCGATGGCATGGTTGTCTGCCGGGTGGCGGGTCAAAAGCGTGCGGCTGGGCGAGAGTATTCTGTTCAGGAGGTTTGACCGATGAATAAATCGTTGGTGGAGTTGATGTATGAAGCGGCCAGTATCCAGCGCTGGAATGACCACATCCGCCCACATAAAGGGTTCACAGAACTGGACAAGCAGGGCCATAAAATGTATTTCGCATACATTCTGGGCCATTTGGAAGAAATCGACAAGGATATTCGTATTGACTGGACACGATTGCTGGAAGGGGGAATCTTTGAGTTTTTTCACCGGATCGTGGTCACGGATATTAAACCACCCATATTTTATAAACTCATGGAAAAAAAGAGCAATGAACTGAACCGGTGGGTTATACGGGAGATCCAGGAGCGGACCGGGACCATGCCAGAGGTGTTTATGCATCGGTTTGAACAGTATTTCTCCGACCCCGGATATGCACCGTTGGAAAAACGAATCTTGAAAGCAGCCCATTATCTGGCCACCAACTGGGAGTTCAAATTTATCTATCATATGAGCGCAGGTCTGTATGGTCTGGAAGAGACGAAGAAACGGATCGAGAACGAAATCGAGGAGCATTACAATTTAGCCGGCGTACAAAAACTAAGTCTAAGTAAAAAGACCAGTAACTTTTTAGACCTGGTGGGGCAACTGCGTTTCCAGCAGCGCTGGACGCAGTCCCCGCGGATTCCGGAAACATCCGTCATGGGACATATGCTGATCGTTGCCTTGATGGCATATTTTTCGTCTTTGGAGATGAAAGCATGCCCCAAACGAATCTACCATAACTTTTTCGGAGGATTATTTCATGACCTGCCGGAGGTGTTGACCCGGGACATCGTCTCACCGGTGAAACGCTCAGTGCAAGGCCTTGAAGATTTGATCAAGGATATCGAGAGCCGGCAGGTTGAAGAGCAGATTTTACCTTTATTGCCCGGGGAAATTCATCGGGAAGTGAGATATTTTACGGAGAATGAATTTGAATCCAAGATCATCAAGGAAGGGGTGATTCATTTTACTTCATCAGTTGAAATCAATCGTCATTACAATCAGGATGAATATTGGCCTCTGGATGGCCAGGTATTGAAGGCGTGTGACCAACTGGCTGCTTTTACAGAAGCGTGTATTTCCATCCGTCACGGAATCACATCCAGCCATATAGAAGCCGGCTATAAAAAACTGGCCGACGACAATTGCGCCACCGTGGTGGGGGGCATTGATTTTAGCGCCCTGTACCGGGATTTTTCCGCAAAATAAGGGAGGTAGAGATTTGTTTAATCGAAGTAAATGGACTTCACCCGCAGCGTTACTTTTAATCATCATGATTGCGACCTTATTCTTTCAGTTTGGCATCGGTTTACAGCGGACTATTTATAACAATTTCATTTCTGAGGAACTGGCCATTGAAGCCCAGGGATTAGGGATCATTGAATCCATTCGTGAGATTCCGGGTTTGCTGACCATTGTGCTGATCGCTGCCCTGGGGCTCTTCACAGAACCGGTAGCCATGGCGGTCTGTATTTCCCTTCTGTCAGTGGGACTGGTCCTTTATGGAATGGCGGGTGGCTTGGCGGGCTTGATCGTGGCCACCACAGTATACTCCGTCGGATTTCATCTATATATGCCTGTCCAGAGTTCCATGGTTTTGCGTCTCGCCAAACCTGGTGAAAAGGGAAGACGACTGGGTGAGCTGGAAAGTGTGCGGGCATTAGCGGGTTTCTTGGCCATGGGATTCGTGATTCTCACAGCCCGTTTTCTGAACTATCGCATGCTGTTCTGGTGGGCTGCGGGGTTGTCGTTGATTGGTGCTGTGATCATGCTGATCATGCCCCGGGACAAATCCCAGATCACAGCCCGGAAGATGATTTTCCGCAAAAGCTACTGGCTGTATTACGTCCTGATTTTTCTTTCCGGATCAAGGATGCATATCTATCAGATTTTTGCGACCTTCTTTCTGGTCAGTGTCTTTGAAATCCCGGTCCAGCACATGGCAATCCTGTTAGGTGTCAGCAATGTGTTTGCCATGGTGACGCGTCCCATTATCGGGCGATTCATCGACAAAGCCGGTGAGCAGGCTGCTCTGACCATCAATTATTCATTCGTCATCCTGATTTTCCTCGGGTATGCCTTTGTCCGATATCTTCCCTTTATCTACTTCTTGTATGTGCTGGACAATGCATCCATGGGGGTATCCATGGCCATCAGTACATTCCTGGACAAGATCGCCCCCCGAGAAGAGGTCATTTCCAGCCTGGCGATGGGAAGCACCATCCAGCATATTGCCGGGGTGATGGTCCCCGTCGTGGGCGGGACTATCTGGTCTACATATGGATATCAGTACACATTTATGACCGGGGCATTCTTTGCCGTGATTTCTCTGATTGCCTGCCGGTTTATCAACCAGGAACGCAAATTGAAAGAAATCGTTGTGGTCCAAACCAGCGAATCTTAACGAAAAACTGGCACCTGAGTGCCAGTTTTTTATTGGTTGAAGCGAAAGGAATCAACCAAGCATCCATCGCGAAAATGAATATCTCATCACATGTCCAGTGCCATCTTTCAACTCAGTGCCGCCATCTTTTGAAATACAGTGGCACTGATGTGTTCTTTCTGTGCAGTCGATTCCATCAGCAGCGCATCGGCTTCTGCTTCAATGGTCACCGCAATCTGTTCATCCTTTAGGGCACAGGTGTTGATGCGCACATTCATGACGGCCCCTTCCACTGCAGTATGGGTCAGTAATGCACTGACGCCGGCATCCGATATGGCATTGGGATTTCCGTATTCCACAGCCAGCAGAATCGCCGGGTACAAAGCAATTGCCTGACGGGCGATAGCCAAGGGGATGGTGGCAGATTCATAGTAGGCATCCTGAATCGACTGTCGGCGGATCGCTTTCTCAGCGTCATTGGTTTTTGGCAGTCGAAATGCATGGACGACTTTCATGTACGCCTGACTGTCAGAATCCATGAGTGTAAAAAAATCATCGCGGATTTGAGTCAATGTGGCAGCGCGAGTCCGGAATGTTGCTTGCAGTGCTTCCGGCAATGGCTCGAAACATTTACGGTCGATGGTCAAACCATATACCATCTGAATCAGGGATACAGCCGTTGCGGCCGCCCATGCTGAAACAGTCCCGCCCCCGGGAACTGGCTGATCAGACGCAATCAGTTCAGAAAAATCCTGGAGACGCATCTCCGCATATGAAGTCATGATTCATCCCTCACTTTTAACCCCACCCATTGACCACCTTGGATCAGGATCGATCCATGTTTGATCACCGTATCAATATGGTTGATGCCCCAATGGTAGATCAGGTACTGCTCATTGGGTACATCCATGATCAGCACATCCCCTTGTTTCCCCGGTTCCAGACTGCCGACCCGATCGCCTCTGTTGATTGCCCAGGCAGCATTGATGGTCATGCCATTGATGATTTCTGCTGGGGTAAGGCCCAAACCCAGACAGGCATGAACCATCACAGATTGGAGGGATTCCGTGGGACAGGACCCCGGGTTATAGTCTGAGGCCAGGGCAACAGCCAGCCCGGCATCGATCATCGCCCGTGCCGGAGCGTATGTCTTCAGTTTTAAATAAAACGCAGTGCCGGGGAGCAGGATGGGAATGGTCCCGGCTTCTTTCATCATTTGGATACCCGTCTGAGATACCGCCACCAGATGTTCTGCGGTTACAGCACCCAGGCGTCCGGCCAGTTCACCGCCGCCCATGGGTTCGATCTCATCTGCATGAATTTTGATCTTGAGTCCGTAGCGTTTTCCGGTTTCCAGGATTCGCTGACTTTCGTCCACTGAAAATACACCATGTTCACAAAAACAGTCGATGAACTCCGCCAGGTGATGATGGGCGACATAGGGGATGACCGTGTTCTCCATCAGTTGAATGTAGCCCTCCCGGTCATCCTTGAATTCCGGCGGGACGGCATGCGCGCCCATATAGGTGGGTACCAGATCCAGCGGGTGGTCCATGTCCCGGACGACTTCCAGACATTTGATCTCATCCTCAAAATTCAATCCATAACCCGACTTGATTTCCACCGTGGTGGTTCCCCAGCGGAGCATGATATCCAGGCTTTTGCGGAGTTTTGCCGACAACTCCTCTCGGCTGGCACTTCGGGTCGCTCGAACTGTACTCAGGATACCGCCGCCTTGTTTGAGGATCTCCAGATACGGAACCCCTTTCATTTTCATTTCCAATTCATGTTCCCGGGAACCACCATGGACGGCATGGGTATGCGGGTCCACCAGACCGGGCATGACTAGACGCGCTTGTGCATCGATAATTTGTGTATCAGCGGAGATGGTTTTCATCCCATCCCCGGAGCCGACAGCGGCAATCAAACCGTCCTGGATCCGTACGAACCCGCTGGGGATCAGTCCCGGATTAGCCATATCCAAACCATAACGTGGACCCGGACCGGCACACGTCAGGACCCGGCCATTGGTGATCAGCAGATCAGCCATGGTCTCACCCCTATTCACTTAATTTGTGTTCCAGCACCTGGTCCATGGAAAAGTGCTCCAATTGCAGATAATAGTCCAGACTGCCAATCAAAGCGGCCAAGGGAACCAGGCCGACGATTTCGCTACCAACGACGGTAACGCCATAACGCCGGGCTTCCATCACGATCATTTCAAAAGCCTGATAGATTGCAGTCTTCTCGTAATTCACCAGGTTCATGGAGATCTGCACTTGATTTCGCTCCTCCAGTTTAACCGCCATGGCTTTCACAAATCGTAAACCACCGTTGAGGAAACGAATTTTCTTGGCAATTGCCTGGCCGATGTCCATTCGATCGGTGGCTAGATTGACATTGTATGCAATCAAGAAGAACCGTGCGCCGATGACACTACAGCCACTACGGGCATTCATTGTTTTCGGCCCGAAATCCGGTGTCCATTGCGGGTCTTTGATTTTCTCGAAATATCCTTCATACTCTCCTTTGCGCACATCAGCCAGGTTTCTCCGATGGGGTGCACTGGCAGCGTCTTCATAGAGATAGACCGGGATCCCCAGTTCTTCACCGATCCGTTGACCCACTGCGCGAGACAGCTGGACACATTCTGCCATGGTGACATTGCGTACGGGAATGAAGGGACACACATCCATGGCTCCCATCCGGGGATGGCCGCCTTTGTGTTGCGACATATCAATCACTTCAGCTGCTTTTTTTGCCAGCCGGAACGCTGTTTCCGCCACATGTTCCGGATCACCGATAAAGGTGACCACCGTTCGGTTGTGATCGTTGTCCGGTGCATAGTCCAGGAGTTTGACTCCGGGGGATTCTCGCACCACCTGCACGATGGCTTCGACAGCCTGGGTATCTTTGGCGCAGGAAAAGTTGGGTACACATTCGACAATTTTGTTCACCGTTTTTCCTCCCGTCCTACTTTTTCATGGGGATCGGGACATGATGCTGGCGGGCAAAATCCAAGGCATCTGCATATCCTGCATCCACATGCCGGATGACTCCCATCCCCGGATCACTGGTCAAAACCCGTTGCAGGCGGACGTCCATTTCCGGCGTTCCGTCGGCACAGATCACCATCCCGGCGTGGATAGAGTATCCGATCCCCACACCACCGCCATGATGAACTGAGATCCAGGTAGCACCATTGACGGCATTGATCAGCGCATTCAGGATCGGCCAGTCAGCGATGGCATCGGAACCATCCAGCATGGCTTCGGTTTCCCGTCGAGGAGATGCCACCGATCCGCAATCCAGATGGTCTCGACCAATGACGATGGGCGCCTTCAGCTCACCTTTACGCACCAGTTCATTGAGAGCCAGACCAAATTTCGCCCGTTCTCCGTAACCCAGCCAGCAGATACGAGCCGGGAGACCCTGGAAGGCAACTCGTTCTTGTGCCATGGGGATCCAGCGAGCCAATTTCTTATCCTCAGGGAAAAGTTCCAATACCAGCCGGTCGGTGCGGTAAATATCTTCCGGATCACCGGAAAGAGCAGCCCAGCGGAAGGGGCCTTTGCCTTCGCAAAAGAGAGGTCGAATGTATGCAGGCACAAATCCCGGGAAGTCGAAAGCGTTCTTGATCCCCTCATCATACGCAACCTGACGGATATTGTTACCATAATCAAAAGTAATCGCACCCCGGGCCTGCATGGTCAGCATGGCGTCCACATGCCGGGCGATGCTCTTTTGGGCCAGGTCGATATATTGTTTTGCATCCCTTTTGCGCAAGGCTAATGCATCCTGGTACGACATCCCGCCGGGAACATATCCATTTAACGTATCATGGGCGGATGTCTGGTCAGTCAGGATGTCCGGTGTGAAGCCCCGGGCAACCAGTTCCGGCAAAATGTCAGCGGCATTACCCAGCAACCCCACGGATAAGGCTTTCTTTTGAGCTTTGGCGTCCTGCACCAAAGCCAGGGCTTCGTCCAGGGTATCCACATAGGTATCCAGGTAGCGGGTCCGCAATCGTTTTTCGATTCGATCCCGATCGACTTCGATACACAGCGCAACCCCTTCATTCATGGTGATAGCCAACGGCTGAGCACCACCCATACCGCCTAAACCGGCGGTCAAGGTGACGGTGCCTCTCAGGGATCCACCGAAGGATTGATCGGCCACGGATGCCAGGGTCTCATAGGTGCCTTGCAGGATTCCCTGGGTGCCGATATAGATCCAGCTGCCGGCTGTCATCTGCCCGTACATGGTCAGTCCCTTGTCTTCCAATTCCCGAAAGTGCTCCCAGGTCGCCCAGTGAGGAACCAGCATGGAGTTGGAAATCAGAACACGGGGTGCACCGGGGTGGCTTTTCATCACACCCACCGGTTTGCCTGACTGGACCAGAAGGGTCTCATCGCTGTTCAGCTCTTTCAGGGATGCCACGATGGCGTCAAAGCATGCCCAGTTACGCGCCGCTTTACCCTGACCACCGTAGACGATCAGATTATCCGGATCTTCAGCCACATCCGGGTCCAGGTTGTTCATGATCATCCGGTATGCAGCTTCCTGTTGCCATCCCTTGCAGTTCAATTGATTGCCCCGCGGGGCATGAATGATTCTTGACATGTTTGTTCCTCCTTAATCAATGATAAAATTCGGTACGGTGGCAGCCACGGCTTCCATTAATGTGCGGGACTGGATCAGATGGGACGCTTGGTTCATATCCGGATACATGACCCGGTCGTCTTCCAAAGGTGGGACAAATCGCCGGATCAGTTCATTAGCCGTATGGGTGCCGGCACCCAGTTTCCCGTCAAACCGGCGTAAGGAAATGCCCTGGGCCGCTGCCAGATATTCGATTCCAAGCACATGGAAGGCATGCTGGATAATCTGACGGGCTTTACGAGCCGCAATGGTGCCCATGCTCACATGGTCTTCCTGATTGGCAGATGACGGAATGGAATCCACAGAAGCCGGATGGGCGAGGACCTTGTTTTCCGAAACCAACGCTGCTGCAGCATATTGAGCGATCATAAAGCCGGAGTTGAGCCCGCCTTTACCACTGGTGAGAAAGGGAGGCAGATCATTGAGTTGATGATTCACCAGTCGCTCCAGGCGGCGTTCAGAAATGTTGGCCACTTCTGCCATGGCAATGCCCAGAAAGTCCATGGCCAGGGCTAAGGGCTGTCCGTGGAAATTTCCCCCGGACAAAATGGCGCGATCGTCTGTAAAAATCAGGGGATTATCCGTGCACGAATTGATCTCAGTATGCACCACTGACCGGCAGTAATCCAGTGCGTCCCGGGTGGCGCCGTGAACTTGGGGGGTGCAGCGCAATGCGTAGGCATCCTGGATCCGCAATTCACCCTGACGGGTGGTATAGGTGCTCCCGGATAAAAGGGTTCGCAAGTTCAGGGCAGATTGCACCTGGCCGCAATGGGGTCGCACACCATGAATCCGCGGGTCAAAAGCATCTGTCACCCCACGGAGTGCTTCCACCGTCATGGCCGCTGCGATGTCCATAGACGCAACGACCGTTTCACCGTCATAACAGGCAAGGCAGCCCAATGCGCTCATCACATGGGTGCCATTGATCAAAGCCAAACCTTCTTTTTCTGCCAGGTCAACGACCGGGATCCCGGCTTTTTCCATGGCCGCTCCGCCAGTCATCCGTTGACCCTGGTATTCGGCTTCTCCCATCCCGATCATCACCAGTACCATGTGGGCCATGGGAGCCAAATCACCACTGGCGCCCAGAGATCCTTGCTGGGGAACCACTGGAATCACCTGTTTGTTCAACATTTGGATCAAGGTCGACACGGTGGACGTGCGGATTCCGGAATGGCCTTTCGCCATTTCGTTGGCTTTCAAAAACATCATTCCCCGGACAACTTCAACCGGGAATGGATCCCCCACACCGCAGGCGTGGGACATGATCAGATTCTTTTGCAGTTGCATGGCGTCTTCTTTGGATATGACCACACTGGAAAATTTCCCGAAACCGGTGGTAATGCCGTATTCCACTTCTTCGTTGGCCACCATGGTTTCAACGATGGCACGGGACGCATCCATCTGCGCCCGGGCGGTTTCAGCAAGATCCGCAAAATACCCGAAGCGGGCCACTTTCACCACTTCGCTGATGGTGAGATCGTGTCCGTCGATCATGATTGTTGACAAGAAAATCCCCCATTTCTTTGGCGTTCTATAGTCCGATCATCATACCTAATATATTGCTTAAATAACTAAAAAATCCTGCATCCGGCTGTGAGTTCAACGGTTAAATGCGGCCATTGCCAGATGGTCAGAAAACAGATAAAATGGTAGCAGATGAATGAATTGGACGGATAATAAACCGCCGAATGACACATTATCATGGAAAGCGGCAACAAAAGCATACGATTTGATGCACAGGAGGGATATCCATGGCCAACTGTCCGGTATGTCTAAAGGAAGTCGAATGGGAACGTGTATTCCGGGAAAAAACCGGGAAAGTGCGAGGAAAATCCGTTCGCTACACGGGGATCGAAGCCCGGTGTCTGGAATGCGGTGAAGTCCTGGTGCTGGAAGATTTGGATGCAGAAGACCAGAAGGTATTGTTTGCGGCTTATCGGGAGCAGGAGAAACTGATCAGTATCCCAGAGATTCTGCAGGTGATGGACAAGTATAAGATCGGCAAACGACCGTTGTCTTTGATGCTGGGCTGGGGGGAAGGAACCGTTACCCGTTACCTCAACGGCGATCTGCCCACCCGCCAGTATTCCACCATCTTGAAAAAAATCCTGGCGGACGAGGGATATTACGCTGAGATCCTGGAAGCCAACAAAGAAGCGATCACGCGGCAGGCGTATCGGCGCAGCCGGAAGGCCCTGGCTCAAATCATGCCGGCGGAAGAACAGTTAACCATGGAAGCCGTCAGCAGTGAAGCTTTAGAGCAGGTTACCCTGTATATGATCCGCCATGATCCTGGTGTGCCGGAAGCAGCGTTGCATCATCTCCTGTATTACGCACAGGGGTTTGCCCTGGCCTTCGGCAAAAACCCGCTGTTTCCGGAAACCTGCAAAGCACACGACCATGGACTTGACTACACCCCGGTGTCTCAGATCGTATCCCGCCATGCCAACCGGCCCGGTACCAGCCGGGAACCCATGGCAGAACCGACCCAGCTGCTCCTGGATCAGGTCATGCGATATTTCGGCTGTTACAGTCCCGATATCCTATCAGCCATGGTCCGGGGAGAGAATCCCTGGCGAACGGCGATGACCAGTGACAGTGGCGTGATGGATCTGGAAGGGATGGGTGCTTTTTTCAACGAAGTCCGGGAAAAACATCTGATGCTGCATGTATCCGACATTCGGGATTACAGTCTGGGGTTGTTTGAGAAATTGGTCTGATCCGGTCCGATCCGCATAAAGGGGGAGCCTGTATGAGTCCGAAGGATGCGTTGACAGCGCCACTTCTCATCTTGATGGCTGCCGTCCTGTGGGGGACAGCGGGTACTGCCCAGGCATTTGCACCTGTGGGCGCGACCCCGTTAGCGGTGGGGTTGGTGAGATTGTCAGTCGGCGGCATTTCCATGCTGGCCGTGGCCATGCTGACGCGTTCATTTACACCCAGTGTAGCCTGGGATCCATGGGCAGTGTTGCGTTCAGTCTTTTCCCTGGCGGCTTTTCAACCGCTGTTTTTCATCGGCCTATCCCGAACCGGAGTGGCGGTGGGAACGGTAGTGGCCATCGGCAGCGCACCCATTTTTGCCGGCTTGCTGGGATGGGCAGTCCGTCACGAGCGGCCCGGGGGTGCGTGGCTTACCGCCACTGTGCTGGCCATTATCGGTTGTGCACTGCTCTTGCTGAATCCGCAGGATGTGACCGTGGATCCACTGGGTGTGGTCAGCGCCCTGGGGGCTGGGTTTGCCTATGCTGCATACACCGTGTTCAGCAAGGCACTGTTGCTTCGTCACAAACCTTATGCGGTGGTGGCCGTAGTTTTCTGTCTTAGTGCCATGTTCCTCATCCCTCTGGCAGCCGGGAGTGATTTTACCTGGATCATGACCCGGCAAGGGGTAGCGGTATCGCTGCATCTGGGTCTGGTCACAGCATCATTGGCATATATGCTGTTTTCCCGGGGACTGGTCTACACCCCGTCGGCCACAGCTGTGACACTGACGTTGGCGGAACCACTAACCGCCGGCATGTTGGGAGTGCTGGTGTTGAAAGAGCGAATCACGTGGCTGACGGCGTTGGGGATTTTTCTGTTGGTGGTGGGGCTGTTGGTTCTCCTGAGATCCGCTTGCCGGGAAGCGGCACGGATTCAGCGGGTTGAAATTGATATAAATACAGAAGTGTAATAGAAACAGACGATGATTGGCAGGAGGTTGCCGTTTCCTGCCGAATCACTAAAGAGCACCCGCAGTCTGCGGGATCGACTTGCCCCCAAGGGCAGGAGGAGAGGAGATTGTATCATGAGAAAGACTGCATGGATCGCTTTGATCGTAATCGTGGCCCTGGTCGCAATGGCCGGTTGCACACCCAAACCCCCGGAGGAAATTACCGTGAAAGTGGTGGTTCCGGATGGGATCACCGCACTGGGAATGGCGAAAATGCTCAAGGAAAAACCGGAGATTGCCAGTTATGTCACAGTTGAATATGAGATTGCCCGCACCACCGATGTTTTATCGTCCAAGATCATCAACCAGGAAGCCGATATTGCGGTGGTCCCGTCCACCCTGGCCGCTGTTGCATATAACCGGGATCTTCCCTACCGCCTGGCTGGGACTATGGGCTGGGGTTCGTTCTACATCCTCACCACGCAAAACATCAGCACCTGGGCTGATCTGAAAGGAAAGACCATTGCCAATACCGGCCGTGGACAGACCCCTGATATTGTGCTGCAGTATTTACTGGAAGCCAATGGAGTCGACCCGGAAACGGATCTGGAACTGACTTATGTCAACGCTGCCACGGAACTGGCGCCTGCATTCATTGCCGGATCCATCAATCTGGCCATGATGCCGGAACCCATGCTGACAACGGTCATGGGTCGGGTGCAGACTGCGAAAATTATCCTGGATGTCAACGAAGAATGGAAGAAAGTAACCGACAGTGAACTGGGTTACCCCCAGTCCAGTTTGATTATCAAAAAGGATCTCCTGGACAACCACAAGGCTTTTGCCGACGAATTTATGACCCTCTTTGCCGCTGCCATCGAGTGGGCCAAGACCAATCCGGTTGAACTGGCCAGTTACGCCAGTGAGCTGGAGATCGCGGTTCCCGCCCCGGCGATCGCCCAGGCCATGTCCCGGGCTAATCAAGGATTTTTGAAAGCCAAAGACACCAAAGCCGAGTACAATGCGTTCTTTGACGCTCTGTTTGGATTTGATCCCGCCGTACTAGGAGGAAAATTGCCGGATGAAGGGATTTTCGCTCAGTAGACGACACTATGTATACCTGGCTGTGGGCGGTCTGGTCCTATTTTGGGCACTGGCCGCCCGGTTAGTCGGGAACTCCATCATTGTCCCGTCACCCGGGGAGACACTGCGAAATATGGTGCAGATCATGACCGGCCGTCAATTCGGCGCCCATGTATCCAATACCCTGATTCGGAGTTTCTTCAGTTTTACCATTTCTTTAGCATTGGCGGTGACATTAGGGGTTGCATCCGGACTCTACCCCATGGTCAGCTACATCATGGTGCCGTTGCTGTCGCTGATGCGGTCGGTACCCACCATGGCCATCATTATTCTGGCACTGATCTGGTTTTCCAGCAACAATGCCCCCATCCTGATCGGATTCATTGTGGTTTTTCCCATCCTGTATGAAAGTGTGTATCGGGGTATGATGAACGTGGACGACCGGTTGGTGCAGATGGCAAAGATTTACGGGGTGGGACAAGGGGACATGATTGCGGACATTTATTTCCCCACCATCACCATGTATTTGGGTTCGGTGATTGGTTCAGCGCTGGGCTTGACCATCAAATCTGTTATTGCCGGGGAAGTCCTGGGGCAACCGCGATTCTCCATCGGTGCTAGTTTGCAGTTGGAGAAACTGTTTCTCAATACCTCCGGGGTTTTTGCCTGGATCGTCATTATCGTGATATTGTCAGCCGTCCTGGAATTTGTGGTCCGTCTGGGATTCACCCGGTCGGAGAAATGGAAGTGACCCCTGTGGAATGCTACATTGATAATATCCACAAGCAGTTTGAAGATCTGGAAGTGCTCAAAGGGCTAAGCATCCACTTTGAGGAAAACAAAGTCACCTGCATCCTGGGGCCTTCGGGATGCGGGAAAAGTACGTTGCTGAACATTATCATTTCCCTGGTTTCGCCGGATCAAGGCACGGTTTCAGGTTTTGCCGGTAAAACAATCAGTTCGATTTTTCAGGAGGACCGGCTGATTGAATGGCGTACAGTGGAGGAAAACCTGGATTTTGTGTTGCGCAAACAGCTGAATCCGGGAGAGCGCCGGAAAGTCATCGATCATTATCTCAAAGCAGTTGGTCTGGAGGCATTCCGGGCCTATTATCCCCGGAAACTCAGCGGTGGCATGCGCCAGCGGGTCAGTATTGTCCGGGCGTTTGCATTTCCGTCGGAAATCATGATCATGGACGAGCCGTTCAAGTCCCTGGATGTGAACACCAAGATCAACTTGATGAAGACATTCTGCCAACTGCGGCAGGATGACAGCCGCACCATCATTTATGTTACCCATGATGTGGATGAGGCAGTGACCTTGGGTGATCAAATCGTGATTCTAACAGACAAACCGGCCACGGTTCGCCGGGTGATCACCAATCCCGTGGCAGGAACCTGTCGCTGGGACCGGACTGAAGAAACGGAAGCCCTGAAACAAGATATCATCCGGGAATTCATGGATGCAACGAATACACAAGAAAACTGATTAAAAGGAGACGATTCATCTTGTTGAAAAAGATACTGGTTGGTTTGCTGGTTGTCCTGGTGGTGTTGTTTGCCGGGACTATGCTCATGTTTCGCTGGTTCATGACAGGAAATGACCAGCCGAAAGGCTCGCAGCCGGTGGTGCTTGAGCAAAGCGATGCTGCCGCCCCTCAGGCTCTGGTGGTTTTTCAACCATCCCGCACTGACATTACAGAGACAGCCGCCATGGGGATTGCCCGGGGTTTGCACAACGCTGGTTTCCGGGTCGTGGTGGATCATCCTGGAGAACACATTGCCGGTGACATGAGTGCGTATACAGTGGCTGTATTTGGCACACCAGCCTATGTGGGGACCCCTTCTGGAGTCATTTTGTCCGTGCTGACCCGAATCGAATCTGCCGATCAAACCCGGATTGCGTTATTCTCCACCGGCAGTGTCATGGAAACATGGGTGGAAATGGACACAATGAAGTCATCATTGGCGCCTTGGACCGCAATGGCCACGCAAAAGTTTTCGGCGAATCAGAAAGGGCAGATCCCCGACCTGGCAGAGGCATTCGGGGCCGCATTAGCCAAGCCTTGAAATCCCGGACGTTGTCGCCGGTATGGATCCCCCACAGTCTGACAGCGCTGCGCGTGCTTTTGGCAGTCGTTTTTATGTGGATGGTATGGGGCGACACCAAACCTGGATGGGGTCCTGTATTCGTATCATTGGGCGTCTTTTTGACAGACTTCTGGGATGGCCGCATCGCCCGTTATCTGAATGTTGCATCCCCCGCAGGTGCCTGGTTGGATGTGACGGGGGATTTTGTCTATATATTTGCCGGACTTCTGGCCTTGTGGTCCAACGGGTGGGTGGCAGTGTGGTTTCTGGGTATTGTGGCTATGAAATTCGCAGAATTCATCATCACATCCCGATGGCACACACAAAGGACCAGGCAGCCGGTGATGGACCCGGCGGGTCGCTTCACCGCCGGTCTGATGTACCTGATGCCCGTTATGGTCTATCTCACCGTCGGAATCATGGGCGTGAACCCTGGTTTACTGATCCAGGGGCAAGGAATATTGGCGATTATGATTATCCTGGCCAGCGGTCTTCGCTACCGGGAACTGTTTTGCAGGAGGTGATATCATGGGTATCTTAGAAGCGCGGACCCATCTGGAGTCGCTAAATCTGGATATTGAAATCATGGAGTTTGATCAATCCAGTGCAACCGTAGATCTGGCCGCCCAAGCGCTGGGTGTGGATCCGGACCGGATCGCCAAAACCATGGCGTTCATGTTGAAGGACCGGCCGATTCTGATCATCACATCCGGGAAAGCCCGGATCGATAACCGGAAATTTAAAGACCAATTCTCCCAGAAAGCCCGGATGGTTCCACCGGATGAACTGGTCACCATCACGGGTCATCCCATGGGTGGTGTGTGCCCTTTCGGGCTGGTGGCCCCTCTGGATATTTATCTGGATGAATCCTTGCGGCAATATGACACGGTCTACCCTGCCTGCGGGACGGTGAATTCAGCCGTGCGTATCCGGGTCGCTGACCTGGCACAGGTGACAGATGGAATCTGGATCCATATTACCGGGTAATCAGAATCGTGATAGATTTGCAGATCCGGAAATCTTCGTGAAATGGACAGCTGCATCCCTGCTATCCCCATGAACCTATGGGAAAACGGCATGTTGCGCAGCATGGGCATGACGCGAGGGCAGGTGGTGATGGTTCGAACAAGGGCGGGACTTTTGGGATGATCGGTGGTGTGCTGGGTCTGGTTTTCGGGATTGCCTTGACCCGGATCTTTATCACTGCCATGGGAGCGATGTCCGGTTATGTCCTGAATTTTGTGTTTTCCATGCGGGTTGTCTGGCTTAGCATCGTGGTCGCGCTGGTCATCTCCCAGATCGCGGTATTGATGCCGGCGGAAACGCAGCCTGGGCGCCGTGCTGCGTGCCACCCAGCATGAATAGACCCCATCCGGATTGACTCAGCCGGAATCCAGAACCGGATAAAAATGATATCCCCTGACGGACGGTCAGGGGATTTTGCTGTCTGCCAGCTTTATCGATGCACCAGAATGGTCGTTTAGCGGAGACCGGGATAGGCAGTGCCATTGGCTGGCATTGTCCAGACCGTGGTGAAATCCCAGCCGACAAATGTCGCCTGCTTTTTCATGTCAACGGTGGTTTTGGGCATTCCTCGGCCGTCATTATCGGATCTACCTGCCACCTGCTTATCATAAAAGGAGTATTCTGTGAACCCGGGTTGTCTTTGATACCCCACAAGCCCGCCCCGGTATTTGGTTTCGGTGGTTTTGCCTGCGGCGAAGGAGTTGCTGATCCGCCCCAGATTAGTGGCCACCAGTCCGCCGTTAAAACCGTAACTCAGTTCACCGGGGGCTTCCAAAGTGATGTTTGTGAGAGAATAGCAGTCACGGATCACGCCGCCTTCCATATTCACCCCCACCAGTCCGCCCACCCAGCCACGGTTATAGTCACTGAGGAGATCATCGGCCAGGGATGGATAATGACCGTTGATGGCATCCCGTCGTTCAATGTGCAAAAGGAAATTCCCGCTGGTGAAGGATTTTTCGATCAGGCCGAGATTACGGCCCACCAAACCACCGGATCGGACATTGACTGCGTTATAAATACCGGTGGTAAAGTCCTCCACAGAACAGCCGGAGATGGTCCCGTAATTGCGATTGGCTAGATTACCCACAGAACAGCTGACCAGTTTCACGGATTCATAGTGGCGGTTGCGGCCTTTGATCCGTAAATTGCGGACACTGGCGCCGGCAGTAATATCGCCGAAGAGACCGTTGCCGCTGGTGCTTCTGAAACCCACCACATGGCTGGCCCCGTCCAGATGTCCGTAAAATGGCTCGGTAATGGATCCTTTTCCAGACAAGTCGAGATCATTCCCCAACTTAAACCAAGTGTCCGTGGTATTGCTTTGGAGCAGCATAAACTGATCAGGAGTGGTGATGATGAATGGATCAGTCGCAGTACCAGTACCACCGGAAAACGGATGCTGGGATGTGCTTCCTCCCGGCACCACAGGATAGAAACCGGCAATGGGGCGCAAGGGCTTAAACACCAGGGCCGTGATTTGCACGGGATCGCTGATGGCAGTTCCAGTGGCGCTGCCGGTGGCCGTGACGGATACATTCACAAAACGTCCGGTCAAGGTCGAGTTGGTGGCAAGTTCAGCAGTCGTTGCCCCGGCAATGGGGGAGTAAGTGCCATGGATGGAATCGCTCATGTACCACTGCCATTGCAGGGTCGGATCCGTCGACGGTGGTTCGCTGTAGATGATATTGCCGGCCTTGAGGGTGCTGCCTGCGATGGCCGATCCGCGGGTTTCATCGATGAACAAGATTCGCGCGACGATGGGCGTCGGTGTCGGGGGTAATGTAGTCGTGATGATAGGCGTCGGTTGTACCTCAGGGGTTGGTGTCGGTGTGGGCTGGGGGGGCGGGTTGGATGATGTACATCCAGCCACCAGGACCATGATCAAAAGCAGTAGGGCTGCCCGTTGTGATAAAGCCATCAGCATCTACCTCCATCGATTAAGAAAATGAAAACATGCCTCTTGAGGAGCATCTTACCACCGGTTTTGGAAATGGCAATATAATTCCATTTTTCGTTGAAAGGCATGACAGCACTGACAATTCAGTGCTTATAATGGAAGGTATCATTGAAAGGTAAGATAGCCAGATCAAGCCATCAAAGCCGGGACAATGATAGGCGTGCATGATCGGCCGGTTCATCGTACGGTGATGGTGGATCAGAACTGGTTGCAAGGTTTGATTCGATACCAGTTGTCGCACAAACGGTGATGATTCGTATGATGTCAGCACGGGTGGCATTTGGGTGCAGAATGACGGAAAAATGGTCAGATTCACCCCGTGAGCAAGCGTAAAGCAGGTAAAAAACCAAATGCTACGAATACCTAAACGATGAAAGATAGGCTCCAAGGACGTCGGCAGATGGACATCGTCTTCCAGAAGGATCAATACCATATGAGGGGGTTTGTTATGCATCGTTTAAAACTACTGGCAATGGTCACGCTACTCATGGTTTTGGGCATGTGGATGTTCATATCCTCGGTCGCCGGGGCTGAAGCGCAACTGGTGCATCAGTTTGATTTCAACGGCGATTTGACGGATTCTGCGGGCACGGGTACGAACTTAACTGTTCATGGCAATACCGCGACCCATGGATTCAATGACGGCGAATGGTGGTGGACAGGGAATCAGCACCCCGGTGGTGGTCTGATTCTGGAGACTGCTCATCTTACGGATCCCACCAGTTACTCACTGGGTTTTCGTGTCCGGTATAACGAGGTTGGCCCTGGTTGGCGAAAAATCATTTCTTTTCGGGGCCCGGGCAGTGATAATGGTTTGTATTTCTACGGCAGTTATCTGCAATTCTATCCATTTGGATCCAACACGGCCATTACCTATGCACCGGACACATTCTATGATTTTGTGTTCACCCGGGGCGCGGACAATACCATGCGGGTCTATATCGTTGAGGCGAACGGTACGGTGACAAAGGTTTATGAAGTTGCTGATTCCAGTAACGAAACGGTACCCATCCTCTCAGATGGGAAATATGGATTCATGTTCTTTTTGGATGATAGCACGACCAGCAGTGAGTGGACCACTGGTGGTGCGGTGCGCAGCATTCGCCTTTGGAATGGTGTGATCAGTGAAAGTGATGTGGGTAACGCCATGTCCGATGTCTCGACGGATGCGGCCACCAATGTGTCTCATAATCAGGCAACTTTAAATGGACAAGTCAATCCCTATGGTGTGGAGACAACCATTACGTTTGAGTATGGTCTCACCTCCGCCTATGGCAGTGAAATCCAGGCAACGCAAAGTCCGATTCTGACCAGTACCGCGGTGAGTGCAGATGTTACCGGGTTGCTGCCAGCCACCACGTACCATTACCGTGTTAAGGCAGTCAATGGGGTCGGAACTTTCTACGGGGCAGACATGACGTTCACCACCTCGGCTGCACCTCTTGTGCCCATTGCAGTCGAATCGGTGACCTTGATGCCAGAGGTGATGACATTAACTGTGGGTGGAAGTTCAAAATTGGTTGCAGCGATTTTTGACCCTGCCAACAGTACGGATCAAGGGTTGATCTGGCATTCATCCAATGAGTCTGTGGCCGAAATCGTTGACGGGAATCCGGCTACGGTTGTTCCTGTATCAGCAGGGACGGCTGTGATCATGGTGACGACAGTGGATGGCGGATTTATGGCCGAGTGCCAGGTGACAGTCCTGGCTGCTGCGGATAACCCGGACGATGATGACGATGAGACGATTCCCGACACGGGGAGTGCAACGGATCTGACCGCCCTGTGGCTCCTCATGGGCAGTGGTCTGATCATGAAAAAAGCGAAAATCAGACGGTCGTGAGCATCACGAATTGTTGCTGATTTTAGAGTGGTTCGTCCGGTCCTTACACATTTACTGAAGCCATCGTCATTGAAAGTGATGCATTTGTCACAGACTAAGCGCATAATCGTCAGTCATTAGGTATCTTTGCCGCGATGACTGACGATTTTTATGTTTTTCGGGATAATTCATCAACGCCCATCTGAACGTCGAAAATGGATCTGGCTATTCGATGCAAAGAATCCCATCGATTTTCATCGCCAACGGTTTGAGACAACCAACCGCTGTATGCTGTCTGCCATCACCCATTGCATTCAAGGAATGGAAACCATATGTGACGGATCATCTAAATGCAATCGATTTTTAGCATACTGGTAATTTACCCCATTATAGGTGATTACTCAACAACTCTGCAGGAGGTTCAGGCGAAGATACGGGGAATATACCATCGTGACGGGGTTTATGGGCGCAACCATGCACCGCAGCAAATGGCATCTACCGGTCAAAGGATCATATTTTGCAGATGGAGGGTTGATTATGGACCATTTACATGAAATCGATGGTGAAGAATACAAAAAGCGACTAGTGAATCTGTTCCTGCGCAGCGGTCTGTGGGGATTCCCCAATGATGGGTTGAATCGACAGGTCCTTTTGCGGAGTGCAATCGTTGGCTTGGATCCGGATGTGTCCTATTCTGAACACGAAATCAATGATAAACTGAAGGCCTGGGTGGAACGGGTCGGATCCATCCTGGGCATCGACCATGTGACGATGCGGCGGTATCTGGTGGATTACCGGTACCTGGTACGCCAAGCGGATGGTTCGTGTTATCAACTGGGTGACATGAAGGGAATACCGTACCGGTTCAAACCGGAAATCGATACCATTGATATACCAGAGTTACTGCATGCTGCCCGCCTGGAGATCGAAAACAGAAAACAGGCGCATGTTCAATCCGATCCGGATCCAAAGCAATGACGAGACCGCCGTTGGCAGTCGATTTCCAAGACTCTAACAAGGCTCATGTGAGAGTCTGCCTTACCCCTGAATGAGCATGATGTGCCCGGGCAAGCCAGACGATCTGTTTGCAAAAAAACGCGATGAGGCAGGAAATCGATTCCGGGATTTTGAATCCGCTGGATTGCGACAGGTGAGCAGGTTTAATTCAGTGATGAATATCCATCTAACGACGGATAATGAATGCAGAAGCCCAGATCGAGGGGCTTCTTTTTCCACCCAAATGTTCAATCTTTTGTCACAAAAATGCCATGGATCTGTGTTATCCTACAGAAAGTAGGCAGGCATTCCGCCTGCTATTGGCAGCAAATGGACGAGCACCGTCTCCTTGCAGCGTAAGGTTGGGGAAGAGAAAGATCCATGGGGGTGGGTGTCATGAACCGGTTAACAAAACAGATTCTGCAGGATGGGTTCATCTTTTTACTGGTCATGCTGATGATGGATACGGCATGGTCTGGTATCCAATGGCATGAACGGATCGGCATTGCTGCGGGGGTGGTTCTGTTGATCCATACCCTGCTGCATTGGGCCTGGATAAAAGCCATCTTCCAGTTGGGAAACCGACAACGGTTAAACCGAAAAACACGCTGGATCATAGTGCTGGATATTGGAATTGGGATCAGTTTTGCCATGACGGTGATCACAGGATTGTTCATTGCCCGGACCATGCCATTTCTGTCTCCCTACAGTCAGTCGGCTTGGGTGACCGCGTTGCATCACAGTAGTGCATATGGTGCGTTGCTCTTGACGGGTATTCATGTCGGTGTTCATGTGCATACCTGGCTAAGCGGAATCACCGCCTGGTATCCGGCGCTGGCGCGGCCGTCTGCTCAAACGGTCAGTCGGATTGCAGCACTGGTCGTCATGGTTTTCGGTTTAAGGGGGTTCTGGGCGTTAGATTATCTCCAGGTTATGGCGAGTCCCGTGACCGGGGTCAATCCACTGGCACCCGTTAGTACCCTGATGACCGGTGATGACCAAGATCAGTTGACGGCAGCCAGTCTTGCAGGAAGTGAAGGTACCATCCAATCCGAATCCCTCGCCACCTATCTCGGCCGGCTGGTCTGCACCGGCTGTCGTCGATGCTGCTCACTGCTGGCACCTCAATGTCAAACCGGCGCCAAACAGGCTGCTGCGGCAACCGCGGTTTATGAATCCCAAACCGCGACGGCAGATGAAGATGGTGTGCCTGCGAGTGAACAGGATGGCATCACGAACAATCAAGTGGTGTCACCATCATGGTGGAATTTTCCCGGGGTTACCGGGATGATGGTGCTGGGTACATACTATTTGATCACCTGGAAAAGGAAAACGTAAGGATTGATTGACAGAGGGGGGCCGTCACCGGCCTCCTTTTTGATTGCTTTTCATGAAGAGCACTTACAAGATTGCAGGTTGGTTTCATATCTGATTATTCCGGGCATAAATCTTTACACAAAATTAACAACTTTAGTTAGAATTTGGGACACCGTCTTGACACAGAATCCGCTATGATGATTGAGGAAGGCGGTGAAACCATGACAGCGATCCTCATTATCTCAGGACTGGGTATCATGATTCTCGGTTATATCCTTATGGACAATATCGATCGATTCATGAAAAAAGGCGGTGTCGTAAAAGAATACCAGGGTGAGTCTGAAAGCACTGTGCTGATTTATGCATCAGACGGTATCCTGCCTGCTCTGGAGCCGTTGCTGTCCCGGGAGCATATTTCCTACCGCATATTACGGGATCCCCATTCTCCCCGGAATCTGCACACCCACACCGCGCTGGCGATATCCGACAATGATTTGGACAATTTGTTGTTTTGCAGCGAGATCCGGCATTTGCACCCCAATGCGTATACGATTGCCCGCTGCAACAATGCTCTGTACCAGCATGTGTATGAAGGAGTGGGTATCCACCGGATCCTGACCGGTACCACCACTCCCGACCGGATTCTTTCGGTCATGAAGGGAGGCGAATGACCATCATTGGTCGTCGTCGTTTAAACGCGAAACAGTATTTGATCGTCGGTTTCTCATCAATTATTTTCATCGGTGCAGTGTTACTGATGTTGCCGGTTGCCAACAAAAGCGGGGCATCAATTCCCTTTGTCAATGCATTATTTACAGCGGCATCTGCAACCTGCGTCACCGGGCTGGTGGTGTATGATACCTGGTCTCAGTTCACCATGTTCGGCCAATTCGTAATCATGATCCTGATCCAGATCGGTGGATTGGGGTTTATGACCTTTGCCATTTTATTGTCCATGGCTTTGGGTAAACGCATCGGCCTGCGGGATCGATTCTATCTGATGGAGGCCATCAATGCCATGCAGCTAGGTGGAGTGGTGCGCCTTGTCCGCCGGATCATTTTCGGGACATTGTATCTGGAGTTTTTTGGTGCGGTGATTCTATCCACTGTCTTTATTCCCATGTATGGCCGGGTCACAGGCATCTGGTTCAGTATTTTCCACTCCGTTTCTGCATTTTGTAATGCCGGGTTTGATTTAATGGGGATCGTGACCCCATATGGATCCTTCGTGCCATTTGTGGGCAATACGGTGGTCAGCGGGACCCTGATCATCCTGATTATATTGGGCGGGGTGGGATTTGTGGTCTGGGATGATGTGATCCGCAGCGGCTGGCGGTTGCGGCAGATGAATCTGCACACAAAGATCACGGTTTCCTTTACCATTGGGCTGATATTGCTGTCAACCGGTGCATTTATGATTCTGGAATGGAATACGACTTTAGCCGGTTTGAGTATGGGGGATAAGGTATTGGCGGCTTTGTTTCAATCCGTGACACCCCGGACTGCGGGATTCAATACCATCGACACGGCCTCATTAAGCACCGGTGGGTCGTTGCTGACCATTATCCTGATGTTTATTGGTGCTGGTCCGGGATCAACCGCAGGGGGGATAAAGGTCACAACCTTGGCTGTTCTGCTGTTATCTGTCCTGGCAGACCTGCAAAACAAGGCGGAAGTCACAGCGTTTCGGCGTCGTCTGGATTACAGTCAGATCAAACGGGCTTTTACCAGCACCACCTCATATCTGCTGATCGTATTTGCTGGTTGCATGGCCATCGCCTACATCCAGCCGTTGTCGTTCCATGATGTCATATTTGAAGCCTTCTCAGCCATGGGAACCGTGGGCTTGAGCAGAGGGATCACCCGGGACCTGGTGCCACTGTCCCGCATAGTGATCATCGGTTTGATGTACGCTGGGCGTCTGGGCAGCTTGACGGTGTTTATGGCTATGTCTGAGCGGAAGAACTGCATATCCATCAAACACCCCCTGGATAAGGTCGTGGTGTGATCGGCGTTATTGTCATGGGCTAAAATCTACTCCGGGAGTCTACCATGCAGCGGACATTGACTGGTTCATTTTGACAGAGATGCGACTGCGTGGTACACTCAAATTAAAAACAACGGAGGGATATCATGGCGTTTACATTGCAGATCGGCGAATCAGCACCAGACTTTTCCTTACCGGCAACAGACGGCCGAACATATTCACTGGCGGACTTTGCCGCCGCAGATGTACTGGTGGTTTTTTTCACCTGCAACCACTGTCCGTATGTAATCGGTTCTGATGAAGTGACCCGAAAGACGGTGGATCAGTTTATGCCCAAAGGTGTGGCCTTCATTGGCATCAATGCCAACAGCGAAGCGACCAATGCCACGGACTCGTTTGATCACATGGTCGCACGCATGGCGGAGTACAAGTTTCCGTGGGTCTATGTTCGAGACGATAGTCAGGACACGGCCAGAGCCTACGGGGCGTTGGTCACTCCGCATTTTTACGTGTTTGACCGGGAGCGAAAACTCATCTACACCGGCAGAGGGGTGGACACACCCAAGGATGCCGCACATGCCACCGTCAACGATCTGGACAATGCCCTCAATGACCATTTGTCCGGTCGTTCTGTACGTGTTCCCCTGACCAACCCCATTGGTTGCAATGTAAAATGGATCGGTCAAGATGCTCATTGGATCCCCGAAGCTGCCGTCAAGTTGGTTTAAAGTGAGATAGGGGTCAGATGAGACTGGCCTGCGAATGATGCAGAACCGGCATCCATCCGGTCTGTTTCAGCCCTGATGCTGAGATAGCCATTGCATCACCATCAACCGGTGAGGCGAATCATGAACCCCTCTGGCCGGGAATGCTGGCCATGGGAGGAGGCGCAAGTGCATGGACACGATCCGGAGAATTCCGCGAAATCTATTAATTACCATGGTCATTGTGCTGGCGGCAACGGCCAGCTCCCTCACCGTCAGTATGCTGGGAGTAGGCAAGGAGAGCATCATCATGGTCTTCTTGCTGGGTGTCTTGTTTACCACGGTTTTGACCAGTCATTATACCTGGGGGATGCTGGCATCCGTCGCTAGTCTCATGCTGTTCAACTTTTTGTTCACCGAACCCAGGTTTACCTTTGTGATCTATAGCAGCAACGATATTGTTCTACTGCTGTTCTTTCTGGTCACGGCCGTCGTATCCGGGATCGTGACCTCACGCTTGCAGCTGCAGATCGGGCTGGCTGCAAAAAATGAACGCACTGCCCGGATCTTGTATCAGATTGCATCCGGGTTTTTATCCGTCAGCGGCCGCCGGGGGATCGTGCTACAAGGGGTCTCGTATATTCGAGAGTATGTGGGCAAAGGAGCCATGGTCAAGTTGGATAAAGACGCTGAACCGTATACGGAAGACGGGTCGGTACTGGAAGGTCTGTATCGGGATTATCGGATCAGCAGCGCCTCGGGACCTTTGGGTGTGCTGCGAGTTTATCTGGGGGAAGTGGTGCCGGATGAGCAAACTGAACTGGTGATCCAGGCGGTCGTCACCCAGCTGGGCATCGCCTTAGACCGGGAACAGCTGTACAGTCAGCGGGAAAACATCCGCCTGGCCATGGAGCGGGAGCATCTGCGGGCAAACTTGCTCCGAGCGGTGTCTCACGATCTCCGCAGTCCCCTGACAGCCTTGTCCGGAGCCGGGAGTTTGCTTTCGGATGAATATGACCATCTGACCGATCAGGAACGACGTAAACTAGCCACTGACATCAGTGAGGAAATTATCTGGCTGTCAGATCTAGTGGAGAATATTTTGAATATGACCCGCATCAATGAGTCCCAACTGGTGATCGAGAAAGCAGACGAAGTCGTGGATGATGTGGTCAGTGAAGCCGTCACCCATGTGGAGCGGTTGCTGAAAGGACGGTCGTTTACCGTAGACCTGCCCAGCGAAGTGATCATGGTGCCCATGGACGGGCGGCTGATGGTGCGGGTGCTGATCAATCTACTGGAAAATGCCGTCCGGCATACCCCTCCGGAAGCAGAGATTCGCCTGGAGGTCGGGGTTAGCGATGGTCATCTGGTAATCTCCGTGGCGGATACCGGCAATGGCATCGACGGGAAAATTGTAGGCAGCTTATTCGATAAATATGTCACATTGGACAAAGGGATGTCAGACAACAAACGGGGAATCGGTCTAGGGTTATCCATCTGCAAGGCCATCGTCAATGCCCACGGGGGGACGATTCGCGTGGAACCGAATCAGCCGTCAGGGGCTCGTTTTGTGGTAACATTACCCGTGGAGGGATGAATATGGATGAAGAGTTGAAGATCCTGGTCATCGAAGACGACAAATACATCTCCAACTTCATTGCCATGTCCCTGGAGAAAGGGCACTACCAGGTGATCAGTGCAGATTCCGGCGCAGCGGGGATGTTCATGTTTACCTCGTACCATCCGGATATCATTCTCCTGGATCTGGGGCTGCCGGATATGGACGGTTTGGAGATCATCCGCAGCATTCGCGAGACATCGGAGATCCCGATTCTGGTGGTGTCCGCCCGGGGACAGGAACGGGAGAAAATCGAAGCCCTGGACCTGGGGGCAGATGACTATATCACCAAACCGTTCCACATGGGCGAACTCATGGCCCGGATCCGGGTCGTGCAGCGGGGATTGGTTAAGGTGACACCGGCAGATGCAATATTCAAACAGGATTTTCTCACAGTGGATTTTGAGAAGCGTCATGTGTTGATGGATAACACCGAAGTTCATCTGACGCCCATGGAATACCGTCTGCTGCAGTTGATGATTGCCAATCAGGGCAAAGTTCTGACCCATAATTACATCATGAAGCGCATCTGGGGGTATGAAAGCAGCGATACCAAAAGTGTGCGGGTCTTGATGGCCAACCTGCGGCGAAAGGTCGAGAAAAACACCGCCAGCCCGCGGTTTATTCTCACCGAAGTGGGGGTCGGATATCGGTTTTCAGATAATTGATCCATGGGACGACCGGTCATACGGGCGTTCCGCGGTCATCCAAATGATGATTGCTGCGGGTGATTCTGCGACATGCGTGTCTGGGGCGTCACTGATGACGCTGGGGTGCTGGTGACGTGGAGTTTTCTGATAATAGTTGACAAAGTCGGTGAAAAGGTGTAAAACTAACTTAGTGACGCTGAAGGGAAACCTTCTGCCGATAAAGGCGACCCGGTCGAAAGGCCGGCAAGCAAAGCCAAGGGCCTAAAGGGAAACCAAAGGCATCCGGTTGCCGAAGTGGGAGGATTTTTTATTGTCCTCCGATAATAAAAGGGAGGAATGTGTATGAAGAAATCGTCGATTAGTCTCGTTCTGTTGTTAGTGGTGGCATTGCTGGTACCGGGACTTTCCGGATGTGGGTCGTTACCTACGGTCTCAGCAAGCTACAAAGTGTCACTGGATGTCAATCCCAGTATAGAACTCACCGTCACAGATGGCCTGGTGTCCGAAGTGAAAGCGTATAACGATGACGGCGCGGCCATCACCCTGGACGTGGCTGTGCTTGGTATGACGGCAGAAGCGGCTGTGGCCGCCATTGTTGACGAAATGGTGGCTGATGGATTTATCTTGCCCACAGGGGATACCACACCGTACCTGCTGATCACCGTGGGTGAGGAAGCGGGTTTTGATCCGACTGTTGTTGCAGGGCTGGAGTCTGCGGCTATGCTCGCAATGGAACCCTATGTCGTGGATTGTCGGGTCAAAAGTGCAGTGGTCAGTACCGACACCCAGACAGCTGCCGGCGAGGCAGATATGTCGATTGGACGGTATGTCCTGTTCTCCTATATTGCACAGGAAATGGACATGACACTGGAAGCAGCAATAGAAGCATATGTCGATTATACCATGGGCGAATTGATGGATCTGTTCCCGGATGCGGAAACCGTTTTTGCTGCTCCGGAAGACGATGAAGGTGAACCCGAACTGGATGATCCGATCCTTGAAGAACCATTGCCGACCCTGGAAGATGCCTGGGCGCAGCTCATGGCGGACTTAAAAGTGGCAAGAGATACTTTCCATACCACCTTTAAGGGCATCAAGGATGTTTACAAGACTGAATTGCACCGCTTGCATGCAGCCCGCAAGACCGGGGATAAAGTTGCGATCAAAGCAGAACTGACCCAGGTGCGTAAAGAGATGCTGGCAGGCCGAAAAGCAGCCATTCTGGCATTTCGGGATGCGATGCGGATTGCCAAAGAGAATTTCCTGGCTGCAGCGGCAGAACTAGGAATACCGCTGGAGGAAGCCGAAGAATATCTGGAGCAGGATCTGGATGAAGATATCGATGATGATATCGAAGAACCGGAGTTTCCCGAAGATGACGATGAAGGAGAAATTGAAGTGCAGTCGGTGACCACTCCAAAACCATCCCATCCTGTAAAAACTGTGAAGCCAACCAGTGGCAAGAAAAAGTAGGATAATGTGATACAAACAAACCGCCCTCGGGCGGTTTTGTGTTATGCAGGGTGGCATGCAATCAGGTTTAGTAGTCAGTAGTTTTAAATATTTACGGAATACATGTGATTAAGGTGGATTGAGCTTGATAGTAGTGTAGGTTAAACTTTTGTGATATCAAGCGGATGACTTCGAACAGATAAATTATGAGGAAATGATCGCAAATTTGGGCATAATGCCTGCAGAGTTCATGGGGGAAGGTGAAGAGAGAGTCATAAGGTATTTATTCTTCACAGCAAATGAAGCGAAAATTATGCACACTAGTTAAGCAAATGTTTGTGATTCGTTATCCCAGAAATGTTTCAGTCCGGGAACTCCCTCTGTCTATGAAGATGTCCGCATACTTTTTAGTCTCGGCAAGTGCCCCGGCCAAACGAAAGCAGGCCATGCTGGAATATGTGATCCGACCGCCAGGTGACGAACTAGATACCGGATTAAGCAGGGTGCGATACTAAATGCGCAATCATACTATTTAACGGTTGCAAGATTGGCAATAGTTTTCCAAAAAACTTGGCACAAAAAGGATTATTTTGATGATAAGCTGTTGTAGTGAAAAATTTATCATACTCTTATGAAACACTAGTAGACTGACAAAAGCCGGTTCCTTCATCTCATTTATCAGCGTGCGTCATCCGAGTACTCTGTTTTATGTTATTCACAAGATGTTCGGTAATCTGTCACATGGTTGTCACATCTCACGGTTACAATGAAGTTACGCACAACAATGCGAATAAATTGTCAAGGGGATGTAACTATGAAAAGGAATATCAGTATCTTGTTATTAGTAGGGCTGATGGTGTTAGGAATTGCTAGTTTTGGGTTTGCGGGTACAGTCGAAGATGACATAGTAGTCAACAGCTCAGTACAGGAACAGGAACAAGAGCAAACATGTGACTGCGATGGTGACTGTGACGGGGAGATGTTACAAAAACGAATTCAGCAGAGAGATCAAGATTGTGATGGAGAATGTCTTAATGAGTGCGATGGTGAATGTAGCAGTGTAGGAGCTGGTACGATGGCGCGGAAACAGAATCGTCAGAATCAAAACAATCGGGAATGTGATGGCACCTGCGCAACGGACAATCAATAACTAAGCAGTAAAGAATAGGCACAGTGATGTGCCTATTTCTTTTACAAATGGAGAAATTGAATACCCGTCAAATGGCATCAAGGGAATGAGTCAAATAAAAGGGAACTGGATAAATGCCGCATTATGAAGACTCATAACCATGTGAATGCTGCCTGCTATGACAACTGGCCACACCTTGGAAGGTAGTTAAACTCGGCAGGTTCTCTAATGGCGCGATATATGGCAAAAGAATGGAACAGCTGTAAGATATCAAGGAACTCCCAGGATGACAGATAAAAATTTGTTCGGAATTTCAAACTCGAGATGCGAATATTTTAGGTCGTACAGTCCAGCGATTGGAAGTTATGTGAAGACGATGGAGGGCTAGGATACGCTGATGGATGAAGAAAAAAGTTAGTGAAATTGAAATACATAGAAAATAGATACAGAATTGAAGGACCTGGGATGGATTTGGATATCTTGGAGTTAACAATTTTTTCAGTAAAGGATGGAATCATACGATAATTTAGTTTATGGGCAGGGTTAATTAAGTGCAACAAGACCGGGGATAGAATTGCCATCAAAGTACCCCTGAGTCAGATACAACAAGATATGCTGGTGTGACGTCAGGCATCACGGCATTTCGGGTCGCGATGTGGATTGCAGAAGAGAATGTCCTGGCTGCTACGGCAGAACCGGGGATCCCGCTGATGGAGCCAATTAATACCTCGAGCGGGGTCTGGATGCAGATATGGATAGTTATATCGTGTGACCGGAGTTTCCAGAGGATGAAATGGAGGGGAAATCGAGGAACAGCCGTGATCACTCCAAACCCATCGCATCCGGTAAAAGCTGTGAAACCAACCAAAGGCAAGAAGAAGCCGGATAATGTGATCCAAACAAAACCGCCCCCCGGGCGGTTTTGTATTATGCATGGTGGGCAAGCGTCTCATGGTCTGCAAGCCAGAGTTATGCATATTGATGGGATACATACCGCGGAAGTTCGATGATGGCGAATGCAGTGACTTTGCGGATACACTTATGGATGACAGGTTAGGATTCCGACTTATCCGGCGGCCGCTCGCTCCCCCATAAAGCAAGGCGCATTTCCAGATGCAGAAACTCCGATTGATTTCGGATAAATCCTGCCCGGGCTTTATCCAGGATGCTTTCATCCTCTTCATCGAGACCCTGATTTTCACAGAGCATTTACACAGAAGCCCTTCATGGTCGTGGCTTCTGTTATGAAGTTCTAGACAAGTTGGACTGCATTTGCCAGATCACCCTGATGAGAATGATCCCGCCTAACAGGGATATCAGACTTCCCCGGTAGATCAATTCAGCTGGGATAACTGCAATGCATTCAACAATGAGTGAATCTCGAACCGGCTCCTGTTTTGCCTGACCACTGGCACTGGAAGTAAACAGTGCCGCTAATCTGACATCTGCAACAGAAATGGAGCGGATATTCCAACATCCCAGGGACGCTACGGCCTCCGCCCACCATCGACAAATCCACTTGCGACAGTTTGGAGCACTCAGGATGTCTTTTGCCTCTGCTCCGATAACCGTCGCCATTGCTTGGGCAATTATTCGCGCATGACAATCCCAGCATAGTATGCGGCTGCAGCCTTATGACCATTCACTCCTCCAAATATCTCAATGAATATTTTTCAAGTACGCCACCAGAACCGGGATCAGCTGGCGGTGCAGGGGGTAAGATGGATCGGAATAGGATGACATTTGATCCCAAGGGTCGTTAATTTCTTTGAATACATGGTTCATCCTCGTGATTATTCGGGACGCTTCGACCCCGACGCCTGCCTGCAGTGCCTCAAAATCAGCCAGATCCACTTGGACATCGGCATCCCCATGCACGACGAGGGTGGGGATCGTCAATCTGGCAATCACAGCTCCCGGGTCATACGCCATCCAGGAAAGCAGAAAAATCTGCTGGCTTTGGCTAAACATATGATCTTGAGGCAGGCTGGCATCGATTATACCATCCCGCAGCCCCCGTAAGACTTGAAGTTCCAGGCTGTCGGCTGGAAGCTGGGCTAGCAGCTGTTTTTCCAAGGTGACATCAATAGGTACTCCCGTTCCTCCCAGTGAAATGAATCCCGCCGCCGGGGATTGTTCCGCTGCCAGCATCCCCACCAGAGAACCTTTACTGTGTCCTGCCACCACAACATTTTTGTATCCTTGATCCTTCAGATAATTGATCACGGCCACACAGTCGCGGACAAACGTGTCAAATTCCAGTTGGATTTTCAAATCGAAGGTTTTGCTGCTCTTGCCTGCCGTTCGCTTATCGTAACGGAAAGTGGAGATACCTTCCCTGGCAAGGCCTTGGGCCAGAAGCAGGAGTGAGTCGTTCCTGCCAGGGATCAAAGAACTATTCCCATCCATATCCGTGGGACCAGATCCAGCTACGATAAGGACCACCAGGTCCTTATCCTTCCCTAACGCTCTTCCATATAGGGTTCCCCCATCCACAGGGATTTTGTGGTAACCCCCAAATTCGAGTCCAATATGGACACTTATTGCTACCAGGATCGTGATCAACATAATCAGATATATTTTTTTCATCTCTTTACCCCCGCGTTAATTCAAGATTTGTTAATCGGATGATAGTCAGGCCGTATAGCACAATGACAATGGTTAGAGTGGAGATCAGGGATCCCCACAGGGTGAAAGAAGGTGCTACGGCGAGGAGTTCAGCTTCAACCAGCAATCCCGAAGGCAGATAGCGGTGCAGATTGAAAATACCTCCCAGGACTCGGGTCCCGTATGCTGCAAGCAGAGTCAACATGCCGGCGGTAATGGGTTTGCGAGTTAGGGCGCCGATGAAGATGAGGAGAAAAACCACATATAACATATAGAAACCTTGTAGGACTCCAGCGCGTAAGGCCGGGAGTATTGAGGGCAGGTCAAAACCAAAGAGAACACCTGCATACCCATAGTTGATCAGGGCAGAAATAGTGGTTGCTAGGAGCAAGAAGCCTCCATACACTGAACCCTTAGCCACCAACATTTCTTCGTATCTCTTTCCTGCGCAAACAGGCAAGATCAAAGTCTTTCCACTTATCTCCTGGGCAATAATGCCCGAGAGAGTAAAAGCAATGATCAGGGTGCTGATCTGATAGACGCTGTTCATGTATCCCCGAATGCTAGCCACCTGGGTGGTGATCAGCATCTCCCGCATGATCTCCTCAGGCATGTTGGGGAACTGGCTTTTCAGAACTTCCGGTAGGACCAACTTGTTCATGAGAGGGTCGAAAATGGCGAAAAAGAGGATCCCGATAAAAAGAATGAGAAATCGATAATTTCGCAATCCCTCCAAAACTTCTTTTTTCAGGATAGCTTTAATGTCCATTTTTCCCAACCTCCTCCATAAAGATGTCTTCCAGGGTAGCTCTGCGCAGGGCAAAGGACTGGATTCTCAATCCAGATTGGGCCAAAAAGGCCAGAAGAGCTTTTCCTTCCCGATCCGGCGAATCTACCGATATGGAAATCTTGTCTCCTGCAGTCTCTACCCCCAAAATTCCTGGAAGTCGTTCAAGCTCTTTTAGTAGGTCTTGATGGATACCTTCAACGGGAGTTACCACATCATAAATAGACTTCACATTTTCCGTAAAGAGTGTTTCCAGTGATTTTTCAACAGCCATCTTCCCCTGGGTCAGGATTCCGACCCGGTCGCAAACCCGCTCAGCATCGTTTAAGATATGGGTTGACAAAAATACGGTTTTTCCGCGGGCTTTCAAGTCCATGATCAGGCGGAGGACATCGTTTCTTCCCTCCGGGTCCAGGGCAGATGAAGGCTCATCCAACAAAATCAGAGCAGAATCATAGAAGAGGGCAGCGGCCATTCCCAATCGTTGCCGCATGCCTCGAGAATACCCTCCAACCCGGCGATGGGCTGCCGCCGATAAACCTACCCAATTTAGCATTTCATCAATTCGCGCTTTCTTGGATCCTTTGGACCAGCGGCTTCCCAGGTATTCCAGGGTCTCCCGGCCAGTCAGCCACGGATAGAAACTGGGTTCTTCCGGAAGGTAGCCGATATGGAGATCTCCAGGATGGGTCACCTTGGCCAGGTCCCAGCCATTCACTTGACATGTTCCGGTAGTTGGCCGGGATAGGCCTGCCAGGATGTTCATGGTGGTCGACTTACCTGCGCCGTTTTGGCCAAGGAAGCCGTAGATTTCCCCTTTATCCACATGAAGGTTGATCCCTTTGAGGGCTTGAAAATTGCCAAATTTTTTGGTAAGACCGGTTATGGTGATCAATACAGGTCCCTCCTTCTGCCTAAAGTAAGGAAGAGGATTGAACCGAAGAAGCTCACTAACAGAATGATCAGAGTCCATAAGCCTTTGCTTAAGTTTGCGGATCCTTCCTTGTACAATTTCCAAAGACAAAACCCTTTTAACGAGAACTCCAAAACCACCAAGGGGAGGATGACCAATAAATACTCACGAATAATGTCCATGTTGATACCGCCTTTTTTTGATTTAAGTATATATGCCATAAGTGTTGTTTGATAAGTGACGGCTGTCACATGACCGGTCATAAGAAAACCGGACTGGCTGCAGTCCGGATGAAGGCTTTGCTATTGAATGTGGAAGGAAATACTTGCTGATCATCTGAGTCAACGGGTCGTCGGGTCTAATCCCGTAAGAAAATTTACTCTTTGTTCAGCTGCTGAAGGAGGAGGCCAGCTTGGACCCGGTTGCTGTTGCCCAATTTGGCGTAAATCTCGCTGATATAGTTTTTAACTGTCCCCTCACTCAAAAAAAGAGTTCTGGCAATCTGCCGGTTACTTAATCCTTGCGCCATCAGGGCGCCGATCTCCCGCTCCCGCTCGTTTAAGGATGCCAGACCCTCTGCCTTAAGCAGCCCTGGCAGTTCAGTCTGCCCGGAAATTCGGGCTGCCAGTTTTGCAGCGATCCGGCCTGGCAGCATCAACTGCCCAGCATGGGCAGCTAGAATGGCTCGGATTAAATTGGGACCGTCAATATCTTTTAGGAGGTAGCCGGTGGCACCATTGGCCAAAGCATCAATGATAAAGTCATCATCATCAAAAGTGGTTAAAATGATAATCGCTACTTTGGGATCGATCTTATTGATGGCGGAAGCGGCTTCGACCCCGTTCATCACGGGCATTTGGATATCCATGAGAATCACATCAACGGCGGTTTCCTGAAGACAGGCCAAAGCCCTCTCCCCATTCTCTGCTTCTGCCACCACTTCCATGTTCTCCTGGATATTAATGATCGTCTTCAGACCTTCCCTGAGGAGCATTTGATCGTCCACAAGCATGACCCTAACTTTCTTCATTGATATCACCTTCCTGCAAAATGACGGGTATTTCGGCCACTAAACCGAACCAGCCTTCCGAGTTTATATTAACCAAGAGGGTGCCTCCTCTTGCGTTTACCTGTTTTTTTATTTGATTCAAACCATAACCAAACTCCATTTTTTTCGGGATGACACCGTTGTTGTAACTGGAGAGGGTGAGAAGCCCTTCAGCTCGTGTCAGTTGGATTTTTATTCTCGAGCAATTGCCGTGCTTGATGGCATTGGTGATGGATTCCAGTATCATATGGTAAAGAACTTCCTTGATATCTACACTGACCTCGCGAATATCTTCCAGGGACGCATCCACATGGACCTGGGCATGGTTCCTGACTTGCCCCAATAGCGTCTGGACGGCGCCGGAGAAATCCTCGTAATCTCGGTCTGTCTTGATCGCATGAATGGCTCGTCTCAACTGGTTAAGCCCCTGGCGAACCTGTTCTTTGGATACTTCAAGGCGTTTTTTGCTTTCGGTCGGGTCCTGGTCAAAAAGCATGCGGGCGGCCTCGATCTGGACCATGGCAGTAGTCAACTGGTGCCCCACAGTATTGTGAATCTCGACTGCAATCCGGTTTCGTTCTTTTAATGCGGTCATTTCTTCAGCATCAATCATCTTGGCCTGTAGTTTTGCCGTCGTCTCCCGAAGCCGGCGGCTCTGAATACTGTAACTTCTGGCTAGGAAGGCAAACCCCACATAAAGGAGAATTTGCAAGGCAGCAATGGCGAACAAGAGCACGAGGTTCGTCGCAGGGACATGGAGGAGTGGCCGAATGTAAATGGACATGTACGCCAAATAACCGAAAAAGGCATAAAGGGCGCCATAAGTGTATTCATAATCCAGAGCGATATCCCAAATGATGAGGGTGAGGACGGACAGACCCGCAGTGTTGACATCGATATATAGGGTAATGTAAATCACGAGGCCTTCCAGGTATGGGAAGATGCTTTGCCAAAAGCGGTTTTCTATCCTGGGCAGGTAGATGTGCCTGAAGAGGCTTAACACAATATAGAGCAGAAAACCCCCAGCCAGAACAGGACGCTGTGCCGGGTTTGCGATAAGAACCCAACCAACCAACAGAAAGAATAAGATGCCCATAATTCCATGGGTGACCTTGAAGATTTTCTCTTCATAACGTAAGTCCGTCATCAAAGCCAAAGCAGCTCCTCCTCTTCGGAGTTTTCAATATTATTATATCATCATGGCGAAGAATTCAAAAGATGGATTGTATTGCCTTTAATTACAAGAAAGTTGCAACTGTAATCACAACTGCGATGATGAGCGAAGCAAAATGAAAATATTAAACCTTGGAGCCCACCAGATTAAATTGAGGTGGTTAGAAATTTTAAATATTGATACTGACATGGGCATCACGTTGCGATCTACCCAAAATGTGCATCCAAACAGTGCATGATGTGCCGGCTGTCGGAGTTGTCTTCGATTTCAAAGATTGTATGGGATGAAAGAGTAAATGAAAGAAATTTTAAGAAGTAACGAATAGTGAAGATTTTTAATAAAGTCGTTGACAAATAGGCAACCTATTGCGTATAATATATGCAATAGGTTG
Organism: uncultured Candidatus Sumerlaeota bacterium; assembly: GCA_964600665.1. GTDB lineage: Bacteria > Bacillota > SLNR01 > SLNR01 > SLNR01 > CAZRKC01. The sequence goes on from CAZRKC010000012.1 coordinate 53,334, forward strand.
CCTTTAATTGGAGGTGCGATATGTCGGACAAAGAGAATCAGCAATTCATATTTGGTAGTATATTTCTTCTATCCAACAAACTTCAGTTGCTTGGGGATAAAATCACACAGGAGATTACTCTGAAGCAATGGTTTTTGCTTAACATGATCCAAAAAATGGATAACAAGTTTCCGAATTATCATGATATTGCCAAAGTGATTGGAACTTCACGCCAAAATGTCAGCAAAATGATATCTGTACTACAAAAAAATGGAATGGTAAAATTAGAACCTTCGGAAACGGATCATCGTGCCGTATATGTGACATTGACGCAGAAATGTTTAGATTATTTTTCTTCTAAGGAAGATATTGGAAACCAATTGTTGGATACGCTTTTTGCTGGAATCCTGCCGCAAGAAACTGAACGTGTGGCGGCACTCCTTGGCCACATGCTCCATAACACTGAACCCGATTTCCAGGAGGTGATGACATGAACTCGATCCGAATGATGCGGGTATTGATTTTGATCGTTTGCATGCTGTTATTAGTTACGGCTTTGACCGGGTTGTATGGGCAGGAAGAAGGTTCCTCAAGAATCGTCTCAACCATAGACGGACGGGAAGTTGAGCTATACGGTCGCGGCACTTATGCTAATCACTCACCCTTGCGAGCTACTTCATATATGGGAGCAGACTGGGCGATGCTGTTGATAGTCTTACCCATTCTTTTAATCACATCTGCGTATATGGCCAATGCGCCAAAGTGTCTGATGGTTGGTTGTGGTGCGCTGATGATCGTTTTTTATTACTCAATAAGTTTAGCTTTCGGAGCAGCATTTAACCGCTATTTCCTATTATATACAGCTTTGTTCTCAATTGCCGGGTTCTCCTTCGGATATTCTGCCTGCCTGTTACGCAGGACATCCTGGAGGCAGATACACCAAGCACCCAGTAAAAATTGGGGTACTGCCATGTTTTTATTAATTGCGGGTACCTCTGCCCTGATTTGGTTGACGATGATTATCCCCGCGCTGACAAGCGGAGATTTTTCAGCATTCATTGATGTAAACACGACAGAACCGACCTTTGCTTTAGATATTGGTGTTATCTTCCCGCTCTTCACTGCCTGTGGAATTGCATTATTCAAGCAACGGGAATTCGGCTATCGCTTTACTCCGGTATTGCTCACCTTTTATTCATTGGTGGGGGCTCTGGTGACCGTCCAAACGATCGTGCAGCATAATTATGGTATCGAAATCCCTCTCCCGCAAATGATTGGGCTAGTCGCTAGTTTCATCGTATTGGGAGGCATCGCTTTGATTTTAAATATTCGATTTATGAGAAAAAATGAACGGGTATTGACTTGGGAAACTAATTTTTATTGAAAGGGGTGGCCACCATGCAAGAGAATGGTCAGGTCAATCGGAATGAAATCATCTCATTAACGATGGGAATTCTGTCAGTGCTGTTTTTCCCTCTCACTGGCTTGATTCTGGGTTTTGTAGGTCTGACTTACAGCCATAGGAGTTTTCGGGAGATAGAAGAAACCAAGGAGAAAGGGAAGAATCTGGCTGTTGTTGGTCATGCATGCAGCATCGTCGGAATTGCCATGGGTTTGATTTCGATAAGTATTGTCGTGGGCGGTTTGGCACTGTTCTCTTTCAGAACAAACATTCATCAATGGCTTTAATTTTGACATTTATGAAAGCTTTGCAATAGCTATCATACTGCCGGTGCGGATCTACTCATAGGTGATTCAAATTCTCCACTCTGGTAAAGCTTGTTCAGACCAGACTGATAATATATGAAAGGATGATGATGAGAGTTGAAACAGTATGAATATAAGTGTGTGTTAATCATGGGTTTGGGGGAAGCCACGACAAGAAGACTGAACGAGTATGGTCGGGAAGGTTGGGAGCTTGTGGATGTTGTTTGGGGTTGGCATTATTTTATCAGAGTTATTGAAAAAGTGTGAAATATTGCCTTATCAATGTATCAGTCAGTACCAGATTAGTCAGCGGTATTCCATGCAGTGAGATGCTTGAAAGTACAACCATAATAATAAGTGAGGGTGGGAGGAATGGAACAAAAATTGGAAGAGATTTTGCAGAAGCATTTACATTCCCTTATGAAATCAAAGCATATTAAGCATGCTATTTTGGGTGTTGAGAGTATAGATGGCTCCTTAAAATGGTCAGGGGCGGACGGTATTGCCCTTCCTGATGGAACGCCAATGACACCTGAAACTCCCTTTTGTATTGCTAGTGTAACGAAGCTCTATATCGCTACGGTGATCTTAAAGCTCCAAGAACAAGGACGAATTTCAATTGATCAAGCCATGGCAGATTATTTGCCAAATACCCTTATTAAAGGGCTGCATCGGTCAGGAACTGTCGATCATACTGAAAAAATCACACTGAGGCATTTACTTGAGCATTCATCAGGCCTTCCTGACTATTTAGAAATAAAAACGAAAAACCAAAAAAGCATTTTTGATACCGTTGTTGAAGAGGGGGACAGGGTTTGGTCCATTCAAGACTTTGCTGATATTGTAAGGGATGTCGGTGCTCCTCTCTTTTCCCCGCAGCCGGTAGAAGCAAGGCAAAAGAAGGTGCGCTATTCGGATACGAATTACCAACTTTTAATTGCCACCATCAAGGAAGTAACCGGTCAGTCACTCCATGAGGTATTTAAGCATATGATCTACGAACCCCTGGATCTGAAACAGACATTCCATCCGGACACATTGCCATCTGATTCTATTCCCCAAGTCGCAACGCTCTGGTACAAGGATCAGCCTCTCAATATACCAAATGCATTGGCCTCTTTTGGTGATTTAAACAGCACAGTCGATGATCTATTGGTCTTCATGCGAGCTTTGCTCAGCGGGAAGGTCTTTGATGATCCAGCAACCATCAAAATCATATGCAGTGATTGGAATCGGTTTGGTTTTTCGCTTAGTCCTTTAGGACCCGGTTGGCCGATTGAATATGGTCTTGGCATAATGCGTTTTCGTTATCCTCGTTTTCTAACACCACTTAACCCACTCCCAGAGGTCATTGGCCATACTGGGGTATCGGGCTCATGGCTTTTCTATTGCCCGTCTTTAGAGATTATGGTAGCAGGAAATGTCAGTCAAATAACAGCAGGCGCAATTCCATTTCAGGTCGTACCCAAGATTATTGGGAGCTTACAACGGTATTACAAAAATTACTAAGACCTGCCCAATTAACTCACTGCCATCACACTGGCATAAACTGCTGAAAACCACCATTTCCTTGTAATCGTACAAAATTTTCCATGGTTGGAGTTGTATCAGTTTTTGTGAATGAGACTGTTGAGACAAGGGTATATTAACTGTACTGAACTTTCACTCATTTTTATCAGACCTGTATCCCACACTTTATTATCTTACAATCAGCCATAAGTTGATTGAAATATCTGCTCATGTGTTGGGTGCATTCATCGGGCTAAACTGGCTACATTCAGTGAAGCCCGTATTTTTGTTTCTGGATATTAATCTTGTAACGATTATGAACGATTCAATTGAAAACCATGCTGATACCTTTTGAAAAAAGGGCCAGCATAGTTAAGAACTAAATATCCTACGGTAGATTTTTTGCTGTCTACGAAATAGTGTTTAGTTCAGTATGTGAGGTATCCGATTAAGTCCAGTGGATGTATTAACAGAGGTAATTATTAGGTATCAGATGCGGGTATTCTGAATACAGTGGTGGAATCGGTGGTTGATCCCGGAAGAAACCATGAAAGAACAAAAATCATCGGATGGAAGATGAATGGTTCAATCGTACAGAAGTAAATCACATTGAACCACGGGATTATGAATACTAAGGAGATAAACATCTTCGAAACCGGATGATGACGGAGGGCAAAGATTTTGCGGTTACATTTTTGGTTAACAGATTAGGATTCTGGCTCGTCCGGAGGTCGGTCGCTCCCCCATAAAAAAAGGCGCATTTCCTGAGGCAGAAACTCCGGTTAATTCCGGATAAAACCTGCCCGAACTTTATCCAGGATGCGTTCATCCTCTTCATCGAGATCCAGATTTTCATACAGAGCATTCACATTGAAGCGCTTCATAGTCGTGGCTTCTGATACGATGTCCCTGGCAAATTGAACTGCTTTTGCTAGATCACCCTGATGAGGATGCCCTTTGCCAAACAGGGAAATCAGACTTCCCCGGCAGATAAATTCAGCTGGGAGAACTGAAATGCCTTGTGTAGTAAGAGAATCTCGAACTTGCTCCTGTTTTGCCCGGCCATTGGCACTGGAAGTAAACAGTGCCGCGAATCTGACGTCTGAGGCAGAAAGGGAACGGATATATGCCAACATCCCAGGGTCACTGTGGCCTCCGTAGATGCCTCCGACCACCAGCAACAAATCCGCTTGTGCCAGTGTGGGAACACTCCGGATATCTTTTGCCTCTGCTCCGATAGCAGTTGCAATTGCGTGAGCGATTTTACGGGAATGACCGGTCCGGGAAGTTCCCCTGTCAGTGCAGATATCCGCATACTTTTCGGTCCCGGCAAGTGTCCCTATAAAGCGAAAGCAAGCTATGCTGGAAGGAGCGATTCGGCCCACCAAACGGCCGGACGTTGACAATATTGCAAAGATCATAACTGATGCACTGAACAGAATCGCCTATCATGATGATGCCCAGATTGTGGACATCACAGTTGAGAAGGATTACTCCCTGACTCCCTGCGTGGAGATCTGGATCGAAAGGTGGGATTGCGGTGGCGAAACGGGAGCCGAGAAACATCGTGGTGGTATGTGAGTACTGCAAAGCAAGAATGGCAGTGTCCCAAGATGAGAATCTGCCGACCTGCAATATTTACGGTGGCAGGATGCTGAAATTGAAAGAAATTTGAGGGGTGAGCGGATGAAGGATTAGCTGAAGATACCCAGCATGTGTACAAGTTTATTGAGGCAGAACAATACTAAACAAGATCAATAAGAAGACGTTGGAAGAGCTGAAAAACGATGAGTACCTTGTAACCTTTTCTGGTGATGGGACTGACCACTCCAGCAGAAGAGGAAGTCCTTCCGAGGCTAAAGTTATGCAATTGATGATAGATCGGCAGATCCAGCGCCTTGAGTTTTCTATGAAAGTGATTGAGGATGCCTTGGAGACATTGACGGAGGAAGAGAGGGAGTTGGTGAAGCTTAAGTATATTGAGAATCAATTTACACATCCGGGTCTTTCACTGGAAATGAGTGTTTCGTATCCGGCATTGATATTAGGGAAGAGGTCATACGGGAATTTATAATCAATTTGGATTTATTTTAAAATTAAGAAGGATTCTGGCATGAATTGTTTAAAAGCATCAATCATTAAAGCACACGGACAAAACCACCTAAAAGGGGAGGGGAACGACTATTGGAGAGAAAGATGGGGAATAAAAATCACATCGGCATGTATGTAGCAATCGCAGTAATTGTAGCTTTGTACCAGTTATTAGATTTAGCCCAAATTATAGCGCTTGGCATAATCTTTGCGCTAAGCTACGTAATCGACAGGGTAATAAACAAGATTGGCTCCAAAAAATCTGAATCTATGGTGATGGCATTTTCTTTGCAAGCGGGTCTTTTAATCGTAGGGGTAGGCTCTGCACTGTACTCAGGTCTAATTGGTTCGACCTGGCCTGATTTTTTAGTGTTGGGAATCGGATTACTCTGGCTGATCATGAAGCCAGGCATCGGACCAGTTGTATTACTAACAGTAATTCATGTCGCGGAAAGCCTGTTTCTGTTATTTATGATTATCTCACGTTCGCAATTTACAGGGGAAGTCTATTGGATAATAGCGACGACGCTAATCAGGGCAGCATCTATTTACTTAATGATAAAGGGACTGAGTGATTATAAAAAGAGTTTTCGTGAAGCTTCTGTCACAATTCCAGCAAATGAAGCAGCAGAATAGATTTACTAGTTAATAATACGTTAGTGCTTGAAGTTAAGAAAACAATCTGAAGAAGTATCAAATTTCATTTACCTGTCGGCTGAACTGCAACTCATTCCGGCAGGTTTCTCATTTCAGGGTGCTTACACATTAATGAAACAGTTTGATAACGCTTAAGAACAGCATGTATGAGTCTCAAGAAAGATGTTGAAGGGAAAAACTTGCAATTCAATTTAGGTAAATGTGATAAATAGCAGGATTCTGGTATAAATTGTCTAAAAGCCATAATCATTAAGAATATCCGTGCATAACCATAAGCCAATAAGAGGGGGGAGCAATTATTGGAGGGGAAGAAAGGTAAGAAAATTGGTATTAATACTTATGTAGCAATTATTGTTTTTGTAGCGTTAAAGGAGTTCTTCAATTTATTTGAATACACTGGGGTATTGATGTTTAGCTTAGTCGTCCTGCTAAGCTATGGTGTCGCTTGGGCAACAAGGAAGTTTGTCTCTAAAGCGTTTGAACCTCTCATAATGCCTTTCTCATTACAAACCGCTTTCTCAATTGTTGTGTTGACATTCAGTTTGATCTCGGGGATTGTTGCGTCAGCGTTACCAGATTTAGTGATGATGGGAATCGGGTTACTTTGGTTATTTATGAAGCCAGGGATCGGACCGGTTGTATTACTAACCGTGCTACATGCAGGAAGTATTCTTGTTCAAATATATGTGGTCTTAACAGGTGCACCGATTATTGGTGGACCAGTTAATTTTGCAATATTGATGATTTTTAGGTCAGCAGTGATTTATCTAATGATAATAGGATTGAGGGATTATAAAAGGAATCTTGCAGATGCTGAAAAGTTGATTTCCCTGGATGAATCAGTGGAAGTGATTACATAGCCTAACAGGTATTCTATCATCAGAGATATGCAAAGATTTACTGTGGACTCCATCTTAATTACTTTGGATTGAGTGGCTACAATAAACATCAATGATGTATCATCATCCATACCCAGATTATATTGAGAGAGGGGATTGGTCGTAGTTGAAGAGATTTATTTGTTTGGTTTTGTTGTTCTGTATCATGCCATCACTGATCGGATGTTCATCAAATTTCGAACCAGATGATCCACCTGATGTTACAATCCAAAGGGCTGTTAGTGCAATAAAGAAAGCCGATTTCAACGAGCTTTCAAAAGAGTTGGACCCTCAAAATTATTCTCACAATGAAGTTGAATGGAGTGAAGCATTAGGATTTGTTGGAAATGAGTTAGGAGAGATTATCTCAGGTTCACTTATTGATTATGTTATTTATGCTGCAGACAAACTTGAGTATGAAATCGTGAAAATTGATATCGAAGATAATCGAGCAGTTGCAATAATTAGATTCACCTATCTTGATTGCAAGCCATATTTTGAAGATTCACTTTCGCAGTTAGCAATTTATTTAATAGGAGTAAGCTCACGAGGCGCCACAGTCTCACTCGAGGTGTACTTTAAAAGGTATAGTGACATTTTGAAGGATAATATTGGGAAGCATGAGAAACAATACGTTGAGGAAACTATTGAGATTCCTATGATTGTTAGAAAGAATAAATGGTATATCGAAGAGTTGACTGATGATTTGATAAACATCACAGGTATGGGTATAATAAAAGTTAATCAGCAACTTGAACAAGAAGGCTATATCAATAAAAAGATAGATGAATTATCTAATTCTGGTAAATAGTTCTAAGCATACTTGGGCGTTTATATCGCGCAATGATTTCTTGATTTGATTAATAGTCCCGCCTGGTTTTATAAGAAATGTTTGGTTTGCTGATTTTTAATGACTGATAGGTATTTCTGAGAGAACGGGTAAGTCCTTTATAGTTATTTTAGATTTAAGAAATAAGGAAATATCAATTGTTATCAATTTAGCAGGATTTTCGGTTATTGGATGGTTTTTAGGTGCACTATTGTACGGTATTAAGCCTGCCGGCTAGACATGAAGAAAGTGAACCCGGCAGGTTTTCTTATACTTTTGAAGTGTACTAACTTAATGCACAAGCGCCTGGAGTTTTCTGTGAGGGCGGTTGAGGATGTGATGGAAACTCAAAATAATGAGGAAAAGAAGTTGGTGAGTTTAAAGTATCTTGAGAGACCAGCTATAAAAAGTCAACCTTAAATAATCAAGGATCATAAATATTGGATCGTATCAGACTTGGAGAAAATTGACATCACAAATAGAGCATCGAAAAATGCCCTATGACCATGATCAGTATCTGAAGTGCTAGACTCGGACTTCGTAAGATTGGTTTTCTTTCAGGACAGCAAAAATGATATAGCATAGCTTTCTTGCCACAGCACCAACCGCAACCCTGTGTGGTTTCCCCCGTGCTCAAAGACTTTGGTAGTATGCTTTCAGTTCCGGGTCTGCCCAAGATGCAACGAAGGCAGCACCCCAGATGGCACGACGAAGATAAGCAGAACCACGCTTGGACATGTGACTCTGGCTTCCCTTAAAGTCACCTGATTGCGTGACTTGGGCATCAATCCCCGCATAGGAGACCACCTGTTTTGCACTCGGTAACCGGTTCATGGTCCGAGGACGATATGACATTGCAAAAATGGATATCCAAGGTGGATGACCGGCTGACAAAGATTGAAACAATATTGGAAGAACGCCTGGGAGGCTATCCGGATGTAGTTAGGGTCGTCACCCAACTTTGTACGCGCTTGGATGAACATGAACGCCGCATCGAGGATCTGGAAGGCAGCCAGCAATGGGTGAGCAGACTGGTGATGGGAGCAGTGATTACGGCTATTGTTGCCTTGGTGCTGGCACGAGGGGGAATGTGATATGAACCCAATTCAGTATTACTGGGATGATGGATACCGCATCACAAGTCCCTATGGATGGCGGAATCATCCGATTACAGGTGTGCGGTCCTTCCATCATGGCACCGATCTGGGAGGAAAACCTCGATACTATCCACTTAAGACACCATTTCCGGGTACGGTCATCGGGGCAGCATTCAACACCACATACGGCAATTGGGTTGCAGTCAAAAGCAGAGACGGGAAGACCGTCTATTTCTTTGCCCATCTGACCGATTCCAGGGTGAAAGTTGACCAAGCAGTCCACGCTGGAGACGTCATTGGGCGTCTCGGTGCAACCGGATCCGCAACCGGGGTTCACTTACATTTTGAGATCCGGCTGCATGATGGGACAGCTAACGGCGGTGGCTTGTGGGGTGATCCGGAAAAATATGTAGAGGAGGTGGGCGATATGGCACGGATTCCAACCCCATTCGTCGTAAACGGGAAATCATTCAAAGCGTTCTGCGACAGTGATGAAAAAATTACATACGTAGAAGCGCGTGCACCACTGGAGGAAGTTGGCTGCAAGGTGGATTATCAGGGGACGATCGCCAAAGGGTCAATCGTAACACCGCCAAACTGTAAAGTGGTGGAAGTCATTAAGGAAGTGCCAGACACAGAAACTAAAGAGAAGGTCCGGCGCGCATTCCAGGCAGTCAAAGATTTAGAATCGATATGAGGGGGAATCATATATGATAGCAACATTTGAAACATTCTTTCTGGTATTAGTGATCGCCGCCATGGTGGAGGCGGTCTGGGAAACATTGAAGATGGTCTGGCAGGAAGGGAATTTTTCATTTGATAAACTGGGGGCTTTAGTCATCGGTCTGCTTGTGGCATTCGGCAGCGGTATCGATGTCACTGAGCTCATGGGTGTGCAGATGAAATTGCCATATCTAGGAATTTTGCTGACAGGAATACTAATAAGCAGGGGCGCCAACTGGATGCACGATTGGATCGGGAAAGTGAGACAAATTACGGAAGAGTAATGACAACTACTCGAGAAAAAGGAGTTGTTTGTTATTATATGTAATATAAATATAATGATGCACTATATCTCTTGTAACCATGATTTAATAAAAAGACTTGTGGTAACAAGTCAAGAGGGTAGGGGAAAAAAGTTTCAAATAGAGAG